>PAHY01000029.1 GCA_002705055.1 Planctomycetota bacterium
CCGGCGGGTTGTACGCCTCGGGGCGCAGGGAAACACGCAGGTCGCTGGCTTCGCGCAGCACGCGGTCCGCGCCGGCCGCCTTCACCACCGCACCGCGGCCCCCCACCAAACGGCGGCGGTCCGGCGACAGGTAGAAGGTGGTGATCCCGCGCTCGAGCACGCGGTCCATGTCGAGGAAGGGATCGAAGTCGTCGTAGGCGCGACGGTGCGCCGCCATCGAACGATCGCCCTGGTTGCCGTTGCCGGTCAGCGGGCTATCGGCCGCGACCAGACCGGGCATGACCGTGACGTCACCCAGATCCTTCAGCTCAAGAAAGGGCGGCAGCTCGGCTTCGTCGGCCACGATCGCCGCCACTTTGCCATCCCGCACCAGCAGGTAGGCATCCTCGTGAACGGTGGTGCCGTCCACGTAGATCTTCGCGGCGCGGTAGGCCTGGAGACCGGCATCACCGCCCTCCAGCCAGGCCGGCGCCGGCGCGACCTCGTCGCCGCCCAGGCCCGAGATCGCTGCTGGCGCAGCGACCGCGGCCAACGCGGCCAGGATCAAGAATCGTTTCACTGGTTGCGACCCTCCAGCAGACGCTGCAGACGCTCATCCTTCGAGCGGTCGTAGACGTGGTTGCCGCGCACGAAGACGTGCAGGACCTGGGAATCCGCGGCGAGCGGATCGCCACTCATCAGAGTGAAGTTGCCGAGCGCGCCTTCGACCAGCGTGCCGACCTGACCTTCCATGCCCCACAGCTTGGCGGGGTTGGCGGTGACCAGCGCCATCGCGTCGGCGCGGCTCATGCCTTCGCGCATGCACAGCGCGGCCTGATAACCCAGGCGGTCCGGGCCCATCCGGCCCTTCTCCGAGCCGATCGAGAAGGTGATGCCCTTCTCGGCGAACACGGTCGGCGCGAAAGTGCGCTCTTCCTTGCCCGAGACCGGGTCGATCTCGACGGCCTCGAGGCCACCCACCAGGGCGACCATCGCGTTGGCCTCGGCCAGCATGTCGGCTGCCTTGTGCGCATCGGCCGAGACGACGTAGACCACCTTCTCGAGGCCCCGCTCGCTTGCCCAGCGCATGCCGTGCGCGACGTCGGTGGCGGTTGGGCAGGACAGCCACAGGCGCACATCGCCGTTGAGGATGTGAACCAGGCCGCGCTGACCGTCGTCGAGGTCTTCCTCGGAGATCAGAGCCTTGCCCGGATAGTCGTCGCCGAAGCGAACGAAGCCGCCGGCGTCATCCTGGGCGTCGCCGTCGCCGGCGCTGTCCGCCGGCTCGTCGCCTGCTGCGGCAGCGTCGTCTTCCGCGGCCTGCTGATCGAGCAGCTCCTGCCCCTTGCGGCGCAGTGCATCGACCAGGGCCTCTTCGGCTTCGCGCAGCTCCGCGAGCTGGGCGCTGCGGCTCCAGCCGAAGCGCGGGCCGATGGCGATCTTCATGCCCATCCCATCGCCCAGCGACATGTGCTCGACCGTCATGCCGTGCGGAGCGACCACGCGGCCCATGCCGCCGATCACCGTGTTGTTGCCCGGGATGATGCCGATGCCGGTGACGCCACCGCGCAGCTCGTTCTCGTAGAAGAAGGAAACCGGATCGATGGAATCCGCGACGTCGAGAAAGGGAGCGACCGGCACGTTCTCGTTCGGACGGTCCATGCCGTTCGAGGAGTGCGCCTCGAGGAAGCCGGCGAACAGCACGGCATCCGGATGCTCATGAAGCAGGACGTCGAAGGGGACCTCAAGGTCGGCGCCACCCACGGCCACGATGCGACCGTTCTGAACGACGACGGTGCCGTTCTCGATGACCTGGCCGGGGCCGGTGATGACCTTGCCGGCGCGCACCGCAACGGCGCCATCCTGGGCGACGGCCGGTGCTGCGAGCAGGCCGAGGGCCAGAGTGGGGAAGAGGGATCGGGAGGGGATCATGTTCTCCGAGGTGCTAGACGGTGAGGATCAACGGTTGTCGACGACGACTTCGCCGTCCACGACGACGAGCAAGGGGCGGGAGGAGTGCTCGAGCGGATCGCCCGACCACAGAACCAGGTCGGCATCCATGCCGACTGCGACCGAGCCAACTCGGTCGCCGAGGCCGCACAGAGCGGCAGCACGCGAGGTGATCGAAGCGATCGCCTGATCGCGCGGCAGGCCGTACGCGACGGCACGACGGGCCTGATGAATCAGGCTGGCTTCCGTGGCCGCGGCGTCGTGCGCCTCGGCGCCACCGATGGCCATCGGGACCCCAGCCTGGTGCAAGAGCGCGGGCAGCGCCGGCGTGGCCTGGTCGCCTTCCGTGAAGCGACCGCGGTTCAGGCCGCTGGCCAGACGCTCGCCGCCGATGCTGAGGACCACATCGCGCACCAGCTCGTTCTCCGGAAGCATCGGGTCGACTTCGCTGTGCTCTTCGTGCTCGTGATGCAGCGGATCGTGCGGGTCGATCGGGATCCCCCACTCGTTGCGCGGGATCTCTTCGTAATGCTGCGCGCTGCCATCGACGTCGCACTCATGGTGGTGCGGGAAGACCGGGAAGGCACCCAGCTCGACCACGAAGGCGTCTTCATGCAGGTGCTCGCAGCAGATCTGCGGCGGAGCAGCGAGGAAGCGCAGCTGTTCGAGGGTCGGCCCCTGCGCGATCGCGCGCTGACGGTTGTCGTAACCCGGGCCCGCGACGACCGGCACGCCGGCAGCGGCCAGCAGCTGCGAGGCGCGATGCGCCTCGGTGCCTTCTTCGATGACGAAGCCCGGCCACTGGAACTCGGCCGCGAGGCGCAGCGCGGTCTGCACGTCGTTGTTGCGACGGGCGTGGACGCGGATCGGAATCTCGCCGCGCATCGCCGCGAGGACCGCCTCGTAGTCGGCGTGGTAATCGGCTTCTCCGGCCTCGCGCGCCTCGGCGTAACGCATCGCGTTGTAGAAGGTGCTGCGGATCGCCCAGACCGTGCCCATGCGCGTGGTCGGACGGCGAATGAAGAAGCTGTTCGGCACCCGGCCCGGCGTGCGGTTGCCCATGGCCACGTCGTTGCCGAGGCTGATCTTCAGCGCGGCGGCATCGTGCACCAGCTTGGCCGAAGCGCCTTCGTCGGCGAACAGGTCGGCGGGCTGGCCGCCGGCCGTCTTGACGATGGCCGCCAGACCACCGAACGCGTTGAGCGAATCGGGGGTGAGAAAGGCCGTGGTGACGCCCTCCGACGCAGCGCGCGCGAAGGATGGGCTGTCGAGATCGATCGTCGTCGACAGCTTGAGGCTGGCAGTCGTCTCGCGCGACTGCTCGACGGTGTCGCCGTCGACGGCCATGTAGCTGAAGGCGTCGACGAGGCCCGGGGTCATGTGCACGCCTTCAAGGCGCGTGGCCCCATCGGGTGCGTCTCCACCAGGAATGACGGCGCTCACCTTGCCGTCGGTCACGGTGACGACGACGTTCTTGAGCACCTGTCCATCGCCGACGTGCAGCACGTCGACCACGTAGGAAGAGACGGAAGCGGGCTGCGGTTCGTCCGGCGTGTCGGCCGGCGCGAAGCTGAGCAGCGAAGCGAGGAGCGGAGTGAGAAGCATGGGTTACTCCGAATCAGTGACACGGTGCGCAGCTTCGCCGTGAATCAGCACGGCGCGGATCTGCGCGGAAGGATCGAGCGGATGGGCCGACCACAGCACGAGGTCGGCGCGACGGCCCTTTTCGATGGCGCCGACCTGGTCGGAGCCGATGAAAGCGGCCGCGTTGCTGGTGATCGCAGCCATCGCGGCCTTGGGATCACCGGTGAGCCGGGACATGGTGGCCGCGGCGCGGCGCAGATCGCCGGGCTGAGCGGCTCCGTTCGGGCTCCAGGTCCCGAAGCAGACCTTGACGCCGGCCTTGTGCAGGCGCTTCAGGGTCTCGAGGCCGCGCGGGGTCCAGGCACCCACCCCGGGGATGGGCATGCCGGCGTACTGACCGCGCAGTTCGCCGCCGTAGCTAGCGGCGTCGCCCCACATCATCCAGCGCGTGTCGACTTCCTTGCCGACGGCTTCGCGGATGGCGCGAATCGCGGCCGAGTCATCGACGTGGGCGAGCACCCCGCGGTCGGCCACGCCGGGGACGCGGGCGGTGTCGGCGCCTTGCAGCAGCTCGATGGCGCCGGCCAGACTGCTGGGACCGAAGGCCGGATCGCCGACCCGGCTGATCACCATCGAAAGCACCTGACGGGTGCGGCCGACCAGCATGCGGTCCTTACCGGCGCTGGCGACCAGCGCCCCCCATCCGGACTGGATGTTGTTGGGCTCGGGCAGCACATGAGCGCTGGTGATCCCGGCTTCCACGAGCTTGCCCCAGTCGTCGCCGTCGAGATCGACCGCGTCGTAAGCGCGCAGCATCGGGGTGAGCGCGCGCGAATCTTCCTGGGCCGGGGCGTCGGTGCCGTAGGCGCTGAAGGCGTCGACGAAACCGGGCGCGAGCACCCCGTCGAGCTTCCAGCGGCGCGCGCCGCTTGGCAGCTCGAGGTCGGCGCCGACGCCGAGAATGCGACCGCCCTGGACTAGCACCGTCTGCCCTTCGGCGGTGGAGCCGTCGGGGAGAATGACGTGCGTGGGCTGCAGCGCCCAGACGGGCCCCTGGGCCTTGGCTTCCTGGGCTGGAAGTGCCGGAGCGAGGGCGAGGAGGGATGTGGCGAGAAGCACCGCGTTACTTGGGCTGGTGGGAGCGGAAGACGCCGGAGGCATCAAAGGGATGCGCCCCGCCGAAGAGAATCATGGAGCCGATCGCGCCACCCTGCAGCGCGCCGGCCTGACCGCCCAGGCCGAGCAGCTCGGCCGGGGTGCTGGTGAGCGCCGCCCAGACATCCTGCTGGTCGACCCCATGGGCGACGAGTTCGCCGGCCAGGGTGAGCATCATCGGACCGAGGTCACGGCCGCCCGAACCGAGCGCCACTTGCACGCCCGCCTTGGAATAGGCGAGGAAGTCCTGGGCCAGCGCGTCGTCGCCGGCGAGCTGACGGGAAAGATCGAGTACGACACCGACCCCGAGATCCGCCATGCGGTCGGCGTGCGCCGTTCCGCCCGCTGCGTTGACCAGCAGCATCTTGAGGTGATGCTCTTCGGCCACGTCCAGGGCGGCGGCCACGACCGCGCCGCTGTCGGCCTGGACGCGCACCGGCAGCTTGCCGTCGATGGCGTCGAGAATCAGGTCGCCGGCGACGTTGCGCTTCGGCGGAGCCGGGCGCTTCGGACGCTTGGGCCGCTTGTCATCCTTCTTGGCGTCCTGCTTGGGATCCTCGGCGCGGGCCTTGCCCCCGCCCTTCTCGGCCTTCTTCTGCTCTTCGAGGTACTTCTTGAAGTCCTCTTCGTACTTCTTCAGGTCTTCTTCGTACTTCTCGAGCTTCTCGTCGAAGTCATCCCGCGCATCGCGCAGCGCGACCGCGGAGGCGAAGGTGGCCTTCAGGTCCTGGGCTCGGATCTGGGCGGCGCCGCCTGCGCCTGCTCCCGAGAGATCGAGCCAGTCTCCACCCATGTCGTAGGGAAGATTGTCGACGGAGAAGCCCGCGACCACCCCCAGACCACGCTGCAGATTGCCATCGGTGCGGCCGAGGTAGACCACGCCGACCCCCGAGTTGCGCAGCGCTTGAACGCGCGCCGCTAGGCCCGGATCCGCTCCAGCGACCAGAACCGGCAGGTCCTCCGCGAGACGCGACTGGGGCAGCGGGCGGCGACCGCCATCGCGGCCGGCCATGGGCAGGCCCGACCAGGCGTCGACGATGGCTGGTGCCAGTGTGCCTTCGACCCGCAGGATCGTCGGCTTCTGCACGCCGAAGGGAGTGTTGCGCTCGCGCGGTGCGCGCGTGGAGACCCCAGCGATGCGGCCCTTGTCGATGGTGACAAAGGCCGGTTCCACCACACGACCACCCGGCAGCCAGCAGGCGTCCGCGTGGATGGTGTAGGTGCGCTGATAGCCGGGGTCAGCTGCCTCTTGAGAAGCCGCTGTCGGCGCAAAGCCGGCAACGGCCGCCAAAAAGGCGAGCGCCACCGCCGGAAGGGGAAGTAGGCGGAAGGAGGGACGCACGGAGCGAGGGATCCCGAAACTGCTCGAGAGCTTCGTTGTCGAGAATACGGAGAGAGGTCTCCCTGTTTGAAGCATTTTCTATCCTTAGCGCATGGAAACTCAGGAGACCGCCGTCCATCCGACGGCTGTGGTGATGCCGGGAGCCGAACTCGGAGTCGGCGTCGAAGTCGGTCCCTACTGCGTGATCGAGCCCGGGGTCGAACTGGGAGATCACTGTCGCCTGCACCCCTTTGTGCGCCTTTGCGGACGCACGCAAATCGGTGCATCGACAACAGTTGGCTCTCACTCCGTCCTCGGATCCGAGCCCCAAGATAAGGCATATTCGGGAGAACGTACAAGTGTGGAAATCGGATCTCACTGTCAAATCCACGAACATGTGACCGTTCACCGTGCAACGAAGGAGGGGGTCACCCGAGTCGGCAACGGGGTCATGATGATGGCCGGTTCTCATGTAGGCCACAACGCGACCGTCGAGGACGAGGTCGTGATGGTCAATCAGTCGGCGGTCGCCGGGCACGCGACGGTCGGACGGCGCGCCTTCCTTTCGATGGGCTCCGCGGTCCATCAATTCGGACGGGTCGGCCGGCTGACCCTGGTCGGCGGGGGCTGCATGGTCACGCAGGACGCTCCCCCCTTCTCGATTGTGGTCGGCAACTACCCCGTGGTCTGGCGCGGGCCGAACAGCGTCGGCCTGAAGCGCGCCGGCTTCGACGACCCCACCCGAAGCGCGATTCGACGCGCCCTCTTCGCTATCTTCAGGCACCCGGACGGCACCACCGCGGGAGCCCAGCAACTTCTGGATCACGCCGTCCCCGAAGTCGACGAGCTCGCCCGCTTCGTCCTCGAATCGCCCCGCGGCATCTGCAGCGCCCCTCGCCAAGCATGAGCTCCTCCTCGACCCCCAAGACGATCGACACTCTGCTCCAGGAACATCGGCATTTTGCGCCGCCAGCCGAGTTCGTCGCCCAGGCGCACGCCGCCGACCCGGCCATCTACGAGCAGGCTGAGGCCGACCCGGAGGCGTGGTGGAAGTCCTGGGCCGAGCAGCTGCAGTGGGACCAGCCCTTCACCCAGATCTGCGACTGGTCGAATCCGCCCTATGCGCGCTGGTTCCACGACGGCAAGCTCAACGCGAGCGTGCAGTGCCTCGATCGGCACGTCGCCGCCGGGCACGGCGATCGCGTCGCCTACCACTGGGAAGGCGAACCCGGGGATTCGCGCACGCTGAGTTACGCCGAGATGCTCGCCGGAGTCTGCCAGGTCGCCAACGGCCTCCAGCAGCTCGGCGTCGAGAAGGGCGATCGCGTGACGCTCTACATGCCGATGGTGCCGGAGCTCGCCATGGCCGTGCTCGCCTGCACGCGGATCGGCGCGATCTTTTCGGTGGTTTTCGCCGGGTTCTCGGCGACCTCGCTGAAGGATCGCATCCAGGATCAGGAAGCCAAGCTGGTGATCTGCGCCGACGGCTGCTGGCGGCGCGGCAAGCTGCTCGACCTGAAGGCGGTCGTCAACGAGGCCATCGAAGAATGCCCTTCTGTCGAGCGTATCCTGGTCTGGAAACGCGGCGAAGGCATCGAATCGACCGCACCCGCCACCGATCGCGACCTGGACTGGCACGCGCTCGTCAGCGGCCAGAGCACCGAGTGCGCGCCCGCCTCGATGGATGCCGAGGATCCGCTGTTCATTCTCTACACCAGCGGAACGACCGGGCAGCCGAAGGGCATCCTGCACACGACCGGCGGTTACATGACCGGTGCGTTTGCTACCTCGAAGCTGGTCTTCGACCTGAAGCCAGAGAGCGATGTGTACTGGTGCACCGCCGACATCGGCTGGATCACCGGGCACTCTTACATCGTGTTTGGCCCGATGGCCAACGGCGTGACGCAGGTGATGTACGAAGGCGCCCCCGACTACCCGAAGCCGGACCGCTTCTGGGAGCTCTGCGCGAAGTACGGCGTCACCGTCTTCTACACCGCGCCCACCGCGATCCGTGCCTTCATGAAGTGGGGTGATGAACACCCGGCGGCGCATGATCTTTCAAGCCTGCGTTTGCTCGGCACCGTCGGCGAGCCGATCAACCCGGAGGCCTGGGTTTGGTATCTGCACCACATCGGCGGCGGCCGCTGCCCGATCGTGGACACCTGGTGGCAGACCGAAACCGGCGGAATCATGATCACGCCGCTGCCGGGGATCACGACGACCGTGCCGGGTTCGGCGACCACCCCCTTCCCCGGCGTTTCGGCCAAGCTGCTCGATGAGGACGGCGTCGAGGTCGAAGGACCCGGCGGCGGCTACCTGGTGCTCGATCGACCCTGGCCGCACATGCTGCGCGGCATCTGGGGAGACAGCGAGCGCTTTGAAGAGACCTATTGGTCGCGCTTCCCCGACAAGTACTTCCCCGGCGACGGAGCCAAGCGCGACGAGCAGGGTTTCCTGTGGGTGCTGGGGCGCGTCGATGACGTGATGAACGTGTCGGGACACCGCCTCTCCACCATGGAGATCGAATCGGCGCTAGTCGATCACGAAGCCGTCGCGGAAGCCGCGGTCATCGGCGTGCACCACGAGCTGAAGGGGCAGGCGCCGGTCGGCTTCGTCATCCTGCGTGGTGGCTTCGAGGCCAATGAGGCTTTGGCGGAGGAGCTCCGCAAGCACGTCGGCACTCTGATCGGCGGGCTGGCCCGGCCCGAGGCGGTTCACTTCACGCCGGAACTGCCCAAGACCCGTTCCGGCAAGATCATGCGCCGCCTGCTCCGCGACGTCGCCGAAGGCAAGGCGATCGGCGACACGACCACCTTGGCGGATCCGGGCGTGCTCGACGGCCTGCGCTCGGAGTACGAGCAGCGCGAGGGGTAACGCACTTCCTGGCCAGCACCTTCCGAAAGCTCGGCAAACAAACCGGGAACGGCTTTTCGGGGTACACTCTCCCATTGCTCAGCGTCCTCTGGACACTGAGTGAGCCGCGCGATGTTGAGCCTCCTTTCACTAGTACTGGACCTTGTCCAGGCGCAAACAGCGCCGACACTGCCGTCTGAGTTCGAGTCTATTCGACCGACGGCGGCCTTCTTCGTCGAGAACCAAGGGCAGTGGGATCCAGCCGCTCGGCTGGTACTGCGCGGCGACAACGAGGATCTGATCCTTGGAAAGTCGGGCTGGAGCTGGGTTTTGCGTCGCGCCGGCGAGGCGCCGATCGCCACTGCCGAGAACCACCCCGCCGGCAAGGCGGTGGTTTGGCTGGACGAAGAAGAGCGTCTGATGGCGCCGCCGGTCGAATGGGCGCGGATTGACCTGCGCCTGCTCGCGGCCAACGAGGTCGAACCGCAGCTCGTGGCGCTCGGCCCGACCCGGCTGGATCTGCTGCGTGCGGACGAGCAGAGAAGCTCGATCCCGACCGGCCAGGTGAGCCTCGCGCGCGGAGTCTGGCCCGGCATTGATCTGCGCTTCATCGCCGAGCAGGACCGCGTCAAGCATCAGTTCGAGCTCGCCGCTGGCGCGCGCCCTCAGCAGGTGCGCATCGGCATCTTCGGCGCTCACCCCCAGCTGGCCGAGGACGGCAGCCTGATTCTGAGCACGGCGCTGGGCACGATTCGCGACGCGGCCCCCATCGCCTGGCAGGACATCGACGGCGAACGTCGCCCGGTCGACGTGGCCTACACCCTCGAGGCGGGCTGCGATGGCTGGCAGCTTGGCTTTGAGGTCGGCGCCTACGACTCCGAGCACCCGCTGGTGCTGGATCCGGACACGCTGGTGTACTGCGGCTACATCGGCGGCTCGGATTACGACGAACTGCGCGGCATTGACGTCACGGCGGAAGGCAAGATCTGGGTCGTCGGCCACACGGCCTCGATGGATCTGCCAGTGCGCGGCGCCTTCCAGGGCAGCAATGCGGGCGGCGACTTTGACTGCTTCGTCGCGGGCGTCGACAAGAACGGGGTGCTGCGCAACCTGACCTATCTGGGCGGCAGCGATCGCGAACTGGCCTACGACCTCAGCGTCGACCCGGCCGGCAACGTCTACGTGGCGGGCGGCACCAACTCGCCCGACTTCCCCACGGCGGTCGGCCCCTACCTGACCCAGAGCGGCAACCTCGATGGCTTCGTCACGAAGCTCGATCCGGACGGCAACCTGGTGTACTCGGGCTTCCTCGGCGGTTCGCAGTTCGATTCGATTCGCGGCAATGAAGTCGACGCCGCCGGCAATCACTACGTCATCGGCCGCACCGTCGATACCGGCGACCCGGGTGATCCGCCCTACACCTTCCCGACTGAAGTCGGCCCGGACCTGACGCACAACGGCATCAGTGATGCCTTCGTCGCCAAGATCAACCCGGCCGGCGATGACGTGCTGTACTGCGGCTTCATCGGCGGCAGCGAGATCGACTACGGTCGCGATGTCGACGTCGATGCCCAAGGCTACGCCTATTACGTGGGCTGGACCAACTCAGACGAGACCAGCTTCCCGGCGCTCGGCGGCCCCGACCTGAGCTACAACGGCGGCGAAGAGCTGTGGAACGGTCAGTTCCTGCAGTACGGCGACGGCTTCCTGACCCGCGTGACTCCGGATGGCGCCAGCTACGCTGCGAGCGGTTACGTCGGCGGGACGGGCTCCGATGCGCTGTTCGGCGTGCGCGTCGATGGCCTGGGTGGGGTCTATGTGGCCGGCCACACCACCTCGACCGAGAGCAGTCTGCCGGTCAAGTTCGGCCCGGATCTCACCTTCAACGGCGCGCCGCCCACCGAACCCTACGGCGACGCGCTGGTCGCCAAGCTGAAGCCGGGCATGACCGAGTACGAGTTCCTCGGTTTCGTCGGCGGCGACGATCAGGACCGCGCCTGGCGCATGGACATCGACGCGTTCGGGCGGATGTACATCAGCGGCAACACACGCTCGGATCGCCTCAGCTTCCCGCACCAGGGCCACGGCCCGCGCCTGAATGATGGCGGCGACGAGGACGCGATGCTCGCCATGATCAGCGCGAATGGCAGCCGGGTGATCTACGGCAGCTACTTCGCCGGGAGCGGACGCGAGATCGCCCGCGACCTCGCCATCGACCCGGATGGCTATGTGCACATCGCCGGCTGGAGCACTTCCCCCACCTTCCCGCTAGTCGCCGGCCCCGATCTGGTCAAGCCAGGCGGCGCTGATGGCTTTGTCGCGCGCGTTCTTCCGATCGAACTGCTGCTCCGCGCCGGCAATGCCATCGACCCGGCCACCCGCGAGCGCACCGACATGCTCTATGTGAATGGGCAGATCGGCAATGGCCCGCAGCGTCAGCTGTTCATCCCCTACGGTGGCGGCACCGTCACGATCGACGTCGACGCGATCGGCTTCGATGGCAAGCCGCTCGCCGAGTCGGATTTCGTGCTCTACATCTGGGACGGCGAGCCGAGCGCGCGCGAAGCGGCACACGTGGTTGACCCGCAGGGCCGCAGCATCGGCACGGGTGTCTTCCCCACGCCGCTGACGACGGGCAGCAGCTCGATCCAGGGGCTGCGCACGCTGGTCAACACGACGGGTCGCTCGAAGCTGCTCGGCCAGGCGATCTCGCCGATCAAGAAGCCGGCCCCGTTCACGATGAACGTCGATATCCCGGGCCCGGGCACCTACACCCTGCAGGCTCTGATCGAAGACCCCAATAAGCCCAGCGGGGTCACGCTGTCGAACGCGGTCATTCTGATCGTGCAATAGCGCAGCCCGCCGGCTAAGCTCTGGCCATCCCGGACGGGGAAGGCGGCAAGTGAGGTGCAAGTCCTCCGCGGGTCCGCCACCGTGACAGCCGCGCGCTGAAGTCGGAAAACGCCTCCCGGTCCTTGACCCTCGAAACCCGAGCGAGACTCTCGGGAGGTTCCGATGACAACGCGACGTTTTCTGGGCGCCCTGGCGTCCTTTGCTCTCGCTGCCGCGCCGATGGCCGGTCAGCAGTTCTCTCACGACATCCCGCTCGCTGGCCTGGGCAATGGCCAGCCGGCCAAGCCCTTCGGCCTGGCCTACGAGCCGGGGCTCGATCGCATCTTCGTGGCCCTCGCCGGCAGCTTCGGCGGGCCCAATGACGTGGTCGCCGTCATCGACCCCGCCGTCGATGCGGTCGTCGCGACGATCCAGGTCGGTCTCTACCCCGAGGAGATCGCTTTCGCCTACGACTCTCTGGGGCAGCTGCAGTTTGGCGCGGTCACCAACTCGACGAGCGGTTCGGTCAGCCTGTTTGATCCCAGCCTGAACGTGCTCGGCGAGGTCGCCTTGCCCGACCCCTTCGGCCTCGGCACCTGCTACCCCTTCGGCATCTGCTGGGAACCCGGCGCGCAGCGCTTCCTGGTCAGCACGCTCGACGGCAGCGGCGAGGTCTACGCGATCGATCCGCAGGCGATGAGCGTGGACGCGGCGGCCTCCCATTCGCTTCCCCTCTCTTCGGGCTCGCGCATGCTGGTCCACCAGGGTCGGCTATGGAATGCGGCGACCCGCTACAACGCGAGCTTCACCAGCGCGGATGCAGCGCTTGCCAGCATCGAGCTGGCGACTGGATCCCAGGCCGAGACTCTGCTGCTTTCGGAAGCGCGCGCTTTCTTCCCCGCGGTCCAGGATCTGATCGCCTTGCCTGACGGCGATGTACTGGCAGGCGCGGTCGCTTCGAACGGCTTGCTCTATCGCTTCGATGGCCAGGGTCAGCTCGAGAGCACGATCCACCTGCCCTCCGCGAGTGGCGCACACGGCCTGGCTCTGGGCCCGCAAGGGCGCCTGCTCGCCGTCTGCGACCTCTACGCGGACACCCTGATCGTCTACGACCTCGAAGCCCGAACCGAGACCGCCTCCTTCGCGCTGAACACGATCGGCCTCGGCTACGGACAGCCGAATGACGCCGTGTTCGCCCATGGCAAGCTGTACCTGAGTTCCCAGGCAACGGAGGAAGTCCTGGTCTTCGATCAGCTGCCCAGCCCGCCGCCGGCGCCGTCCTATGCAGGCAGCCTGACGCTCTCCAGTTCCACACCGCAACCGGGCGATCCCGTGACCGCGACCGTGCAGGGCTCCGGCGCAGTGGCGCTGCTGATCGCCCGCGAAGGGACGGGAGCCGTCTTCGCCAACGGGCAGCTCGACATCGGCCCGCGCGTTTCACTGCGCGCTCAGGGCTGGACCTCGGCGCAGCTAACGCAGACCCTGCCTCAGGACCCGGCGCTGCGTGGACTGCACCTCTGGCTGCAGGGCGCGGTCGCGCTCGACACGACGCCGGCGCTGACCGAGGCGCGCGTCCTCATCGTGCAGTGAGTCGCGACGCAGCCTTACAGCTGCGTCACCTGCACCGCTTCAAAGCGATAACCGACCCCGCGCACCGTGTGAATGTGCTGCGGGGAATCGGGGTCGTCCTCGATCTTCTTGCGCAGGCGGAAGACGTGCGTGTCGATGGTGCGCGTGTGGCGCACGCCCTTCAAACCCCAGACGTCCTCGAGGATCTGCGCCCGCGACAGATTCTGTCCGACGTGCTTCAAGAAGTAGCGCAGCAACTCGAGCTCTTTGCGATTGAGCCCGTGGCGCTGTTCATTCTTGACCAGCGTGTAGGCCAGGAAATCGACCTCGATGCCGTCGAAGACGAGGCGCTCGGGCAGACCATCGCCGCCGGCGTTGGCGCGGCGCAGGATCGCCTGCAGCCGCAGCACGACCTCGCGCAGCGGCGTGGGCTTGACCACGTAGTCGTCGGCGCCGTATTCGAAGCCCAGGATGCGATCTGAATCCTGGCCGCGCGCCGACAGGATGAGCACCGGCAGGCCATTGCGCCGCTCTCGGAGCCGACGCAGCACTTCGAAGCCATCGAGCTTCGGGAGCATCAAATCCAGCACCATCGCATCGAAAGGCTGATCCATCGCTGCTTGCAGGCCGGCTTCTCCGTCCGCGGCCTCTTCGACATCGAAGCCCTCGGACAGCAGGCCGTCGACCATTCCCATGCGCAGGGAAGGCTCGTCTTCGACCACCAGAATGCGCGCTTTGCTCATCGATCCTTGTCGTTTAACGATACCGGGAAGGCAAGTCGGAAGCAGGCACCGCCTGTCAAACCCTGTTCACCGGAAGGCGCAACGAGCTCCGCGCGTCCTCCGTGTGCCAGCATGGTCTGTCGCACCAAAGCTAGGCCCAGACCGGCTCCGGCCTTCAGTCCGTCTTCGGCCCTGCCCCGTTCATAGGCCTCGAAGATGCGCTCGCGCCAAGCCTCCGGCACGCCCGGCCCCTGATCCGAAACCTCGACGTGCAGCTCGTCTTCGCCTTTGGGGCCGCGACCCAAGGCCACCGAGAGACGCACCCACTTCCCTTCCGAGGCGTACTTGCGCGCGTTCTCCAGCAGGTTGGCGACGGCGCGTTCGGTGGCAGCCGGATCGAGCGTGACCTCGGGGAGATCCTCCTCGATCTCGACCATCAGCTCGAGGCCGGCGTCGGCCAGGCGAGGCCGCTGATCCTCGGCCAGAGGCCGCAGCAGCTCGGCAACGTCCGTCGGCACAGGATCCACCTTGAAGCTGCCGCGCTCGAGCCGCGACACATCGAGGACGTCGGCGACCAGCCGCTGCAGCCGCACCGCGTCGCGCTGCATCGCGGCGTAGTACTGACGCAGACGCTCCGGATCCTGGACGCGCCCGTCGATCAGGTTGCCGGCGAGCAAGGCCAAGGAAGCCGCGGGCGTACGCAGCTCGTGGCTGACCCCGGCGATGAAGTCGCTGCGGATCTGCTCGAGCTCGGCGCGGCGCCGCAGTGCGCGCGCCCCCCAGAAGCCGACCAGCCCGAGCGCCGCGACGATCGCGAACATGCCGGTCAGCAGCAGGGCGCGCCGGCGGGCCGCCGGTTCGGTGTAGGCGTTCGGATCGGCGAGCACCAGCCACCAGTCGTCCGGCAAGCCGGGCGGCAAGGAGAGGCGCAGCGCGACCGAGCGGTCTTCGCCGCCGCGGGAGGAACGGACCTGGAAGGCTCCCGAAGGCGGCAGCGCTTCGACGAAGCGCTCGCGCAGCAGCTGCTCGACCACGTACTCGTCGGTGACCATGCCGACGCCGCTCGAGCGATCGAGAAAGGCGACGCGCTCGCCCACCGTGACCACGCCCAAGGCGCGGCTGCGCAGCGGCGCGCGCAGGTCTTCGGCCAGCTGCACCCCGGCCACGACGGCCTCAAGCTGATCCGCCAGCTCGGTGCGCTCGAGGGTCTGCAGCAGGAGCCGGCCTTCAAAGCCGAGGCGGTTCGGAGCGAGCGGCAGCTGGCCGCTGAGCATCTGCTCGAGCAGAACCCCCAGCGCCGCCTTCGCCGGCCCCGGGCTGTTGGCCTGCTCCCAGGCAGCCGCGATGCGCCGCCCGAGCAGAAAGTGCAGCGGACGCCCGTCGAGCAGGTCGTCGACCTGCGTGCGCGTGCGCAGCGCTTCCAGAACGCGCGCCGATTCGCGCGGGCGGCTGAGCGCTTCCAGCACCTGCGCCTTCTCGAGCATCAGCCGCGCGTAGGTCGCGTCCTCGCCTTCGAGGATCGCGCGTTCGCCGCGCGCGACATCCTCCAGCGCCAGCTCCCACTCCTCGTTTTGGCTGTGGTCCTGCGCTTCGCGCAGCGCCAGGGCGGCGGTCGTCGGGCGCGGCTGATCGGGAACCAGCAGACGGTCCTCCAGCTCCGCGCCGACCGGGAGCGGCCGCGGCTGCAGCAGCTCGCCGGCGTCGTCGAAGCGAATCTTGACCGGACGGCCGCTGAGCGGAACCTGGCCGGTCGCGACGCGCCGTACCAGCCGCGCCGACTCCTCTTCGAGCTGATCCGCCAGAGTGCGCGCATCCTGCAGCGCCTGCACCTGCGCGCTGACCCCCGGATCGCTGCTGAGAAACCAGGTCGCCCCCAGCAGGGCCAGACTCGCAGCCAGCAGGCTGAGCCCCCAGAGGCGCGACAGTGGTACCCGGCGGCGCGACGACATGAAAGCGAGCTAGGCGCGGAAAGGACTGGCTCCGAGCCCAGGCCAGATTCGCAGCATACCGAAGCTCGCGCGGACCAGAATCCAGCCTCCTGTCACAAGCCAGACACTTTCGAGCGCGCCGGGCGCCGACGGGTCGATCGCACGCAGTGCCAGCAGGCCGGCTGCCGAGGCGAGCACCATGACGTTGCGGAGATAGCGGTAGTCCCGGGTGCCCCAGTGCAGCCCGTCGGTCGCGAAGCACAGCGCATTGAAAGGCTGGGCCCACGCCCCCCACAGCCAGGCGGTCGCGAAGACGGCGTGCGCCTCGGACGGAACCAGCAGCCCGGCGATGGTCGATTCGCCCAGCAGCATCGCCAAGGTCAGCGCCAGGCCCATCGCGAAGCTCCAGCCGCAGCACACTCCGGCGACGCGCCGCGCCCCTTCGACTCTCCCCTGGCCCAGGTACCAGCCGACCAGACTCTGCGCGCTGACCGCCAGGGCGTCGAGGGCCAGCGCGGTGAACAGCCAGACCTGGCGAATCGCGTGATGCGCCGCCCCCGCTTCGTCGCCGATCCGCGTCGCCGCGCGCGTGGCGAAGACGAGGAACAGGGTGAGCAGGCCGGTGCGCACGAACATGTCGCCGCCGATCCGCAGCAGCTGGGGCGCGCCCTGAAAGCTGATCCGCGTCGGTCGCCCGAGCGCCTGAAAAGCCGCGGCCAGCGCGCAGGCGCAGCCGATCCACTGCGCCAGCAGCGTGGCCCAGGCGGCGCCCGCCAGACCGTAGCCAGGGATCGGGCCAGCGCCCGGAATGAGCACTGCGTCGAGCACGATGTTCAGCGCGTTGACGAGCAGCGCGATCGCCATCGGGACCCGCATGCTCTGCAGGCCGCGCAGCGAACCGAAGGCGGTCGCCGTCAGCAGCACCGCGGGCGCGGCGAACAGCCGGACGCGAAAGTAGACCACCGCGTCATCGGTTGTCTGGCCGCGCGCGCCCATCGCCTCGGCGAGCCAGGGCGCGAGCGGCCAGCCGATCACCAGCATCCCGAGGCCGAAGCAGGCCGCCAGCGTCAGCGCGAGCGCGTTCTGCTCGCGGGCGCGATCCAGCTGGCCGGCCCCGGCGAAGCGCGCGACCTCCGACTGCGTGCCGACCGACAGGAAGTTGAAGATCCAGAAGACGCCGGACAGCAGAGTCGTGCCGACCCCCAGCGCGGCGGCCGGTCCATCGCCCAGATCCGAGACAAAGGCAGTGTCGACTAGGCCCGTGAGCGGCTCGGCGATCAGCGACAGCAGCACCGGCACCGACAGCACCAGGAGGGTGCGGTGCGGGCGCTGGTCGAAGTCGTGCTGGCTCAAGCGAGGCTGGTGGCGGCCAGCTGATCGATGACCAGATCACCGATCTCATCGGTGCGGTGCTCGCCCACGTCCAGGCTGCGGATCCGGCCGCCCTGGAGCAGCTCGGCGATCGCGGCTTCGGCCGTCGCGGCCGCATCCTTTTCGCCGAGGTAGTCGAGCATCATCACGCAGGCATTGATCGTCGCCAGCGGGTTGGCGATGTTCTTGCCCGCGGCCTGCGGGAAGCTGCCGTGCACCGACTCGAACAGCCCCAGCTTGCCCGGGTGCAGATTGGCGCTGGCGGCCACTCCCATGCCGCCCTGCAGCATGGCGCCCAGGTCAGTCACGATGTCGCCGAACAGGTTGGTCGTGACCGCAGTGTCGATCGACTCGGGGCTCTCGACCATGCGCATGCAGGCCGCATCCACGTAGAGGTGCGCCGTCTCCACTTCGGGGTACTCCTGCGCGACCTCAGCGAAGACGCGGGTGTAAAGATCCTGGGCGCGCACCGCGTTCGCCTTGTCGATCAGCGTCAGATGCTTGCGCGGGCGGGTCATCGCCACCTCAAAGGCGTAGCGAATGATCCGCTCGGTGCCCTTGCGGGTGTAGCTCATCGGCTGCGAGGCGACTTCCTCGGGCGTGCCCTGATGCTCGAAGCTGGGCTCTTGCACGTAGGCGTCCTCGGTGTTCTCGCGCACGATCACCATGTCGACGTCCGCGGGCCCCTTGCCCTTCAGCGGGCAGAAGCGCTCATCGAGCAGCTTGATCGGCCGCAGGTTGACGTAAAGATCCAGGTCCCAGCGCAGGCGGCCGATGATGCCGCGCTCGATCAGCCCCACGGGCGCGCGCGGGTCGCCGATCGCGCCCAGCAGGATCGCATCGGCCTGCTGGATCTCGGCGAAGGGAGCATCCGGCAGGATCTCCTCGGTCGCCAGCCAGTGCTCGGTGCCGTAGGGGTACTCGGTGATCTCCAGCTCGAAGCCGAAGCGGTCGGCCGCGGCATGCAGGACGCGCAGCCCCTGAGCGACGACTTCGGGGCCGATTCCGTCCCCGGCGATGACAGCGATGCGATGTGCCATGGACCGGGCATTCTAGCCGCGCGCTGCCCACGACCCGTAGCCAGAGCGAGGCCCTAGACCTCGCCCGCGACCACGTCGCGCAACCCCTGCAGGCTGAGCTCGAACTGCTTGCCGATCCAGCCGTCAAAGAACAGGCCGGCCCACTTCATGCGCGTGCCGTCGAGTCCGCCGGTCTGGCTCCAGTGCACCCGCACCGCGTCCTGCACCGGCTCAAAACGGATGGTGCCCCGCGCGCTGAGGCTGCCGTCCGGCATGCTGATCACGTAGACGAGTTCGCGCGGAGCCTCGGCGGCGACCCACTCGAGGCGGCCCGCCCCCAGCTCGGGGCCGCTCCACTGCATGACCTGCCCCGGACCCGGCTCTCCTTCGATGGTCCACTCGGCCTCCGGGTCGGCGTCGCGACGCCAGGCGCTCCAGTCCGGCCAGCTGCGCAGATCGGCGACCGCCTCGAAGAGCTCGCTTGGCTCAGCGGCGATCACGAGCTCGCGTTCGATCTCGTAGTCGCTGGGCAGGAAGGCACTGACGAGCAGGAAGACCACGCCCGCGCAGAGGAGTCCGATCAGGAAGTACTTCATCGACTAGCGCACGCGGCTGAGTTCTTCTCCATCGGTGGTCCGATAAACCGCGTGCAGATCGCAGGCAAGGCAGGAGTGCACCGGGAAGACCTGCACGAAGTCACCGATGCGGTAGTCCTGCATGGTCTGCTCGGTCAGCTGCGCGATGCCGTGCTCCTGGGACAGGCTCACTAGGCTGCGTTGCGGATCCGGCAGCTGCCAGCTTCCATCGTAGGGGCGCGCGGCGAGCTGGCCGAAGCTGACCGACGCATCGTCTTGCTCGAGACGATCCTTGGACAGGTGCACCGCGCCGCCGTGCAGGATCAGCCGATGCCTGGCCTCGTCCTTGCCGATGACCGGGCACAGCACACAGGCGGAGATCTCTTCCGGCGCGCAGGCGCCGATCTGCACCTGGCTGAGATCGTAGAAGACGAAGTTGCCCGGGCGAATCTCATCGACCGGACCGAAGTCCTCCAGCACGCTGCAAGTAGGCGTGTCCCCCACCGAAATGCGCAGCTTGCCGTCGGCGAACTGCGGCGACCAGCGAGCGCGCAGCGGGACGAGGCGCTCCAGGCAGCAGGCGTGAATCGAAGCGATCTCGGCCGCGCTGCGTGCGCCGTAGGTGTGACCGCTATGCGCCAGGATTCCCTCGCGCCGGATCCAAGGCGCATCCAGCGCCTCGACCACGGCGGCAAAGCGCGCCGCATCATCCCAGCGCACGCCGGCGCGGCCATAGCCCGCGTCGAGCTTGATCCACACCGAGAGCGGCCGTCCCGCGGCTTCGCTGGCGGCTCGGAGCGCCGGGTGGGCCACCAGAGCCTGCGCGGCCTCGGGGTGATCGACCAGCAGGCCGATCCGCGCCCGGTCGAGCAGCGCCGCGACGCGACCGAGCATGGCCGGGTAGGCCGGCAGAGCAAGCGTGAGATCGCTCCAGCCCGCAGCGACAAAGCCCTCGGCCATCGCCACCGAGGACACCGTGATGGCCCGCACCCCCATCGCCCGCATCCAGGCGCCGACCTCAGGGCTCTGATGGGTCTTGAAGTGCGGCCGGAAATGCACGCCTGCCCGCCTGGCGCGCTGGAACATGGCTTGAACGTTGTTCTCGACCCGCGAGCGGTCCACCAGAACGGTCGGGGCCGAAAATTCCGAATTCCTTTGAGGGATGGATGTGGTCATCTGCGCACGATCCTGTGAGACAATCCCATTGTCCCCTCTCTCTCGACATGCGACATCCCTTGCTCCTTTCGGTTTTGTTGGCCGCGGGCGTCACCGCCGGCCTGACCCACGACACATTTGGCCTGCTCCGCTCCAGCGCGCCGCCGGACGACCGCTGCGCCGCGCCGCCGACCTTCCAGGCCTGCAATGAGTGCCACAGCGGTGCCGACATCAACTCCGGCGCCGGCGCCTTCACCGTGTTCACCCCCTCGGTGTACACCCCGGGCCAGACCTACACCCTGCTGATCGAATTGCAGGATCCTAGCGCGGCCCGCTGGGGCTTCGAAATCACGGCACTCGATCAGAATCTGAACGGCGCCGGCACCTTCACCCCGATCAACAGCGAGGTCCAGGTCTCGAATTCGGGCGGCGTCGAGTATGCCAAGCACACCAGCGTGGGCACCTCGCCTGGGCAGACCACCGAGAAGTCGTGGCAGTTTGAGTGGACCGCTCCGGCGACCGACGTCGGCCCGGTGCGCTTCTACGCCGCGGGCAACGCCGCCAACGCAAACAGCTCGTCGAGCGGCGACAAGATCTACACCACCGCCGTCGCGGTGGCCTCGAAGCCTCAGGAGGACGCGACGATCACGCTGCAGCCGGAATCCGCGGTCGCGCAACGCGGCTCGAACTGGCGCGTGATGGCCTCGGTCCGCGACCATACGGGCAGCAACAACCAGGTGCTGCTGGTCTCGCGGGTGAAGCTGCCGAACGGCAAGTTCTTCCCGAACAGCGGCTGGCTGTTCCCGCCGCAGACGGTCAACATGACCCCGGGCAACTGGATGGAAATCGATCTGGACCACGTGATCCCGCCGAGCGCGCCGCAGATCACGGCGACCTACCAGGCGATCATTGGCCGCTCGCCGAACACGGTGGTCGATATCAACGAGTTCCAGTTCACGATCCAATAAGCAGCGCCTCGCCGCGCGGCTTCGGGCCCGCCGTCCTCGCGACGGCGGGCCTATTCCGTTTCCACGAGGTTGGCGGGGCTGAGCGTCGATCGGTGGATCGCCCAGTAGACGGCAAGCCCGGCGATGCCCGTGACCAGGACGGCAAGCAGCCACAGCAAAGGGCTGAAGACGACCGCCTGGCGATCCCGTCTTTCCTGGACCAGAGCCTGCGCGTCCGCATAGACCCAGGTCGCAAAACAGATATGGATGATCGCTGTCGCGAACATCAGCATCACGGCGAAACTGGGAAGCAGGTCGAAGAAGAAATCGAGCAGCCCGGACTCGGGTTCGATCAACTCCACTTGAGTCTGTATGGAGAGGGCGTGGATAGCGGCAATCATGCCGCCGATGCTATCCCAGACGGGCGTCGATCGCCTGCTTGAGCCCGGCCGGGTCGTCGGTGCCGATGCGGAAACACTTGCCGTCGGTGTACAGCAGCTCGACGGCTTCCATGCCGGAGATATTCCACATCCAACCGTGCGGGGTGAGGCGAATGCCCCAGCCGTACCACCACTTGTTGCGGACGATCTCCGTCGCCGCGACCTTCTTGAGCGGGATGCTGCGCTTGACCCAGCCCAGGCCGAAGCGCAGCTCGATCGTGGTCGAGGTGACCTCGACGGTCAGCCAGCTGAAGCAGGCGAGCAGCAGGACCAGCGCCGCGCTGATCGAGAAAGCGGGCAGCAGTTCGCCGCTGAGCGCGAGCGCGCCGGTGACGACCAGAAGCAGAACGACGACGATGACCAGGAAGGCCTTGCCGAACTGTTGCCGCTGGTAGCTCATGATCCCAAGGGGCGCGGCTTCGGATCGCGGAAGCGCGCCATCGCGCCGATCAGGGTAGCGACCGGCAGGAAGGAAGTCATGGGCGCGGCCAGGTAGGCCGCAGCGAGCAGCGCCATGAAGAAGCGAGGGCCGCCGCGGAAACCGTAGAAGCCGCCCAGATAGTGGCCGACCAGGAAGCCCACCAAAGGGCCAGCGTAGAAGCCGACCGGCCCCGGCGTGAGCAGGTCAAAGAAGTCGAGCACCAGGCCGGCGAAGACCGGGCCGAGCGCGGCGTGGGCGCGCTCCATCCAGCCGGGCGGCGTGACCGGGCGCGCTTCGACGAAGACCAGCACGTGCCCGTCGGGATCGAGGGCGAGCTGCGCTTCGCGGCCGTCGAGGCGTGGCTCGGATTCGGTGAGCGGCCGAGCGCCGCAGGCCAGGGCGCGCTCGCGAAAGGCCGGAGCGTCGACGACCTCCAGCCGAACCTCGCCGCGCGGCGTGCCGTTGGCAAAGCGCGGGTCGGGCAGCTCTTCGCCCAGCTGCTCGGCGGCGCGCGCTTCCGAGCGCAGGCCCAGCACGATGCCGTCCGGCAGCTCGAACCCTGCCCCGCCGTCTTCCGACCAGCGCGCGGGCTGCCCGAGGACTTCTTCGTAGAAGGCCGCGGAGAGCGCGAGGTCGTCGACGTAGAGGATCAGGGAAGTGGTCACGTCCCTCCTACGGGGCACACGGTGGATTGCAGGGAATCCCTCAGCGGCTCCCCGCCCGGACCTGCTCATAAAACTCGACCAGCCAAGCGTGCAGCCGCGCCACGGCCTCGAAGCGTTCGGCGCAGGTCTCGACGAGCTGGGCGGATGTCGCGGTCCTTGCCGGCAGCGGATCGAGAATCGCGTACAGGCCGTCGTGCTTCAGCAGCTCGGCGCGTGGGTGATCCTTGTCGAAGCCGCGGGGCACGCGCTTGTACTTCAGGCCCCCTACTCCGGTGACGCCGCGGGCGATCAGATCCGCGGTGGCGCGCGCGAGCTCCTCCATGCCGTAGCCGCGGTCCACCCATTCCCGCCAGGCCTCGAGGATCGGCTTGTCGAAGTGCCAGACGCCGGCATAGAGACCGACGCCTTCGGGCGACACGCTGACGAAGAAGCCCGGCCCCACCTTCTTGCCGAAGGGGCCGTGCCAGAAGCGCATGCCCATCCACGACTTGTAGGGCGACTTGTCCTTGGAGAAGCGGGTGTCGCGGTAGATGCGGGTCAGCGAGCCACTGCCGTTGGCGGCCGGGTCAAAGTCGAGCTGCGGGTAGGTCTGCTGCAGGCGCAGACCAAGCGCGTCGACGAAGCGCTGCAGCGGTTCCAGCAGCTGCGTCTGGTAGGTCTCGCGCCGCGCTTCAAACCAGTCCCGGTTCTGCTGCTGAGCGAGATCGGCCAGGAAGCGGATGCCCTGCTTGGGGATCCCGTCGAAGGGTCGGATGAGGCCCATGGGAACTACCCCTCGCCCCGCATCGGCTCGCGCACGACGCCGTTGATGCGGACGATGGCCTGCTTGTCCACGCGCACCTGGTCGCCGGTCTGCACCCGACCGAAGTCCACTCCATCGACGTAGAGCTGGCCCTCGGTGGCGCTGCCCTCCAGCATGTGGACGGCGATCGAGATCTTGGTCCCGCCCGGGACGGCCGGGCGGTGGACCGCCGAGCGGAACTCCACCCCGTTGACCGAGCCGGAGACCCCGGCCGCGGAGCAGGCCGCCAGACCGATGCTCAGGAGGAACAGCAGCAACACGCGCATCCGTCCATCGTAGACTCGGCGGATGCGCCTGCTCCTGACTCTGCCCCTGATCGCCGCTCTTGCCTGGTTGGGCTTTGCCCAGGAGCCTCAGCCCGAACCGGTCGCGCCGGTCACGGTGATCCTGGTGCGCCACGCCGAGACGGCCGGCGACACCTCCGGCGGCGGCGCGGCCGACCCGGGGCTCTCCGAAGCCGGAGCGGAACGCGCCGCGCGGCTGGCGAAGCTGTTCGGCCACGCCGGCGTAACGCACGCGTACTCGAGCGAGTTCGCGCGGACCCAGGCGACCGTGGCGCCGCTGGCCAAGGCGGCAGGCGTCGAAGCGGTGGCGATCTCGGCGCGCGATCCGAAGGCGCAGCTGGACGCGCTGCGCGCGCTGCCGGCCGGGGCGGTGGCCGTGGTCTGCGGGCACTCCAACACGGTGCCGGCGCTAGCGAAGGAGCTGGGCGGTGCGCCCACGCGGCTCGAAGAGCACCCGCGTTACGGGGGGCTGATTCCGCATGCGGACTACGGGCGGATCTACGTCATACACCTGCCGAAGGCCCCGCAGGCCAAGCCGCAGATGCTGGAGCTGAACTACTAGCGCGGCAGGACCGTTCCGGTGCTGCCATCGAGATCGGCGAGCACCAGCGCATGGCGCTCGAATCCCCACATGTGGATCATCATGCGCCACTCGTCGATGTGGTCGCCATTCAGATCGGGGATCCGCGTCACATCGAGAAAGAAGGCTCCGCGGGAACTGCTGACCCGCAGGACACTGCCCAGGAGTCGAGGCTGCTTGGCGATGTCCTCTTCTGTAACGGGAAGGGGCGCGGTTTCCAGCGCGCACCCTGGCAGGCGCACATCGACGAGCAGCTGGTGCGGCGCTCCGGGCGCACGGCGTACTTGAAAGAAGGCGAAGTCATCGCCCAGGAACTCGGCCCAGGCGACGGCGACCTGGGCGAGAGTGCCACTCTGCGTCTGTGCGGGACTGATCCGTTCTACCTCGACCTGCTCGGCATCGCCAAGAAGCAGACGTAAAGGGAAGAACTCCGTATCCACGCGCCAAAGAACGATCGCCTCCAAGCGCTGATCGGGCAGGACGCGAGCGCGCAGAACCGTCAGCTCGCCGTAGCCCGGCAGTCCGTGCTCCTTGGCCCAGAATGGCCAGCGCCGTCCGCTGCCGTCGGGCTTCACTTCGGACAGCTCGGACCAGGACTCGCGCTCGCCGTAGTTCAGCAGGACTCGCCCGTTCGCGGTGAGCTCCGGCCAGGTGTGGAGGCTTGCATGGTCGCCTAGCTCCTCGACGCGAAGATCCTCCCCACTGTTCAGATCCTGCACTCGGAAGTAGGCGCCGCGGCGCGAGACGGTGAGCTGGACCAGAGTGCCGGCTTCCTCGGACGGGAAAATGTAGGAGTCGGACGAGTGTCCGATGCAGCGACTGCCGCCAAGGACCGTGCCATCCGGATCCAGACTCGGGCCCACATGAAAGCAGATGCGCCCACCTGCATCGCGATGAGCAAAACGCTGCGTGCCCGCGGCATAGCTCGACTCCCGCAGCGCGGATCCGGTCGTCGACGAAAGGACAGCCACCATCGGGGCGGGGGGTGTGTAGGTCCGCCGCCACTTGATCAGGCTCCTCCACAGGATCAAACCGCCCGGTCGCTCCCAGCTGACTCCGATGTCGGCGATGCCGTCGCGGTCATGGTCGGGCACCCAGCCCGCCGATGTCGCCAAGGAGTCCGCAGGACTCAGCAAGGTCGTGACTCGCGCTGTGGGGTCGTCGATGACCTGCAGACCGCTTCCATACTTCATCCGGATGCCGACAGCGCCCAGCGCTGCCACGAGCCCGATGGCGAGCCCCCAACGCAAGACGCGCGCGGGAATGGGAGGAATCATGCGGTGAAAGAAATACCGAGTCAGTCAGCCTATTCGGGCGGACCCTGCCGGTTTCCACTTCCCCTCGACGCACCATCTGGACGCGGCAGGACTTCCCCCGTCGCGCCGGAGAGGAAGGCCCAGGCGAGGGCGTCCGGCGAGTAGGGGTGGACGACAAGCAGGAGGTCCGGAATCTCATCCTGATTGATGTCCGGGAGGGGATACTCCCAGATCTGATCCCACCCCAAGAACATCGAGCTGTCAGGCAAGAAAAGCCCCTCGACCTTGCTCTCACGGACCAGTCCACGATCCGCGAAGCTCATTTCCAAGTGCAGGGTGTCCCAGGTCGAGCGCCAGGCACAAAGGTAGACAAGCTCCCCGTCGAGCCGCGTGGTGGTCGCGATGCTGAGCCCCGAGTCTTCCGCACCCTCTCCCTGACGCTGGAAGACGCGTGCGCCTTGGGTCGACTCGACCCATTCTCCCCCCACCCTCTCGGCCAAAGCCAGCTCCACGAACTTGTGGCGGAGATCCGCGTCTCGAATCTGACCGAGCCAGACGACGCCTTGCTTATCGACGCGCACCCAAGGCGGGGACACCCCGTAGCCCGGAAGCGCTGGGACGAAGACCTCCAACTTCTCGCCGGTCGCCCACGACTCGAGGACGACCTCCTCGTTCTCGATCAACTCCCCTGGGATACGGAGCCAACAACCCATCTCGAGGAGTGATCGGTCCCAGATGATGTCCGCCCCCCATGAGGGGATCTCCACCTTGTCCTGAACAAGCTGTCCGCTGCGCCGGATCGAAATCGAGCCACCGTACCTTTCTTGGTCGGGCACCAGGACCAACCGGCAGGGATCTCCCCCGAGCTGAAACTCCTCTTCGATCGGACGCGCCACCCCCGTCGAGGCATCCCTCGCCATGATCGGAAATGAAGCCATGACGAGGGTGGGGATTTCAGTGTCAGGGACCATCCGAGCCGCATGCAGGTCCACGGGATGACGCTGTGGAAACGAGAAACGGAACGCAGGCGGCGTCGTGCGCGACTCGACCGAACCTGGCCCCGCGGGATCAAACCGGGTCATCCGATCCGTGGGCGGGACCAGAACCAGCTCGCGCTTGAGAAGAGAAGCAAGCCAATCGGTACGTGACGGTGGCTGATAGCCAGCAATCAGGCTCGGGATGCCGTCGCCGTCGAGGTCCTGCCCCAGGAGACAGTAGATCCCTTCCTCGAGAATGGAAACAGGCGGCACGGTCGCGCTTCCCGCCCACAAGGTGGGGTGATGAATGAAGCGGATATCCGGGTCCTCCGGCAGCGTCCTGATCCACACGGCGAAGATCAGAAATAGCAGGCCGCAGCCCCCCAGCACCCGCGCGCGGCGGCTCACTCCACTCCCTCCGGCCGAGGCAGGATCGCGCCGGTTGCGCCGGACACGACGAGCCAACTCATGGCATTCCGCCCTCGCATGACGACGAAATAGTCGGGCACCTCATCACTGTCTTGGTCGGAAAGGGTCCAGAATCGCTCGATGACACCCACGTTCACCGGGTACTCAGCAAGTGGTACTCCGGCTCTCGCAGGGTGATCCCAACTCGGACGAAGGCTCTCGATCGTCACCTCACTTCCTACGCGAAGCCGAAACCCGATCAGTTCTCCATTCACCCGGCGCAAGATCGGAGACTGCCTCGGCACTCCCATTGCGGCTTTTGACTTCGTCCCAGCCACGGGGTCCAACTGGTAGCTGCCATCTTCGTCGACGAGGACACGCACAAGTTCGCATGTACCTGCATCTTCGTCTGTGTCATCGCCGTAGAGGACTGGCAGACCGTCTTCCTCCTCAAGGAAGAACTCTCCTGCCAAGTCACGGTAGGCAAGACTGAGACGCTGGGGAAGATTGTGTTCGATCAGCTTGCAAGCCGGATGAAATTGCACCAGGCGGAACATATCCCCCGGATTCCAGTAGCCGATCCACCCCCGTTCCATCCAGCCCGGCCCTTGCAACCTGAAACCCCAGACCCCAGACGGCCTGCCCTCCTCCCGGTCGGCAGCAAGACGGTCTGCAAAGAGGATCTCGTCAGACTCGCCATCGCGCACGATCAGCTCATGGGATCTCCCGCCGGGAAAGGACAAACGATATCGACGCCCGCCTACGTCCACCCTCGTCCCACCATCAAGTGGCGCAGCCCGAGCTTGCTCCTCGCTGAAACAGGTCTCCGGGCTTCGACAGGTTCCTACCCCTTGCCGATCCACCCCTTCAAGCAGGCAACCATCCGAAACCCAGGTCTGGCGGTCGCCCCCATTCTCGATTCTCATGAGCTCCCTTCCCGTGCGCCCCGAGTAGACCAGGGTCTGTGACTGAGCCCCCGTCACTGACACGACGAGATCCGGAATGCCGTCGTGATCCTGATCATGGACGACATGCATGGCGGTCCAAACCTCGATGGTGCTTGAGTTCGTCCCTCCTGCTATCCAGAGCCGGTCGTGCCACGCGGGAGAGCCGTCGAATTGGAGGAGCTCCGGTGGTCGCCGCAGCGCCTCACGCGCGGCGAGCCCAATCAGTGCGAGGACCGCGAGGAGGGCGGCGGCGATCAGGGCACGTCGCATCACTTGCGCAGCACCTCCCCCGTCGCGCCCGAGACGTACCACCAGGCGAGGTCGTAGCGGTTGCGAGCGAGGTCCACGAGCATAAGGATGTCCTCGACCCCGTCGCCGTCGAGATCGTCGGTCGCGTGGGCGGTGACATCGAACAGGCCGGGGTCGTCGCCGGAGTTGACCTGGACCAGATCGTCGATCACCGTCTGACGCACCGCGCGGTGGGGCCCGGTGACTTCGAAGACGAGCCGGCCCGCCTGCGTGCGGTCGAAATAGACGCGCACGAAATGAACCCGATCAGCGCACTCCACCCAGTCGTATCCGTAACCGCCCCAGCCAAGGGAGCGCAGATCCACCGCGGGGAACTCCGCCACGGTCTCGACTCGCGGCGCATCGCCCAGCACATGCTCATAGGCAATGTGCTCGAGGTCGACGACCTGGCGGTAGCCACCGATCCGCACCTGGCCTTCCTGGTCGACGCGCGACCAGACGGACAGCGATTCGGCTTCAGAACCAGGGAGCGTCGGCAGCTCGAAGCGCCGCCGCGTTTCGTCTTCCCAACGGATCAGAGTGACGTGACGGAAAAAGCGAAAGCGCGGAACCCCGTGTGGAATGTGCAGGACGAAACCTGCCTCGAGCAAACTGCGATTCCAGAGATAGGCCTCATCATGCAGGTCCACATCGACCGAGTACACGATGCTTCCCTCGTGCTCGATGCTCAGTCGACGAAACTGGCCGCGTCGTGAGGCATCGCGGCTGCGCACCGGCGACTCGCGCGCCACGTAGGCGACCCCGCCGCGCTCGAAGCGCATCTCAAGTGGAGGTTCAGCGGACCCCCCATCGCACTCGAGGCATTCCCCGTGCATGCCACCCACACCGGTGTGAAACGGAAGCTCCGTGCCCGCGGTGCTTCGTTCGAAGTGAAAGCTCTCCTCGGGCGGCGCCACCCAGCGCGCCTCCAGGCGTCCGGTGCGTGAGTCGATCCGCACCATCTCGTCCCGATAGTCGGACTCGAGCCGACGCATCGCCAGCAGCGATGCCCACCAATCCATGCCGGGATCGACGAGCACGTTGACATAGATGCTGGCGTACGCGCTGTCCTGACGCGGCGCGGCGAAGCTGGTCATCAGTTCGCCGCCCAGCGACTCGGCACAGCCTGCACGAAACACCGGATGCATCCTCGTCGCGAGCGGCCCTTGTGTGATTACCCCCACCGCGACGATCGCCAGCACGACGCCCAGCGCCAGCGAAAGCGACCAGCGGGTGCGGCGACTCACCGCTCGGCCGTGCGGCGGGCGGAGGGCCCGAAGTTCTCGACGTACCAGGGGTGCTGGAAGTGGTCGCGTTCGGGCTCGGGGGATTGCCAGTCGGGCTCGAACAGGCGATGCAGCCGCGCCAGCGTGGCGTGATCGCGCTGGCTGAGGACCGGCAGGCCGTCACGGATCAAGCGGGCGGCGCACACCCCCGCGCCTGGCACGCGGCGGCCCTCCGCGCGCGGGCCGTCGGAGATGATGGTGCTGCCGCAGGCGGCGCTGACGTCCAGCATCAGACACAGCTCGACCTGGTGCTCGCGCGCGAATCGAGCCATCTCCTCGGCGGCCTCGAGCATGTCCGCGGTCCAGTCCTCGCCGCGGTCGTTGTAGACCCGCGCCCGGCCGTCGAGCACGTCGAAGCCGTCGCCGCCGTGGATGTCGCAGAGGTCGCGCGGGGTGCCGAAGGCGAAGTCCTCCGGGCAAAAGCCGAAGGTGCGCACCTCGGGGCGCTCGATCAGCGCGCGCGCCGCGGGATAGCCGCCGTAATCCGAGCCGTCGTAGCCGACTGCCAGCCCCGTGAGACAGGCCGAACTCAACATCCGCAGCGGCTGATCGCGGGAGCGCTGCGCCCAGCGGGCAAAGTGCTCATCAGTCGGCAGGTGCGTCGGTCGCAGCTCGCTGTCGGCCATGCCCTAGCCTAGCCGAGCTCAGCGCGCAACGGGGGCGCCGCTGCGCCCGGAAACGCAGATGCCAACCAGGTAGTGGGTCTGCCCGCAATCCACCTCCGCGGCAAGGAAGTAGTCCGCCACCTGATCGCCGTCCTGGTCGGGGATCGCAATCGCCGGGCGCAGGACGCGGATCTCCTCTGACCGGGCTGGCCTCCCGCTCGCCTGCACGGCCGGGGCGATCTTCAGCGGCAGGAAGTACTCCTCGCCGGCTTCGTCTGGAGAGGTGACACGCATCACCAGCGGATGGCCCGGGAGGTCGGCTTCAAGAAACTGCACGACCGCCCAGCCTGACTCGAGACGCAAGTACAAGTGGTCGCTGCCCCCCAGTTTGTCGACGCTGATCGCATCGAGGTTGACGCTGCCCAGCAGCTCAGCCCTCGCGCTCTTCGCACCGCGCACCCGCAGCTCCGCGAGCCGCACCGCGGGTGGACTCTGCCGCAGCTCGGCATACAGAAACGAAACGCCCTCTTCCGCCGCGTCGAGCTCACCAACGATCTCCAAGCCATCTCCGTCCGTCGAACTCAGCTCCGGATCGACCTCGACCTTGATGTACTGCGGTTGTGGGTCCAGATCAAGTGGCTCGCTTCGCACCTCTGCATCTGCGCTGAGAAGGTACGGAAAGTAAAGAGCGCGCTCGGACGCAAGATCAACGTAGGAGAAGGACTCTCCGCGGGTGTCATAGATGAGCTCGTCATCTTTCAGGACCTGGTAATCCCACTGAACGACCGAGTCTTCCAAGTTCACGACGGTGTAGCGCGCCCCATCGCGGAGCTCGGTGACTCGCTCCTGCTCTGGATGCGGCACGAAGCCTGGAGCATGATGACTCCCCCCTGGACCCATGGCGTCAATGAAAACCGTGGCGAATGGTCGAGGGCCATGCCCCCGAATCCAAACCGATCGCGAATCGTCGCTGCGCCAGCTACTGAGCTTCCGCCCGTCGCGCATCGCGAAAAGATTGACATCGAGCTCCGTCTCGCGGCGACTGAGCCTGCCTTCTTCAACCAATGCGTCCCACTCGATCCCGAGCTTGTACCGGTCGCCGATCAGCAGGTCGGGGATGCCGTCGCCGTCTTGGTCTGGCGCGATCCCCCAGCGGGGGTTGCCATCCCACCAGCGCACGATCGTCGTGAGCAGCGCCGGGTCGGTGCGGGCCGTGGGCGTGTAGTAATGGCGGTCGAGCCGCGGAAGCAGGATGAGGGCGGCGCTCAGGCCCAAACCGCAGAGCAGCCAGAACCAGTGCTTCCTCAGCCAGAGCTTCACGAGCTGACGGTGGTCGCTTTGCGCCGAGAGAACAGCTCCTGCAGATCCCAGATGGTGCTGAGTAGCGCCGGAACGAGGAACAGGGTGAAGACCGTCGACACCAGCAGGCCGCCCACCACGACCGCGGCCAGCCCCTGGTAGAGCTCCGAGCCGGAGCCCGTGCCCAGCGCCAGCGGCAGCATGCCGCACACCGAGGTCGTGACCGACATCAGGATCGGGCGCACCCGGGTGCGCGCCGCTTCGGCGAGGGCCCGGCGGCGCTCCATGCCCCGCTCAGCCAGCTGGTTGCCCTGGTGAATGATCAGGATCGCGTTGTTGACCACGATGCCAGCCAGGATCACGAAGCCGAGCATCGACAGGAGGTCGTAGGCGGCGTTCGGGCTGTTCGCCGTGGCCAGCGTGATGCCGAACAGGCCGCCTGAGAGCGCCAGCGGCACCGTCACCAGAATCACGAAGGGCGAGAGCCAGCTGCGGAACAGCGCGACCAGCAGCAGATAAGTGATCAGAATCGCCAGCCAGAAGGAACCGATCAGCTGATCGAAGGTACGGCTGAACTTGTCCGCCGAGCCACCCAGATCCACGCGGTAATCCGAGGGCAGGTCCGCCAGCAGCGGCGTGATGACCTCGCTCTTGACCGAGCTGAGGACCTCTTCCAGAACGGTCTCCGGCTTCAGGTTGACCGTCAGAGTGATCGCGCGCTGGCGCTCGAGGCGCTGCACCGACTGCGGCCCGGAGGTGCGCTCAACGCGGGCCAGCGCGCCCAGGGTGGTGCGTTCGCCGGCCGGGGTGATCAGCGGCAGCGCGGCGAGCTGTGCGTCGCTGCGGACGCGCTCCGGCGGGACCACCGCGAGCAGGTCGTAGTCGCGGCCGCCGTCGGACCACTTGCCCACGCGCGACCCGGCGATCGCTGTCTCGACCACCTGGCCCACCTGCTGCACCGACATGCCGGCCTCGGCCGCGAGGTGCGGATCGACGTGCACCTGCAGCTCCGGGCGCCCTTCGATGTAGTCCGAGGAGACGCCGTTCGGCTGCACGCCCGGCCAGGCACCCAGCTGCTGCTGCAGCGCTGCGGCGGTCGTCGCCAGCTGCTGCAGATCGGGGCCGGTAATCTCGACCGTGAACTGCTTGCCCGAATCGCGGAACAGGCTCGACGGGATCGGGATCATGAACCGGAAGCCCGGCACGCCGAAGGTGATCGGCGTGAACTTGTTCTGGAAGGCCTGCAGGCCGGGGCCGTCGGCGTAGTCGTCCTTCAGCACCACGCCGCCGCCGTTGAAGGCGCCCGCGAGCACCAGGAAGTAGCGGTCGATCTCGGGCTGGTCGAGCAGCCACTGCTCGAGCGGCATCATGACCTCTTCCAGCGCCTCGGTGCGCATGCCCGGAATGGGCTGCCCCAGGTAGAGCGTGAGGTTGCGGTTGCCGGAAGGCAGATACCCCGCCGGCGGCACCACCCGCAGCGAGGCCAGACTGCCGGCGATCACGAGCACGATCAGCCCCAGCTTGGCCAGGGCGCTGGCGCCGCCGCGCCCCACCAGACGGTCGGCCACGCCGCCGTACCAGCGCAGGAAGAAGCCCGGCTTGCGCGGCTCGCGGGCCTTCTCGCCCATGCGCGATCCGCCGCGGAAGAAGATCGCGGCCAGCGTGGGCACGACCGTCAGCGCGACGATCAGCGAGAGCGCGACGGCGGCCGAGATCGCGATCGCCAGGTCGGCGAAGAGCTGGCCGGCTTCTTCCGTGATGCCGACGATCGGCAGGAAGACCGCCACCGTCGTGAGCGTCGCGGCCAGGACGCCGCCCCAGACCTCGCGGCCGCCTTCGATGGCGGCCTCGTGCGATTCTTCGCCCTTCTCGAAATGGCGGAAGATGTTCTCCAGCACGACGATCGCGTTGTCGACCACCATGCCCGCGGCGAAGGCGAGCCCCGCCAGACTGATCACGTTCAGCGAACGCCCCAGCGCCTGCATGACCAGGAACACCGTGATCAGCGAGATCGGAATCGCGAGCCCCACCACCAGCACGCTGCGCACCGATCCGAGGAACAGCAGCAACACAATGACCGCCAGCAGAGCACCCAGCATCAGGTTCTGCTGCACGAAATCGATCGCGCGATTGAGGTACTCGGTGTCGCGGTGGACCGGCTTGAGGTACAGGTCGAGGGCACGCTCGCGGAAGCTCTGATTGAGCTGCTCAATGACCGCATCGACGCCCTCGATCATCTCGACGACGTTGGCGCCGGTCTCGCGCAGCACGCCGATGGCGACCGTCGGCGCGCCTTCGGTGCGCACGATCGTGGCGCCCTCGCGGTAGGTGTCGACGATCTCGGCGACGTCGCCGATCCGCACCGAGCCGTCGCCGTCGCGGCGCAGCACGATCCCGGCGATCTTGTCGAGCGAAGGATCGCGTCCCTCGGTCCGCACCGTCAGCTGCAGCGACGGCGTCTCCACCGTGCCGCCGCGCAGGTCGAGGTAGCCCCGGCGCAGCGCCGAGGTGAGCTCGGCGAAGCTGACGCCGCGCGCCGCCAGCCGGTCCGGGTCGACCTGCACCTGCACCTCGCGCTCGCTGCCCCCGACGATCAGCAGCTCGCCGACGCCATCGACGCGCTCCAGCTGCGGCTTGATGTCCTCTTCGACGAACTGGCGAATCCGCTGCGAGCCGTAGTGCGAGCGCACCACCAGCCACATCGCGAATTCGCGGTCCATCGGGTTGGACAACGAGACCACCGGCTCCTCGGCCTCCTCGGGCAGCGGCGGCATCTGCGACAGCTTGTTGATCACATCGATCAGCGCCGTGTCCTTATTGATGCCCCAGTCGTACTCGAGGGTCACCGTGCTGACGCCCTCGCTCGAGGAGCTGGTCAGCTTGCGCAGGCCTTCGGCGCCCTGCACCAGCTCTTCGATCTCGCGGGTGATCTGCTCCTCGACCTCGAGCGGGCCGGCCCCGCGGTAGGCCGTCGTGATGTTGATGATCGGCGAGTCAACCGTGGGCTTCAGCTGAACCGGGATTTGCTGGTAAGCCAGCACGCTGAACAGCAGCGCGAGAATGACCGCCACTGCGACGGTGTACGGGCGCTCGACGGCGAAGCGGACCGGGTTCATCGCGGCTGCTGAATGCCCAGGTCCGCGCCCGGGAAGATGTTCTGTGCGCCGGTCACGACGACCTGCATGCCGGGCGCCAGGGCACCCGGCTCGAACGAGGCGACGGCGGCGTGCGTGGCGCTGCGGGCCAGCACGCGCAGCGGGACCAGCCGCGCCGTGGGCGGCGGCGGGCCGAACGGGCCGGGTTCCGCATCGGCCGCAGGCGGATCGACGGCGTAGACCACGAAGCCGCGCTCAGATTCGAGCAACGCGTCGACCGGAACCACCGGCTGGCCGTCGACCTGGCGCAGGGTGAGCTCGGCGCGGACGAAGAGCCCGGGCAGCAGGGCGGCGGTGGGATCGCCCGCGCCGTCCTCGGCCGAGGAATCGATGCGGATGACCGCCGTGAAGGAGCGGCTGCCCGGATCGGCGGCGGGCACCAGGGCATCGAGCTCTTCGGTGAGTTGCCAGCCCGGGACTTCGTCGAGGCGCAGCTGCACCGGCGAGCCGACCCCCAGAGAACCCACCAGCGGCGCGGGCACTTCGAGCCGCACTTCACGCCGGAGGGGATCGACCAAGTCAAAGACCGGGGCGCTCGGCCCCGCCTGCGCGCCCTCATCAAGCAGCCGCCGCGCGATCACCCCGGCGAAGGGCGCGCGCAGCTTGCCTTCGTCGAGCTGCGCTTCGAGCCGGGCGACCTCGGCCTGACGCTGCGCCACGCGCCGCTCGGCTACCGCGGCATCGGAGCTGAGCCGCTCGCGCTCGGACTCGGAGACGACGTCCTCGCCGACCTCCTGGGCGCGCCGCGCCTCGCGCTTCGCAAAGGCAGCCTCTTCGCTGGCGACCTCAGCCGCAGCGCGCGCCGAAGCGAGGTCCTCGAGCAGGACCGCATCATCGAGCTCGGCCAGCAACTGCCCGGCCTCGACCTGATCGCCCAGGCGCACGTGCACAGCCTGCAGCGTGCCGCTGCGATCGAAGGCCAAGGTGCTGCGCCGCGCCGAAACCACGTCGCCGACCAGCTCGGCGGTTTCCATGACCGGCTCGGCCACGACTTCCGTCACGGTGACCGGGAAGCGGAAGCCGCCGCCGCCGCGTCCCGCGCCCTCTTCCGCTGCCTCGGCCTCCGGCCAGAACAGCACGGCGGCCAACCCCGCCAGGGCCAGGAGCAGAAACAGACCTGAAGTGAGAGTGGATCGATTCACGGACGAATCGGGCGGGGCGCCCAAGCCCGTAGTTTACGTCTCTCGACGCATCGCGCACCCACTCGGGCGAACGGTCGGTGGATTTCCGCGAGCGGGAAATCAGGCGGGGTCGGCGGGCGCGTCCTCGTTGCAAGTCGCGAGCCACCACTGGATGCCCCAGGCATCTGTGAAGCCGCAGCTGCGCTCGCCGTACGGCATCTGGGTCGGCGGCATGATCGTCTCGACTCCCGCCTTCTTTGCAGCTTCGTAGCGGGCATCCACATCGTCGACGTAGACATGCAGCATGCTCGGCAGCGCGGGCGTGCCCTCGCGCGCATCGGAGATCTCGATCACGCTGTCCTCGAGTCGCAGCAGCGCGTGCATCACGCTGCCGTCCTCGTTGCGATCGTCCTCTTCGATCGTCATGCCAAGGACCTCGCGGCAGAACTGCATGCAGGCCTCCGCACCTTCGACGATGAGGTAGGGAACGACGGCGTTGTATTGGGGGCGGCGGTGGCGGGTCATGGGCGGAGCTTCCAGTGCCAAACTTCGATCCCCTCGTCGGGGTCGACGCGGATGTCCGTCTGCTCGAAGCCGAGCCGACGGAGGAGGCGGACGGAAGCGTTTTCTTCCATCAAGGTCTCGGCGGTAATGGTCAGAGCTGGGTCGATCTCTCGCGCGCGCGCAATGAGCAGGCGCGCGGTTTGGCCCGCGTAGCCGCGGCCCTCAAACTCGGGCGCGGTGAAGTAGGCGATCTCGACCTCGCCGTCCTGGGGCGGAGTCTTGTAGCCACCGCCGCCGACCGCCTGCTCGCCCTCGACCAGCGCGAAGCAGGGCCAGGCCGGCTCCTCTTCGCCTGGAGGGTAGTTGGCGAGGGTCGGCGCGATGGTGGCCTGGCCAAACTCGGTCAGCTTCGCCGGCTCTTCCAGCTGGCCGCTGCGCAGGATACGAACAAGGCGAAGATGGTGATTCATCGACTCGACGCCACGATCCTATCAAGCAGGGCTGAATCGGAACCGCTGTTCGACTAGGCTGATTCGATGCGGCGATTTCTCCTCCTGGCCCTTCTGATCCTGATTGGCCCGGCCGCCTCGTCGGCGCCGGCCCAGGACGCGGACCCCGGTCTGACAATCGAACGCATTTACGGCTCGGACGAGTTTCGGGCTCAAGGGTTCGGGCCGGTGCGCTGGCTGGAGGACGGCGGTTACACCGCGCTCGAGCGCGACGAGAACGGGCAGAACCTGATCGCGCGCTACGACCCGGCGAGCGGCGAACGCAGCGTGCTGCTGGACGCCGCGGCGCTGACGCCCGAAGGCGAGAATCGCGCGCTGCCGATCGCGGACTATCAGTGGTCCGCCGACGGCCGGCGGATGCTGATCTTCACCAACACCCGTCGGGTGTGGCGCTACCACACCCGCGGCGACTACTGGGTCAAGGACCTGGCAAGCGGCTGGCTGTGGAAGGTCGGCGGCAAGCTCGAGTCGACTTGGTTCCAGTTCGCCAAGTTCTCGCCGAGCGGCGACGCCGTCGCCTTCGTGCACAAGAGCAACCTCTATGTGCAGCACGTCGCCAAGGGGCAGCCGCTGGCGCTGACCACCGACGGCTCCCCCACCTTGATCAACGGCACCTTTGATTGGGTCTACGAGGAGGAGTGGCAGCTGCGCGACGGCTTCCGCTGGAGTCCGGACGGCACCCGGCTGGTCTTCTGGCAGATCGACGATCAGGGCGTGGAGCAGTTCCCGCTGGTCGATCTCACTTCGGGGCTATACCCGCAGATGAAGTGGATCCATTACCCCAAGGCCGGCACCACCAACCCCAAGTGCCGGATCGGTGTGGTCGATCTGCTGATCCAGCCGGAGAGCTCGCCGTCCAGCCCTGCCGGCACCATTCGCGGCCACCGCCCGGTGCGCTTCCTCGATCTGCCCGGCGATCTGCGCGATGACTACGTCGCGCGGATGGACTTCATGCCGGACGGCAAGCTGATGATCCAGCGCGTCAACCGCCGCCAGGACACGATCCGCGTGCTCGAGGTCGACGCCGGCGACGGCAGCTGGAAGGAGGTCTTCCGCGATCAGGACGCCGCCTGGGCCGAGGTTTGCGATGACATCGTCTGGCTTGACCGCGGGCGCGCCTTCACCTGGGTGAGCGAGCGCGGCGGCTGGCGGCAGGTCTGGGTGATCGACCGCGATGGCGCCGAGCCCTACTGCCTCACGCCGCAGGAGCAGGACGTGATCGCGGTGCTCAAGATCGACCCGGCCAACAACAGCCTGTGGTTCCTGGCCTCGCCCGACAACGCCACCCAGCGCTATCTGTACAAGGCCTCGCTGTCCGGTGACGAGCCGGTGCGCGTGACACCGGAGGATCAGCCCGGCTGGCACGAGTACCAGATCTCGCACGACGGCAGCTACGCGATTCACCGCTGGTCTTCAAAGGCGCAGGTCCCGCAGGTCGAGCTGGTCGAGCTGCCCGCGCACACTCCGGTCGAGAGCTTCCCGGCGGTGCGCAATGAAGCGCTGGCCGAGCGCCTGGCCAGCCTGCCCGAGGTGCGGGAGGAGTTCTTCCAGATCACTCTGCCCGACGCCACCGAACTTGACGGCTGGATCATGTACCCGCCGGACTTCGACCCCGACGAGAAGTGGCCGCTGCTGATGCACGTCTACGGCGAGCCGGCCGGGCAGACGGTGATGGACCGCTGGGGATCAGCGAGCCAGCTCTGGCATCGCTTCTTGGCTGAACAGGGCTACGTGGTGGCCAGCGTCGACAACCGCGGCACCCCGGCGCCGAAGGGCCGCGCCTGGCGCAAGTGCGTCTATGGCTCGATCGGGGTGCTGGCTTCGGCCGACCAGGCCCAGGCGACCCGCGCGCTGCTGCGTCGGCACAAGTTCCTGGATGCCGATCGCGTGGGCATCTGGGGCTGGTCCGGCGGCGGTTCGATGACCCTGAACGCGCTCTTCCGCTACCCGCAGATCTACTCGGCTGGCATCGCGGTCGCCTTCGTGGCCGACCAGCGCTACTACGACACGATCTATCAGGAGCGCTACATGAACACGCCGCAGAACAACCCGGATGGCTACCTGGCCGGCTCGCCGATCCACCACGCCGCCGGGCTCGAGGACCCGGTGCTGCTGATCTACGGCACCGGCGACGACAACTGTCATTACCAGAACAACGAAGCGCTGGTCGACGAGCTGATCAAGCACGGCAAGCAGTTTGATCAGGTGGCCTACCCCAACCGCAGTCATGGGATCTACGAAGGCGCGGGCACGACCCTGCACCTGCGGCACACCATGCTGCGCTGGTGGCACAACAACCTAGCGGCTGGGCCGGTCGACGCCGAGCCTGAGAAGCGTCGCGCCAACGACCCGGCGAGCCGGATCAAGCGCGGCAGCCGCGGCGGCTAGGGCGCGTCAGACAGCGCCGAGGCCTCACGCAGACGCGCGGTCAGCGGATCGGGCGGAATCCAGGCGACCAGGTCTTCGTCGGCCTGGGTGTCGCGCTCGAAGCGTTGGCTGCGCAGGGTCTGATCGGCGCGGCGCCAGGACAGCTCAACCACGCTGAGCGAAGTCGATCCGGCCGGCGCGCCGCTGCGGTGACTGATCACGACGCCATCCCAGTAGGCCAGCTCCTGCGGCCGCACCCACATGGTGCCCAGCGACTCCAGCGAACCGCCCAGCTTGCCCTGCTCGGGGAGCCAGGCTTCAAACAGCCAGCCTTGCTCATTGCGCGAAATCTCGACGCGCTGCCGCAGCCCGCTGGCGAAGCAGCCTTCGTACAGATAGTCGACGCGCACGGTCTCACCGATCTCGAGTTCGGTCAAGGAGTCGGGGACGGTCGGCTGGGGCGGCGGCGCCTGACAGGCTCCCAGCGCCAGAATGAGCAGACTAAATCGGCGCATCAGGGCGTCTCGTCCAGATACTTCAGCTCGACCTTGCGGAACTCCAGCGGGTGCGACTCCGACTGCAACGAGATCGTGCCGCCGTGCAGGATCAGCTCGCCGCTCTCCGGGATCAGGCGCTGGGCGTCGGCATCGCGCTCGTCGAGCTGCGGCGCGAAGTACTCCATCACCTTCTCCTCGCCGAGGAAGTGGCGGATCACCTCACCGCCGCGCACTTCCACGGTGACGGTGTACCACTCGTCGCCGTGACAGGTCTCGCTGGTGGAGTTGATGCAGTGGCGCTGGTCAAGCTTCTCGCCGATCACCACGTTGGTGCCGGGGGTGCAGAGGTTGGCGTTGGTCCGCGTGTTCTGACCGTCGCCGCCGAGGAGCTGCATCTCGATCGAGACCGGGAACTCCTGGGTGACCCCCATCGACTCGGGCGACTGGCCGTGCAGCATCAGCCCGCTGTTGCGCCAGGCCCAGCCGGGGCCGCCGCTCATCTGCTCGCCGACGAAGCGGTACTCGACGCGGAGCAGGTAGTGCGAGAACTCCTCCTTGTAGAAGAGGTGGCCGAAGCGGCCGTCGAAGTTGCCCTCGTAATTGTCGTAGCCGACCTTCAGCACGCCGTCCTCGACCCGGAAGGTCTCGTAGGGATCCACGCCGGCTTCCTGCCCGCGGATCTTGACCGTCCAGTCGTCCAGGCTCTCGCCGTCGAAGAGCTGAATCCACTCATCGCCGCGAGAGCCCGGCGCGTGACAGGCCGGAAGCAGCGAAACGAGGAGAGCGAGAGAAAGCCAGCGCGAGGGAAGACGCATCGCTGCCAGCTTAGCGTGACGCGGCCGGCAACTGCCATGCATGGTCGAACCAGCCGGCGGCGACGACTGCCTGATCGCCGCGGCTGAGGACATCGAGGCCGACGATCGCGTAATCCGGATAGCCGACGCCGCTGATGAAGGGCGCGAAGGTGTCGCCGAGACGGGCGGCGGCCGTCGAGGTCGAGGCGAAGACGCCGACGAGGCGGTCCTCGGCCGGCAGCACGAAGAGCCCGGCGTAGTCGCCGGACCAGGTCTGCTCGCCCAGCCGCGCGACGCCGTCGCTGAAATCGATCGGCAGGTCCTCGCCCAGCACGCGCCAGGCCGAGTTGTCGTCGCGGTTGCCGTAGAGGATGAGGTTGCGGGTGACGACCATCGGCACCGGCTGGAGGATGTGCTGCACGTCGACGTCGCGCACCACCTGCGCGAGGCCGTTGCCGCGGTAGGTCCAGACAGCCTGGTCATGGCGGGCGCGCGCCAGCAGGGCCGCGTCGCGCTCGTCGTCGCCCTGGGTGCCGACCACCAGCAGGAAGTGATTGTCGAAGGCGCGCTTGAAGGGGCTCGAGCTGGTCGCCGCAGGCTCAAAGAGGTCGCGGCTCTTGCCGTAGGTGAGGTGTTCGACCCAGCGCCATTCGCCGTCGTGAAGCTCGAAAGCGGGGTACTCGACGAAGCGCTCGGCCCCCTCGGGGAGGCTCATCTCCTGCCCGTTGATGGCGACCGTCGCCGCCTCGCGGCCCAGATAGAACAGGCGCACATTGTCGGTCTCGACCTCAATTCGATCATCCTGGAAGCTGGCCTTCATGCGGCTCGATTTGCCGTACTCGACCTGTTCAAGCAGGTACATCCAATGATGCTCGGCATCCACCGCCGGGTCGACCGTGATGAACTCCACGGTGTCCGGACTCTCGGCAATCTCCCGGCGACGGAAATGATCGAAGAGATCGGGCCAGTCCACGCAGCGGCCGCCCCACCAGTGGCCGGCGCCGCCCTGCATGTGCAGCTCCACGTTCGAGCCGGCGCGGGTCAGCGCCTCGAGCATGGTCAGCGCCTGAGTCGCCGGCACATTGTTGTCCGCGGTGCCGTGAATGATGAAGGGCGCGACCTGCTTGAGGTTGTCGACGAGGTCGAGCGTCAGGCTGGCCGCGTCGGCGCGAAGCCAGCGCTCATCCTGCTGCGGGCGGCCGCCGTAGGTGTCGAAGGTCGCCCAGCCGGCGCTCGGCCCGGCAGCAGCGAAACCATCCGGGTCGTTGGCCGCGAGGTGCCAGGTGCCGTGGCCCCCCATCGAGTGACCGGTCACGTAGACGTGGCGCGGATCCACGCCAGTGAAGTCGAGCGCCTCCTCGAGCACGTCGTAGGCATCGCGGCGCCCCCAGTCCTGCCAGTCGAAGCCGAACTTGCGCCGGTTGGTTGGCGCGACGATCCAGAAGTCCTCCTTCTGCTGATAGCTACCGGCCTGCCCCAGACAGCCGACGCCGGCGCCGTGCAGCGAAAGCGCCAGACGAATCGGCGCAGCGGGCGCGTCGCCGGCCCTATCACTCGCGCGGGCCGGCCGCGACAACGGCGGCTGGACCGCGTACTCCTGAATCGAGCGGTCGACCCACGAGTAGTAGGTGCGCCGGTGCAGCTCGTTCGAGTTGCGCACTCGCAGCCGAACCTCGGTCTCGGCACCGTGCAGGGTGTCGCGCACGGTGAAGCTCACCTCCTCAAGGTCCGCGGGGAGTTGTTCAAACTCGACCCCAAAGACGACGCGCGCCAGGCCGAGCGGCGCGATCTGGGCACGCCCGTACGCGTGCACCTCGAGATAGTCGGGCGCGTCGACCTCCCAGTGACCGGAGTTGGCGTGATCCACCCACTCGGTCGTCGTGTTCATGAGCAGCAGACTGACCCAGTACTTCGCCGGCTCGTCGCGTAGCAGATCGGGCAGCATGCGGTCGCGTTCGCCAAAGCGCAGGCCCGCGTCCACCCGCCGCAGCTTGAGCTCGAACGCCCCGCGCACCGCGGTGACGTAGACCTCATTCCGCCCCGCCTTTAGCGCGACCGGATAACCGTCAAAGCCGTAGCGGTAGACGTCACCAGCCGTCGCCTCGCCGTTCACGATCAGCGTCGCGCCGCGGCGCAGCTCGGCCAGATAGACGCCGGCTTCCTCGACCTCGATCGCGGTGTAGGCATACGCGCCGCGGCCGCGCAGCTGCACCGCGCCCTCCGCCTGCACGGCCCTCCAGCTGGCGGCGCCGCGGGCACCGGTCAGCTGCTCGCCGGCGACCGGCGGCGCTCCGCCGCGCAGCAGATGTGCGGCAAAGACCGCGTCCTCGCGAAACGGTCGCCTGCCCCGCTCGTCGATCGCATCAATGACGAGCCAATCCGTCGGTTGGATGACCTCCGTGGTCGAATCCGCGGCGGAGCCGGTCTGCAGAGTGAGGGCGAGCAGCAGCGCGAGCATGCAGCCAGCTTACGGCAGCTCGATTTCGCCGCGCAGGTAGGTGACCGCTCGTCCCGTCAGCAGCACGCGCTCACCCGCGTGTTCACAACCCAGCTCCCCGCCGCGCGCCGAGATCTGCCGCGCGCGCAACCGACTGCGACCGAGGCGATCCGCCCAGTACGGCGCGAGCTGGCAATGCGCCGAGCCGGTGACCGGGTCCTCGGGGATGCCCAGCGCCGGAAAGAAGCAGCGGCTGACAAAGTCGTGCCGCTCGCCCGGGGCGCTCGCCAGTACACCGCGCAGCCCCACCTCAGCCAGCCGGCCGCCGTCCGGGCGCAGCGCCGCGACCGCCGCCTCGTTCGGGTAGATCGCGATCCAGTCCTCGCTCACCAGCAGCAGCTCGGGTACCGCGCCCAGGCCCGCGGTCACTTCGGCTGCGGCGGCGCGCAGCTCTTCCGGAACAGGCCGCGGAGCTTGAGCGGGAAAGTCCATCTGGTAGCCGTCATCGACCCGACGCACGCTCAGCGCACCACTCCTGGTGTGGAACTGCAGCTCTTCGCGATCGACCCCCCACTCGGTCAGCAACGCGTGCGCCGTGGCCAGGGTGGCATGCCCGCAGAGGTCGACCTCGCCGCCCGGCGTGAACCAGCGCAGCCGCCAGCCTTCGCCCTCGGGCACGAGAAATGCGGTCTCGCTGAGATTGTTCTCGATCGCGATCGCCAGCAGCAGCGCGTCCGGCAGCCAAGCCTCGAGTGGCACGACGGCGGCCGGATTGCCGACCAGCGCGCGGTCGGCAAAGGCATCGACTTGGATCAGGCGCAACTTCATGCTGAGCACGGCACTTGCCGATAAGACGCTCCAGTCTGCCATGTCGACGCTCCGCTTCGCCCTGTTCCTCCCGCTGATCTCGGTCGCCTGCGCCTCCGATCCGGTCGCGCCCGCGCAACCCTCGGATCCGATGCCGGCGCCGGAGCCGCCCGCCCCGCAAGCTGAAGTGCTCGAGACCGAGATCTCGGCCGAGTTCATGGTCGGTCTGTGGGCGCCGTTCCCGGATGTCCTTGCCATCGATGACAAGGTCAACCAGATGGTCGAAGGCGGCATGGACGAGAGCCAGGCGATCATGGCCTGCTATCAGACGCGCATGCAGTTGCGCGCGGACGGCAGCTGCATCTTCGGCGTCTCCATGGATGGCAAGATCAATGGCTCGTCCATGCAATGGACACACGAGCAGCTCGGTCCGGAACAGCTCCGCATCGCGATGTCCACCGAGACCACCGACTTCCCGCTGCTCACCGTGCAGCGCGAGGGCGACTTCATTTGGGTCGACGGCGATCCGCTGGTCGCCGGCAAGTGGGTCCGTATTGGCGGGGACGTCACCCCGGCCGATGCCGACGCTGCCACCGGCAGCCTGGCGATTCAGCATCGGAATCAGCGCGAGCAGCTGCGTCAAGCCGAGGCCGAGATCGAGGAGAGCATGGCGCAGCGCGAGGAGAGCTTTGAAACCCTGGTTCAGATGGTGCGCACCTTCTGCCGTTCCGAGGTCCTGACGAACGACCTGGACCGTACCACTCCGCTGCGCACCGATGCGATGAACAAAGTGCGCGAGAGCATGCCGCTGCAGGAAGGCGTGCTGATGGCATTGCCCGTCGACAGCGCTCCGAAGGCCCCCGTGCTCTCCGAGCACAAGGTCGCTGCCGAGGCCTTCGACGAGTACTGGCTCGCGGGCACCTGGAAGTTCAGTTCGAGCGAAATGGACTGGGACAAGCTGCTGCCCGAGGGACGCGGCCAGGCCGAGATCGACATGAAGGCGCTGCTTGAGTCGCATCGCCGTCACTTTGAGATTCGCGGCCCCTTCCGCTTCACCCTCGGCCACCCCGAAGTGATCGAGGAGATCCCGGGTTACTGGTGCCTCACTCCCGGCGCTGGCCCTTGGGTGTGGCTGACCATGCTCCAGGAGATGGGCAGCCCCGACGTCGGCATCGTCCATGACCGCATCGAGACCTTCGCTGCCTACCGGGTCGGCGACACGCTGTGGATCCAGGAGATGGACGGCACGATGCTGCCTTACATCAAGGAGTAAGCGGCGAAACCACCAGACCCGAAGCGGGTTTCGGCATCGATGCTGACGGCGACCCTCTTGCTCTTCGCGCAGCAGGCCCTGCCCCCGTCAGGTGGCCCCGCGTCTGCTGCCGATCCCTCGCGCGCCCCGCGCGCAGCCGAACAGGCTCCGCAGCAGCGCGTGAGCTGGTACACCAGTTGGGATCAGGCACTCGCCGAAGCGCAGCGCCTGAACCGCCCCATCCTGCTGCAGTCGGCGGCGCCGCAATGCAGCGGCGTGCCGGGCATGTGGTGACCGGGCTACCGCAAGCAGGAGGAGAGTTTCTTCTTCGACCCTCAAGTCGTCGCCGCCTCGCGCGCGTGGATCTGCGTCCGCCCGGCCACCTATGAAAGCGCGGACGAGGCCAAGATCCTGTCGCGCTGGTTCAGCGGCCGCGACGGCGACCTGGAAAACACCACCTTCGTGCTGCTCGATCCAAGCGGCGAGCAGGCCCTGTGCCGCGGCGGGCGCGGCCCCGAGATGATCTTCCGCGACGCCGCGAGCTTCGCTGCTTCTCTCGCGGAACTGCACGAGCGCTACAAGCCCAAGCAGGGCGAGGCCGCTCTACCCGCGGTCCCCACGCTGCGGCTGGCGCTCAACGTCGCGGCCAGCGACGGCCTGCCCCTGATCGCGCTCGTGGAAGCCGACCCCAAGAAGCGCGCCGCGGCGGCGCAGGAGCTCGCCGCTGAAGCGCGCAGCCACGGCATCGCGGGCCAGGCTCACTTCGTCCTTCTCGATGCGGAAGAAGCGCTGCGGGAATTCCCCGGATTCGAGCCCGGGCAGCAGCTCTACGTCCTGAAGCCCGACACCTTCGCCCGGCGGGCAGAGGTGCTCACCGCCTTCCCGGCGAAGGAGAAGAAGCTCGGCACCAAGCTGCTCGCGCTGCTTCCCTCCGGACGCATCGACAAAGCGGGGCAGCGCGATCATGTCCGCCAGGCCAAGCGCGCCGGCATCAGCTGGAAGAGCGCGATTCCGATCAGCGACGTGAACGCTATTTCGCGAAGAGGCGCGGGTCGCTGAGATCCAGCCGGTACATGATCTGGTTGTAGTCGTACCAGGGCGTGCCGACCTCGGTCGCCGAGAAGGTGTGGGTGTAGGTGCCCTCGAAGTAAACCAGCCGCCCGTTGTCCTCGTCGAAGAAGGGACGCTGCGCGACGTTGTAGAGGGTGTAGCGATCGTGACTGACGATCTTGCGGGCGTGCGACCACGGCCCTTCCAGCGAATCTGCCGCCGCGGCGTAGATCTCGCCCAGATAGGACTCCTCGCTGCCCTCGGCGCAGAGAATCATCAGGTACTTGCCCAGGTAATCGTTCCAGGCCACGGTGCCGGTGTGCCCTTTGACCTGTTTGCCGGTGTCAACGTCGAACAGCCGGAAGGGTGACTCGGCGCGCGTCATCAGGCCTGCGTTGATCAGCTGTCGCTGCTGCGCGGCGTTGACCGGAGCCGTGTTCTTCTTCCAGGCCCAGACGATCTTGTTCTGCTGATCGCGCTCGATCTGCGAGTTCTTGCCATCGAAGCGCGTGCCCGGAACGAGGGGCGAATAGGCCTCGTACTCGCTGGGATCGACCAGCGCCGCCAGCTCGCGTCGCACCCGCAAGTTGGGGTAGGGCTTGGCGAAGTAGAGGTACTCGACGCCGTTCACGTCCTGGATCAGCGGCTGCCAGCCGAAGGGGTGCAGCTGTTCATCGAGCGCGAAGTCGGCCACCTTCTCGAACTCGCCGGTGGCATCGTTCCAGACCAGCAGGCCCTTCTCGAACAAGTCGCCCAGGCCCTGGCGCCGCTCGAAGTGGGAAAACATCCGCAGTTGCCCCTGCGCGTTGGGGGCGCTGGACACCGCATCGATCCAGACCACGCCGGTGCCCGGGACCGGCGCCACGTTGCGGGCGAAGCCGTCCGGCCCCTGGTAGTAGTCGAAATCGACCCCAGCCCCCGGGGCCAACCCGCCCTGGCTGGGCAGCGCGGAGGTCGCGCCGGCCGTCTTGAACAGCCCCAGCGGATAGGACAGCCGCCCGGTGTCGCCCCAGAACCAGTAGATCTTGCCGCCGAAGACGTGCGCCAGCGCGCTGTCCTGGCCGGTGATCTGCGCGTTCACCAGCGGCTTCGCCAGCGGCGGCGTGTCGCCGACCAGCACGCTGTCGCGATAGATGCCGGTGCCGGTCATGCGGTAGAGCCGCTCGGCCAGGTTGATCCGATCGACCGTGATCGTGGCGCGGCCACCGCGCGTGGGCGTCAGGCGCACGCCGCGGTAGCCGAAGCCGTCGGCCGGGTGTTCGTAGCCATGGCCCGCGACGTGGAACCAGAGCTCCTCTCCCATCAGGCCCGGCTCGAAGAAGGCCACCACCCCCGCGCTGTCGGTCAGGTAACGCCCCCCGTAGGTTGTGCGCAGCTCGATCAGCGGCACGCCGCGGCCGGTCGCCCGGTCGACCACCTGGATCCGGTAGAAGGGATGGACCGCGGGAGCCGCCGTCGAGTCCGGCCCCTGAACATGCGAGTGAGCGGGGCCACCCGCAAAGAGGAGGAGAGTCAGTGCCAGGGCGAGGCGCATGACCTCAATCTACCCCGCTGCACCAGGGCGGTTGCGCTGCAGCGCCCGTAGAATGCCGCCCATGGAGCGCAAGCAGCGGAGCGAACGGCAACTCGCCGCCTCGTGGGTCCCCTTTGGCCTGGGTCTGACCAAGCCGAAGCACTTCCGCGAGATGGCGAAGATCGTCTGGGAGAACCGCGACAACCTTCGCTACGGCTGGAAGGTGCTGAGCCAGGGCGTCTGCGATGGCTGCGCGCTCGGCACGACGGGCCTGAAGGACTGGACCGTCGAAGGCACCCATCTGTGCATGGTGCGCCTCGAGCTGCTGCGGCTCAACACCATGGGCGCGCTCGATCCGGCGGTGCTGGGCGACGTCGAGGCGCTGCGCCGGAAGAGCTCGAAAGAACTCCGCGAACTCGGGCGGCTCCCCTACCCCATGCGCCGACGGCGCGGCGAGCCCGGCTTCAGCCGCGTCAGCTGGGAGGAGCTTTGGGCGGAGGTCGGCGAGAAGTGGCGGGGCTATGACCCCGACCGCACCGCGATGTTCGTCACCAGCCGCGGGCTGACGAATGAGAACTACTACGTGGCCGGCAAGGTCATGCGCTTTCTGGGCTCGCCGCACGTCGACAACTCGGCGCGGCTCTGCCACAGCCCCAGCACGGCCGGGCTCAAGGCGACCGTCGGCGTCGCGGCGACCACCTGCTCTTACAAGGACTGGTTCGATTCCGATCTGATCGTCTTCCTGGGCTCAAACCCGGCCAACGATCAGCCGGTCACGACCAAGTACCTGATGCACGCGCGCAAGCGCGGCGCGCGGGTGATCACGGTCAACGCCTACCGCGAGCCGGGAATGAAGCGTTACTGGATCCCCTCGTCGACGACCTCGGCGCTGTTCGGCACGACGATTTCGGACCGCGACTACATGGTCAAGATCGGAGGCGACCTGGCCTTCCTCAACGCCGCGGCCAAGCTGCTGATCGAGCGCGGCGCCGTGCACACCGAGTTCCTCGACGCCGCCGTCGAAGGCTACGAGGACTTCCAGGCCAAGCTGGCGCGGCAGTCGATCGATGAGCTGTGCACCCTGGCCGGGGTCGAGCGCGCCGAGGTCGAGGCCTTCGCCGACGAGTTTGCCCAGGCCGAGAAGGGCGTGCTGGTCTGGTCGATGGGGATCACGCAGCATCCGCACGGCGCCGACACGGTCAAGGCCATCGCCAACCTGGGCCTGCTCAAGGAGTGGGTCGGCCGCGACGGTTGCGGCCTGATGCCGATCCGCGGACACAGCGGCGTCCAGGGCGGCGCCGAGATGGGCGCTTACTCCACCGCCCTTCCCGGGGGCCTCGAGGTCAACGAGGAGAACGCGCGCCGCTTTGAAGAGCTGTGGGGTTTCCCGGTGCCGCACGAGCCGGGCATGACCACGGTCGACTATCTCGAGGCTGCCATCCAGGGGCAGCTCGACGCGCTGTACTGCATCGGCGGCAACTTCCTCGAGACCATGCCCAGCCCGGATCGCATCGCCGAAGGCCTGGGTCGGATCCCGCTGCGGATCCACAGCGACATCGTGCTGACCAACCAGATGCTGGTGGACCCGGCGGACACGGTCTTCCTGCTGCCGGCGCGCACCCGCTACGAGCAGGAAGGCGGCGGCACCGAGACCAGCACCGAGCGTCGGGTCATCTACTCCCCGCATATTCCCGGGCACCAGGTGGGTGAAGCCCAGGATGAATGGCGGATGATGCTCGCCCTGGCCGAGGCCGTGAAGGGCGACGACCCGGCCTGTCCGCGCTTTGTGGACGGCGACGCGGTGCGCGCCGAGATCGCCCAGGCCGTGCCCAGCTACGCCGGCATCGAGAAGCTGAAGCGGAAGGGCGATGAATTTCAGTGGGGTGGGCCGCACCTGTGCGCCGACCGCCAGTTCCCTACGGCCGATGGCAAAGCTCATCTCGTGCCGGTCCGCCCCCCCTTCCTGGGCGAGCCGCACCCGGACCGGGCCCAGGACGAGTTCACCGTCACGACCCGGCGCGGCAAGCAATTCAACTCGATGGTCCAGCGCGCCCGCGACCCGCTGACCGGCGCGATGCGCGATCACGTCTTCATGCACGCCGACGACGCCGCCGCCCTGGGGCTCCGCGCCGACGACCGGATCGTGCTCGAAAACGAGACCGGCAGCATGGAAGGGCGTGTTTTCCTGGCCGAGGTCACCCGCGGGACCCTGCAGGCCCACTGGCCCGAGGTCAATGTTGTGATTCCGCACGGCAGCGTCGACGCCGGCGGCGGGGTGCCCAACTACAACGCGGTGGTCAAAGTCGCGCGGATCGGCAAGCGAGGCGCACTCTCGGTCTAGGTTGGCAGTCCACGCAAGTGAGTGGACACCTTTGAAGCCTGTCGCTAGGCTTTTTCCTCCTCCGAGAGTCGGGGCCCTGGGCGGGTCCGCGGCGGCCCCTTCGCGGGCGTGCGGGCGTGCGGACGCCGAATCTCGTCCCCCTTGAGATCCCACCGCCCCCGAAGTGCGCTACCTCTCTCTAGCCGCTCTGCTTGCCGTTCTGTGGCTCGGGCTCTCAGGGCACTTCGAGGGACTGATCCTCGCGATGGGCGCTGCCTCGGTAGCCCTGGTCGTCTGGCTCGCGCGCAGAATGCAGGTCATCGACGAAGAGGGCATGCCGCTCGACTCGCTCCATCGGGCAGCCCCCTATTCGATCTGGCTGCTCGGTCAGATCGTCAAGGCGAACCTGGCCATGCTTCCGGTCCTCTTCGCGCGCCGACCGGCAATCCGTCCGCGCGTGATCGTGGTCCCCGCCGGCGAAGCCGACACGCTGGGCCAGGTGACCTACGCCAACTCGATCACGATGACGCCGGGTACCGTCACCCTAGAGGTCTCGGATGACGAGCTGGCCGTCCATGCCCTCACGGAACAGGCTGCCGCCGACCTCTCCACCGGCGAGATGCAACGGCGCGCCCAGCAGGTAGCCCGACCGCCCGCCAAGAAGTGATGTACGGAGTTGCCGCGATCTTGGTGCTGGTCGCCATGGCGCTCGCGCTTGTGCGCGCGCTGCGCGGGCCCACGGTCTATGACCGCATTCTGGCGGTCAACGTCTTCGGCACCGCGACCGTGATCATGATCTCGCTGGTCGGCTTCATGATCCGCGCGAGCGATTTCATCGACATCGCCCTGATCTACGCCCTGATCAGCTTTACCTCGACCCTCGCCGTCCTGCGCTTCACCGAGTATCAGAACGCCATGGCCAAGCGCGAGGAACAGGCCGCTGCCTCGGAGGGAGAAGCCTGATGGAGGCCGCGCTCGATGTCCTCTCCTGGGTGCTGCTGCTGGTCGGCGGCTCGGTCGCCGTGATTTCGGGGGTCGGCCTGCTGCGCCTGCCGGATCTCTACACCCGCCTGCACGCGGCTAGCATGCTCGACTCGCTGGGCGCGCTTTGCGTCTTCCTGGGCCTGGCGCTGCAGGCTGAATCGGTGGCGGTCGGGATCAAATTGCTGCTCGCCCCCGCATTCCTGCTGCTGACGACTGCAACCGCGGCCCACGTGCTGAGTAAATCGGCGCGTCGTGCTGGACTGGAACCCCTCGAGGACACGGCTGCGGCGCCCGACGCACCAGGAGGCAAGGACTGATGGCTCAGATCATTGACATCGTCCTGCTGGTCTTCCTATGCACGGTGGCGGTGGCCACGGTGCGGATGCGCGATCTGTTCGGCATCGCGATGCTGTTCGGCATCTTCAGCCTGCTGTCCGCATCCGTCTTCGTGGTGCTCGACGCCGGCGATGTCGCGATGACCGAAGCCGCGGTCGGCGCGGGCCTCACCACGATCCTGATGCTCAGCACCCTGGCGGCCACCGGCAGCCGCGCGCACCCGCGCGCCGTACGCTGGAAGCTCCCCCTGTTCGTGGTCACGGTGACGGGCGCCGCGCTGGTCTACGCGACCACCGATATGCCGCGCTTCGGCGATCCGAACGCACCGGTCCAAACCCACCCGGTCGCCAAGCATTACATCGAGACCTCGCAGGAGGAGACCGGCATCCCCAACATGGTGACGCCGCTGCTCGCGAGCTACCGGGGCTTTGACACCCTGGGAGAGACCGCGGTGGTCTTCACCGCCGGCATCGGCGTGCTGGCTCTGATCGGCCGCCGCCGCAAGAAGGACGGCACCCCGGTCGACGAGAACCACGGCGAGGACATCCGCGCCGAGCATCACGCGGTGGTGCGCGTGGTCGGCAAGATCCTGATCCCGGCGATCCTGCTGTACGCCTGCTACATCCAGGCCCACGGCGACTTTGGCCCGGGCGGCGGCTTTCAGGCCGGAGTGGTCTTCGCCAGCGGCCTGATGCTTTATCTGCTGCTGTTCGGCGTGGCCGCGGCCGCGCGCGTGGCCCCCTTCGCTGTGCTCGAGCGCCTGATCGCGCTGGGGCTGCTGCTCTACGGCGGCATCGGCGTGCTGAACATGATGCTGGGCGGGAACTTCCTGGACTACCGCACGCTCGCGGAGAACGCCAAGGACGGCCTGCACTACGGCATCATTCTGATCGAACTCGGCGTCGGCATCACGGTTGCCGCCGTCGTCACCACTCTCGTCTTCGCCTTCGCTGACCACCTGCAGCGCGGCCCAGTACACCGACAGGACTGATCACATGGAGTTCTTTGGCCTGTTCAACTACTGGGTCTTCATCTTTCTGATGATGGCTGGGTTCTACCTGCTGCTGTCGGCGCGCAACCTGGTCAAGAAGATCGTCGGACTGAACCTGTTTCAGACTTCCGTCTTCGTGTTCTACGTTTCCGCCGGCAAGGTCACCGGCGGCACGGTGCCCATCCAGCAGGAAGGCATCACTTCCTATAGCAATCCCCTTCCCCACGTCCTCATCCTCACCGCCATCGTCGTCGGGGTTGCCAGCACGGCGCTCGGCCTGTCTCTGATCCTCAAGATCAAGGACACCTACGGCACCATGGAGGAGGATGAGATCGATTCCTTGGATGTAGCGACGTGATCGAGCAGCACGCCATTGCCCTGGTTGTGGTGGTGCCGCTGCTTGCGGCGCCGCTGTGCGTGCTGACCGGCCGCGGCCGCTGGGCCTGGACGGTCGCGACGGCGGCGGTCTGGTCTTCGTTCGCCCTCGCGCTGCACCTCGTTCAGCGCGTGCTCAGCGAGGGCCCGATCACCTACGCCATGGGCGGCTGGCAGCCCCCGGTCGGGATCGAGTTCCGCCTCGACGCCGCCGGCGCGCTGGTCATGCTGGTCATCACCGGCATCGCCACGATCGTGGCGCCGTACGCGCGCAAGAGCGTCGAGCGCGAGGTCGACGATTTCCGCCAGCATCGCTTCTATGCCTGCCTGCTGCTCTGCCTGTGCGGCCTGCTGGGCATGACGATCACGGCGGATGCCTTTAACCTGTTCGTCTTCCTCGAGATCAGCAGCCTCTCGACCTACGCGCTGGTCGCGATGGGCCGCGATCGCCGCGCCTTTACGGCGGCCTTCCGCTACCTGCTGATCGGCACCGTCGGCGCGACCTTCTACCTGCTCGGCATCGGTTTCCTGTACATCCTCACCGGGACGCTGAACATGGCGGACATGGCCGAGCGCCTGGTGCAGCCGGCCTGGGACGGTGAGGGGCTGGTCCACCAGACGCGCACCGCGCGCGCGGCCTTCGCCTTCCTGACGGTCGGCCTCAGCATGAAGATCGCGATCTGGCCGCTGCACCTGTGGCTGCCGAACGTTTACGCCTATGCGCCCTCGGCGGTCAGCGCCTTCCTCAGCGCGACGGCCACCAAAGTGGCGGTGCTGGTGCTGCTGCGCATGTTCTACACGGTCGACGGTCTGGCGGCGCCCTTCTCGACCCTGCCGGTGGCCGACACTCTGGTGCCGCTGGCGATCATCGGCGCGCTGGGCACCTCGATCCTGGCCATCTACCAGGACGATCTGAAGCGCGCGCTGGCGTATTCCAGCGTGGCGCAGGTCGGCTACATCGTGCTGGGCATTGGCCTGGCCTCGACCGCGGGCCTGAGCGCCAGCCTGCTCCACCTCTTCAACCACGCGCTGATGAAGGGGGCGCTGTTCTGCGCGATGGGCTGCATCGTCTACCGCGTGGGCTCCACCCGCATCAACGCCGTGCGCGGGGTCGGCCGCAGCATGCCGTGGACCACCGCGGCGCTGCTGCTGGGTGGCCTCAGCCTGATCGGCGTCCCGCTGACGGCGGGCTTCACCTCGAAGTGGGCGCTGGTCAGCGCCATCCTCGAGCAAGAGCGCTGGTTCACCGCCGCGCTGATGCTCGTCAGCTCCTTGCTGGCGATCATCTACGTGGGGCGGATCATCGGCATCGTGCTGCTGTCGAAGCGACCGCGCGGTGCGCCGCAGGTCGGTGAGGCTCCGGCCTGGATGGTCGCCCCCACCCTGGTGCTGGCGCTGCTCAACCTTTACTTCGGCATCGCCAGCGACACCTCGTCCGAGCTGGCGCTCCGGGCCGCGCAGGCACTCGAGGAGGTCGCGCGATGAGCCCCGAGGCCCTGCTCACCGCGATCCTGCTCACCCCGCTCGCCGGCGCGGCGCTGATCGGGGTATTGCGCAACGCACCCAATCTGCGCGAGACGGCCTCGGTCCTCACCGGCGTCGCCCTGTTCGCCTTCAACCTGGGGCTCTACAGCGCGGTCAAAGCGGGAGCGGAGCCCTCGCTGGTCCTCGCCGAACTCGCCCCGGGGCTGCAGCTCGCGTTCACCGTCGAGCCCCTGGGCATCGCCTTCGCGCTGATCGCCAGCCTGCTCTGGCCGGTCACGACGCTGTACGCGATCGGCTACGTCCGCAGTCACCGTGAACGGCACCAGACCCGCTTTTATGCCAGCTTCGCGCTGTCGCTGTTCGCGGTCATGGGGCTGGCGTATTCGGCCAACCTCGCGACGCTGTTCGTCTGCTACGAAGCCCTGACGCTCGCCACCTGGCCCCTAGTCACGCATGCCAACAACCGCTCCGCCTGGCGGGCCGGCCGCGTGTACCTGGGGATCCTGATGAGCACGTCGATCGCCTTCCTGCTGCTGGCGTGCATCGCGACCTACGTGCTGACCGGCACGACCGACTTCACTCCGGGCGGCATCCTGCGCCAGCCCCTTGAGGACGGCAGCGCCTCCAGCCTGGGCCTGGGCATCCTGCTGATGCTGTTCGTCTTCGGCACCGGCAAGGCAGCCATCATGCCCTTCCACCGCTGGCTGCCCAACGCGATGGTCGCCCCCACCCCGGTCAGCGCGCTGCTGCACGCGGTGGCGGTGGTGAAGGCGGGCGTCTTCACCATTCTGAAGGTATCGGTGTACATCTTCGGGCTCGACCTGATGCGCGAGCTCGACCTGCACCTGGTGCTCGCCTATCTGGCCGCCTTCACGGTGGTCGCCGCTTCGGTGATTGCGCTCGGCAAGGACAACCTGAAGGAACGCCTGGCTTACTCGACCATCGGCCAGCTGTCGTACATCACGCTGGGCGCGATGGTCGCGACGCCCAAGGCGATCGAGGGCGCGGGCCTGCACATCGCCGCCCACGCCTTCGGCAAGATCACCCTGTTCTTCGCGGCCGGCGCCTTCATCATCACGGCGCACAAGTCACGCGTTTCGCAGATCGACGGCATCGCCAAGCGCATGCCGATCACGATGGGCTGCTTCCTGGTCGGTGCGCTGGCAATCGTCGGCATGCCCCCCACCGGCGGCATGTGGAGCAAGCTGCTGCTCGTCGATGGCATGGCCTCGTCCGGGCACTGGCCGCTGCTGGCCGCGCTGCTGATCAGCTCGCTGCTCAACGTGGTGTACCTGCTTTCGGTCCCCTTCCGCGCCTTCGTGCTGCCGGAAACGCCGCGCACCGGCTCCTATGCGGACCACGGCATGGCACCCTTCCTGTGCCGCGTCGCGATGGTGACGACCGCTTCGTTGACCGTGCTGCTGTTCTTCTTCCCCGACCTGGTCCACGACCTGGTCCGTCAAGCTGTGGAGCTCGCACCATGACGCACCCCGAAGAGAACCAGGAGCACCACGCTGATCTCCACGACTTCACCGGGCCACTTTCGCCCGGCGTGAAGCGGCTGCTGACCGTCTTCGGTGTCATCTGCGTGCTGCTGGTCGTGATCGACTTCTTCATCGAGCGCAAGACGCACGCGCCCGGCGAAGGCCTGCCGGCCTTTTATGCGGTCTACGGCTTCGGCGGCTGCGTCTTCCTGGTGCTCGCCGCCAAGTATCTGCGCAAGCTTGTGATGCGCGATACGGACTACTGGGATCCCGAGGAGAAGAAGGACTGATGCTGGCGCAGATCCCTCCGTTCATGATCTACCTGACCGGCGCGCTGGTCATGTTGCTCATGCGCCACCGCCTGCGCCCGGTGGTGATGCTGGCGGTTCCGCTGCTCGGCCTGGCACACCTGTTTCTGATGCCCGCCGAGGCGACGGTCACGACCTCGCTGCTCGACTTCGAGCTCACGATCTTCTCGCGTGACCGGCTGACCTTCCTGTTCACGCTGCTGTTCAACGTCGCCGCGCTGATCGCGACGCTGTTCTCGCTGCACATCCGGCGTCCGGGGCAGGACTTTGCCTGCCTGCTCTACGCGGGCGGCGCCATCGGCGCGGTGGGCGCCGGGGACCTGCTCACGCTATTCACCTTCTGGGAGGTGATGGCGGTCGGTTCGGTCTATCTCATCTGGGGCCGCCGCACACCGCGATCGTGGCGCGCGGGGAAGCGCTATCTGCTCTGGCACGTCACCTCGGGCCTGCTGGTCCTGGCTGGGATCGGGGTCCACTATGCGGCCACGCGCTCGATTGCAGTGACCGAGTTCGGGCTCGACACTCCGGGTGGACTGCTGCTGTTCCTGGGCATCGGCGTGAAGGCTTGCTTCCCGGTGTTTCACGCCTGGATCGTCGACGGGTACCCCGAGGCCACTCCCACTGGGGCGGTTTGGCTGAGCGCCTTCACGACCAAGGCCGCGGTCTATGGCATGGCCCGGATGTTCCCGGGCACGGAAGAGCTGGTGGTGATCGGCGCGCTGATGGCCGCCTTCCCGATCTTCTACGCCGTGATCGAAAACGATCTGCGCCGCGTGCTCGCGTACAGCATGATCAACCAGATCGGCTTCATGATGGTCGGCATCGGCATCGGCTCCGAGCTGGGCATCAACGGCGCGGTCGCGCACGCCTTCAATGACGTGATTTTTAAGGGCCTGCTGTTCATGACCATGGGCGCCGTGCTCCAGGAGACAGGCCGCATCCACGCCTCGGACTTGGGCGGCCTCGCCAAGAAGATGCCCTGGACCAGCCGCTTCTGCATCGTCGGCGCGGCCTCGATCTCGGCCTTCCCGCTGTTCAGCGGCTTCGTCTCCAAGTCGATGATCATGTCGGCGGCCACCGACGCCCACCTCTACTGGGTCTGGTTCGTCCTGCTGTTCGCCGCGGCGGGCGTGTTCCACCACGCAGGCATCAAGATTCCCTTCTTTGCCTTCTACGGACACGACGCCAAGCTCGAAGCGAAGGACCCGCCGCGCAACCAGCTGCTCGCCATGGGCCTGGCTGCGCTGCTGTGCATCGCCATTGGCAGCTACCCGCAGATGCTCTACGGACTGCTGCCCTTCGCCACCGACTACAGCCCGTATGACCTCACCCACGTGGTCACCCAGCTGCAGCTGCTGTTCTTCAGCGCACTGGCCTTCACCTGGCTCCAGCGCAGCGGCCTCTACCCCCCCGAACTGCACTCCACCAACCTCGATGCCGATTGGCCGCTACGCCGCCTGGTGCCGCCAGTCTGGACAAGGGTCGCCAGCACGGTGCGCCACGCACTCGACGGAGGCGCTCGTTCTGCCCGCGCGTGGTTGAAGTTCACGGACCGGGGCCTGCGTCAGCATCGTGGTCCTTATGGCATTTTGTCTCGTACTTGGCCGACGGGGGCGATGATGCTTGGTGTTGCGGTGCTGTTGCTGCTTTACTTGGCGCTGTACTACGTGCAATAGCGAGTCTGACCCCCTTGAGTGGGCTCATGGCTGTGCCATCCGCAGCGGCCAGCGCCACCTCAGGACCTCTTTCAGCTGCCACCGCTGATCACAGACCCCTGCCGACTGGGCAGGGGTCGTTCTCGTCTTGAC
>PAHY01000030.1 GCA_002705055.1 Planctomycetota bacterium
CGCGGCGTGACCGTGAAAACGAGAACGACCCCTGCTCAGTCGGCAGGGGTCTGTGATCAGCGGTGGCAGCTGAAGGAGGTCCTGAAATGGCGCTGGCCGCTTCAGATGACGCAGTCTTGAGCCCACTCAAGGGGGTCAGACTCATCAGAGCACTGTTTGCGCGATCGCGTTGCTGAGCTCAAAAGAGCTCAAGTCAACCGCCTGGCTGTAGACCGTCACGCCCTGCAGGTAGGGCTTGATCCGCACCCGCTGCGTCGCGTTGCCGTTGGCATCCGCCGGAATCAGCGGCAGGGTGATGATCGGCGGCGTCATGGCCACGTCGCCAAAAATGGTCTGGGTCGGGCCGGGGCCGTTCACCGAAACGCCCAGCAGGATGTTCGCGCTGGGCGTGAAGTTGCGGAAGCTCAGAGTCGAAACCTGCCCGGCGACTAGCTGGTCGATCGAGTAGCTCGCGCCTTCCAGTTCGACGATGCCATAGAGACCGAAATTCCAGCCGGCAGTCCCCGGCGCGGCGTCGTGCATGTCGTTCCATTCACCCGGGTAATACGGCGAGTTGAAGCCGTACATGTGCACGTGGTCTTCGCCGTTGATCGGATCGTTGCCGGTGTAGTTATCCGGCTGACCGATGGCCCAGTTGGTGAAGCTGACCGTTGCGCCGCTCGCCCATTCATGCACCCCTTCGGTGTTGATGTCGTGGAGGCCGATCCACAGGTCGCGTGACTGATTGCCCCAGTTGCCGAAGGTCTGATACACCCAGTCGTTCTCGGCTTGATCGTCGATCGTGACGAGGTTGCCCCCCATCGCGACGGCTGCCGCCTGAGCATCCGTCCAAGTGGACTCTTCAAGGATGTGGTAGACGTGCCCGTTCGCTGGGTTGGTGGCTTCGCCGAGCGAATCGGGAAGCTGCGCGGAGGCCAACGTGGGGAGGGCAGTCGCGAACAGGATGGGGAGGAGAGCGACCTTCACCCCTTCACCCTAGCGGGAATGAACGGACTGCGGCTCGGCTTCTTCCAGCTCGCGCAGCAGTTGCACCATGTCCTCCGTCTGCAGCGCGATGCGATAACCGCGGCTCTCGCATAGCCGAATCAGGCGCAGGTTGTGCTTCCCCGTATTGGTGGCCGCACGGTCGAGGCCCTGGGCCCGGATCCAGGCCTCGACCTCAGTCATCAGAGCCTGGGCAACTCCATGCCGCCGCCGCTCGGGCAAGACGTAGATCGTCGCCATCAGGCCGAGCGGCGCGCCCTGCTCGTCCTGATCACTGCGCACGATCGCCTGGCCAACGATCTCGCCGCCCTGCTCGGCGAGCAGCACCGCGGCCTGATACTCGCCGCCCGGAAGGTGCGCGCGGACCCGCTGCCGCAGCCACTCCAGGCTGTACATCGCTGCACCCTGCTCTTCACCCAGGACCTCAATCAGCGTGGCGCGCATCCGCTGCGCCACGAGTTCGAGCTCCGTCTCGACCTGCGGGTCGAGCGGGCGAATGTGCAGGTCCATCCGGCCTCGCCTCTACGGGCAGACCACGACTTCCAGGCCGTGAGTCGCGACCGACTGCGCGCCGCGCACGCCGGCCTGCAGATAGAAGCTGCGTCCGACCAGGCTAGGGTTGTTGGGGATGTTGAGCGGCAGCACAAGCTCCCCATTGGCGTCGGCGACAAGGCGCTGCTGCACCAGCCACTGCGCACTGAGAAGACTCAGACCGGAGCCCGGGTCGTCCTGCACCACTGCCTGCGTCCCGACCACGAAGTCGAAGCGCTGGCCGGCGGTGAAGCCAGCGATCTCGACGCTGACCGAGGTACCGACCTGAGGCGTGCCGATCAGCGCCAGGCTCGCGGTGTTGCGGCTGGGATCGAGGGCGTTGTACGGCCGGCTGCCGCAGCTGGCATCATTCGAAGCGTACGGCGTCGGAGCGCTGGTCGTGACCCACAGCTCTTCGCCGTCGTGCAGCCGCGCGGTCGCGATGTCGATCTCTTGTGGCCCGAAGACCAGGAAATCGAGCACCGTCGCGCCGTCGACGTCGATCAGCGCCACTTCCTCGCCATCCGCCGAGAGCTTGAAGTCGGCGTGGTACGGGCCATCCAGCAGATCTTCATCCGCCCAGATATGCAGCGTCTCGCCCGGCGCCAGCAGTGTGCCCGCCGGGATCGCCCACTTGGTCGGGTCGGCGAGGTCGTCGGTCATGTACATCCCGCTGATGTCCACGGTCGTGCCGCCCCGGTTGACTAGCTCGACCCAGTCCTCGAACTGCCCCATCTCGTCGGCGACTCCGGTGTTGTTGCGGGCGACGAACTCGTTCAGCACCACATCGCTGGTGCTGCCGCTCCAGCTGGTCGTGAGGGTGTAAGGCTGGAAGCTCGCGCGGGACGGCTGGAATGCCATGCCATTGCCGTTCGTGCACTGGCTGCGGAAGTAGTACTCGACCGGCTCGCCGAAGGGGAAGCCCGTCGCCACCGAGTTGGCATAACGCCCGTCGCCCGCGGCGCCGTCGCCGTGCTGGCCATCGTCAAAGAGTTCGAGCGTCTCGAAGGCCCCGCGCACACGGTAGTGCACCCACACGGTCTCCACCGGATCCGCCGCGTTCACAACCTCGGCGTAGAAGCTGACGGGCTGCCCCGCGCCGGGCTGCGCCGGGAGGTGCCCCTGAGCCAGATAGCCCGGGCGCTCGACGTCCAGCAGCGAGTGGGATCGCAGGAAGGAGTGGCGGTTGCTGATGAAGCTCTTGAGCTGCCCCAGTCCGGAGTTCCACTGGGTGTAGTTGAGATTGAGACGCGTGTCGATCTGGACCTCGGCGTCGATCAGCGCTGCCAGAGCATCGATCTCCGCGTGCAGCACGGCTGGGTCGAGGACCAGCTCGGCGATCGTCGCGTGGTGCGCGAGGTACTCCTGGCGCAGCACCCCGCCTTCGACCAGGTTGGACAGCATCGGGCGCGAAGCATCGCCGGCGCCCTTGGTGGGCGACAGCGTGTTGGGCGAGTTTCCGTACCCGCCGAAGGCCATGTTGTAGTCCCAGGGCAGGATCGCCATCCGATCATGACGCTGATCGTGATAGAGGTAGTAGTTGCGCCCCGAGTCGTAGTAAGAGTCGAGTGAACACAGCGCGTTGTTCAGCGCCAGGTGCCAGATCGCAGCATCGGTATCGAACACCGGATCGAGCAGGTCCAGCAGATCGACGGAAGGCGTGTTGTTCAGCAAATCGATGACCGTCAGCACGTCCTCGTGGGCATGCGGGTCACCTTCGCGATTCTTCAGCTCGTAGGCGCGCGCCGCACGGGTCAGCGAACCGTTGATGTCCTGCAGCGCGAGATCGCTCGGCGGCGGCGGCGTCTTAATCGTGTCCTGCCAGTTGTCCGGCGGCACGGCCTTGTAGCGGAAGCCATCCTCATTGCCGAACCAGCGCTTGGTGAACTTGCCGCCGACGTGCTCCACGCTGGTGTAGATCCCGTAGTTGTCGCCGTTGATCACGACCTTGACGAAGTTCGCGCGCGCCGACGGCGTGAACTCGTTCAGCACCCGGTACGCCATGACCTCGCGCATCAGGCTCGAGTCAGACCACTGGTTGTTGAGGATCAGCTTATGGACACCCTGCACCTCCTGGTCCACCCCCATCGCCTTCATATCGATGTGGAGCGGCGGCTTCTGCCCGCCCTGGCGCAGCCAGTAGCTGGAGTTGCCCTTGTAGCGGACGCCGACATTGGGGTAAGTCACCCCCTCCACGGTCAGATCAGCGGCGATGTACTGCTGCAAGCCGGCCAGCTTGTTGTCCTTCAGCTGAGTCTCCCAGTCCGGCTGGAAGAACTGCAACTCAAGCGTGCGCAGCGTGCCACGGTCGTAGAAGTCCTGAGCGGCCGCCGGGGCGGCGCACAGGGCTGAACCCGCCAGCAGGGCGAGGAGGAGGGTGGCAACACGGGACATTGCTTTTCCATCATGCCAGATGAGGCAAGTTCTGGGGATGGGAGGGTGGTCAAGGCCGATGAAGCAGGTGGACGAAAGGAACGGGGGTCTTCTCTCCAGTCGCCCCACCCCCCTGCACGCATCGATGAACGGGTCCCGTCTGCTCCGCCTTGCCGCGCAACTTCTTGGCGCCGCCGCCGCCGTCTGGCTGGCGGATCGCTATGCCAACACCTGGGTGCTGCTGCCGCCTACCTTCCTCAAGCCCGCCGAACTGACCGGCGCGCAGTTCGGGATGGTGCTCGGTGTGCTGCTGGCCTGCAAAGCGGTCATCGTCGGCCTGTTCACCCTGCGCCGCCCCAGCCCGCTGGCCGACCCGGTGCGGCTGATCGTCGAACTCACGGCCGCCGTCTGCGCCGCGAGCCTGGCCGGGGTGTCGATGTTTGTCCTCACCACGGTCCCGTTCAATCCCAACTTCTACTTCCTGATCTACCTGCTGATGTGCGGCGGCTACGTCCTGGCCTTTGCCGCCGCCTCTGCGCGTCGCGGTGCGATGCAGGAGGACGCCGAGAGCGCCCCGCCGATCGTCTCGGGAAGTCTGCGCCTGGCCCGCTCGCCGCTGAGCTGGCTGGCGGTGGTGATCGCCGCCGCGCCGGGGCTCCTGGCCGTCGGCTACAAGAAGGACCGCGACTTCGCGGACATGATTAACTCGATCCGCGCCTCGCTCAACTACAGCAGCGCCAAGGAGTGGATGCTCGTCGACCTCTACCCCGGCGTCGAGTTTGACCAGCCGATGGAGGTCGACTTTGATCCGACCGACCCGAGCAAGCTCTACTACCTTTCGCGCCCGGGGCGGCTGATCGCACTGCAGCCCAGTGTCTCGCCGGAGCCCGAGGTCATGATCGATATGACCGAGCGGGTCAAGAGCATCGAGTTCGAGCTCGGCGCGCTGAGCGCGGCTCTCCACCCCGAGTTTGGCCAGCCGGATTCGCCGAACGCCGGCTACGTTTACATCTGGTTCACGCGGCTTGAAGCCGCGCGCGAGCAATACAACCTGCTGTCGCGCTTCGACCTGTCGCTGCCGACGCTCGAGGAGCGCAACGCCAGCGAGCTGGTGATGATGAACGTCAAGCGCCGCCCCAGCCGGATGCACAACGGCGGCACGGCGCAGTTTGGCCCCGACGGCTTCCTCTACCTCTCCGTCGGCGATTCGATGGACAACAAGCTGACTCAGCGGATCGATGACTCGCTGCTGAGCGGCATCCTGCGGATCGACGTCGACAACCGGGGCGGCGAGATCAGCGCGCCGATCTCCAAGCAGCCGCGCGATGGCATGACCGCGCACTACTCCATCCCGCGCGACAACCCGTGGTTCGACGAACCCGGCGCGCTGCAGGAGTTCTGGGCGATCGGCTTCCGCAACCCATTCCGAATGTGGATCGACCCCGAGACCGGCGCTGCCTGGGTGGGCGACGTCGGCTTCGAGAGCTGGGAGGAGTTCTCGCGGATCGAGTCCGGCGGGAATGGTCAGTGGGACTACCGCGAGGGCCCGGTCGAGTCGGAGTTCGGCGGACCGGATGGCCCGGTGCTGGGCGTCGAGACGCCGCCCTTCTACAGCTATCGTCAGACTTCGATGGACCGCGCGGCGCTGGGTGGCGTGATCTACCGCGGCGCCAAGTACCCGCAGCTCTTCGGGATGTACGTCTTCGGCGACAACAACTCGGGCGTGCTGCGCATGCTCGACCCGAACGAGAGCGATCCCGAGCCGGTGATCCTGGCCCAGGCGACGCAGTTCGGCCAGCAGGGCCCGACCTCGATCAGCGTCACGCCGGAGGGTGAGATCATCCTGACCGTGCTCGGCAGCAAGGAGCGCGCCGACGGGCAGCTGCAGGTGCTGCGCCCCCGCGAAGGTGGTGCCGCCGCCGACCCGCAGGACGCGCTGGCGAGCATGGACATCGCCGCCAAGTACACGATGGTGTGCGCTCGCTGCCACGGCGACGACGGCCGCGGCATGGTCGACGCCGCCGGCGCGGCCGACGGCATGCCCCCCCGCCCTGACTTCCGCACCGCGGAGTGGCAGGAGATGCGCGAGGACGCCTGGATCCAGAAAGTGATCCTCGACGGCGGCCTGGCCGGCGGCATCAGCGGTCATATGCCCCCCTGGCGCGGCTTCCTCAACGAGAAAGAAGGCGCCGAGATGGTCGCCTACCTGCGTGCGATGGCGAGAGAGTCGGGCGCGGAGTAGCTAGACTCGGTGCATGTCCGAGAAACGCGGCTTCGTCGCCTTCCTGGTCACCCTGCTGATGCCCTTCATCCTGATCCTGGTCGGGGCTGGCATGGTGGGCGGCGGCTTCTCGCTGGGCTGGAACTGGGCGATCATCCCTGGCCTCGTCGTGGCGGCTGCTGGCGTGCTTTGGGGCGCGATCGTGTTCTTCCTGCACGGCCCGATCGACTTCGACTAGGCTCAACGGAAGTCTGACACCGGGCGCGGCTTGACGCCGAGCTTCGGGTAGTTGAAACCGCTGACGAGGGGGGCGTACTCCCCGACCGGGTCAACATTGGACTGCGGATCGATCTGATCCTCGAGGCCCAGGCACCAGTAGGTCGCGTTCACGGCGACGCGGCGCACGTCGACGTCTTCGAAGTCCTTGCCGCTGCCCATCGTGCTGTGGAAGACGCGCGCGGTCTTGCCGGTGCGCCCGGTCCAGCTCTTGACCCAGACCACCGGCAGCGGGATCAGATCCGGGTTGTCGCCGGAGCCTTCCTCGCGGGTCAGCTGCGGCTGGCCCATGACCAGCGCGGTGCAGCCCTCGGGCAGGCTGCCGCCTTCGGGATAGGTGCGGTAGACATCGGTCGGTCCCCACATGGTGTCGACCCCGCGTACGACAGGGTGATCCTTCACGCTCTCGATCACCCGCCCCAATGTCGAATCCTGATGCCAGCGGCCATGGTGCCCGCGGAAGGAGCCGCCCAGCACCGCCTCGCCGAAGTTGATTCGCTTACCGTCCAGCTGGTAGTCGAAGCCGATGAAGCCGTGGTTGGCGGTGCGGAACGCCATGATCGGCTTGCCGGAATCAAGGTAGTCATAGAAATGCTGCAGCTGCGCATCGGGCAGCGTGATCAGCCGACTGAACAGAATCATCAGGTCGGCGTCGGCCAGCTTCTCGAGGCCCGGGATGTTGTGCATCACCGTCTCGTCCTCCCACTTGATCTTCTGGGTGGGGTCGACGAGGCCGTCCTCGTTGAGCGCGAACAGCACAGTGGTGTCGAAGCCGTGCCGCTCGGCCAGCATCTTGGCCAGCATCGGCATGGACTGCTCGCTGCGGTACTCCTGGTCGGCGGCGATCAGCACGACCTTCTTGCCGTTGCCGGGCAGCCCCTGCTTGCCCGAATACTCCAGCCAGCGCTCCCGCGGCGCCGCCGCCTGCTCACCCGGCTCCTGCGTGGGCACCGCGTTCACCGTGTAGTAGGCATCGTGGTGCAGCAACTCTTCGCCGTCGCGCGAACGCAGCGGCTCGAGGTCGAGTTCATGGACGTGGCCGAGCGTCCACTGATTCAGCTCGATGACCGCCTCCATGCCGTCCTCCGACAGCTCCACCGAAGTGACTTCCGGCGCGGTCTGATCCACCTCGGGGCCGCCGTAGCCGCCGTGATAGATGTGCGTGAATGTGCTAACCCGGTACGAGGCCGGGTCCGTGCCGGTGGCGCGGTCGACCGCCTTGGTGAACTCGATGCGGAAGCCCTTCGGCGTGATCGTCACGCGCTCGATCTCGAAGGGCATCTTGCCCGTCCACTCAAGACGCTCAAGCGCGAAGGGGCGCATCCCGCGCACCGGCCAGCCGCGGTTCGTGCCGCCCGCCAGCAGATTGCCCTCCGGCGTGAAGTGCACGTTGAGGATGCCGGTCGAGAGCCCCTCGCGGAAGGGATAGCAGGCGCCCTGCCAGATGCCGTTCACCTGTTCCGTGGTCGCCCGCATAATCAACGACAGCGTGAAGTCGCCGATGAAGATCTGATCTTCGAAGGGGCCGAACTTGCCGCCGGTGCGATCGACGGTGAAGCCGGTCAGCGAACGCCCCATCCGGATGTACGGGAAGATGACGGCGTACGGGGTCAGCTCCGGCACGCGCTCGCGCTCAGTGATGATCCGTCCGCCCGACTCGGGCTGCGTCGGCGCGTCGCCCAGGTTGGGCGCGTAGGGATACCAGTTGAAGCTGATCGGATGGCCGTGGAAGCTGCCCTCACTGACCGCCTTCAGGCTGTTCGACGAGTTCCATGGCCCCTGGCTCTCGATGAGCATCATCGCGCCGTGCTCGTTCGGGCCGATGCCGGCCGGGCTGCGCAGGCCGCTGGCGATCGGCACCGTCTCGCCATCGGGGGTGACCTTCAGAATCCAGCCGCGGAACAGCGCCCGCGAGTGATACGAGTAGGACAGCCCCAGCGCGACGTAGATGTTGCCCTCGGGGTCAATCTTCGAGCCGAAGGCGTACTCGTGATAGTTCGCGTAGCCCCAGGCGTCGGACAGCACCTCGAAACGGTCGGCCCGCTGATCGCCGTCGGTGTCGCTCACTCGGGTCAGCTCGCAGCTCTGCGTGACGTAGAAGGCGCCGTCGCGGTAGTCGAGGCCGAAGATCTCGTCGAGGCCGGTGGCGAAGCGGTGGTACACGGGCTCCGGGCGCAGCACATCGACGCCGTCCATCAGGAAGATGTCGCCGCGGCGTGTGCCCACCGCAAGGCGGCCATCCGGCAAGGTGCAGAAGGCACCGGCCTCGATCACCTCGTCTTCGGGCGTGGGCAGATCGACGACCCGGTAGTACTCGCGCTCGCGCGCCTCGGTGCCCCACTTCTCGCCCAGCTCCTGGGCGGGCGCAAGGCTGGCGCAAGCAAGAAGCAGCAGGAGGCTAGAGCACTTCATAGCGAATCTCCAAGGACGAGGTTCCGGCGGGCAGGTCGAGTGCGAGGATCAGCTCCATCTCGCCCTCGGCGGCGGCCGGCCGCAGGATGGGTTGGCCGGCGTCGGGGGTGGTCAGCTGCAGGCCGCCGATTCGGTACTGATCGGGCGCGACACGATCGATCTTGCCGGCCAGGGCGCGGAAGTGCAGCGTCTGCGCTTCCGGCGCGTCGAATTGAATCGTGCGAATGAGCTCGTTCTCGGCTCCGGGCACGGTGCGCTCCTCGATCGCGACCGCTCCGGCCTGGTGCTGCAGCACCGGAACCTTGGCCGGATCCAGGTAGTAGCCGCGGAAGCGGTAGCCCAGCCTCCGCGGATAGAGCGGGTCGGGGTTGACCGGCTCTTCTTCGGTCATGACCGGCAGCAGCGGCCAGGGCTGGTCGTCGTTCTCGAGTTGGACGAAGGCGAGATCCTTGGCGAGCTGAATCGGTCGCGCAGCCGGATTGAAATCCCCGGCGCCCTGGCTGTCCCAGCGCACACGCACGAAGCCACCGCGCCAGATGCCGGAGACCGCGCCGGTTTCGGCGTTGAAGGCGTAGCTCAAGCCGCCCGGAAAGCCCACGGCGATGCCGCGGAAGCCGGCGATGCCGCTGCGCCCGCGATAGAGGCGCGGCTCGTTCTCGACCGTCAGCACCGTCGGCTCGTTGCGGATGCCCTTCGGGTCGCGGGCCGTCCGCCCCTGCTCGAGGTAAGACCAGATCGCATCGATCTGCTTGTTCGTGTCGCCGTCGAGCACGTCCTGGCGCAGCGCCTCTCCGCCCGGCCACGACAGCGGCATGATGATCCCCGGCCGATGCGCCTGCGGGTTGATCAGGAAGGACTTGAACCAGGCCGGCTGCAGACGCTCGGCGGTGGTGGTCAGATCCAGGCCGTTCATGGCCGGGGACGGCTTGCCGTTGAAAGCGTGGCAGTTGATGCAGGCCAGCATGTCCGAGCCGACCAGCTGCTGCGCCGCCTGGTGCATCTCGCCGCGCTCCTTGCCGCGGAAGACCGGAATCTCGATCGGCGGCGCCGGGTCGGCGGCAGCGAAGAGCTCGGGCAGCGCGCCCAGGTTTGCCTCGCCATACTGCGGCATGCGGGCGTGCATGTACGGCCGCACCCGCGCGCGGTCGAACAGCACCTTGTGCAGCCAGTCCGGGTTGAGCTTGGCGCCGGTCTCGGACAGCGTCGGTGGGATACGCACCTCGTTGCCGAGCGCCGGTTCGTCGGTGCCGAAGTAGGGGTCGAGGTCCGTGGCGACGCCGCCGTAGTCCTCGCGCTCGTGGCAAGCGATGCAATTGAAGGTCGTGAGCGTGCTGGCGAGTGTCTCGCGCGGCGTGCTCTCCCGTGGGCCTGCGTTGAGGGCGGCGCGAATCGACGCGCGCTGCGCGTCGGTCAGCTGAAAGTCGGGTACTCCGCTCGGGCTCGAAGACAGGCAGCCATCGTTCCCATCGAGCGGGTCGTCGAGCGAGTGGGAGAAGCCGAAAGGCCACGGAAACGCCATCCCATCGAGATCGTGGCAGGATCCACAATAGCGCTGCTGGAAATACGCCTTCCCTCGCGCGGCCAGAGGAAACTCCTGGGCCGGTGGCGCGAAGTCGATGGTCGGGCGATCGAGCAGGTAACTGGCGATCGAGCGCGCTTCGTCGCGACTCAGGCTCATGTCCGGCATGCGACCGGAAGGGCGAACGGCGAGCGGGTCGTAGAGGAACTCAGAGAGCGAAGCGAGCGTGTACTTCTCCGGCACGTGCTCAAGCGTGATCGCGCCATCGCGTGGCGCGGGCACCGCGGCGCCTTCCATCGCGGCTTCGCGCGGGTCGTGACAGGCGACGCAACCGACGGAGTGGAACAGCTTGCGACCGGCGTCCGACGCGGCCGAGGCAACCGGCTCGCGCTGCAGCTTGCTGCTCGCGCGCGAGACGAGGAACTGCGTGATCGCTTCGGCGGCTTGCTGACGCTCTGCCTTCGGCAGCGAATCCAGCATGTGCGGCATCGTCGTGCCAGGCACCACCGCCGAAGGTTGCGCGATGAACTCGCGCAGGAACTCCGGCGAAACGCGCGCGCCGACCTCGCTCAGATCGGGCGCCGCCTTGTGATGCTCGCTGAATCCGCGCAGATCGACGTGGCAGTGGGCGCAACCCAGCTCACCGATCAGCACCGCGCCGACGCCGCGCTGATCCAGAGGATGATCCCCATGCAGGCCGGGAATCACAGGCCCCCCACCCTCGGCCGCGCGCTGCGCGGGCTTCCCGGAAGACGGCCTCCCCGCCAGGCTCACCAGCGCGACCGCTACCGCGCTCAACAGGACGGCGCTGACCAGCGCGAAGCCGCGCGGGACGCCCTCGGAAATCTGCTCCGCTCGTCGCACGGCTCGATTCTAGCGGTCGATCGCGCCGCGCCGATGTGAACGACGCGCTTCAGTCGCGAAGCGGCGCGCTCCGCCCCGAGGCCTTCAGCTCCTCCAGCTTCGCCTTCATCGCCGCGACCCGCTCGGGGTGCTGCGAGTAGAGGTTGGTGGTCTCACCTGGGTCCGCCGCCAGGTCGTAGAGCTGGCCGGGCGCGTCGGGATCGGTCTCGGGCAGGGCAAACTGCTTCATCCCCCAATCCCCGTCGCGGTTGTAGTTGTTGCCGCCGGAGCCCTGATGGTCGAGGTACTTCCAGTCGCCTTCACGGATCGCGAGCGCCAGCGAAATCGTCTGCGACAGCAGATGGGTACGCACCGGCTCGCCACCGCCTTCGCCCAGCAGCACCGGCAGCATGTCGAAGCTGTCTTCGGCGGCGTCGTTGGGCAGCGCAGCCCCGACGATGCTGGCGCAGGTCGCCATCACATCGGTCAGGCTGAGCATCTGATCACTGACCGAACCCGGGGCGATCTTGCCGGGCCAGCGCACCAGGAACGGCGTGCGGTGCCCGCCCTCCCACTGATCGCGCTTGACGCCGCGCCAGGGCCGCGCGCCGTCGTGGCCGTAGGTGTTGCGCATATCGATCGAGGTCAGGACCTCCGGCCCGTTGTCGCTCGCGAAGATCACGAGCGTGTTCTCGTCCAGGTTGAGCCGCTTGAGCGTCGCCAGCAGCTCGCCGACGACCCAGTCCATCTCGTAGAGAAAGTCGCCGTGCGGCCCGGCCTCGGTCTTGCCCTGAAACTGCTCGGCCGGGAAGGACGGCAGGTGCACCGCCTGCATGGAGTGGAACAGGAAGAAGGGCTGGTCCGGCTTCTCGCGCGCGTGCAGCTCGAGCCAAGCCTGACTCTTCTCGAGGAAGACGAGGTCCACTTCTTCCAGGTTGAAGTCGTCCGCGATCATTCCGCGCCGACAATCGCGGCTGTAAACGTGCCTCGGCAGCGTGGACTTGTCGAGCAGCTCGGTCGGCGGGTTGGGCACGCGATCATCCTCGACCCAGGCATAGAACCAGTCGGTGGTCGGGCAGGAGACGGTGCCGAAGAAGTGATCAAAGCCCCGATGGATCGGTCCGTCCGGGATCGCGCGCGAAAAGTCCGCCTGCTGCACCCCCTCCAGCCCGCGATTCTTGATCAGCTCGCCCTGCTCATCGAAGAAGCTCATCCCGATGTGCCATTTGCCGATGCAGGCGGTCGCGTAACCCTGCTCGCGCAGCATCTGCGGGAGGGTCAATCGATCCTCTTCGATCAGCGCCGGCCCGCCGATGCCCGCGAAGACGCTCCGGAAGCCGGTGCGGAAAGCCATGCGCCCGGTCAACAGGCTGTAGCGCGTCGGCGTGCATACGGTCGACGGGCTGTGCGCATCGGTAAAGCGCATGCCCTCCGCCGCCATGCGATCCAGGTGCGGCGTCGGCGCCTTGGCCTCGGGGTTGTAACAACCGACGTCGCCGTAGCCGAGGTCATCGGCCAGGATGAGCAGGATGTTCGGCTGCGGCGGGGTGGCGTCGACGTCGGCGTCAGACGGCGCGGCGCACGCGGCCAAGACGAGCAGCGGCAGGTAAGCGAGGGATCGGACGGCGGCCATGGGCTGTGCCCACCCTACTCCCGACGATCGTCTAGTTGACGTATTCGTGGTCCCAGAAGAGCCCTCGGAATCCACCCGACCCCAACCCAAGCCTCTCCAACTCAACTCGAGCAAGACGAGCCAGCTCACGCAACTCAACCCATTGGGGATGGGTGTCAAGCAGACCCTCCTCCCAAACCGAGTCATCGGCACCAACAAACTCATCCATGTGCTCCTCGATCCGCTGAAGCGTCTGCACAGCCGCGTGATCAACCAGTTCGACCTCAATCAGCTTCCAAAGCACAAGATACGCATCACTGAATGCGGAAAGAACCTCCCCGACGCGATCGATTCTCTCGTCAAAGCAAGCCAGTTGGATACTTGCAGGTTCTGTGAGAAGGCAGGTCGCCTGATAGAGCTTCCGCGCGTGCCACCACGGATTCGGAACGGGCCTTTTCGCAAGCGGCCCGGTGGAGATCCCATAGACCGAGTCGCCTGGGATCAGTCGCTCGGCTTTCACATCTTCGAACCCGACCGATTCAAGCTCAGCGATCAAGTCCGATACCTCGGGCAAAGGCTGACATCCGTCCGTCGAACCCAGGACGAGCGCAAAGTAGTCCGACATCGGGCCTCCTGCAGTCGGAGTCACGAGCGCCAGCCGTCCACCTTCTGCGAGATGGTGCTGCGCGATGCGCCACACCTCGCAACGCTCTTCCGCTGTGAGGTAGTAAACGTTCTGGTGCGCGGTGATCAGATTGAACGTGTCCGACGGCCAATCCAACCCTCGCCGCATGTCTCCCTGCTTGATCGAAATGCGATCCGACAGAACGGACTCCTTGCACGCCGCCTCAGCCACCGCCTGCGCCTGAGGGTCCATTTCCAATCCGACGCCGCGATTCGCGTGATGCCATCGGACAAACTCGGTAAGGAAACGCCCGGACCCGCACCCCAGGTCCAAGAGCACACGAGCTCCATCCATCTGCTCATGGATGCGGCGGCAATAGTCGATCACCCACGGCTCCATGATTCGCGACGACACCGCGACCACGCCACCGTGTTCCGCCAGATAGTCGCGCGGCGGTTCACCACGCAGACGTGCAGGCAAGTTGGCAAAGACGTCGTGGTGGTAGCTCGTCGCCTCGAGCAGCATTGAGGCGATCGGGTTTTCACCCTCGCGCGCGAGTGCACGCGCCAGACGACCGCGCACTGCATAGCCTTCGCCGTTGCAACGCAGCAGCTTGAGTCGCACGGCGAGGTCGAGCAGGTTCTGGAGCAACTCAGGCTCCATCACGCCGCAGGCATCGGCCAGCTGCGTCACCCCAATCGGCTCGCGCATGCGTTGCATTGCGCCCAGCCGCACCAGAGCCGCAGCCGTCATGCAGCGCATCTGCCCCTGCATCCCGCGCATCAGCCCAAAAAGCGCGAGCTTGTCGGGAACTTGCAAAAGGCGGCGCAGGGCGCGAAGCATGACTGGGCACATTTTGGCAGCGCCCGCGCGCTTGAGAGCTGTTTCCCGCTTGCTGGCGAGTTGGCGGGGTTGCAGCTACAACGCCGTTCCCCCTTAGAAAACCCGTTCTTTTCACCATGCTACGCATCGCCCCTGCCCTTCTTCTAATCGCCGCCGGCTGTGGAATCAACACCGGCGAAGCGATCGACTTCGACAACCCCTTCTGCCAGGACGTCGAGCTGACGCTGACGGCCTCGTCCTCGGTCACGTCCTGGACGCACGACGTCAACTTCTACAACGTGATCGACGAGGAGTACCAGCTCGAGGAGATCACGGTCAAGGACGCCGACGAGCACGCCGCCTACTCGATCACGCTGACGGCGCCCGACGGATGCACCTTCAAGTATCACCGGACCACCTCAATCTCCAGCGGCGAACTTGAAGAAGTGTCGACACCGCTTTCGCTCAATTACGTGGCGAGCAACGTCAAGCGCGAGACCACCGTGACCTCAGGCGGCAGCGTCATCTCCACCGAGCGCGAGTACCACTGTGAAGAACACATGGGCACCTGGAATCTCGAGGTGACCTACCTCGCCAGCGAGATCCCGTCCAGCGACGTGACCTCCTACGGCGCGCTACACAAGACCTTCGAGATCTGCTTCCAGTACGAGGAATAGACCGCGTGATCGACGACGCGCGCATAGACCGCACACCCCTGTGCGGTTACTGCGCGCGTGCGATTTCTGTTTTTTTCTTCTGAGCGAAGCGGGAAGAACCGCCGGCCGCGCAGCGGGGTGGCACCAGGGAATGATCTTTGACCTGGGCAGACAGTGCCCTCAACCCCTGGAGATAGCCATGAAGTCCCTCGCTCTCCTGTTGCTTGCCAGCTGGGGCGGCGCGTTGAACGCGCAGCCGCTGGCGCAAGACAGGCAGAATCCCGACCGCTCGCCCCTGCACCGCGCGCACAAGACCGGTGACCACGGCGCGGAGACCGCGCAGTTCCCGGACGAGATGCGCACGATCGACGGGCAGCTCAACAACCTCCGCCACAGCTGGTGGGGCGCGGCCGAGCAGCCGATGCTGCGCCTGGTCGCCGCTGATTACGCCGATGGCCTGGGCACGCCGGCCGGCGGAAATCGCCCGAGCGCGCGCGCGATCAGCAACGTTGTGGTCGCGCAGACCGGATCGATCCTGAACCGCGGCGGCGCCTCGGACATGGTCTGGCAGTGGGGCCAGTTCCTGGATCACGACCTGACCGAGACCCCGATCGCCGATCCGGCCGAGGCCTTCGACATCCTAGTGCCGCTCGGCGACACCTGGTTCGACCCCTTCCAGACGGGCTCGATGGTGATCCCGCTGGACCGCTCCGGCTACGAGCTGGACGGCGGCGTGCGTCAACAGCTCAACCTGATCACCGCCTTCGTCGATGCTTCAAACGTCTACGGCTCCGACGAGGCACGCGCGCTCGAGCTGCGGACCCTGGACGGCACCGGCCGCCTGCGCACCAGCGCCGGCGAGCTGCTGCCCTACAACGTCAACGGCTTCGCCAACGCGCCGACGAATGAGGCGCACTACTTCCTGGCCGGCGATATCCGCGCCAATGAGCAGATCGGCCTGACCGCGCTCCACACCCTGTTCGTGCGCGAGCACAACCATTGGGCAGACGCCTTGGCCGCGCGCGGACTGCGCGACGGCGACACGATCTACCAGTACGCGCGGGCGATCGTCGCCGCCGAGATGCAGGCGATCACCTACCGCGAGTTCCTGCCGGCTCTCCTCGGCGAAGACGCGCTGCGCGAATACCGCGGCTACCGACCCGACGTGGATCCGCGCATCGCCAACGAGTTCGCGACCGCGGCCTACCGCTTCGGCCACACCATGCTGTCCCCGCAGCTGCGCCGGGTGATGGCGGATGGCAGCACCCACCCGCTCGGCGACCTCTCGCTGGCGAGCGCCTTCTTCGCGCCGCAGGAAGTCGAAGCCACCGGCATCGCGCCGATCCTGCGTGGGCTCTGCGCCCAGCAGGCTCAGGAGATCGACGCGCAGCTGATCGATGAAGTGCGCAACTTCCTGTTCGGCCCTCCGGGCGCGGGCGGCTTCGACCTCGCGGCGCTGAACATCCAGCGCGGTCGGGACCACGGCCTGCCGAGCTACGTGCGGCTGCGGCAGGAGCTGGGTGCCGGCCGGGTGCGCAACTTCGGCGAGATCACCCGCGACGCCGACCGCCGAGATCGACTGATGCAGGCATACGGTCGCGTGGAACGGATCGACGCTTGGGTAGGACTTCTGAGCGAAGACCACGCGCCGGGCGCGCTCGTCGGTCCCACGCTGCGCCGTATCCTGATCGATCAGTTCACTCGCCTCCGCGACGGCGACCGCTTCTGGTACCAGAGCTACCTGCCGCCGGAACTCGTCGCGATGGTCGAACGCCAGACCCTCGCGCGCATTATCCGCCGCAACTCCGGCGTGGGCGCGGAGCTGCCGGCTGATGTCTGGCATGTGAGGTAAATCGGGAAGAGGAAAACTTGGCTGTCGCCAACCTCGTGCGGCGGCAGCTCTGTTCCTTCGTTGCCTAATCCTGATTCAATACCCACTTACCGTCCCGAACGACGCCGATTAGCCCCAGGGTACGCTCCGTAAGAAGTGCGCCCTCCGGCACAGGTCCGACGCGCACACGGTTGTCCGCGTCGAGAATTCCGATGAGGTGGGCCCTGGCTGTCGTTGGCCATGAGTCAACATCCAGCATCAACACCCCTGTCGCCAGCCGCTCTACCCACGCCGAAGGAATCGTCGCTTCTGCCCAATACCCTCTGCCCATTCTCACCTGCACGGTCCGCCCCGATTGCGCATGCTCCTCGGTGAGTTCGAAGCTCCCCAACATGGGGGCCTCACTCCCCGGAAGCCCGCCGAGCACGACAAAAGCAGGTGCTAGCTCAGCTGGAAACCTGGAAACAAACCCACCCAGCGACTGCTCAAAGTGAAGCGTCATCTTCTGACGCTCACCATTCATTCGCTGGAATACGAGCGCATTGAGATTCATGGAACGCCCGACATCCTCAAACTCAACCCCCGGAGGAAACGCCACTTGAAGCTGCATCTCCGTTGGCTCCGAGACATCAAAACGGACCTCCCTCTCGACGGGACGCCTCGTATCGAGGACAAACTCCTGCATCCTCCGATCGACCGATAGGCCCCCCACGGGCATGGGCCAGTCTGTTTCCGCGCCACCAGCCATGACGGTGACATGCCAATCAGAAGGCGAAAGGCCCAGAATCGTCAGCTCGGTGCCGAGTTCTGGATACAGCGCCTCCCAGAAATCGTCTTCCGGCTGAGGTGACCTCGCCCGATTCTTCAAGATAACCGTGAGCTCACCCGGATCTGGTTCACCAAAAACCCGATCCCACCGCATAGCCCGGCCTGTCGCGGCGTCTGCAAGTTCAAACTGAAGCCGAACCGGTTGACTTTGCGTGGGCTGAATCAAACCCAAGTCGACCATTTCTTCGACCGGAAGTTCGAAGATCCGGCTGGCGACGCAAACGGTACCGGACTCATCTTTCCAAATCGCCGCGATCCGCTTGGATCCCGGAAGGAGCCCCTTCGCAGAGAACGCTCCTTGCTCATCGGGATACACGACGCACTCGGCGTCGTAGGTGACAAGCAACTTCCCGTTCGCATCACGCTGCTCGAAACGAGAGAAGACCGCGACGCGAGACTCCACAGTGGAGCCGGGAAGCGCCGCCAGGTCCAGCACACCCGCGATTCCACTTTCTTCATAAATCACGGCAGCAAGTTCGATCACACCCTGCTCAGGGATGACGAAGTCAGCAGACCAGACGGGCCGGAACCCACGCCCAATATTGCGCACAAAGCCGTCTCCGCTTGGGTCCACTTGTCCCCCATCCGCCTTGGGGAGAACGTCAAATGCACCTTCGCGATAGATACGCCACGAGCTGGCCACCCCGGCCGGGAGCCCGTGACGTGCATATCCCAGCCCGCCCCGAACTTCAAAATTGAACTCTGCGACCTCAAGCGTGCTCCGAAGACTCGTTGAGCTGAGCAGGGCGAGCCTCTCGTCGCGCACACCCTGCAGCAACAGAGCCGTGAGTTCTTCCTGTTTCCCATTCCCGAATCCACTCGCGAAGTAGTCGTGGAGATCCTTCAGGCTTGCCGTGGTCAGTCGTGATCGCTGGGAAGAGCCAAGCACCAGGCCGACTGCCCCTTCCGGGAAACCCTCCGGGCAAGTATGGGTACGAATCGTCGCCTTGATGAGCTCATCGCCAGCCCATGGTCGACCGGACGGGCTTTGAATGGCCACGTTTGCGCTTCCGGACGGGACCACCCAGACCTCATTGCCGCGCCCGCCTTCTTCCTCGGATTCCTGAAGCATGACGAGCTGCGGACAGATGGAGTCGCCCTGGACAACGGTGAGCCAGTCGCCTTCCGCCGGCAGCTCGAGCGCGCCCGGGACCTGTACTTGTGAAGCTACGGAAGCCCCATCTTCCCGAACAGACAGAACGGAAACCTGCCCCACTTCTGCGCCCCCTACAGCTTGCAGAAGATGGCTGCGACGCTTCGACGACTCGAATTCAGTTCGAGCTGGATCTTGAGCTCTTGAGCTTGGATCAACAGAGGCCGGTGAGCGATCGCCGCCGCCTTGGCGAATACGCTCGCCCCCCAAGCCGTCCGCGGGGTTCTGCATCTGCAGAATCCAACCGATCAGCACGATCGCGAAGAGAATAGCCGCTCCTGTCAGGAGCTCTCTTGAGCGGATTTGCATCTTCATAGAGAACGGTCAAACGCCTGTCAGAAATGAGCCTAGGGGCATTGAGCTGGCGGCAGCTCGCTCAGCGTAATGATCCCTTTCACATCCCCCCATGCATAGCAGAAGGCGCGCACCCATTCGTCATTTGTCAAGGAACGGGCCTTGGATTCAATCAGGATCTCAGCGGTCGTCTTGAACGTGAACATACTCGTGCACTTATATTCAATCTGATCGTTGAACTGCTCCGTATCCGTGTCGCCAAAGCCACTTGAAATGACGGTGTTTGCCGTCACGGAATGACTCATGAACAACGCGTTGAACGAAAAGGTCGTCGACGCGATCGCGCTACTCTCAGACTGCATGCCAGCATCCAGAACCAATGCGAATACCGGATTTGGCATGGTGTTTGACTCGTAGGCCACGAATCCACCTGCCTGTGCAGCGGCGATTCCATTCGTGCCGTTGTCTTCACGACTCAAACTCGCGAAACCGTAGTAGTGGAGCTGCGGATTGCCTTCAAGGTGTCCCGCGAGAGTGCCTTTGTATGACCATTGCTCGCGATATTAGGTACCCCTTTTCTTGCGGACGTAGTACTCGGAGGAGCTTCCATTTGACTGCTCGCTCTTCGCATCGGCCTCTCCGTCGCACGTACGCCCGTCGGTGTAGTACTCCCAGGCCACCATGTTATTTCCGGAGCCTTGCTGGTCGTCATCCTGCAATGGGGTGGGCAAAGTGAGATTCGCCGCCTCCCAATCGGCAGATGCCTGCCCCTTGACGAGCCCTTGCGCTGCGGCGGGGCCGACGAAGACAAAAACGAGGAAGCAAGATTGAATAAAGAAATGAAGTCGATACATGAAAGGACATTACGCAATCAAGAGACTTGTGTCAACGTGATTCACATTCTGCGATGCGCCCGCTCATTCCTTCCATTCGAGCGCTCGGATGTGCGCGCGTCGCATAGAGTGCAATCCGGCCAGCGAGCGGCGTGACGCAGCCCCCAGATTCTGGCTTACTCCATCACTACGCCAGCTCGTCCGTCGCGACGTGGTAGACCGGGTCTTCGATCACGTTGACTTCCACGAGGTTGCCGGCCTTCTTCAAGAGCGAGCGGCACTCGGGGCTGAGGTGGCGCAGGTGCAGCTGCTTGCCCAGCGCCAGGTAGCGTTCGGCGAGGCTGTCGATCGCCTCGATCGCCGAGTGGTCGGACACGCGCGCGTGCTGGAAGTCGATGATGACGTCGTCCGGATCGTCCTTGGCGTGGAAGAGCTCGCGGAAGTTAGCGACGGAGCCAAAGAACAGCGGACCGCGCAGCGAATAGATCTTCGAGCCGCGCGCGTCGATCTCGGTCACGACGTGGATCACCTTGGCGTGCTTCCAGGCGAAGACCAGCGCCGACACGATCACGCCGACGAACACGGCGAGCGCGAGGTCGGTCACTACGGTCACGGCGGAGACCAGCACGATCACGAAGGCGTCCGAGCGCGGCACCTTGAACATCGCGTTGAAGCTCGACCAGGCGAAGGTGCCGATCACCACCATGAACATCACGCCGACCAGCGCCGCGACCGGGATGATCTCGATCCACTGACTGCCGACCAGCACGAAGGCCATCAGCGCCAGCGCCGCCGTGATGCCCGAGGCCCGGCCCCGGCCGCCCGACTGGATGTTGATCATGCTCTGGCCGATCATCGCGCAGCCCCCCATCGCGTTGAGGAAGCCGCAGGCCAGGTTAGCCGTGCCCTGCGCGACGCATTCGCGGTTGCCGCGGCCGCGGGTTTCCGTCAGCTCGTCGACTAGGGTGAGGGTCAGCAGCGACTCGATCAGGCCGACGGCTGCCAGCACGATAGAGTACGGCAGGATGATCATCAGCGTCTCGAGCGTGAAGGGCACGCTCGGGATCGAGAAGCTCGGCAGGCCTCCGGCCAGCGAGGCGGCGGGGTTGCCGCTCATCGAACGCAGGTAGTCGACGATGTTGGGGGCGTCAAGGTTGAGGCCGATCGCGGCCGCGGTCACCGCCACGATCGCGACTAGCGAGGACGGCACCACCTTGGTCAGCTTCGGCAGGAAGTGGATGATCGCCATGGTCACCGCGACCAGCCCGAGCATCGTGTACAGCTGACTGCCCTCCATCCAGCTGGTCTCGCCGGTGGCGTCGCGCACTTTGAACTGCCCGAGCTGAGCCAGGAAGATCACGATCGCCAGGCCGTTGACGAAGCCGAGCATCACCGAATGCGGCACCATCCGGATGAACTTGCCCAGGCGGAAGATCCCGGCGGCGATCTGGATCAGCCCCATCAGCGCGACCGCTGCCAGCATGTACTCCACGCCGTGCTCGGAGACCAGCGCGACCAGCACGACCGCGATGGCCCCGGTCGCCCCCGAGATCATGCCGGGCCGGCCGCCCAGCACCGCGGTGATGATGCCGACCAGGAAGGCGGCGTGCAGCCCGACCAGCGGATCGACTCCGGCCACAAAGGCGAAGGCGACCGCTTCCGGGACCAGCGCCAGCGCGACGGTCAGACCAGAGAGCAGATCGCTGCGGAGGTGGTATTGCAGCTTGGAGACGAGCTCGAACATTTCCGCCAACCGTCCGGGGACGGCAAAAGGGCGGGACACGATATCCGCTTTGTCTGCCGGATCTTGGGAGACTTGGTCATTTCCTGGCTCCGATGAGAACTCTCTCCCGCGCGGGCGTTTGCTTGGACGCCGTGGATTTTCCGTCAGATCCGAGTAGCGTGGACGCTACAGCCACTGAGGACTCTCTCCATGACCACACACCACCACAGATTCTCCCCAACTCTTCTCACCACCCTGCTGATGGCCGGCGTCTGCTTCGGCCAATCGACCGAGCGCGTCAGCCTGGACTCGGCTGGCAATGAGGGCAACGCCTGGAGCGACATCGTCGACATGTCGCCGGACGGTCGCTTTCTGACCTTCGAATCGGATGCCAGCAACCTCGTCGCCGGCGATACCGGCTCGCGGGTGGACATCTTCGTGCACGATCGCCTGACCGGCCAGACCGTGCGGGCCAGCATCAACTCCTTGGGCCAGGCGCCCAACAAGGACTGCGTGCGGCCAGTGATCTCGGACAACGGCCGCTATGTGGCCTTCGAGACGCTGGCTTCCAACATGTTCGTGGGCGATGTCAATGGCCAGAGCGACGTCTTTGTTCACGACCTTCTCACAGGAAAGACGGAGCACGTCAACATCAACTCGCAGGGCGAACCGGGCAATGACTTCGGCTGCAATGCGTCGATGTCCGCGGATGGCCGCTTCATCGCGTTTCATGGCCATTCGACCAACCTGGTCCCCAACGATACCAACGCCGATCGCGACGCTTTCCTGCACGATCGCCTGACCGGCCTGACCGAGCGGATCAGCGTGAGCACGAACGGCGATGAGGGCGCTGGCTCCAGCGGCGACCCCATTCTCTCGGCCGATGGCATGATCGTCGCCTTCCAGTCGAGCGCGCCGAACTTGGTCGCGGGCGATACCAATGGCACGCGCGACATCTTCGTGCGCGACCGCCAGGCCGGTACCACGGTGCGCGTGAGCGTCAGCTCGACGGGTGGCGAAGCGAATGACCATAGCCAGGAAGCCGCCGTCTCGGCGGACGGCCGCTTCATCGCCTTTACTTCGCTGGCCAGCAACCTGGTCGCCGGAGACACCAACGGCCACCGCGACGTGTTCGTGCACGATCGCCAGACCGGCATGACCGTGACCTTCCCCCGGTTTGATGGACACCAGAGATCCGGTCAAAATGACCGAGGAGACCCCTGTGTCCAGACGTCCCCGACGTACCTTCACCCCCGAGCAG
>PAHY01000031.1 GCA_002705055.1 Planctomycetota bacterium
AATAAACCAATTTATATTGTAGAGGGACCATTTGATTCAACATTTATCAAAAACACGGTTGCTATGGCTGGGTCCGATATTGATATTCGGACGTTTGGTTGGAGCGATCATATTTGGATTTATGATAACGAGCCACGCAACAGAGAAATTGTCTCCAGAATCTCCAAGTCAATTGACAGAGGAGATAAGGTCGTAATATGGCCAAATAATATCAAACAGAAGGACATCAATGACATGCACCTTGCTGGACATGATGTGCAAACTGTGGTAGAATCTAATGTCTACCAAGGATTAGAAGCAAACCTTAGATTTAACAATTGGAAAAAGATATGAGCAACGGCATTAATGTTCGCAAACGAGATGGGTCTGTAGAACCCCTGAACCTAGACAAGATTCATAAGATGGTTGAAGATGCCTGTGAAGGTCTAGGAAGCGGTGTAAGTGCCTCACAGGTGGAGATGAGTTCAGGTCTCCAATTCTATGATGGAATTAAAACAAAAGATATCCAAGAGATTTTGATCCGATCTGCCAGTGATCTAATTGATCTTGATCATTATAACTATCAGTTTGTAGCAGCACGACTGCTACTATTCTCACTACGCAAGCAACTATTTGGTTCTGATTGGGTACAGAAGCATCCACATATCAAAGAACTTGCTGAGGAATGTATTACAAAAGGTGTATACGATGGTAGTATTATTAATAAATACTCCCAAGAAGAGTGGGACAAGATTAATTCTTGGGTAGACCATGATAGGGACTTCCTGTTTACGTATGCAGGATTGCGTCAGGTCTGTGACAAGTATCTTGTACAGGATAGAAGTTCTGGTGAGGTGTATGAGACACCCCAGTACATGTACATGATGATTGCTCTAACTCTTTTCCAAGAGTATACAGAAAATAGACTGGATTATGTCAAACGATACTACGACGCAATCTCAAAGCACAAAATCAACATCCCAACGCCCATCATGGCAGGGGTCAGGACACCTCTACGACAGTTTGCTAGCTGTGTTCTTGTTGATGTTGATGATACCCTCAATAGCATCTTTAGCAGTGACATGGCTATTGGTTACTATGTTGCTCAACGTGCAGGCATCGGTATCAACGCAGGCAGAATCCGTGGCATCAACAGTAAGATCAGAGACGGAGAAGTTCAGCACACAGGTGTTGTCCCTTTCCTCAAAAAGTTTGAAAGCACTGTCAGATGCTGCACTCAAAATGGCATCCGTGGTGGATCGGCAACAGTCCACTTCCCCATCTGGCACCAAGAAATAGAGGACATTCTTGTTCTCAAAAACAATAAAGGAACTGAGGATAATCGTGTAAGAAAACTTGATTACTCAATTCAAATTTCTAAATTATTTTATGAAAGATTCATCGCTAATGAGGATGTTAGTCTATTCTCTCCTCATCATGTTCCAGGGCTTTATGATGCTTTTGGTACTCCCTCCTTTGATGAACTCTATGCTTCATATGAAGCAGACGATAGAGTCCCAAGAAAAACTATTGGAGCACAAGAGCTCATCCTAGATCTTCTTAAGGAGAGAGCAGAGACAGGTCGTATTTACATCATGAATATTGACCATTGTAATGAACACTCATCATTCAAAGACAAGGTTAACATGAGTAACCTATGTCAGGAGATTACACTACCAACAGATCCTATACAACACATTGATGGTGAGGGTGAGATTGCATTGTGTATTCTATCTGCTGTTAACGTGGGTAAACTACGTAACCTAGATGAGATGGAAGAACTGTGTGATCTATCTGTACGTGCCTTGGATGAGTTGATTGACTATCAAGGTTATCCAGTAGAAGCAGCACGTGTTAGCACTCTTGCAAGACGTTCTATTGGCGTAGGATTCATTGGTCTAGCACACTATCTTGCTAAGAATGGTGTCAAGTATGAGGATCCAGAAGCGTGGAAGTTGGTTCATGATCTAACAGAATCATTCCAGTACAATCTACTCAAAGCATCCAACAATCTTGCTAAGGATAAGGGACCATGTGATTATTTTGATCGTACAAAGTATGCTGATGGTATCCTTCCTATTGATACATATAAGAAGGATGTTGATGAGTTAGTACCAAATGAGCTATCACTTGATTGGGAAGATTTGCGTGGACGAATTATTAACTATGGACTCAGGCACAGCACGTTGTCCGCACAAATGCCTTCGGAGAGCAGTTCCGTTGTGTCAAATGCCACAAACGGAATTGAACCGCCTAGAGACTACCTGTCCACTAAAAAATCAAAGAAAGGACCTCTTAAGCAGGTTGTTCCTCAGGTCGGCACCCTAAAGAATAACTATACATTGCTGTGGGATATGCAAGGTAACGCTGGTTATATTAACATCGTTGCTGTTATGCAGAAGTTCTTTGACCAAGCAATCAGTGGTAACTGGTCTTACAATCCAGAGCATTATGCAGATAATGAAGTACCCACCAGCATCATGGCACAAGATCTCCTAACAACTTATAAGTATGGTTGGAAGACATCTTATTATCAGAATACATATGATACTAAGAGTGAAATTGATGAACCAGCACACTCTATTGGATGGAAAGATGACGTAAAAGAAGAGAAAAAGACTGCGATTACAAACCTATTAGACGATATTTTTTCAACCGAGGAGGAAGCTTGTGACAGTTGTGCAATCTGATAATAAAATTACTGGGATGACGGTATTTAATACCAAGCAACATGATACATCTAAGGCACAGATGTTTTTCGGACCCCCTCTTGGGGTACAAAGATATGATAAATTTAAGTATCCTATCTTTGATAAACTAACTCAAACACAACTTGGTTTCTTTTGGAGACCAGAAGAAGTATCACTACAGAAAGATCGTGCCGACTATCAGACACTTAATGAAGCACAAAAGCACATCTTCACTAGTAACCTTAAGTACTAGATCCTCTTGGATTCTGTACAAGGGCGTGCTCCTGGGATGGCTTTTGCACCTTACTGTTCATTACCTGAACTTGAGGGTGCTATGAACATCTGGCAGACTATGGAGATGATTCATAGTCGTTCTTATACCCACATTATTAAGAATGTATATGCAGATCCCTCTGATGTCTTTGATGCAATTCTAGATGATGAGAAGATTCTTGCACGTGCAAAGTCAGTCACCAAAGCATACGATGAGTTCATCCAGAGAGCACAGGAGTGGGGTACTGGAAACTGGTGGGAGTTTAATAACGAAGATGGTGGACCTAGTGTAGACTGGGAAAGAAAAGAACTCAAAAAGTTACTCTATAGGGCGGTTGCAAATGTTTTCATTCTTGAAGGTATCCGTTTTTATGTATCTTTTGCTTGTAGTTTTGCCTTTGGTGAGCTTAAGTTGTTGGAAGGGTCTGCAAAAATTATATCCCTCATTGCCAGAGATGAATCTCAGCACATGGCTATCACCCAAAACATTCTAAACAAATGGAAAGAAGGTGATGACCCAGAGATGGTTGAGATTGCAAGGGAAGAAGAACCATATGTCTATGAGATGTTTAAAAAGTGTGTAAATGAGGAGAAGGAATGGGCAGAGTATCTGTTCAAGGATGGATCTATCATTGGTCTCAATGATAAATTACTACAGAACTATGTTGAATGGACTGCTAATCGTCGTCTCAAGTCCATTGGACTAAAACCTATTTTTGATACACCACTAGCGAACAATCCACTACCATGGACAGCACACTGGTTATCATCTAAAGGACTTCAAGTAGCACCACAGGAAACTGAGGTGGAATCATACATGATTGGGAGCATTAAACAAGATGTTAAGAAAGATACTTTCGCTGGTTTTAAACTATGACAAAGGTTACCGAAGAACAACACGCACATTGGCGAGAAGAGTACTTAGGGATGAAGAAACTCAGCAAGTTTCAGGAGAGCATGTTAACCAATGGTCCGAAGTCCCTATCACAAAGTTGGATTCTTCAGGCTATGTACCAAGACTGGAAGAGCAAGAAGGGGATCAAAGATCCAGAACCACCAAATTGTCAGAGCAGTCTAAAAGAATGGTCACAGAGTGTGAGGAAATACCAGACCCGTGGGACGACATCTTAATGTAATTAATTTAACTTTATGAGTGTTATAATCTACCAAGATCATATTGAATATCTTGAAAATGAAAATCTTATTTTGAAACGTGAGGTTTTATTTTTAAAACAGCAATTAGAATATAAGTCATTGGGAGCTCCAACTGATGACATAAATACTGAGGATGATACATTATGATTGAGTGGAAGAACCTGAACAATATCCAAATCCCTGGAGATATATGGGCACCGTGTTTGACGGGAGTCTTATTGGGGATTTTTATGGTTTTGTGTATCTCATTACCAATCTCAAGAACCAACGACAATACATTGGGAGAAAGTATTTTTGGCAAAAGAGAAAGCCCAGAGGAGGTAAACGTAGAGTTACTTCTGAAAGTGATTGGAGAAAGTACTATGGATCCTGTCCAGAATTAAAGGACGACATTAAACTGTTTGGAAAGGATTCTTTTAGTAGAGAAATTCTTTCAATGCATCTCACGCCAGGCAAAACTAATTACGAAGAGACCAAACAATTATTTTTAAATAACGTACTAACGGAAGCGTTGGAGGATGGTACTCCAGCGTTTTATAATAGTAACATTTTAGGAAGATATTATAGGAAAGATTATTTTGAGGCAGAGTGATGGCAATTGTAGTGAGATGCAAGCAGTGTGGTACAGAACTTACTAGCACTGGCAAAGTTCAGTGTTGTGGGTGTCCCAACATGATGAAAGTTGTGGATGATAGGGTGGGAGCAAACAATCTAGACCTAGTTGTTTTATTACAAACTAATAAGATTATAAAGAAAACTTCCGTTTTATCTCCAAATGATTTAAAATATCAAGAGGAAAGGCGAAAACGTAAAGTCCGTAAACTTGATTTTGAAGAGCGATGATTAACTTAGATCAGAAATTTGAATCTTATTTGGATGGTAAGAAGTCGTTTAGGATTGATGGTATTGAAGAACCACTAACAGGTTATGGTTTCCACTGTGATGGAAACGACATCGTTGGTTATTGGGTTAATACAACCAATTATAAATTGTATTATAATCTGATGGAACAGTTTATTAAAATGGAACCTTTACGAGAAATCAAATGAAAATTTTTCTAGACACAGCAATCACTAGTGAAGTAGACTGCTATTATAAGACAGGTCTTATTGACGGTTTGACAACTAATCCATCTCTCATTCGTAAGAGTGGTAGGAATCATGAAGAAGTTTACCAAGAGATGAAAGATATTGGTGTCACAGACATTAGTATGGAAGTTATTGGTAGTGTTTCTAACATGATTTCTGAGGGCAAAAGACTCTCTAAAAAATATGGAAAGGTAGCAACGATTAAAGTACCATGCACACCAGATGGTTTGATGGCTTGTCGTGCTCTTTCCGAGGAAGGTATTAGAGTTAATGTTACTCTAATTTTTTCTGTTGCTCAGGCAATTCTTGCTACTAAGGCAGGAGCAACATATGTCTCCCCATTTGTAGGTAGACTTGATGATAATTCTTTTGATGGTTTGAAACTTATCAAAGACATTTATAAAGTTTACCGTATGCAAGGAGCAGAAGCAGAGATTCTTGCTGCATCCATTAGAGATGTAAAGAGTGTGTCTGATGCTTTTGCTAATGGTGCTGATATCGTAACAGTTCCAGCATCTGTTTTGGGTAAGATGTATAATCATATTCTGACTGACAAAGGGTTAAACATCTTTGACAAAGATCATGCAGCACATACGCTCGCCATGTCATCACAAATAAATAGTGATTTAACGTAGCACCTTATGTTTACGATTTATTCTAAACCTGACTGTCCATTTTGTGAAAAATTTAAACAAGTCTGTGAGTTAGAAAATCTAACGCACGTGGTATATGAATTAGATAAACAATTCAATCGTTCTCAATTTTATGATGAGTTTGGGGAAGGTTCTACTTTCCCTCAGGTTGTCCTAGACATTAAGGGATATAGATTGAGACTGGGTGGTTGTCAGGAATCACTCAAGTACATGCAAGAACAAAAACTGTGTTGTCAAGTATAATGATTGAGATTACTGAGAAGGAATGGGAAGAGAACCAAAAAGAATTCTCTACTAAAGTAGAAAAAGGTCAAGATTTTTTGGTTCGTAAAGAAGATGGCAGTGCATTCATTGCCACAGATGTAACAAAATTTGAACAATTTGAACCCCTTCACGATACATGAAAAGTAAAAACGAAAAACTCTGGACTGCATGGTATAGCATCAAGAGTTGGTTTAAAAAACTATTTGAATCAGAAGCAAATGCTGTGCTAGATGATTTTGATAACAACCCACCCCCTGATATTGGTGCCCAACCATACACAGGTGATACACACGATTCTGGAGATGATTAATTATGACATGTGGCATCCGTAAACATATTGAAGACGCAGATGATGCTCTTCGTAAGGCAATTATTACTGCCCTAGAAAATAAGCAAGACGAACAACTAGACACATTGTTTGAAGCATTGGGTAAAGTTAGGGAACTAATTCTCACTACACCTATTCGCTTTACCGATAACACTACCGATTACTTTAGAAACAAAGCTGAGTATAATTTTAACTTGGAGTCTGATATTGATTTAAACACTGGTGGTTATAAAATTCCAGCAGATGTCATTACATTCCCAACGGATTATACTGGTGTCACTTTCTCTTCTTCCACTGATGATACTATTGTTTCCAGTGGAGACTATGATCAGATTTATTTGAGTAGTGAGTCTGAAGGTCTTGATGGTAGGCATGGAAAAGACCTAGACAAATTGGACGGTCCTGAATAGTTTATAAATACTTCTAGCTCAGAATAAGTGTCTTCAGGACTAGAAGTATGTCAAAATTACTGGCGAATCAAATATCCAATTACACTGATAATGGACCAGTTGAAGCCAAGGATGGTATCAATGTTTCATCTGGTAAACCGTTTCAGGTAGCAGGTTCATCTGGAACCAGTGGACAGTATTTAAAGTCCACTGGTTCTTCTGTTGCATGGGAAACTTTTCCAAGTATTCCAGCAGCACAAGTACAGGTGGATTGGAATGCTACGAGTGGTATTGCTCAGATTCTCAACAAACCATCTTTATCTACCGTTGCTTCATCGGGAGATTACAACGATCTAATTAATAGACCGTTCATTCCAGCTCAGCAAGTTAATTCTGATTGGAATGCAACCAGTGGTGTCAGTAGAATTTTAAATAAACCTTCCTTATTTTCTGGTGCATACTCTGATCTAACTGGCAGACCATCTATTCCTGCTACGGTAAAAGACCTTTCTGATGTAGATCTACCACAGACAATCACTGATGGTATTTACTTACAATGGGATGCTACTGCTCTTAGATGGAAAGAGGGTACTGGTTCTTCTGGTCTACTTGAATTAGTTGAAGACACTACACCTCAGTTGGGTGGACAACTTGATGCCAATGGTAATACTATTGACATGGGTGTCAATATTATTAGTGATGCTGCTTGTACTAATTGGAACACTGCATATGGTTGGGGCAACCATGCTTCTGAAGGTTACATTAAAACATTTACTAACACCACTTATTCTCAGCAGGTTGTTGTTGATGGTGCTAATCTTATCTTGAGGTTGACCGATAGTTTCGGTGTTCAAGATGATATCTCTGTCGTTGGTGGCAATGGAATTACATTTAGCAGTGTAACTGCAAATGGATTTACAATCAATTCCTCAGGTGGTGGAGGAGGCGGTGGTGCTACTGTTACCATTGATGATACTCCTCCCAGTGGTCCTGCTGTTGGAGACCTTTGGTGGAAGTCAGATGAGGGTAGACTAAAAGTTTATTACTCAGATGCAGATGCTACACTACAATGGGTTGATGCTAACCCACCACTATCACCAAGTTTTGCTCCTAAGTTAAGTAACCAAACTGTTGAACTTGAAGCAGTTACTGATGCCTACAGCAATAGTTATCTTAAATTAACAGGTCATATCATTCCTGCAAGTAATGCAGACTATGACTTGGGAAATGCAGAGTATAAGATCAGACATTTATTCTTATCAGACAACTCATTATGGTTGGGTGATGATAATAAAATTGATACTAGTAGTGGTACTATCAAAACCAAGAAAAGAAATAAGAATGTAGTTCCTGCTTCTATTACTGCTGCTGGTGGTGATGAGGCAGGTCTTTTGGCATATGCAACAGTAGCAACTCTTGCTGAAGTAACTCTTCAAAAGTCTCTTGATTATCTAACATCATTAGATAATACTAAGAAAAAAATTGAAGATCTATATCCAGCAGAAGGTGCAACTGGATATACTGATGCTGATTGGGAAGAGATTACTTCTCAGACACAACCTGGTAAATCAGTTATCCCAACACTATCATCTGATGGAGATGAGTACGATCTAACTAAGGGTGTTTCTTTCTTACGCACATCCGTTCTTGCAGATTTCCCAGTAAAAATTAAGGGAGCACAAGCAGTTGATGGTACTGTAGTTGAAATAACAATTTATTTACCACAGGGTAGTACACCACGTAATATTGATTCGTTAAGCATTGATGGGGCAGATGCCACACAATTAAAAATTACTGGCACCCCAGAAGCAAACGTAACAAACACTTTCACCATCAAAGCTATATACTTTGGTGCTGTCTGGAAAGCAACCGTAGCAGTAGGTTAAACTATAAATGGCCAATATTAATTTTCCTTCAACAATCAACCAACCAATAGACGGTTCGTTTGCACATACCGCAGCAGGTATTACATGGACGTGGGATGGAACCACGTGGAAAGCACAAGGATTGAACTTAGGTTATACTTTACCTATTGCTTCTTCCACTCAATTAGGTGGTATCAAGGTAGGTAATAATCTAAGTATCAGTGCAACTGGAGAACTATCTGCTGCTTCTGGTATTAGTACACTTGGTGGTCTAACAGATGTAAACACTACCAGTGCAGGTGTTGGTCAAGTTTTAAAATACAATGGTAGTTCTTGGAATCCAGCAGATGATGACACTGGTGTATTAACTGCTGCCCCAGAGATTGAGTGGACTCTAACAGCAAATGGTAGTTCAGATTATATTTTTGCAGGCGATGGATTCCCAACACCTACCAATGATCCTACAATCTATTTGATGAGGGGACAGACCTATAAGTTTAAGAATGATACTGGTGGACACCCATTTAGAATTCAGTCTACGGTTGCTCAAGCAGGTGGAGGAACAGCATATAATGATGGTGTAACGAATCAAGATGCTGCTGGTGGTAGTACATTAACATTCTTGGTGCCAATGGATGCACCACAGACTTTGTATTATCAGTGTACAGCACACCCTGGTATGACTGGAACAATTCATGTTCTTAATGAGAGTGGCAGTAGTTCTAGTGGACTTGAAGCTAGAACAACAGCAGGAGCAACAGCAAATCAACTGGCGAATGGTGGCACAGCAGACCTTGATATCACAGCAGCTAAAACATATGCTTTACATGCAATCCAAACATCACATGCTGCATGGGTAACTTTATATACTGATCCTACTAGTAGAACTAATGATTCAACTAGAAGTGAAAACACAGATCCATTGCCAGGATCAGGTGTTATTGCAGAAGTTATTACTAGCGATGGATCTAAGCAAAGAATTACTCCTGGTACTTTGGGGTATAATGATCTACCAACACCAACTACTGATGCATATGTAAAGGTAGTTAATAAGTCTGGTAATACTCATGATATTACAGTAACACTATGGTTTGTTAAACTAGAGGTTTAATAATGGCAGATAAAGTTTATATTGTCACGCTAAAACGTAAAGAAGACTTAGAAGATTTCTATACGGAGATGGAAGCAGATGGTTTTAAACTATCTATGAAACGCCCCATCAGTAGAAACACACACTACTGGATGTCTGATGAGCAGGCAGAACAATTAAAAAAAGATGGTAGAGTTCTTGCAGTTGAGTTAACTCCAGATGATATTCCTCATCTTGAACTAACTCCATGTGGAGTTGATGTTAGTTTGTATAATTATGCACCTCATGGACATGGGACAACATTTCGTAAGTCTGGTAGTTTTCAAACTGATGATAGAGATTGGGGTAAATTACATGTAGCAGGTGACGATGGTGACCGAAGAA
>PAHY01000032.1 GCA_002705055.1 Planctomycetota bacterium
CCGATCAATCACACCCTCGCGATGATGCGGGATGGCATGTCCTGCCTCGTGCGGCGCAGCTGGGGCGCCGCGAAGAAGATCAAGGGGCTTCAGCGCCACGCGTGGCTGTGGACGGCCTATCGGAACTACGTCCGCGGCGTGACGGTGAAAACGAGAACGACCCCTGCTCAATCGGCAGGGGTCTGTGATCAGCGGTGGCAGCTGAAGGAGGTCCTGAGGTGGCGCTGGCCGCTGCGGATGGTGCAGCCATGAGCCCACTCAAGGGGGTCAGACTCTACAATCTGAGAGCGATGGCGAGAACCAACCGCTTCCCCAGCTGGGCCCTCGCGGGCCTACTCGCGCTGACTCCGGCCTGCACCTTCGGCCAGGGCTTCAGCGCGCTGATGAGCGGGCCGCGGCTCTCGGTCAGCGAGCTGGCGCCGCTCGCGCGCGAAGGCGACGTCGAGGCACAGCTCAAGCTCGCGACGATGTACTACAACGGCGAGCGCGCGAGCCAGGACTTCGAGAAGGCCGCCGAGTGGTATCGCAAAGCCGCCGAGCAGGGATCGGCCGAGGCGCAATTCTCGCTGGGCGTGATGAGCACGCGGGGCGAGGGCATGCCGGCGGACCCTGAACAGGCTGCCCGCTTCTATCTGCTCGCCGCCGAGCAGGGTCACGCGGAGGCGCAGTTCAATCTGGCCCTGGCTCACCTGGAAGGCCGCGGCATCACCCTCGACCTGGGGCAGGCCAATCGCTGGATGCGACTCGCCGCAGAGCAGGGGATGCCCGAAGCGCAGTTCAGCTTCGCGAGCTTCGCGCTGGAAGGCATCGGCATGCTTGCCGACGAGCCGCTGGGTGCCCAGTACATGCTCCGCGCGGCCAACGCAGGCGTGCTCGAGGCCGAAGCACAGCTGGGCGGGCTGTATCAGCTCGGCCGGGGCGTCGAGAAGGACACCGCCCAGGCGGTGCGCTGGTTCCGCATCGCCGCCGAGCACGGTCACGCGGATGCGCAGACCAGCTTGGGGCTCGCTCACATTCGGGGCGAGGGCGTGGAGCAGGATTTCACCGCGGCGGCGGGCTGGCTGCTGCAGGCGGCCGACGCGGGCGTCCCCACCGCGCAGAACAACCTGGCTCTGCTCTACCTGCGCGGCGATGGGGTCGAGAAGAACCGCGTCGAGGCCCACAAGTGGTGGACGCTCGCAGCCACCTTCGGGGACGAGATCGCCGCGCAGCGCCGAGACTCCCTGGCCCGCGGCCTCAGCGCGGACGAACTCGCCGCATCCCAGGCCGCCGTGCGCGCCTGGATGCAGGAGCGGCTGCGCCGATGAAGCGCAGCCTCCTCCTTGCCCCCCTGCTTGCTCTGCTGCCCGCCTGCTCGGGCCTTGCAGTCGACGCGGACTACGATCCCGCGGTCGACTTCACCGCGTTCCAGAGCTACGCCTGGCTGGACAGCGAGCCGCCGCAGACTGCGGAGCTGGTGCAGGGCGACCTGCTTCACCAGCGCATCGAAGCCGCCGCGGGCCTGCTGCTCGCTGCCGTCGGGATGGAGCGACTCGAGCACAGCGAGCGCGCGGACGTTCTGATCCGCGCATCGGTCGTGACCCGCGAGCGCGTCGAAGCCTGGTCAAGCACCTACGGCGCGGGCTACGGCTACGGGCACCCGTGGTGGGGTGGCCTTCCGGTCTACACCGACACCACGCTGGCCATCTACCCCGAGACCCAGGTCGTGATCGACTTCTTGCTGCCGGGCGCCGCACCGCGCCTGGTCTGGCGCGGCATCGGCGAGCTCAACACGGGCCGCGCCGACTCCCCGCTCGAACGCACCGAGCGCGTGCGCGAGACGGTGGCGGCGATCCTGGCGCAGTACCCGCCGGGCGGCTAGCGCCCGGACGAGGTCGTTTCGATCTGCCTCAGGTACTGACGGACGGACTCCCGCTCTTCGAGCGCCAGCGAAGCCCGCAGCAGCGTCGCGGCCTCGGTGTACTTGTCCTGCCCCACCAGCGCCTGGGCGTGACCCAGCTTGGCGCGCGCAGCGTACTTCTCGAGGTCCTCCGCCCGCTCGAAGTAGAGCGCGGCGTCGACGTACTGCTGTTCCTGCAGGTAGACGCGACCCAGCTGCATCAGCGCCTGCCCGTCCAGCGGGTCGATCGAGATCAGCTCCTTCAGCGCGGCGATCTGCTGCGCGGGCACATCCGTCAGTGAAGCGGTCAGCGCGCGCAGCCGCCAGATGGTCTGCGACTGCTCTTCCGCCAGGCTCTCACCGTAGCTGCGCTCGATCGCATCGACCAACGCGATGCCCTCGTCATAGGCTGTGTTCGCGACCATGACCTGCGCAGCCATCAGCGGGCGATCCGCCGCGCCGCGCTTCTCCATGGTGATCGCGCGCGAGTAAGCGCCGACGGCCAGATCGAACAGCGACTCGTTGACGTAGATATCCGCGAGCGTCGCCAGGCTGGTGAAGTCGGAAAGCCCCATCATGTCGATCAGCTCGTAGTTCTCGGCGGCACGGAGCGGCTGATTCAGACGGATGTAGCCCTTGGCCTGCATATCCCAGAGGCGCGCGCTCTCCGGCTGCGCCTGCAGAAGCGTGCCGGTGTAGGTGACCAGCTCCTCGAACTTGCTCTGACGATAGAAGCTCATCGCGAGCGCTTCCTTCCACTGCAGCGTCTCCGGATCGAGCAGCGCAGACATCCGGTAGCAGGACTCCGAAGCCATGTGGTCTTCCAGCTGGGTGTAGCAGAAACCAAGCGCTCCGTAGAGGTCGGCGTCGGCGCCGCCGCGCTTGAGCGCTTCCGAAAGCGCCATGCGCGCGCCGCGGAAGTCCTCGCGCTGCATCAGGACCTGGCCGTACAGCTGCCAGGCGCGCAGGAAGTTCGGGAAGCGCTGCACCGCGGTCTCCAGCGCCAGCGCGGCACCTTCGAGATCCTCGAGGAAGTACTGCACATAAGCGCGCATGAAGTCGAACTGCGGCGTGGCTTCCGGGCCGGACAGCTCTTCCAGCATGCGCAGCGCTTCCTCGTGCTTGCTCGCCGAAATCAGCTCGACCACCTCGGTGAGCGACTCGCGCTCTTCCTGGGTCATCGAGGGTTCGACGTCGCTGCGCAGGATCAGGCTCTCCTGCACGCGACGGCGGAATCCCGGGTCCTGCCAGACCGATGCGACGAACTCATCGACGCTGCGACGATCCGCGGTGTCGGCAGCGGGCTTCGCCGGAGCTGCGGCGGACGCGTCCTGGGCGGATGCGGACGCATCCTCGGCGGAAACCGGCGTCGCCCGCACCTGCGCCTGAGCGGGCTCCTGGGCTGGCAAAGCCTCGGCCGCGGGCGTGCTCTCCACCGGGTGCGCCACTTCGTAGCTCGGCGCGTTTTCGGCAGGAGTTGAGGCACAGGCGCTGCCGACCAGCAGCGCGAGCGAGAGGAAAGGAAGAGTGACGTGCTTCATGGTCACGAGCTTTTCTGGAAGGTCATCGGCAGCTTCATCGGCTGCCGGACCGGCTTGCCGTTCGAGCGCGCAGGATCGAACCGCCATTTCTTGATGGCCGCGAGCGCCGCGGCGTTGAAGGCCGGATCGGGTGAGGAAACCACCCGCGGCATGATCACCTGACCGCTTTCATCGACGATGAAGGCCAGCCAGACGGTGGCCGGTCCGCGCTGAATCTTGGCGCGAATCGCAGCGTTGTAGGAAGGCCCCTGCTTGAAACGCGGGCGCGCTTCCTGGTCGAGGCTGCCCAGGGCGAAGGCGGCGTCATCCGCGCCGGAGCCACCGGTCAGCGAGGGCAGCTTGACCTGGCCGAAACTGCCACCGCCGAAGCCGCCGCTGATCTCGCCGCTAAGCGCGAGCTCCAGCTGATCCAGGCTGAGCAGCTGCTCATCCTGCTGCAGCTCTTCCTCCTCGATCTCCTCTTCCTCCTCCGGCTCTTCCTCTTCGATCGGAGGGGCCTCAGGAGTCGGCAGGTCGACCGCGCTCGCCTCGCGGAGCATCGTGTCCTTCTCCGGCGGCGCATTGATCGCCTGGATGATCGGCAGGACCAGGAAGAAGGTCAGCGTCAGCAGCACCGCCCCCAGAATCGTCAGCAGACGATGGAAGACGCTGGAGCCGAGCGACCGCTTGCCCGACCGGAACTTCATGACGCCGGTCATTCCGCTGCGAGCTCCGTGGCGAAACTGATGTCCTCTGCCTGCGCGAGGCGGGCTTCGGCGACGACCCTTACCACGATGCCGGCGTCGGCATTGCGGTCGGCTTGAATGATGACCGGGACCTGCTCCTTCTGCACGAAGCGGGCCACAAGCGGGCGCACGCCGGCCACGCCGACGTCCCGACCGCCGTAGACCACGCCTCCCTCGGGCGTGACCGCAATCAGAATGCTCGACTTCTCGAGCTGCTCGCCGACCACGGCGCGCGGTCGCTCGACGTCCACCCCGGGCTCCTCGACGAAGACGGTCGTGACGATGAAGAAGATCAGCAGGATGAACACGCAGTCGATCAGCGGCGACATGTCGATCGCGGCGTCTTCATTCGTCTGTGACTGTTCCCGGAAGCGTCCCATGGTCAGTTCCTCGCGTCCACGCTGACGTCCTCGGCGCCCGCGGCCATGGCCGCATCGAGCACCCCGATCATGATCCCCGCCTTGGCCTTGCGTTCGGCCTGAATGACGACCGGGACCATCTCCTTCTGAATGCGGCGGGCCACCGTCGGGCCCACGCCATGCAGGCCGATGTCGCGACCCTCGTGCCGGATCGTGCCGTCGGCGCTGACCTGGAAGACCACAGTCTTGCTCTCCTCGTCAGTCGGATTGGCGTTCGCCGACGGCTCGGGTTGCACGGCAGGCAAGCCGGACTCCTCGACGAAGACCGTCGTGACGATGAAGAAGATCAGCAGGATGAAAACGCAGTCGATCAGCGGCGACATATCGATCGCGGCTTCATCGCTGTCGTTCAGACCTTCGCGGAATCGTCCCATCGATCAGCTCCCGGGGTTGAAGTGAGGGTTCGCCTGCAACGCGCGGTGCAGAGCTTCCGCAATCTTGTGCTGCGCCACGCGGCGCACATTCGTCTTCTTGCCGCGCCGCAGCTGGCGATAGAGCGTCTGCGTGCAGATCGTCTCGAGGTGCGCGACGTATGCCTTGTAGGACTCGAAGCCGCGCCGCAGCTGGTACTGGAAGAACAGCCCGGGCAGCGCGATCACCAGGCCAGTCTCGGTGGTGACCAGAGCCTCAGAAATCCCGGCCGCAACCAGAGTCATCGTCTTATCGCCGCCTGAACCCGAAGACAGCGCACCGAAGGTCGAGAGCATGCCGGTGACCGTGCCCAGCAGCCCCACCAGAGGCGCGGCGCTGACGCAGACTTTCATCACCCGCAGGTCGCGCTCGAAGGGCTGCACCTCGGTCTGCCGCAGCTGCTCGAACAGCATCTGGCTGTCGGCCAGCGTCGGCGCCTCGGTGACCTGCTCGATCATCTTGCCGATCGGGCCTTCGCGCTCGTCGGGGTGGTCGATCCAGCGGCGCCAGGTCGCTTCGTCGACGCGGCGATAGCCCGTCTGCCGCAGCTTGAGCCAGATGTTCATCCCCACCGAGAACATCACCAGCGCAATGATCGCGATCGCGGTCATCGCCCATCCGCCCTGGCCCCAGATCTTGACGGCCTCGGTCCAGAATTCGGTGATGGTGGTCAGGATGGCATCCATGGCTTACTCGGCCTCGGTGCTGACCGGCTTGGGCTGCTGCGGGGCAGGCTGGGAGGTAGTTCCGTCGAAGACCGGCCCCAGCAGATCGCGCAGGATCTCGTTGACCTGAGCGCGCACGGCGTCGCTGTCGGCGGCAGCTGCGCCGGCGACCGGCGTCATGACCGGGGCCTGGTGCAGGCTCTCACGACCCGAAGGCGTCATGCTGACCTGGTTCACGAAGGACACCGCGGCCTTCTCCATCTGCGCCACCACCCCGCGCGCCTTGCGCGACAGGAAGGCGTTCAGCAGCAGCGACGGAATCGCCACGATCAGACCGTACTTGGTCGTGATCAGCGCCTCGGAGATGCCGCCGGACAGGCTCTTGACGTCGCCCGCCCCCGCCACGGTGATCATCTTGAAGGTATTGATGATGCCGCTGACGGTACCGAGCAGACCGAGCAGCGGCGCCGAGGCCGCGCAGATCGCCACGAAGGGGATGAAGCGCTCGACCTTCAGTCGAGTCGTCAGCACGGTCTCGTACATGACCTCCTCGATCAGCTCGGCCGGCTCGCCGAGGTGCTCGGCGCCCGAAGCCAGCATCTTGCCGGTCGGCCCGGCGATCGTGTCGGCGATCTGCAGCGCGTCCTTCTTGTCGTTGCGCCGCACCGCCTCGAGCAGCGCGTTGACCTTGCGCTTGGACGGATTGCGCACGAACAGCAGCGAGACCCACTTGAGCAGCGCGATCAGCAGCGAGAGGCCGGCCATCACGAAGATCGGCACCATGACCGCACCGCCCGCCTGGATCTCCTCCCACAGCGTCTTGTCGGTGGACGCGACCTTGAAGGCGGTTCCCATGGTGGGGTCGAGCGGGAACAGTTGCCCCACTCCGGCGACGACCTTCTCGGCTTCGTTCAGGTCGGCTTCCTCGACGTAGGGAACGGCGTTCGCCTCCAGCGAGCCGCCGACGCGCTGCTCGGCCAGGCCGACCGCGCCGCCGTTCTCGGAGCGGAAGATCGCGACCGGCCCGATCATTGCGAAGGAGCCCTTCTGCAGCAGCGAGTTCGCGTCGACGGCGCTGCCTTCAAAGCGATGGCCGCCGACGATCTGGTTGAGGCGATCGATCGAACGATCGACGATCACCATCTGGCGGTCGAAGACCTCGTTCTGGCTCAGGTTGTCGTCCGCCAGAGCCAGCCGCGCCCCTTCCAGGTCCTCGCGGTAGTGCTGCAGCTCGGCGATGTGCAGCCTCGGCTCGATCTCGCGGACATAGTCCGACATCAGCGTCGACAGGTAGTCGAGCTCATCGCGACGCTGCTTGTTCTCGAGCTGCAGCTTGCCCAGGTTGACGACGCTGCCATCCAGGATGGCCTTCGTGGCGTTGAACTCGGCCTGCACCTGTCGCTTGGTGGCCTCGAGCTCGGAAAGCTGGCTAGCCAGCGGCAGCTTCTCATCGGCGATGCGCTCCTGCAGCGCAGCGAGCTCCTTCAGCGCCTCTTCCAGCCGACGCTGGCTCTCTTCCGAGGCCTGGCTCAGCTTGTCAGCCGGCGCCACGGCGCCCTCCTGCGGGGTCGCCTCCTGGGCGCTCGCCTCCGGGCACGCGCCCCAGGCGATGAGCGCGGTCAACAGAATCTTGTGTGCGTTCATCGTTCGACTCCCCTACTGAATCTGGACCGGCAGCTGCACGAAGGCAGCCGGAGCGTCGTTGTTGTAGATCGCGATCGCCTCGGCGATCACTTCGGCGTGCTCGTTGGCCGGAATCCAGATCCAGCCCTCCGGGCCGACCGTTCCGATGCCCGCCGCGGACAGGTCCGCGGTCGCGTAGTACGCCTGCCCCACACCGAAGTAGAGCACCTGCACATCCGCCTGCTGTCCGTTCGCCAGCGTCCGCACCTCGCTCTTCAGGTGGATCTCGCGGTTGAACTTATTGATCAGGTTGAGGATGTTGACGATGTTGCGGTAGCGCACCGACAGCGAAAGCTCGGTCTCCTCGGGGTTCTCCGGCATGCTGCGGCTCAGCGGCAGGACCAGGTTCTTGACCTGATCCGGCATCCGCTTCAGCAGCTCCTTGACCTGCGCCTCCAGCGCGGTCACTCGGTCGCGCAGCGAGGCCGCCGAGGCCTTCAGCGCGGTGCTTTCCGCAGTCAGCTCCTGTTCGGTGCCCTGCGACTCGGTGATGCTCACCTTCATCTCCGCGATGCGGGTGCGCAGGTCCGAGATCTCCCCTTCGTAGACGCGGATGCGGTTCTGGATGAGCTGCTCCTCCAGGCGCCATTCCTTCTGCTCCTGCGAGATGAGCTTGCGGGTTTCCACCCACTTCTGCAGCGCAGCGCGGGTGTCCTCCATCTTCTCGGGCTCCTGGTCGGTGGCAGGCGCCCCCTGCGGCAGCAAGGCCACGGCGGCAAACAGGGCCACCGCAAGCACGGCCGAGCGGCGCAGGAGACCGGGCGAGCCGGACGGGGTGATTCGGGCTTCCATGGGAAGTTCAGTCGGTGAGGGCTGGTGCGGCATCAGAACGGAATCCGCACGGTCAGGGCGATCGAGTAGTCGACTCCGGCTGTGAAGCGGGTCTTGGTCACATCGCCGCCAATCTCCTTGGCGCGATAGACCGTGTCGATCTCGGGGTCAGTCAGGTTCTTCGCCTGGAAGCGCAGTCGGACGTACTGCCCGAAGGGCTGGGTCAGGCTGAAGTTGAGCGTGTCGTAGCTCTTGGCGTACACGCTGGGGATGAAGTTGCCGTCGGCGATGCCGGCGCCCTCGACCAGGGTGTCCCCCTGCATCGTGTAGAAGAGCGCAAGCTGCGTGCCGCTGGCCGGCACGTCGTAGGTCAGGAAGACGTTGTAGAGGTGCTCCGGCGCCGCGGTCATGTCGCGGTCGCGCAGGTCGACTTCGACGTCGGCGAACTCATCGATCTCGTCCTGCGGCAGGTCCACGTTCGAGTTGATGAAGGTCGCGTTGGCGCCCATCGAGAATCCTTCCAGCGACTCGGTCCAGTAACCCAGATCCTGGCGGAACTCGAGCTCGTAGCCCGACAGCTCGCCTTCCGGGTAGTTGACCGGCGTGGTGTAGTCGAAAGGCTGGGCGCGCTGGACGTACTCGATCGGATCCTTGATGTCCTTGATGAAGTACGAAGCCGACACCAGACCGCCTGGGTAAGGCGTGTAGTCCAGACGCAGGTCGTAGTTCTCGAGCGAGCTCAAACCGGTGCGAGGATCGCCGATGAAGATCGGTCCCCCGAGGAATTCCTGTTGAAGAACAGGTGTGAGCTCCTTGAAGGTCGGTCGGGCGATCGTGCGCGCGAAGGCGGTCCGCACCGTGAAGGTGTCGGTCGCGTCCCAGATGAAAGTCAGTGAGGGCAGCGTCGCGTTGTCGGAGATCGAGGCGTCGCCGTCGCCGGGGTTGAGCTCGATCAGGCCCGGGAAGCCCGGCTTGAACCACTTGGCCTCCTCCTCCGGATCCAGCACCACGTCGATGTTGGTCTTCTCGAAGCGGACGCCGGTGACCATCGTCAGCCGCTCGTGGAGCGGCATATTGGCCATCATGTAGGTGGCCGAAACATCGAGATCGCCGTCGTAGTCCACGTCGACCAGCGCCTCGGTGATGATGTGATCCTCGGTCCCCCAGGCTTCACTCCAGAACTCGTCCCAGTCGCCGTTGAAGAAGTTGTTGGGGTCGGTGAAGTTCGAGTACGACTCCTGGCGGTACTTGCGCTTCACCTCGTCGTCGAAGACGCCGAACTTCAGGTAGGAGTCCAGGCCGCTCCACTGCTGGAAGGGCAGCTTCAGGTTGAAGAAGTACTGCGAGCTGGTCTCGTCGATCCGCTTGAAGATCCGCTGCAGGTTTCCCAGCGTGAAGTTGGCGTCCGGCTTGTACTGGCGGAAATTCGAATCGATCAGCAGGCCGCCGGCGATGCGATCGCCGAACCAGACCGAGCCGAACTGACGCTTGTCCGGCTGGTTCATCGAGGCCGAGCTGTCGGCCAGGGTCCAGTCGAACTCCGGGCGGCCGAAGGGGCCGAAGCCGTCATCGGTGAAGGTGTGACGCCCGTTCAGCTGCAGGGTCGTGACGTTGCGCTCGGTGTACTCAAGGGTCTCGAGGCGCAGATACGGCGCGGCGTCCGGCTCTTCGTGGCCGGGGGTCGTGGGGTCGCCCGGATCGTAGCCCGGGAAGAAGTACTCCTTGCCGCGGGTGTCCTCGGCCAGGGTCGCGGTGTCTTCGGTGGTCTGGGTCGACAGGTAGACGAGACCCAGCTGGTGATCCTCCCACTCGACCCCGAAGGTCGCGAGCGTGCCCCACTGCATCTCCTGCGAGCCGCGGCTGACGTCGAGCAGCTGGGTCTTGTAAGTGTTCGCCCCGTCGCGCTGGCCCAGCTTCGGCACCAGGCCCTCGCCCGGCTCCTCGACCCAGTAGGAGTCGTCGATGCCGTTGTCGTAATAGGAGTTGTCCCGCTCGTAGAAGAAGTTGAGCAGACCGCCGAAGCGCACCCCGTTGGAGAACTCGTGGCTGCCCCCGAAGGCGGCGGACCACTTGTGATCGGCCGAGGCGCTCCCCCTCGAAACGCCGACGGCCCCATCCCAGTTGGTGCCGTTCTCCTGCTCGGCGCGCCGCTCGGCGCCGTCATCCCAGAAGCCCACACCGCCGCCCCGGTAGGTCAGAAACTCGTCGTTGCCGGTGGTCTGCGAGTTGAAGCCGATCTGGCTCTTGAACTCGAAGAAGAACTCGTCGGGCAGGCCCTTCAGGCGGATGTCCACCGCGCCGCCTGAGGCATCGCCCTGCTGGTCCGGCGTGAAGGTCTTCGAGACCTGGATGTTCTCGATCACCGCCGACGGGAACTGGTCCAGCTCGACCGCGCGCTTGTCCTCGTCCGCGGTCGGCAGCCGCACGCCGTTCATCTGCGAGCTGACGTAGCGGTCGGGCAGGCCGCGGATCACCGCCGACTTGCCGTCCTTCACCGTCGCACCGGGCACCAGCTTGAGCGCACCCGCCGCGTCACTGGCGCCGGCCTTGCTCATCAGATCCGAGCTGATCGAGTCGATCAGCGAAGGGCTCTCGATGCGCAGCTGCAGCAGCCCGGCCTCGGTGCCGGTGTCCATCTGCAGCAGGTCCTGCGCCACGAACTCCTCCAGTTCGGTGAAGTCCGCCGCCAGCTCGATCGTGCCCAGGTCGTAGACGCCGCCGGGCGAGACCAAGACCTTCGGCGGCACCTGGCTGACGAAGCCCGAAGCCGAGACGATGACCGTGTACTGCCCCGGGGGCAGATCGCGGATCAGGAAGTCGCCCTGCGCACCCGAGGTCGCGGTCCGCTCTGCCTCCACCACCGTGATGGTTGCACCGGCAAGCACCATCTCGAAGTCACGGTTGTAAACGCGACCACGAATCGCTCCCGGCGCCTCCTGCTGTGCCTCGGCGCTCGAAGCACACAACAGGACTGCTGCAATCAGCAGCCAGATCGAGCGCCATGTGGGCAAAGCTGGGCTTCCGGATTCAGGGATGAGGAGGGATCGCAACGCTCTTGCGCTCGTTGTGGGAGGCAGCGCAGACGTGGCGCGGAAGGCTAGGCGAGTTTTGCGAGGGAAAGATGAAGATGGGCGCGGATGAAAGTGAACATTGCGTCAACGCCCTTCCGCCGCATTCCGCTTTCCTACCAAGGCTCTCCCAGGCCGGCAGATACCTCTTCGATCTTCGAGCTGAGCTGCGCGGTCGGCACAAAGCCGAAGCGCACCATCGAAGCCAGGGTCTCGGTGAGATCCAATGCGCGCGGGCGCGAGTTGGGATTCAGCGCGCCCTCTTCGAGCGCCAGCAGGTAGATCTCCTCCGCGCGCTCTGTTGCCCCGGCAACCAGATAGGCCTCAGCGACCGGTCGCAGCACGCCCGCCCGGAACATGTCCACGAGCCTTGAGCGTTCGGCTTCGTAGATCGCCATCGCCGCGTCCAGGCCATCGATCGCCTGCGGCGCGGCCTCGGCGCGGGCCAGCACCTTGGCGAGCTGCGCCCGGAAGGCGATGTAGGTCTCTGCCGCGAGGTCCACCCCACCCAGGCGGGTGCGGGCCTCGTCGGCCAGCGCCACGGCCCCTGCCGCATCCTGATGCTCCAAAGCCCCCTCGGCCATCTGGATCATCAGATCGATATGGACCTGGACGGGCAGCTTGCCCCAGTTCGCCATCAGCACCTCTTTGGCGCGGGTCCGTCGCGCCTCGTCCTCGTAGTGGCCGTTGTGCAGCAGCGCGACGTTGGTGAGGATCGACACCTGCTGTTCGAAGTTGGCGCTCTGGATCAGCTCCGGGACCACGTCGAGCTGCTGGTCCACCTGCTCGGGCGTGAGCTGCGCGGCGAGGATCTGCTCGAAGTAGGTGGTCTCCGAGGCCTGCAAACCGCGCACGGTCTCCTTGGCCTCGTCCTCGAGGCCGAGCTTCAGATAGACCGCGGCGACCTTCGAGCGCACGCGGTCGCGGCGCCACTCCTGGTCGACCGTTTCCGCAGCCGGCGCCTCCGCGACCTCCATCGCCGCGTCGAGCAGCCACTGCACTTCGGTGGCTGCGTCCTGATCCAGCAGCGCTGCCGCCAGGTCGGCGTAGCAGGCGCCCTTGCGCCAGTTCTCAATCTCGCTGGCAAAGCGATAGGCGGTCGCGAACTGCTGCGTCGCGAGCGCAGCCTGAGTCGCCGCCTCCTGGCCCCGCGCCTTGTTCTTCAGGTGCGGGTTGTTGGGCATCCGGCTGGGTGCCTCAAAGGCCAGCTCGAGGAGCGCGTGCAGCTCCGGGGCGAGCTGCCCGTCGCGGAGCCCGGCCTCGCTGGACTCCTCGGAGCCGACCGGATCCTGGGGCGTCGGCTCTTCCGAACCAGAGCAGGACAGCAGGCCGAGCCATCCCAGAGTGAGTGATGCAAGAAGGAGTCGAGAAGACATCTTGAGCTTTGCTCGCAGAATCGATGGGGAACAGTGCCCCCTCACTTAATTGGGAAAGGGCTCCCGGCACGCCGGGAGCCCTTTGAATGACCGTTTCAGGACGGTTTACAGGTCGATGATGCGCAGCTTGCCGCTGGCACCAATGGCCGGGACGGTCCACTGGTAGGAGCCACCGACGCGGCTGATGTTCACGACGGTCCCGCCGCAGTTGAAGCTGAACACACCGCCACCGGCCGAGATCGGAGTCTCGTCGCAGAGGACCTGGCCGTTGCGGACCACGGTCGCCTTCGTGACGTTCGGGCTGACGACCAGACGGGCCACCGGAGTGACGCCGATCACCATGTCAGCAATGATCTGTTTGTCGCCGAGGAAGCCCATGGCGTCCGCAGCGCTCCAGCCGTGCAGCCAGTTCGGGTTGCCCGGATCGAAGGCACCGCGGTACTTGTTGCCGGTGGTGAAGAAGCCGTCGTTCGGCGCCATGCCAGCCGAGGTCATCGCATCGGCGGTCGGACGCACGTCGATCTTGGTGACGCGCTGCATGACCTTGCCGCCCTTGACGACCGAGCCGTCACGGGTGATGCCCTTGATCGGCATGCTGGCCGGCTCGATCACGTTGTTGTTGCCCGGGGCGTCGATGCCACGAGCCAGCGCTTCGGCGTAGTCGTTGTTGTTGAAGAAGACCGAGTCCTTGATCTCCGCCAGGTTGCCGTCGACTTGCGACTTGTAGAAGTCGGCCGGGTTCGCCGGAGCGTTGACGGTGCTGTAGCTGTCGAAGGGAGTGGTCCAGGTGTCGGCCCAGCTGGTGGTGCCGTTGTGGCCGTAGCCCTGGGCGCCGTCACCGTCGACATCGTCGAAGCGGACGACCTTCTCGCCACCATCCATGAAGATGCAGTTGCGGTACTGGACGCGCGCGTTGTCACGCCAGGCAGTCAGGCCGTCGCCGTCGATCGGCTGACCGACCACGGTGGCGTTGTAGATGACCGCGCTGGTCACCGGCTGCCAGTCCGAGTCTTCCGCACCATCGGTCTCGATGGCGTTGTCACCCACGCCCGAGCCCTGCGAGGCGTCGAGGCTGAAGCCCTGCACGATGAAGACGTGCTGCGCCTTGCCGCGCCAACCCTGGTCGATGTCGAAGCTGTCGTCACCGACGTTCCAGATGCTGACGTACTGGAGGTTGACGGTGCCACCCCAGATCTCGATGCCATCGTCGACGTTGTTCATGATCTCGACGTGGCTGATGTCGGTGCCGCGACCGAGGCCGCCCAGCGAGAGGCCGTTCAGCTCGTTGTTGAGACCGATCACCTTGCCGCCGTAGCGCAGCGACAGGTAGTTGATCGAGCCGCTGTCATCGTCGTCGTTGCCGCCGCCGTAGAGGACCTTCGGGTCACCCGCGAAACCAGCGACGAGGCCTTCCATGGCCGCGACGTTGCTCGCGTTCGGGGTCGGGACGTTGCCGGTGGTGGCATCTTCCGAGATGTAACCGCCACCCATGATGGTCAGGTTGCCCCACTCGTTGGCGGTTTCGCGCCAGGTCGCGGTGTCCGGGTTGCCGCCGATCCAGGTGGCAACGTCGTCCTTCGAGGTCATGATGACCGGGTTGTCCTTCGTGCCTTGCACGAAGATCTGGGCGCCCTTCGAGACCGCGAGCGAGCCACCGAGGCCGGTGGTGCTGGCAATGATGGTGCCCGGCTCGATGGTGAGCGTGGCGCCCGGGAGGACGTAAATCTGCTTTTGCAGGTTGTAGGTGTTGTTGGCAGTCCAGGTGGTGGAAGTCGAAATGTCAGAGGTGACAAAGACTTCGCTCTGGGTGGTCTGCGCTGCGGCCGAGTTGGCCAGCGCGGCGCCGAGCATCACGGCAGCCGCCGACTTGGGAAGGCTCAGTTTCAAGGGTTTCTCCTGATCGAGGGTTCTCTGAGGGAGGTTCTTGGGGAACACCGTGACCAAGTCGCACGAAGGGCAATGACCTGGCACGTTCCGCGGAATGCTAGGCCGCGAGTGTGGGAGGCTTGCAGGACCTCGGTGAAGATCGCGTGGAACGGAGATTCGAAGGCGATTTCGTGGGATTGCTTGTGCGAAGCGAGAAGCAATTGAGAACACGGAGCGATGAGTCCCCCAAAGCACTTCGATTCATCAATCAATCTTCAAGATTCCCCCTTCTCGACCCCCAAGAAGCCTCGCAGAGCCGCCACGAAGCCATCACCGGGTGCTGCGATCCGAGAATCGGACGAGAAGGCCCACCGAGGCCGCGTCGCGCGTACGATTCCTGCCATGACGATTGGAGTCGGAGGAAGCACCCCCGCCGCAGCCCTGGAGCAGCTCGGCGATCGCACCGCGGGCGTCACGCCCATCCAGACCGAAGAGCACCGCAGCCGGATCGCGGCCCTCGCTTCAGCCATGCAGGCGGCGGGGCTGGACGCGGTCTACCTGCACGGCGGCGCCAACCTGCTCTACTTCACCGGCACCAGCTGGTACCCCAGCGAGCGCCTGGTCGGCGCGCTGATCACGGCGGATGGACAGCTGCACTACCTCGCCCCTTACTTTGAAGAGGGCACCGTGCAGCAGCGCATGACCATCCCCGGCCCGATCGCGCTCTGGCACGAGCACGAGTCGCCTTACACGCTGCTGCACAAGACCTTGCAGGCGCTCGGCGTGTCCGCGGGCAAGCTAGGAATCGACCCCTCTGCCCCCTTCTTCCTGACCGAGAGCATCCGCGCAGCCGTCGCCCCGGCGTTCGCCCTGGTCGACGCCGGCCCGGCGATCCAATCCTGCCGCGGCTGCAAATCGGCGGCCGAGCTGGCGCTGATGCAGCGCGCCAAGGACATGACCCTCGAGGCGCACCAGGCCGCGGCTTCGATCCTGCGGCCGGGGATCGTGACCACCGAGGTCGAGGCCTTCCTCAACGACGCGCACCGTCGGCTGGGCGCGCCGGGCGGATCGAGCTTCTGCATCGTGCTGTTCGGCGAGGCGACGGCCTTCCCGCATGGCGTGCCCCATCCGCAGACGCTGCAGGACGGCGACATGGTGCTGATCGACACCGGCTGCACCCTGCACGGCTACCAGAGCGACATCACCCGCAGCTACGTCTTCGGCGAAGCCAACGCGCGCCACCGCGAGGTCTGGGATGCCGAGAAGGAAGCGCAAGCCGCGGCCTTTGATGCCGCGCAGCTCGGCGTCGCCTGCAGCGAAGTCGACGCCGCCGCGCGCCGCAGCCTGGAGGCCCGCGGCTTCGGGCCCGGATACGAGCTTCCAGGCTTGCCCCACCGCACCGGGCACGGCATCGGACTGGAGATCCACGAAGGCCCCTACCTTGTTGGCAGTGATCACACTCCGCTCGCGCCGGGGATGTGTTTCAGCAACGAACCGATGATCTGCGTGCCGGGCGAGTTCGGCGTGCGGCTCGAGGATCACTTCTACATGACCGAGGACGGGCCGCGCTGGTTCACCGAACCCTCGCCGTCGATCGACCAACCGTTCGCGAACTGATCGACGCGTCGCGTAGACTGCGCGGCGCCGATGGGATACCTCCAGCTCACCCGATCGGATTCCTTCCGACCCGCGCCGCTGTTCGGCGATCTGCTTCAGGGCGATCCGCACGTCTTCGACTTCTCGGCGGATAACCCGCGCGTCGCCGACTACGCGAGCAGCGATTTCGACCGCTTTCAGCGCCAGATCTTCGACGAACTGGAAGCGTCGAAGTGCAGCTGGGGATTGGGGCACTACCTCGAAGAGCGCGCCACCCTGCTGCGCCCCTTCCCGCAGATGATCGATGAAGGGCGCGTCATCCACGCCGGCCTCGATGTGATCGTGCCGGAGGGAGTCCCGCTCTTCGCCCCGCTGGGCGGCACCGTCCACGCCTGCGGCCTCGACGACGGTGTGGGCAACTACGGCGGCTACGTGGTGCTGCGCCACGAACCGGGCCGCGACCACGAAGACCAGGAGCCCTTTTACTCCTTCTACGGCCACGTCCGCACTGACTTCGAGGTCCAGCCGGGCCAGGTCATCGAGCGCGGCGCGTCCTTCGCCCGCATCGGCGCGCGCCGCGACAGCGGCCAGTGGTTTACCCACACCCACCTGCAGATCCACACCCAGGCCTCGATCGACGAAGGCCGCCTGATGCAGGGCTACATCACCCGCGAGGATCTCGCCCGCGTCGGGGACCTGTTCCCGACTCCCTATCCAATGTTCCGGGTCGACCCATGATCCGCCTCGCGCGCAGTATCGGGCTGACCCTGATCATGGGCGCGTGCGCGCAGGTCCGCGCCACTCCCGAAGGCCCGGGCGCGACGCCGCCCTCCTTCCCCGGCGATTGGATCGGCAGCTGGGAAGGCGCAGTGCACACCGCGACACCGGGCGGCGCGCTGACCCCGCGCTTTCAGATGAAGCGGATCGTCGCCGCCACCGACGACCCGGGCGTCTATACCTGGACCACGATCTACTCGGGGGATGCCGGCGATCAGACCCGGAACTACCTGCTGATCGAGCGCGACGCTGCCACGGGGCAGTACGCGATCGACGAACAGAACGGCATCGTGCTCGAGGCCACGCTGCTCGGAGACAGCCTGTACTCCTGGTTTGAAGTCCAGGGCACCCGGCTGCTAGTCCGCGAGCGCCTGCAGGCCGGGCCCGACGGCGCGCCGGGCTGGAGCTTCGAGATCCTCACCAGCGGCGGCGAGCCCGGCCAGACCGGCGACCAGATCACGGTCGAGGTCCTGCCGGTGACCGGGCTGCAGCGCGCCTGGCTGCGCCGCGTGGACTAGGCCGTAAAAGCCATCCAGCGCGGGTTGACCACGGCTTCGGCTTCCATCAGTCGCACGATTTCGTCGGCGACGTCCTCGCTCAGCTCCAGATGGGTGCTGAAGCCGACGCAGGAAGCGTTGATCTCGCCCAGGACGTACTTGTCCGCGCCGCTGACCGCATCCGTATCCAGGATGAAGTCGATGGTCCAGATGAGCGGCAGGTCATAGCCGCCCAGGCGTTCGCGGATGAGCGGCACGTTCTTCTGCACCAGGTTCACCAGGTCCGGCCACTCGCTGGGGTGCTGGTAGCTGTACTCCGCCCCGGAGAACAGGGTGGCCGAGAAGGCATCGGGCGCGTCGGCCGGCTTCTTGTGGACGATGTTGACCACCTTGTTGCGCAGCATGAAAACCCGGATCTCGCCCTCCTTGATCCGCTCCAGGAAGGGCATGTCGAGGATCATCCCGCCTTCGCCATCGAGATACTGCACGCAAAAGTCGATGAACTCGCCGAGGGTCATCTCCTCGACGTGGTTGTCCTTCGCCTCGGTGCACTTGACGCGCGCGTCGAGCTTGACCGCGGTTGCGTTGGCCGGCAACTCGTCGATCACCTCGACCCTCCAGATGCCCTCGCCGGTCGAGCCGCGGTTCTGCTTGGCGACCCGCACCCCGTGGGTCAGGCTGCGCGGGAACTCGGCCTTAAAGGTCTCGAAGTCGTAGTAGCAGCGCACGTCGCGCGGCACCAGATCGGTGCCCTTCAGCTTCTCGACGCAGTTCTTGGCGCCGTAGTTGATCATCGCGTCGGGGTGCGGCAGGCCCACGACCCCGTGCTTGACTAGCTCGCGCAGCATCTGGAAGTAGCCCGTCTCGTCACGCAGATTGCCCGGGTTGACCCGACTGACGTAGGCCCCGGCGCGCTCCAGGGTGTGACGATAAATCTCGCCGCGGTCCTCGTCCCGATAGAAGACGATCTCCGAGGTCCAGCCGCGCTCGGACAAGGAATCGATGATCGGTTTCGAGTCGGGACGGTAGCCGTACTCTCCTTTGTCGGAACCCCCGCGAGCTTCAAAAATGACGACGTGCTGCTTCATGGCGCGTTCGCTTAACCCCTATCCAAGTGGGGCACAGGGAGAATCCCGCGGAAAGCGCGTGCACCTGTTCGCTATTCCAGCTTCGCGCGACGCAGCCGCAGGGCGTTGAGGATCACCGACACCGAGCTCAGGCTCATGGCAAGCGCCGCGAGCATGGGGTTGAGCAGAATCCCCATCGAGGGGTACAGCACGCCGGCTGCGACCGGAACGCCAACGCCGTTGTAGCCGAAGGCAAACCACAGGTTGGAACGAATGTTGGCCATCGTGGCAACACTGGCGCGGCGTGCCCGCAGCAACCCCGAGAGGTCTTCGCGAAGCAAGGTCACGCCGGCAGTCTCCATTGCCACGTCTGTCCCACTGCCCATCGCGATCCCGACCTCGGCCTTGGCCAGCGCGGGGGCATCGTTAATTCCATCGCCGACCATCGCGACGCGACGGCCTTCGCTGTGCAGGCGCTCGACGCATTGGACCTTGTCTTCGGGCAAGGCGCCCGCGACGACCTCCTCGATGCCCAACTCGGCGCCGACCGCTTGGGCGGTGCGCTCATGATCGCCGGTCAGCATCAGGATCCGCAGTCCTTGGTCCCGCAGGTCGGCGAGCACTTGCTTAGCGTTGTCGCGGATGGGATCCCGGACCCCGAGAGCCCCGAGATACTCCTGCCCGCGGGCGAGCAGGATCACCGTCGCGCCCTCGTCGCGCAGCTTCTCCATCACCTCGATCGACGCGGGGAGATCGACGCCCTCCTCCTCGAGGAAGGTGCGGTTGCCAAGGATCACGCGCTGCCCCTGGATCGTCGCCCCGACACCGCGCCCAGTCTTCGACTCGAAGTCCTCGGAGGCATGCAGCGGGAGCCCGCGTTCGTCCGCGGCTTCCAGAATCGCCTGCGCCAGCGGATGCTCCGAACCCTGCTCCAGGCTGGCAGCTAGGCGCAGTAGCTCCTCTTCCTCGACACCGTCCACCGGAGCGAGCGCGGTGACCGCAGGCTTGCCCTCGGTCAGGGTGCCAGTCTTATCGAGGACGAGCGTGTCGACGTCGCGCAGCGTCTGCATGGCCTCCGCGTCTCGGAACAGAACCCCGGCCTGGGCAGCGCGCCCGGTTCCAACAAGGATCGACATCGGCGTGGCTAGGCCCAGCGCACATGGGCAAGCGATGATCAGCACCGAGACGAAGGCCAGCAGCGCGTGCGCAGAGCGCGGCTCAGGACCGACCGAGCCCCAGATCACCGCCGCGATGACCGCGCTTAGGAGCACGGCCGGAACAAAGACCGCCGAGACGCGGTCGACCAGACCCTGAATCGGCGCGCGGCTCCGCTGTGCCCGGGCGACCAGATCAATGATCCGCGCGAGCACGGTCTCGCCGCCCACGTGAGAAGCCTCCATGACAAAGCCCCCCGTCCCGTTGACGGTCCCCGCCACGACGGAGTCCCCCACCTCCTTGGCCACCGGAATCGGCTCGCCGGAGATCATGGACTCGTCGACGGAGCTCTTTCCTTCCTGGACCGTTCCATCCACGGGCACCCGCTCGCCGGGGCGCACGCGCAGTCGATCTCCGACCTGCACCTGGGACACCGCGATCTCTTCCTCTCCGTCGTCGGCTAGCCGATGGGCGCTGGAGGGAGTCAGCTCGAGCAGAGAGCGAATCGCCGCGCCCGCTCGACTGCGCGCGCGCACTTCGAGGAACTGTCCCAGCCAGACCAGGGAGATGATCACCGCGGCCGCCTCGAAGTAGAGCGGGGCGCGCCCCGCCTCGTCGAGCACCGCCTCGGGATACACCCCGGGAGCGAGAATCGCGACCACGCTCGCGAGATAGGCAGCCAGCACACCCAGCGAGATGAGGGTGTACATATTGGGCGAGCGGTGGACGACAGAGTCCCACCCACGGCGGAAGAAGCTCCGGCCCGTCACGAAGAGAACGAGGCTCGCCAGGATCCACTCAAGCGCGTCCGCGAACGACGCGCCCAACCAGGAGTCCACGGGCGCACCCGGGAGCACCATGTCGCCCATCGCGAGCACCAGGACCGGCACGGTCAGACCGACACTCCACCAAGTCAGGCGGGCGACGCGGCGCAGCTCCTGATCGTCCTCGCCGTCCGCCCCGGAAGGCGACTCTGGTTCGAGGTCCATGCCGCATTTCGGGCAGGATCCAGGGCCCTCCTGCCGCACCTCGGGGTGCATCGGGCAAATATAGATCCGCGTGTCACCCGAGTCGCGCTGCCGCTCCTTCTTGCGTACATGGCCGCAGTCGGTCACGTACGCGCCCGGCTCCGCGTCGAAACGCTCAAGGCACCGCGCCGAACAGAAGCCGAAGCGCTGGCCGCCGTACTCGCGTACGGCGGCCGCGTCGGCCTCCGCGACCTCCATGCCGCAGACCGGATCAGTGAGACGATCCGTCATGTTTGTGGGATTGCGCCGCCGGCGTGACCTTCTTGTCGAGACGCTTCAGATAAGCCGCAGGGTCCTTCTCGAACTTGGGCAGGCAGGAGTCACAGCAGAACTGCACCAGCCGCATGCCGACGACCCGCTTCACCGGATCACCCATCGAGCCCAGCTTGCTCTTCTCCCGGACCAGGCAGGTCTCCAGAGGGTAGGCCTTGGACTGCGCCTCGATCACCATCGCGTCGAGCTTGGCGAAAGCCGGCGCTGGGTCCGCCTTCACCTTGGATGCGCAACGCTTGCAGCAGACGCGGAAGAGGCGGTTCTTGACCACGATGTCCACGCCGGTGTACTCGCCGTCCTCAAAAAGAAGCTCGCCCGAGATCAGGCACTTCTTCGTCGGATAGAGGGCAGCTTGCTGTTCCATGATCTGCCGATCCAGCGCGTCCAGGTACTTCTTCGGCTCCGCCTTGAGCTTCTTGATGCACCCCTTGCAGCAGAGCTTCATCGCGCGGCCTTCGACCTCGACATCGATCGGCTTGCCCATCGACCCGAGCTTCTTGCCGGAAACGAGACAGGTCTCCAACAGGTAGGGATCTCCCACGAAAGCGGCCGGCTTCGCCTGCTCCTCCTTCGGCTCCTGCTTGGGCTCCGGCTTGGGCTGCTGCTGCGCCGCGAGCGAGGTCTTCACGAAGGCGTCCTTACGCGCCTCGTCCCATGCCAGGAACTTGGTGTCGCAGCCCGCGCAGCAGAATCCGATCGTGTGACCTTGGTACTCGACGAAGGTCTCCTGATCGATCGCTTCCTTGCCGATCGGGCAATTCAGATTGATGGCCTTGCTCTGAGCAAGCGCCGGTGAAGCGCCGAGAATCAGCGCAAAGAGGGTGAGAATCGTCTTCATGTTGATCGAGTTTGAGTGATCGCCGAGCTCTTTCGCCGACGACCGGACTCGCGTCGGAGACGGAGCTCCTGCGCGAGACAGAACAGAGTGGGAACGACGAAGATGGTCACGACGGCGACCATCATCCCCCCCATCGAAGGGATCGCCATGGGGACCATGACATCCGAACCGCGGCCCGTGGAGGTGAGCACTGGAATCAACGCCAGGGTCGTCGTGGCCGTCGTCATCATGCAGGGTCGCACACGCCGCAGCCCGGCCTTCACGACGGCCGCCCGGATCTCCTCGACGGTCCGCGGACGGGACGCGTCGAAGGACTGCCGCAGGTAGGTCGCCATGACCACGCCGTCATCGGTCGCGATCCCAAACAGGGCGAGGAACCCGACCCACACCGCGACGCTGAGGTTGATCGTCTGGACCTGGAAGAGCTCGCGCATGCTCTGCCCCAGAATCTCGAAGTCCAGGAACCAGTCCTGACCATACAGCCAGAGCAGCAGGAAGCCTCCCGACCAAGCGACGAAGACCGCGCTGAACACGATGCTCGCGGTGAAGCTCGACCGAAACTGCAGGTAGAGGATGAGGAAAATGACGAACAGCGCCACCGGCAGCACGACGCGCAGCTTCTCCGTAGCGCGGACCTGGTTCTCGTAGTTCCCGGCGAAACGATAGGAGACGCCTGCGGGCAGCTCGTACTGACCGGTCGCGATCAGGTCCTGGAGGTAGGCCTTGGCCTCTTCCACCACGTCGACCTCGGCCAAGCCGGGCTGGCGATCGAAGAGCACATAGGCCGTGAGGAAGGTGTCTTCGCTCTTGATGACCTGCGGGCCAGGCGTGTAACGCACCGTGGCCAGCTGACCGAGGGGGATCATGCGATCGTGTCCCGCCGGGACGAGAATGCGGTCCAGCTCCTCGATGGAGTCGCGACGTTCCCGCGGATAGCGCACGCGCACCGGGTAGCGCTCCCGCCCTTCCACCGTGGTGGTCAGGCGCTTCCCACCGATCGCCACCTCGATGACCTCCTGAACGGAGCGCACGGACAGGCCGTAGCGCGCGAGCGCCTCGCGGTCGAGGTCGATCTCCAGATAGGGCTTGCCGATGACCCGATCTGCAAGCACGGTCTCCGACCGAATCGACGGCACCTCTTTCAGCAGCCGTTCCAGGTCGAGCGCGACCTGCTCGATGACGGCGAGGCTCGGCCCATAAACCTTGATCCCCATCGAGGCGCGCATCCCCGTCTGCAACATGATCCGCCGCGTCTCGATCGGCTGGAGCATGGAGGCCGTGGTCATCCCGGGCACGGTCGCGGCCAGCTCGATGCGCTTCCAGATGTCCGCAGGAGACTGAACCTCCTCGCGCCAGTTGCGGAAAGGCCTCCCGTCGTCGTCGGGGATCAGCTCGTGGTCTTCGTCGAGCAGGAACTCCTCCGCCTCTTCGTCGTAGGCGAAGCGCAGCACCTGGCCCTGCTCATCGACGCGATACTCCGGCTTATAGCTGATCACGGTCTCGACCATGGACACCGGCGCCGGATCCAGCGCGCTCTCAGCGCGGCCGATCTTCCCGACGACTTCGTCGACCTCCGGGATCGATCGAATGGCCATGTCCTGCTGCTGCAGCAGGTCGAAAGCCTCGCCGATCGATGCGTGCGCCATGGTGACCGGCATCAGCAGGAAGGAGCCTTCATCCAGCGAGGGCATGAACTCCTTGCCCAGCCCCGGGAAGTCGTGCCGCAGGTCGGTGGCCAGCTCCGACTTTGCCCAGGAGCTCGGCAGCCAAGATGAGGTCATCGCGCCAAAGCCCAGCCAGACCACACCTCCGCTGAAAACGAGCAGAACCGGAACGCAGAGGAAGAGGAGCTTGTGGCGCAGGCACCAGCGCAAGACGGGGCCATAGACCCAGATCACCAGCTGGAAGAACAGCAGGAAGCCGCCCAGCACGGCGATCGTGAAGACGATGTTGCGCAGGTCTTCGCCGGCGCCCAGGGGCTCCCACCGGCGGGCTAGAAAAGCCGCGATCCACAACATGGCCAAGGCCTGACTCGCGCGCACCAGCGCGTTCTGCACACGCTCGCTCAGGAGCTGCTGCCCCCAGTGCCAAGCCACCAGGACGAAGAAGGGCAGCCCCACCCAGGCCTCAAGCGTGACTGCCAAGATCAGGCCGGCGGCGAGGTAGGCCACCCACGCAGACGAGCGCTCCCGTTGACGGCGGAGCCGCAGTCCCAGCAGGAAGTGCGCCGCAGGCGGGATCACGATCAGCGCGACCACGATCGACGCGATCAGCGCGAAGGTCTTGGTGTAGGCGAGCGGCTGAAACAGCTTTCCTTCCGCGCCTTCCATCGTGAACACCGGGAGGAAGCTGACGACGGTGGTCAGCACGGCCGTCAGGACCGCCGAACCCACCTCCGAAGCGCCCGCGAACACGGCCTCCAGCCGCTCCCGCGCGGTGGTCGTGCCCCGTGCCTTGCGCAGGATGCTCTCGGTCAGCACGATGCCGACATCCACCATCGTGCCGATCGCGATCGCGATGCCGGACAGCGCGACGATGTTGGCGTCCACGCCGAACTCCTTCATCGCGATGAAGCACATCAGCACCGAGAGCGGCAGCAGACTTGAGACCAGCAGGGCCGTCCGCAGGTGACCGACCAGCAGCAGGATGACGATCACCGTGACGAGGATCTCGTGCTCCAGCGCGTGGTTGAGCGTAGCCAGAGTCTCCTGGATCAGGCCCGCGCGGTCATAGAAGGGCACGATCGTGACCCGCGAGGTCCGCCCGTCTTCAAGCTCACGCGCGGGGAGCCCGGGCGCGATCTCCTCGATCTTGCGCTTGACGTTCTGAATGACCTCGAGTGGGTTGGCGCCGTAGCGAGCCACCACCACGCCCCCGACCGCTTCGGCGCCTCCTTTGTCGAGCGCGCCGCGCCGCAGCGCAGGACCGATCGCGACCGTTCCCAGCTGGGCGATGGTGATGGGCACATCGTTCACCGAGCGCACGACCGTGGCCTCGATGTCTTCCAGCGACTCCAGGAAGCCGAGCCCGCGCACGATGTACTCCACGCGGTTCACCTCGATGGTGCGCGCTCCCACGTCGAGGTTGGAGTTCGCGACCGCCTGGAATACCTCGGTCAGGGAGACGCCATGAGCTTGCAGCGCATCCGGGTCGACGTCGATCTGATACTCGCGCACATAGCCGCCGATCGACGCCACTTCGGCGACCCCGTCGACGCTCGCGAGCGCGTAGCGGACGTACCAGTCCTGAGCGGTCCGCAGCTCCTGCAGGTCCCAGCCCCCGGCCGGGTCACCTTGCTCGTCGCGCCCTTCAAGTGTGTACCAGAAGACCTGGCCCAGCGGGGTCGCGTCGGGGCCCAGCGCCGGCTGGACGCCGTCGGGCAGCGTGCCCGCGGGCAGGGAGTTCAGCTTCTCAAGCAGACGGCTGCGCGACCAGTAGAAGTCGACCTCGTCCTCGAAGATGACGAAGATCGACGAGAAGCCGAACATCGAGTTGCTGCGGATGCTCTTGACGCCCGGCACGCCCAGCAGCGAGACCGTCAACGGGTAGGAGATCTGATCCTCGATGTCCTGAGGCGAACGCCCCATCCACTCCGTGAAGACGATCTGCTGGTTCTCGCCAGTGTCCGGAATGGCGTCGACCGGCACCGGATCACGGGGCACACCCGAGATCTGCCAGTCGAAGGGGGCGACCAGCAGTCCCCAGCCCAGCGTGAACCCGACTAGCAGGCTGACCAGCAGCTTGTTCACGAGGAAGAAGCGGATCACCCGGTCCAGGACGGACGCGCGCAGCGGATCGTAGGGCTCCGGCACCGACTATTTCTCCGTTGGATCGAAGGTGGACTGGATCGTGCCGCAGCGCAGCATTTCCGCGCCAAAGTAGGGATTGGACACCGTCTCTCCCCGCTGCAGCCAGTCTGCGCCGAGGTCTTCAAAGGCCATCGGGCAATGCACCAAGGAAAGGGGCTCAGAGAGCGGATTACCGTTCTCTTCCAACCACTCGATGAGCCGCGCAGAAACGAGGTCGAATCGCTCCCGCAAGGTCTCGAGCGAGCTCGAATCATCGAGATCAGAAAGTGGATCGATCCCCAACTTCTGGATCTCACCGCTGAGCTCCGGCAAGGCGAGTCGTGCCGCGGCGAGGTCATCCGCGGCGAGAGCCCGCTGCATCGCGAGGTATGCCTCGAGGAGCAGCGCCCCTTGAGATGGAGCATGCCCGGGGAAGCTCGCGCGCAGCTCTCCGCAGCGGAGCATCTCGTCACCAAAGTAGGGATTGGCGATCTCCTCCTCGCGCTGCACCCAGGGCGCCCCCTGGTCGTCGAAGGCCATGGGGCAGTACGCCTCATGGAGCTGCTCTCCCAGCGGGTTTCCAAAGCGACGCAGCAGGCTGAGTGAAGCGAGCGAGACCTCGTGGAAGGCGACACGCAAGGCGGCGAGATCCTCGGTGTGGTGCAGATGCTCAAGCGCGCCTTCGATGCGCCGGTGCATCCCTTCTGCTTCGGCGCGCGACGCCGGCGACAGGCTGCTTGGATCCACCTGCCCCAAGGCCTGCTTGGCTGCGTCCAAGGCGCGCTGGGCGCGGTCGAAGGAGTCGCCCGCGAGCGCCTGCTGCGCCTCCAAGTAGGCCGACCAGTAGGGGCGCAGGCCGCTCCGATAGCGGCGCACCTCTGCCTCACTTAGGCCCTGCCGCTCACCCGGCATGGACATCATGCTGGGCTTGGCCTGAATCTGCATCGCACTGTCGATGCGGAAGGCACCTTGCGCCACCACGCGCTCCCCCTCCGTGAGCCCGTCCAGAATCACGTAGTGGGTGCCTGCACGAGGGCCGAGCACGACCTCACGGCCTTCAAAGGTCGGACGCTCCGTACCGAGCACTTCGACGTAGACCACGGCGCGCTTGCCCGTGAGCAGCACCGCACTGCGCGGAACCACAAGGGGGAGCCCTGACTCCGCATCGGCATCAGCGACCAGCCCCAGTGACTCGGCGGGCACGAGATCCATGCCACAGACGTCGCAGACGCCAGGCCCGTCCCTGACGATCTCGGGGTGCATCGGGCTGATCCACTTGCCAGCCAGACTGCGGTCCGGTGCCAGGCCGTGTTCGCCGACCGTGGCATGGACCACAGCGCGCGCAAACATCCCGGGCTTGAGCCTTCCGGCGTGGTTCTCGAGGCTGACCCGGACGCGCGTGGTGCGCGTATGCGGATCCACGACCGGCGCAAGAAAGGAGACCGCTCCCAGGAACGGCTCGCCGGGATAGGCCTCCACCTCGACCTCGACTGCCTGCCCATACCGCAGCCAACCCAGGTCCTGCTCGAAGGCATCGAGCTGGAGCCAGAGATGGTCCAGTTCAGCCAGCCGATAGATCGGCGTCCCCTCCTGCACATAGGCACCGCGGTCCAGGAATCGCTTCACCACAACGCCCCGCGCTGGCGCAAAGAGCGTGAGGTGATCCTCCGCGCTGCCGCGCTCCTCGATCGCATCCACCTGCTCTTCGCTCAGCCCCCAGAGCAGGAGCTTTTCGCGCGCGGCCTGATACGCACGCTGGTTGCTCTCGGCGAGGAACGCGGAGGCTTCCCCGGAGGTCGCGCTGAGGCGCTGGCGCGCTGCGATCAGTTCTTCCTGGGCGCTGAGCAGTTCAGGACTGTAGAGCGAGACGAGGTGGTCCCCTTCCTGGACCGGGACTCCAGTCGCGTCGACGTAGAGTCGATCGAGGCGACCGGGAACCCGCGCCGCGATGGTGTGCATGCGCGTCTCATCGAAATCGACCCGCCCCGAGAGGATGACCGGACGCGTCAGGCTGCGGCGCTCTGCGGGCACCGCCTGAATCTGCGCCAGCTCGACCGCAGCCGGCGACATCGACAGGCGGCGCGGATCCTCGTCCCCGCTGTCCCCGAGAAGCACGAGGTCCATGCCACAGATCGGGCAGTCACCGAACTCGGGCAGCTTGATCTGCGGATGCATCGGGCAGGTCCAAATCTCGGGCTCCGTCTCATCCTGCGCGAGCTGACCCTCCTGCGCCGGAGGCACCGGCTCGACCGCAGGCGCAGCAGGCTCTTGCCGCGTGACGCTCGCGCGGCCCAGGAAGAAAGCGAGAACCCCGAGCAAGCCCAGGGCGATCCATCGAGAGATTCGTGTCATGGCAGCCTCTCCGCAGTCAGTGCGCGCAGCTCAACCTGCGCCAGTTGATGATCCAGTTGAGCGCGCCAGTACGCGCGTCGGAGCGCAAGCAACGTGCGTTGCGCATCAATCCAATCCAGCGCCGCGGCTTCGCCGGCCCGGTAACGCGCCAAGGCAAGCTGGACCACCTCTTCGGCACGCGGCAGCAGCGAGTCCTGGTACAGCGCGATTCGCCGCGCCGCGTCCTCCTCGCGAAACGCGAAACGCTCTACCTGAGTCCGCAGCTTCAGCGTGGCGCTCTCCCAGCGGGCCCGCGCCTCGGCGACTCGATGACGCGCCTGGCGCGCGCTGGCGTCGTAGCTCGCTCCCCAGATCGGCAGTTCGATGCCGATGCTCACCATCCAGGGGTCATCTCCGGAGCCAGGCACGCCCGCGACCGGTGCATCCCCGGTGAGAATGGTCTCGGCTCCCAGCACGAAGGAGGGCTTGCGGGAGTAGCCATCGACGCGGACCTCTGCCAGCGCCGCCTCGTACAGCGCCTCCCAACGCGCCAGCGTGGGGCTCTGCTCGATCACCCGTCGCAGCACCTCCTCACGATCGATCCGCCGAGGCTGCGCCTCCTTCAGGGTCAGTTCGGGAAGCTCTTCGATGGGCTCGTCACGACCGACGGCCTCCAAGAGCTCGGCAAATTGGGCCCTCCGCTGCGCGCGATTCGCGGCGAGATCATCCTCGACCCGACCGATCTCGATCTGCAGTCGCAGCAGGTCCTCCTGGCTCGCACCCGCGCGCACACGCGCCTGGACAATGGGCTCGAGCGTCTTGAGCAGATCGAGCAGATCAAGCAGCACCTGGCGATCACGCGCGAGATAGGCATACTCGTCATAGGCGAGCTCCACCCGGCGTACGATCTGCAGCGCCAGCTCGGCGACCGCATAGGACATCGCGCGGGCCCGGGCATCCGCCTGCTCCTGCCGCGCATCCAGGACCCCCGGCCAAGGAAAACGCTGCGAGACCCCGAGGCGGCGCTGCTGCGGCCCCGTCCGGGTCTGGACCTCTTCCACAAACTCCGTGAATCGCAGCTGGGGCGCGGGAAGCGCGCCGACGATCGCCTGCTCCTCCATCGCGGCCTGCCAGGAGGCAAACTGCGCACGCAGGTCGGGGTGGGCCTCCAACGCGGCTTCGACGAAGCGGGCGCGCGATGCCTCACGCAGCTCCCAGGCCGGAGCTTCCTCCGCCATCAGCGCACGCTGGCGCGCCTCCGGCCGCGGGATCTCCAGGCGATCGAAGCCGGACGCGCGATCGACAGGAAGCTCAGGCTCCGGCGCGGTGCACGCGCCGAGCAGGCAGGTCAGTGGCACAACGCGATGCCACCGCAACGGTGATGGGCTCATGATCTCTCACGGCTCGTGACAAGATCCGGGTGCAGAGCACCTCGGGGTTCAGATCCATGCCTCGCATTCCGCTTGCCGCAGGAATGCTCAGCACGACGGCAGCATGCCGTCAGGCGCGCGCCAGAGTGGCGCGCATCGACAAACGCGAATCCATCGCGTTGATCTAAACCCCTATAAGCGGAATACCTGGATCCACAGCCGCAGAGGGGGCCCCTCGGCGACTGGTTCCACGGTGCGCCCCGGCCAGGCGGAGACTGCTCGCGCGCAATGCGCGGGCGACTCGACACCCGGAATCGTCGACGCGACTGCCTCGCAGACCACGCGCGTGCCTTCGAGGTCGACCGGCGACGGGCTGACGGGCTGCGGCGGGACCCATGCACAACCGCAATCGTGGCCAAGCTCCTCGGCCCCTTGCTCGACCGGCCCTCCACAGCACGAAGGTGGCTCCAAATCCACCTGCGGCGACTCGCAGCAGCAGCAACTGCACGAGGCAGGATCTGACGCGTGGCCCTCATCGCACGGCACACCGGCGAGCAGCGGCTGCGCGGCCTGCAACGCGAGGAGCAGGACGGACAGGCTGAAAGAGGCGAACCAGCGTCGCATGAGGCTCCCTTATTCTAGTCCATGAATCGCGCAGCGCAAGTCGCCCTGGAATTGAGCGAGCCTCGGGGGCGGCCATCCTTCCCCGTGCTAATCTCGATTCTGCGGACCCCCTGCCGCCTCCCCGGCCCCCGCGGCCATTCCCTCAACCCTCCCCATGAAAACCAGTGCCTTTGTGCTGGGGCTCGCTCTCTCAGCGACGCTCCTTTCCTCCACTCCGGCCCAGACGCAGCTGCCGACGACCGAGTTCGTCGAAGTTGCCGGCCAGCGTGAGTTCTCCGGCTGGATGATCGCGCGCCCCGCGCAGATCGCCGACCTCGAAGAGAGCGGCCTGAGCCGCTCGCAGAGCGAAGTGCTCCACACCGCCGGCCACCTGATGATGTCAGGCTACGAGGTGTACGAGTTCGTCGACGCGACCGACGAGTACATCTTCCGCGTGCCCGCCGGATCGACCGAGAACCTCACGGCCCGCGAGCTCATGTCCTCCGGCGCCTTCCAGTACGTCGAGCCGGACTGGACGGTCTACCCGATCGGCACCTCGAACGACCCGCTGCTCGGCAGCAGCTGGCACCACGACGCCAACCGGATGCAGTCGGCCGACGCCTGGGATATCCACACCGGCAACCCGAGCACCAGCGTCGCCTTCTGTGACACCGGCATCCGCACCAGCCACGAGGACTTCCAAGCGCACCGCCTCGAGGGCTACAACGCGGTCGACCGCGTCTGGGAATCGAACGGCGGCAACATCGGCGCCGTCCACCCGCACGGCACCATGGTCACCGGCTGCGGCGCGGCCAACGGCAACAACGGCGTCGGCGTCTCCGGGGTGGGCTGGAACCTCAGCCACCGGATGATGCGCGTGTCGAACTCGAGCGGCGGCGGCGCCAGCCTCTCGAACCTGCAGCACGCCGCGCGCACCGCGGTCGAAGCCGGCGACCGGGTCGCCAGCGTCAGCTACAGCGGAGTCGACACCAACTCAAACCTGACGACCGCGACCTACATCAAGTCGATCGGCGGCCTGCTGGTCTGGGCTGCGGGCAACGACGGCCGCAACCTCACCTTCGGCAACCGTGACAATGACGACATCATCGTCGCCGGCGCCACGACCTCGAGCGATGCCAAGGCCAGCTTCTCGGCTTACGGCCAGTTCGTCGATGTCACCGCGCCGGGCGCCAGCGTCCTGACCTGCGACAGCGGCAGCGACTCGGACTACGCCTACGTCAGCGGCACCAGCTTCGCCTGCCCGCTGACCGCCGGTCTGTGCGCGCTGATCTGGTCCGCCGACCCCTCGCTGACCCCGAACGAGGTCGAGGACATCCTGAAGTCGGGCGCCGATGACCTCGGCTCGGCCGGCATCGACAACACCTACGGCTACGGCCGCATCAACAGCTACGGTTCGCTCAGCCTGCTGGGTGGCGGCACCAACCCGCCCACTGCCGAGTTCAGCGGCACCCCGACTGCCGGCTTCGCCCCGCTGACCGTCAGCTTCTCGGATCTGTCTTCCGGCAGCCCGGACAGCTGGAGCTGGAACTTCGGCGACGGCGGCAGCTCGAGCGCGCAGAACCCCAGCCACACCTACACCAGCCCCGGCAGCTACACCGTCACCCTGACGGCGAGTAACGCCAACGGCTCGGACAGCGAGACCAAGGTCGACTACATCGTGGTGACGGCCGGCACGCCGCCGACCGCAGACTTCAACGCCACCCCGCTGACCGGCACCGCTCCGCTGGAGGTGGACTTCATCGATGCCAGCACGGGCGGCGCGACCTCGTGGTCGTGGGACTTCGGGGACGGCGGCAGCTCGTCGGCGCAGAACCCGAACCACACCTACACCGCCGCCGGCACGTACACCGTCACGATGACGGCCAGCAACGCCTATGGCAGCGACACGATGACCAAGGTCGACTACATCGTGGTCGACGAGCCCAGCGGCTACACCGGCCAGGGCTTCATCCTGTCGAAGAACGCCGACTTCTCCACCGACGACCGCAGCTTCTCGAGCAGTGACACGCTCTATGTGCTGGTCTGGTCGGACCAGGTCGACTTCAACAACATCCGCCGCGCCGGCTTCCAGCTGAAGGCGCGGAAGGACAAGCTGCAGGTCGAGTTCACCAACAACGGGGACGGCAGCTACACCGCCTCTTTGGATCTCGCCAACCTGCCCAGCAGCGCCCGCAACTGGGACTTCAAAGCTCAGGTGCAGGATCGCTCACGGGTCAAGTACACGCCGAGCGCGCGGATCAGCGTGAACTAGAGGGGTAGCCCCCCTTCGTCGTGAAGCCGCGGGAGTGCACTCCCGCGGCTTCAATCGTTCCAGTCCAACACGAAGGGCTCCTGGCCCCGTTGCCAGACCGGGTACTTCTTCATGGCGCGCAGAAAGCGCGCGGACTCGATGAAGCGGTCAAGCCAGCTCCGCAGCTGCGGCCAGGGCTGGGCATCGAACCAGCTCCGATCCGCGAAGGCGAACTGGCGGACGAAGGGCGCGATCGCCGCGTCGGCCAGAGTGAAGCGCTCGCCGAGCAGGAAGGGGGCGTCGTGCAGACGGGCGTTCAGGTCGTGCAGAATCGCGGCCGCCGCCGCGCGGTGCTCCTGCTCGTCCGCGTCCTCGTAGCGGGTCGCGTACTTGTAGCGATCGAGGTGATGCTTGAAGTCGCCGTCGTTGCGCCGGATCAACGCCTCGCAAGCCTGCTGCTCGGCGGCCGTCGCAGGCAGCCAGGCTTCCGGATCATTCTGCGTCAGGGCCCAGCGCATCACATCGAGACTCTCGTCGAGAACGGCGCCATCCGCCAGCACCAGGACCGGGACCGTGCCCTTCGGCGAGGCTTCATAGATCTCGTCGGGGCGATCGCGCAGCTCGATCTCGCGCAGGATGACCGGCTGCTCGGCGACCGCCAGCGCCATCCGGCCGCGCATGGCGTAGGGGCAGCGTCGAAAGCTGTACAGAGTGGGCAGCGCTGCGCTCACTCCGCGCGATCCCCCAGATGCTGCTGGCCGCGCGCCTCGGCGAGCTGCACCTGACGGTGTCGCTCGCGGTAGCTGGCCTTCTGCTCGGAGCTGGTGCGCGCGGCGCAGTGATGACAGCTGACCCCTTCCTCAAAATCGGGGTGCGCCTGATCCTGCGCGGACAGCGGAAAACGACAGGCACGACACAGCGAGTACTGCCCTTCCTTCAGGCCGTGCCCCACCGCGACGCGCTCGTCGAAGACGAAACACTCGCCTTCCCAGAGCGAGTCTTCCTCGGGGATGGTCTCGAGGTACTTCAGAATCCCCCCTTCGAGGTGGAAGACCTCACGCACGCCGCACTGCTTCAGGAAGGCTGTCGACTTCTCACAGCGAATTCCGCCGGTGCAGAACATCGCGACCTTCTGCCCCTCCTTGACCTCGAGCTTGAGCCAGTCCGGGAACTCACGGAAGCTCGACAGCTGCGGGTTGCGCGCGCCGCGGAAGCTCCCGATCGCGACCTCGTAGTCGTTGCGCGTGTCGATGACCGTCACGCGCGGATCGGAGATCAGCGCATTCCAGTCTTCGGGCGAGACGTAGGTCCCGACGAGTTCATTCGGGTCGATGCCCTCGACCCCCATCGTCACGATTTCCTTCTTGAGCCGCACCTTCATGCGCCGGAAAGGCATCTCGCTGGCCGTCGACCACTTGGGCTCGAGGCTCGCGAAGCGCGGGTCGCTGCGCAGGAAGTCGACCACCGCGCGTACGCCTTCCTCCGGGCCGGCGATCGTGCCGTTGATCCCTTCTTCAGCCAGCAGCAGCGTGCCGAAGACGCCCGCCTTCCGGCAGCGCTCGAGCAATGGCTGCTGCCACGCCGCGAAGTCCGGGAACGACGCGAAGCGATACAGCGCAGCCACGAGGAGATCGCTCATGAGAAGCCCGAATCATAGCTTTGCGCCGGATTTTCCGGGGGATGATGGCGATTCCGACGTTTGCCCTCTGGACCCCTGTGTCTCGCCATGCCGATTCCGATCTCTCACGTCAAGAAGGCCATCTGCGCCGGCGCGGTCAAAGTTCTCTACTCGGTCGATCTCCGCTGGAACGACCTGAAGGATCTGAAGATCGCCTACACCTTTACCTCGGTGGCCAACCCCACCACCTGGAAGAGCTTCATGGAGGAGGCCGTCGCCACGGCGATCCAGCAGGAGCTGATCCTGCGCGGCTCCTACTGCCCCGACCTCGAGAAGACCTTCGTCGACTGGTCCACAGCCGATCCCGCCGCCAAGACCTGGGGCGACCTGGAGGCCTTCATCAAGGGTGGCGTGCGCAACTGCCAGGTGAGCTTCTGATCATGCGCGCGCTCTCCGCACTCCTCGTTGCGCTGGCCAGCCTCGCCAGCGCCGCCGCGGCGCAGCAGTCGGCCCCGGGCAGCCAGGACGCCGCCTATCTGGTCGAACGCTATGAGATCTTCCGAGTCCAGAACCACACCATCGAGCAGACGACGCTCGACGGCGCCTCTTTCCTGGTGGTGCTCCAGCACTGGGTCACGGTCGAAGATGCGCGTACCGGCGCGGCCTTCACGATCCTCGATCTCGCCGATGGCACGTCGGTTCCGCTGCGCATCGTCGACATCGGCGGCCTGTCCGTGCCCACGGACGGCAGCGAGATGGCCGTGGGCTGGTTCCTGCTCGAGCCCGCAGGCGGCGCGACCGTGGACCCGCAGGGTGGCTATCAGCTCATCGTCCACTACGACCAAGTAGCCAGCTGGGACGAAACCGAAGACGGCTCGGCGGCGCGCGCCTCCGCGAACACCGAACAGCGCAAGTCGGTCGAGAAACTGGACCCCACCAGGATCGTCTCGGCGACGGGCGCGCTGCAGGATCGACCGGACTCCGCTCCCCTGTATGGCGGAAGCTCAGAAGGCTTCTTCGATCGTCTCAAGCTCGACCTCACACCGCAGATCGCCGAGAGCTCACGCGAACTGGGCCTGAGCTACCAGCTCAGCTACCCGCTCACGCAGCTCCTGCTGGTCGGCAGCACTCCGGGCCGGGTCGAGTTTGACTTTGCCGTCGATGGTCGCTGGGGCTCGGATCGCAGCGACCCGACGCTGACCGACTTCCTGCACGCCGATCTCAGCGCCCGCGCCATGCTGCTTCCGCAGATCGGGGATCGCTACAACCCGGTCGGGCTGCGGCTCGCCGCCGGTTACGAAGATGGCGACCGGGCCACCGACGGCGGCGCCACGATGCAGGCGCAGCTGGTGGTGTCGGTGCCCTACGTCGGCGATGCGCTGCTGTGGTGGCACGAAGCCATCGGACTGCAGCGGCCCTTCGCCCCGCCCTACCTGGCGGCCGGTTTCGTCGAGTCCGACGCCGAGGTCGCCGGCATGGATCAGTCGCGCTTCGTCTTCGAAGCCGGCTGGAAGGCGCCGCTCGCGACCGAATGGGATCTCAATCTTCGTTGGCAGAGCTACTCCTTCGACGAGGACGCGCTCGACGACGACGAGTTGTTCACCGCCGACCTCACCTACTACCCCGACGGGAACCTCGATCAGGGTCTGCGGATGAGCTTCGAAGAGGGCTACCGCGCCGCCGTAGGCGATGTGGGATCTACCGTGTTTCTCGGCTATCTGATCCGGCTCTAGGCCGGATCAGTCGCCGTCCCCGGCTTCGAGCGCTTCGAGCGCCGCCCGCGCGGCCTCATTCTCGGGGGCGATCTCGAGCCCGCGGCGGTAGAGGCGCATCGCCAGCGCCGCCTCCCCCCGCTCGTCTGCCCGCCGAGCGGCCTGCAGAATCATGCCCAGCGGCGCGAAGCCGTCGAGCTCGCCTGCCGCGGTGCGCACCGGGTAGAAACTCTCCTCGGCGTCCTCCTGCACCAGACTGCCGTCCGGCTGCAGATAGAAGGCGAAGGTGCCGAAGACCTCGACGTGCCCGCGCAGGTGGCCCTCGGCCAGTGCAAGCTTCAGGATGAGCGGTTCTTCCCTTCCCAGCGCGGCCGCAGACAGGCCGAGTGAAGCGGGCGGGTACTGCCAGTCCTTCGCCAGCGGGGCGAGCGACTCGGCGGCGACCGTCGTGCGGTAGCTGGGTGCCGGGGATGGCTCGTGCGCGACCAGGCGCGGCTCGGCCACAGGCTTGCCGGTGCGCGCCGCCAGCACCTGATCGATCAGCGCGATCAGCGGGCGCGTCGGCGTGCGCTCGCCGTCATAGGTGTTGGCGCGATTGACGATCACCACATCGATGGCTGGGAAGACCGCGATCATCTGGTTGCCGACCCCCAGCGCCGCGAAGCCGCGGTACTGCTCCAGGCTGGGCTTGCGGAAGACCCACCACATGAAGCCGTAGCCCATGAGATCGCTGTCGATCGAATAGAGCGCGGTCGAGCGAGCGACCCAGTGATGCGAGAGGATCCGCTGTTCGCCCCACATGCCCTCGCGCGCAAACAGCAACCCGAAGCGCGCGGCGTCCCGCGCCGACATGCGGAAGGGATAGGCCGGGTAGATCGACTTGTCGCGCTCGTAGTGGTAGTAGCCATCCGAGACGCGCCAGTCCTGCATCGCCAAGGGCTGACCGAAGTACTGATCGAAGGCCTCGAAGACGTCCTCGCCGGTGATCTGCATCAGGATCGTGGCCAGCGTGTTGAAGTCCCAGTTGTTGTAGCCAAAAGCCTGGCCGGGGCCGATGCTGCCGCGCGGCGCCGAGTCGGTGCGGCCAGCGTAGGCCGCGGGGTGGTACACCGCCGAGCGCGCCTTCAGCAAATCGAGGATGCGCGCCTGCTTTTCGCGCGGCAGCAGCGGGCTGGGCGCGTCGTCGATGCCCAGATCCTCCATCGTCTGGTTGAGCTGGATCTCGCCGCGATCCCAGTAAATGCCGTAGAGCGCGGAGAGGAAGCTCTTGCGCACCGAGTGGCACATGAAGCGGCGGTCGACCTCGCCCCAGGAAGCGACCACGGCGCCGTCCGCGATCACCAGGAAAGCCGAGGACGGCAACTCTTCCCAGCTCGCCCGGGCGGCGGCGAGCGCCTCCGCGTCGAAGCCGGCCTCGGCCACGTCGGCGTACTGCCGCCAGGTCTCGCCCGGTACGCGCTGCTGCGCGGCGGCCAGCGGAGCGAGCAGGAGGAACGCGAGCAGGGCGAGGCGCAATCGAAGCATGTCCGATCCTAGCCCTTGGCCGCGGGCGGCGCGCCCTCGGAGCCGATCCCGGCGGTGAGCACGTAGCGCATCGCCTCGCTGGTGTTCAGGTTCTCGATCGGCTCGATGCGATCGGCGGCGACGACCACCGAATAGCCGCCCAGCTGATAGCCCATCGGCAGGTAGACGACCACTTCCCCGGCCCGGCCCAGCGCCGCCGCCGACTCGTTGGTGACGAAGCCGACGACGCGGAAGCCGTTCTGATGGACGAAGACCGGCCGCCCCAGCTGCTCGGCGCTGTCCTGGCGGAAGAAGCGGACGAAGTCGCGGATCGAGGAGTAGATCGGCTTGACCAGCGGCAGGCGCTGGAACTGCCCCTCCACCCAGTCGGCGAGCACGCGGAAGACCCAGGCGCGGGTCATCAGCCCGATGAAGAAGATCACCCCGACGCCGGCGAGGATGCCCAAGCCGGGCAGGTAGTACTCCTCACCGAGGACCCAGCGGAAAGCGGCCCCCAAGGTCTGCTCGGCGACGGTCGCCAGCCACCACAGCAGCCACAGCGTGAGCGTGATCGGGAGTACGGCCAGGAGGCCGCGGAGGAAGACGCGTCCCATGCTCTTCATGGTTCCGAGAGTACCCGCGCCGGATTTCCTCTCACGTTTTACACCGATCGGTGTAAGTTACTCCGATGGCGACCCGCAAGCCCGGCCCTGCCAAGCGATTTGACCCGGACGAAGTCCTGGTGCGTGCCCGCGACCTGTTCTGGCGCCGGGGCTACGCCGCCACCGGCGTCCGCGAGCTCGAAACCGAGCTCGGCGTCGGCCGCAAGAGCCTGTACGACACCTACGGCGACAAGCGCGCGCTCTATCTGCAGGCCCTCGAGCAGTACACCGACTCGGTCATCGAGCGGATCTGCCACGGCCTGCGCGACGCCCGCAACACCCCGCTCCAAAACCTCGAGCGGGTGCTCGGTCGGCTGGCGGCCCATCATGGCTCACCCGACAGCCTCGGCTGTCTGCTGGGCGTGGCGATGGCCCAGGCCGATCCGCGCGACGAAGAACTCGCAGCCCAGCTGCGACGCTCGCTCAAGCGCCTGGAGCGAGCCTTCACCCGCACCCTCGAGCAAGCACAGGCCGCCGGCGAGATTCGCCCCGAGGTCCGCTGCCTCGACGCCGCGCGTCAGCTCGTCGCGCTCACTCAGGGCATGGCCCTGATGGGCCGCGTGCTCGACGGCCCCGCTTCCACCAAATCGATGGCGCGCGCCGCGCTCGCCGCCCTGCAAGTCTGATGATCTTCCGCTTTCTCCTGCCCTGGATCCTGCTCGCCCTGTGGCTGAGCCCCGCCGCGTCTGCCCAAAGCACACCGCTCGACAAGCTGGACCAGCTCGTCGAGCAGCTGGCCACCGATGAAGAGATCGTCGGCGCTGAACTGCTGGTGGTGCAGCGCGGCGAGACGCTGCTGCATCGTGCCTATGGCTGGCACGACCGCGAGGCCGAACGCCGCATGCAGACCGGCAGCGTCTTCTGCGTCCGCTCCATGACCAAGCCGCTGATCGGCATGGCGGTGATGATGCTGGTCGAGGAAGGCAAGGTGGAGCTCGATCGCCCCGCCTACGAATACCTACCCGAGCTGGATCACGACGGCCTGCGCCAGATCACCGTCCATCATCTCCTCCACCATCTGGGCGGCTTTCCGATGTCGCACCTGAGCATGGCGCAGCTCCCCTCGCTGACCAGCACGCGCCAGATCGCGGCGATGAGCGCTGAGCACGATCTCATTTATCCGCCCGGCACCAAGTTCCGCTACAGCGATCACGGCACCGACACGCTGACCGCGCTGGTCGAAGCCGTGAGCGGCATGAGCGCCCAGACCTTCGTCGAGCAGCGCATCCTGCAGCCCCTCGGCATGGACGCATCGCTGCTGGTCTTCCCTGAGGACCACCCGCTGCGCGCGCGCGCGGTGAGTAAGTACGTCGGGGCACCCGGCAGCTGGACGCGCTACTGGAAGGCCAGCGATGATCCGCTGTTCCCGCTGTTCCTCGGTTCGCAGTCGATGTACGCGACGCTCGCCGACTACCGGCGCCTCGCCGAACTGTGGCTGCACGACGGCCGCATCGGCGAGCAGGCGCTGCTCAGCGCTGAATCGATCCAGGCCATCCTCACGCCGGGGCCCTACCCGATGGATGGCCCCACGGGCCTGCCCGGCGCGCGCACGGAGTACGGCAAGCTGATGCAGCTGTGGACGACGCCGCAGGAGGACGGCACGCACAGCATGCTCGCCTTCGGCCATACCGGTTCGGACGGCACCCACTGCTGGGTCTTCCCCGAGCAGGACGCGATCGTGCTCTACTTCACGCAGTCGCGCGGCACCCTCAGCGGCCTGCAGGTCGAGGCAGCGCTCGGCGAGCTCTTCCTGGGCGTCGAGGTCGAAGCGCCGCAACTTGCTCAATCGATCGACGATTACCTGGGCTACTACTCGGAGGGTGGCGATGATCGCTACCGGGCGATCGTGCGGCACGAAGAGGGCATCGCCCTCGAGATCCTCGGCAAGGGTGTGTTCGAGCTGGTGTATGACGGCGAGGATCGCTGGCACCTAGCCCTCGAGCCCAGCTCGGTGCTCGCCTTCCAGCGCGACGAGAACGGCCAGGTGTCGGGCTACCAGATCGGCGAGCATCAGGAGTTCCGCTTCACCCCCGCCGCCGATCTGCCTGCCGGCGAGGCGCTCGCCGCCCAAGTCGCCGCGGCGCACGGCTGGTCCAAGCTGGCCGAACTCGGCCCGCTGCAGCTGACCAGCGAACTTTCGATGCCCGCAGCCGGCATGACCGGGGAGATGGTCTCGACCTATGCCTGGCCGAACCGCTTCCGGATGGACGCTCAGATCGGCCCCGAGTTCGAGTACGTCGCCTACGACGGCGAAGTCATGAGCTACGCCTCAGTGCGCGAACCCGCCGGACCGGTCGCCGACCCCGAGCGCGCCCGACGCATGACGCGCGACCACTTCCTGGCCCGGCTCAGCGACTGGACGCAGTGGCACGACCACATCGAGGTGGTGCAGCAGGTCGAGTTGGGCGGCCGGGCGATGTACCTGGTGCGCCTGGGCGACCTCAGCGGCCCGGCCCGCACCTTCTACGTCGAGGTCGACACCCATCGCATGCTGGGCGAAGACAGCCTGGCCAACATGCCGGGGATGGGCCCGATGGGCCAGAAGATCCGCCTCGACGACTACCGCGAAGTCGAAGGCCTGCAGATCCCCTTCCGCACCCGGATCGAGTTCGCCAACCGCATGCTCGGCCGCATGACCCTGACGGTGCAGAAGGCGGAAGTCGGCGTGGATGCGCCCGAGTTTCGACTCGAGCCGAAGCCGAGCGACGGCTAGGACGCGCGGCCCCATCCGCTGGCTCGCCGCGTAAGCTCGGGGGAGGATGACTCGCCTCCCCCGCGCCCTCCTCGTCCTCCTTGCGCTCAGTTCCTGGGGCTTCGCCCGCATCGGCCCCGCCCAGGAGGTGACGAGCCCGCCCCCCAACATCGTCTTCTTTCTGACCGACGATCAGCGGGATGACACCCTAGGCTGCGCGGGGCACCCGATCCTGCAGACACCGACGATCGACGGGCTGGCCGCGCGCGGCGTGCGCTTCTCGAACATGTTCGTCAGCCACTCGATCTGCTGGGTCAGCCGCGCCAGCCTGCTGACGGGCCAGACCGCGCGCAGCTCTGGGCGCGCCGACCGGCTCGACTTTGTGCGCGCCGACGCCGCCCGCGCGCTCTACCCGCAGCTGCTGCGCGAGGCCGGCTACCGCACCGGGCACTTCGGCAAGTTCCACGCGCGAATGCCGCAGGGCTGGGATCGCGCGACCGCCTTCGATGTCTACCTGGGGATGCATCGCGACCCCTACTTCAAGAAGCAGCCGGATGGCTCGCTGCGCCACGAGACCGAGCTGATCGCGGACCACGCGATCGAGTTTTTGAAGGAGCAGCCGGCGGATCAGCCCTTCGCGATTCAGCTGTGGTTCAACGCCGCGCACGCCGAAGACGGCGACCACCGCCCGGGGATCGGCCACTTCCCCTGGCCTCAGGCGGTGGACGGGATGTACGAGGACATCGAAATGCCCGCGCCGCGGCTGGGCGACCCGGCGATCTTCGCGGCCATGCCCGACTACCTGAAGCAGTCGATCCTGCGCGAGCGCTGGCACTGGCGCTGGGATACGCCCGAGAAGTACCAGACCAATCTGCGGGCCTACTTCCGGATGATCTCCGGCATCGACGGCGCGATGGCGCGGGTGCTGCAGGCGCTGGAAGAGCGCGGCTTCGCCGACAACACCATCGTCGTCTACTCGGCGGACAACGGTTACTTCATGGGCGACCGCGGCTTCGCCGGCAAGTGGGCTCACTTCGACGAGTCGCTGCGCGTGCCGCTGATCATTTTCGATCCGCGCGCCGCGGCGGAGAGCACCCGCGGCTCGGTGGTCAAGGCCTTCGCGCTGAACCTTGATCTGCCGGCCAGCTTCCTGGCCTGGGCCGGGGTGGACATCCCGGACAGCTACCAGGGCCGTGATCTCAGCCCTTGGCTGCACGGCCCGCCGCCGGACGCCTGGCGCGAAGACATGTTCTTCGAGCACGTTTTCCTGCGTCCGACCATCTCCTGGGAAGGCGTGCGCGGCGAGCGCTGGAAGTACGCCCGCTACTTCGATCAGGCGGTTCAGGATGAGTGGCTGCACGACCTGCAGACCGACCCGGACGAGCTCGTGAACCTCGCGAGCGACCCCGCCTACGCCGAGGTACTCCAGGCGATGCGCCAGCGGACCGCCGCCTACGTCGCCCAGTACGGCGCCCCAGTGCAAGGCGCGCTCCCCGACTACACGGGGAACTAGAGCGATGGCGGTCGCCACCTCTCTGCTGCTCCTGGCATCACTCGCGCTTCCGGCGCAGGAGGCCCCCCAGGACGTCGACCCGACCCGCTTTGAGCTGACGCCGCTCGCCCGCGGCCTCGATCGGCCGATGGAGCTGACCGTCGCGCCGGACGGCCGCGTCTTCTGGATCGAGCTCGGCGGCAAGCTGCGGATCTGGAAGCCGGACACCGGCATGATCGTCGAGGCCGGCCAGCTTGAGGTCTTCGTCGAACAGGAGAACGGCCTGATCGGCCTGGCGCTCGACCCCGACTTCGCCCGCAATCAGCGCCTCTACCTGATGTACTCGCCGGTCGAGTACCCGGGGCAGCATTTGAGTCGCTTTACGATGGACGGCGACCGCCTGGATCGCAGCAGCGAACAGCTGATCCTGCGCTTCGAGGAGCAACGCCGCGAGTGCTGTCACCACGCGGGCTCGCTCGAGTTCGGCCCGAACGGTCTGCTGTTCATCGCGACCGGAGACAACACCCACCCAGGCGGCGATGCCCAGGGCTTTGCGCCGCTCGATGAACGCCCGGACCGCGAACCCTTCGATGCCCAGAAGGGTCCGGCCAACACCCAAAGCCTCAGCGGCAAGATCCTGCGCATCCGGCTGACCGAGGACGGCTACGAGATTCCGGAGGGCAACCTCTTCGCTGATCCTGCCCAGGGTCGCCCCGAGATCTACGTGATGGGCTGCCGCAACCCCTGGCGCATCGGCATCGATCAGCAGACGGGCTATCTCTACTGGGGCGAGGTCGGCCCGGACGCCGGCGGCGACGGCGAACGCGGCCCGCGCGGCTACGACGAGATCAATCAAGCGCGCGCGGCTGGGAATTTTGGTTGGCCCTACTTCATCGCCGACAACCAGGCTTATCGCGACGTCGACTTCACGAGCGGCGAGATTGGCCCGGCCTATCAGGTCGCACGGCCGGAGAACCTCTCCCCCAACAACACCGGCGCGCGGGTGCTGCCGCCGGCGCAGCCCGCCTGGATCTACTACCCCTACGGCGACTCGGAGGTCTTCCCCGAGCTGAACGCCCCCGGCAGACGCACCGCCTGCGCCGGCCCGGTCTATGACTTTGATGCGCAGCTCGCTTCGAGCACCAAGTTCCCTGCGCACTACGACCGCTGCCTGTTCGCCTTTGAGTGGTCGCGCCACTGGATCACCGCGGTGCACCTGGACGAGGACTCGAACATCGCGCGGCTAGAACGCTTCCTGCCCGATCACCGCTTCAAGCGCCCGGTCGATCTGGAGTTCGGCCCGGATGGCTCGCTCTACCTGCTCGAGTACGGCTCGACCTGGGGCACGAATGAAGACAGCGCGCTGGTGCGGATCGACTACTTCGCCGGCAACCGCGCGCCCCGCGCGGCGATCGAGATCGCGCACCACATCGGACCGGCCCCGCTTCGACCTTCGATCACGACCGAGGGCACCTTCGACCCGGATGGCGACGCGCTGCGCTATGCGTGGCGGATCCCGCCTGCCGAGCGCGTGCTCTCCACCGCCGCGTCGCCCGAGCTGCGCTTTGCCGAGGAAGGCAGCTTCAACCTGGAGCTGACGGTCACCGATCCGGCGGGGCTGCAGGCGACCGCGGTCGTCCCCGTGCTGGTGGGCAACACCCCGCCGGAGCTGCGCTTCGTCTCGCCGCGCGATGGCGACTTCTACCTCCCCGGCGAGCCGATTCACTGGGAGCTGGAAGCGAGCGATGTCGAGGACGGCGCGCTGAGCGACCCGGTTCAGGCGGCCGCGCAGCTGAGCACGGAGGTGGCTTGGCATCGCGGGGCGCCTCCCGGCATGGCCGGAGCGGAGGCGGCGCAGTCCCTCGACCCGGGCCGCGAGGCGGTGCAGCGCAGTGACTGCCTGAACTGCCACGCGATGGACAGCCGGGTGGTCGGCCCTTCCTTCCTGGAGGTCGCCGCGAAGTACCGCGCCGAGCACGACGCGATCACCAAGCTGGCGCAGCGCATCCGGGCCGGGTCGACCGGGGTCTGGGGCCAGATCCCCATGCTCCCCCACCCTCAGCACAGTCAGGCCGAGGCGCAGCAGATGGTGGCCTGGATTCTCTCGCTCGACGAGGACGGCCCGGCGATCTCGGTGCAGCGTGGCCTGAGCGGCACCGTCGCAGCCGAGGGCGAGTCCCACTCGCTCGTCCTGTCCGCGCGCTATCAGGACCGCGGTCACGGCGCGATCGGTCCGCTGACCGCGCGCGCGCAGGTGCGGCTGCGTCACCCCGCTGTGGAGGCCGAGCACTTCAGCTTCCACGCGGGCAACTCGGTGCTGCAGTCGGAGACGGCGACCGGAGGCGCCTTCATCGGCGCGATCACCGCCGGGAGCCACCTGCGCTTTGATGGCGTCGACCTCGCCGGGATGGATCGAGTTTCGCTGCGGGTGTCCTCGGCCGGGGAGGGCGGCTTCATCGAGCTGCGCGCGGGCTCCGTGGACGGACCGCTCCTGGGCGCGACCGAGGTCGTCCCGAACGGCGCCTGGGAAGACTGGTACGAGATCGAGATTCCGATCCAGAATCCGGGCGGGCCGCAGCCGCTCGTGGTGCGCTTCCACAACCCGAACGGCGGCGGCGGACTCATGAACCTGGACCGCATCTGCTTCCTGCGCAAGGAACAGCAGCTGGGCGAGCTCCTGGCGAGCGCCGCGGGGCCAGGCGCGCCGCAGCGCGCCGCGCGGCCCAACGTCGTGCTGATCCTGGCCGACGACCTCGGCTACGGCGATCCGGGCTGCTACAACCCGGAGTCGAAGGTGCCGACGCCGGCGCTGGATCGCTTGGCTGCGGAAGGCATGCGCTTCACCGATGCGCACAGCCCGTCCAGCGTCTGCACGCCGACCCGCTACGGGCTGCTGACCGGGCGCTACGCCTGGCGCACCGAGCTGAAGCGCAGCGTGCTGTGGCCCTGGGATCCGCCGCTGCTGGAAACGGAGCGCACGACGCTCGCGGAGATGCTGCAAGCAGCCGGCTACACCACCGCGTGCATCGGAAAGTGGCACCTGGGTTGGGACTGGCCGCTGGACGAGGCCTCGTCGGTCAGCGAAGAGATCACCAGCCTGCAGTGGCCGACCCAGCAACGCGAGGCCATCGGCGCGCGCGTGAACTGGCAGCGACCGATCTCCGGCGGCCCGCTGGCGCATGGCTTTGCTCACTACTTCGGCGACGATGTCCCCAACTTCCCGCCGTACACCTGGATTGAAGATGACCGGGTGGTGACGACTCCCACCGTCGCCAAGCCGCGCGGGATGTTCGGTCACCAAGGTCCGGCCGCGCCCGGCTGGGACCTCGGCAGCGTGCTGCCGACGCTCAACCAGCGCGCCGCGGCCTGGATAGAGGCGCAGGCCGACCGCGACGAGCCTTTCTTCCTTTACCTGTCACTGACCGCTCCGCATACGCCGATCGCGCCCAGCCCGGACTGGACCGGGAAGTCGCAAGCGGGCGCCTATGGCGACTTTGTCGCGCAAGTGGACGGCGTCCTGGCCACGGTCGTCGAAGCGCTCGAGCGCAACGGCCTAGCGGAGAACACCATCCTGATCTTCACTTCCGACAACGGCTCCCCGCAGCGCGATGGCACCAACATGTCCGGCCCGGTGGGCGCGGTGAAGGAACGCTTCGGTCACGATCCCTCGGCGCCGTGGCGCGGCCTGAAGTCGGACGCCTGGGAAGGCGGGCATCGCGTGCCCTTCCTCGTCCGCTGGCCCGGCCACGTACCCGCGGGCACCGTGCAGCCGGCGCCCTGGATTCACACCGATCTCTACCGCACCCTGGCCAGCCTGCTCAAGCTGCCGCTCGGCGTCGGCCAAGGCGAGGACAGCCTCGATCAGTCGCGCGTCTGGATGGACGGCCCCTCTGCCGCGCCGGTGCGCGAGACGCTGGTGCACCACTCCGGCAACGGCTTGTTCGCGATCCGCGAAGGCCGGTGGAAGCTGATCCTGGGCCGCAACTCCGGCGGCTTCAGCCGCTGGCAGCCGCCCGCCGACGCCCCCGCCGGCCAGCTCTACGACCTGCAGGCCGACCCGCAGGAGCAGCACAACCTCTACGCGGCCTCCCCCGAGATCGTGGCGCAACTGAGCGCTCGCCTCGACGAGATCCGCCGCGGCAAGCGCTAGCGATCCAGCGACTCGAGCGCCGGCGCTTCGCTTTCTTGGATTGTCAGGAAGGCGTCCTTCGAGTCGATGCCGCGCCAGCGGCGGGCGACCAGGATCTGGCCGAGGATGCCGCCCAGGGTGTTGCCGGGGCCGGTGGCGACCAGGCGTTCGGGCGCGTGCTCGAGCAGCGCGACCTCGACCGAGCGGGTGAAGTCGTAGGTGTCGACGATCTGCTCCTCGAAGGTGTAGCCGCGCAGGGCCTCGGTGCTGGCGCCCCACGGGGTGTGGCGGCGGCCGGCGCCGTCGATCAGCTCGATCTCGGGCTGCTGGAAGGCGAGTTCGCCGGCGAAGGCGTGCGCGGCGCGAGCCGTCTCGGCCACCAGCGGCGTGTGATACGGACCGTGCTGCGCCAGCCGAAGCGGGTAGGTGATGCGCCCTTGCTGGATCGGCTCCAGCGCCTCGCTGGCGGCGGCCAGACCGGCGCGCGTCCCCGCCAGCACCGCCTGGCCGCCGAGGTGAATCGAGTGGAACAGGTCCTGCGGGTGCGCGGCGACCAAGGCCTCGACCGCCGCCTCGCGCGCGGGGATGCGTCGCCAGTCCTCGCCGACCAGCGGGTAGACGATCTGCCCCCCTTCCGCCCCGTGCTCCTCCTGGAGCATCGACATCTTCTGCACCAGCCGGAAGCCGTCCTCGAAGGACAGCGCGCCACCCGCGGCGAGCCCGGTGTACCAGCCCATCGAGTTGCCGACGATCGCGACGACTTCGTGCTGCTCACGCACCCGCGCGACGTCGAGCATGGTGCGCAGATAGATCAGCGGTGAGACGTGCGCCGGACGCAGGTGGCGCGCGGGGCTGAAGCGTTCGGCGCGGTCAAGCTGCAGCAGCGGCTCGAGCCCGAGCTCGGCGCGCAGCGCTTCGGCGGCCTGCACCCAGGCATGCTCCGCCGGGAGCTGGCCCATGGTGCGCTCGGTGTAGGAACCGCGGCCGGGCAGGACGAGGACGACGCGACTCATGCCGTGACCTCCTCGATCCCGGCCAGGATCTGATCTTCGGACACCAGCACCAGGTTGGCGGCGTCGGCCAGCGGGATGTAAGCGTCCATGCCGCGCACCGAGCGCACCCGGCCGGCGAAGCCATGCTCGGCGAGGTCGGCGATCAGGGCGTCGGCCACCCCGGCGCCGGTCGCGCGGCACTCGTCGACGACCAGCACGCGCTGGCACGCGCTGGCATGGGCGCGGACGGCCGCATGCGGCAGCGGGTTGAGCCAGCGCAGATCCAGCACCCGCGCGCGCTTGCCGGTCGCCTGCTCCCAGCGCCGCGCGGCGCGCAGCGACAGCCGGTAACCGTTGGCGTAGGAGACGATCAGCAGGTCGCCGGCGTCGGGCTGGTGCACCCCCACCTCGCCAGGCAGCAGCGCGGCATCGGCGGTGCCGTCGGGCGCGGGATAATCCTGCAACCAGCCTTCGTCGCCCGGCTCGTAGAGGTCGCGCTCGTGGTAGAGCGCGATCGGCTCGAGGAAGGTCACGACGCGACCGCTCTCCGCAGCCATGGCCATCGCGCCGCGCAGCAGCCGCGCCGCGTCGGCCCCCTGCGACGGGCAGGCGATCGCCAGCCCCGGGATCTCGCGCAGCGCGCCGATCGAGTTGTCGTTATGGAAGTGCCCACCGAAGCCCTTCTGGTAGGCGAGGCCGGCGATCCGCACGACCATCGGGTTGAGGAAGCTGCCGTCCGAGAAGTAGGACAGCGAGCAGGCCTCGCCGCGCAGCTGGTCGATCGCGTTGTGCAGATAGGCGAGGTACTGGATCTCGGGAATCGGCAGCAGCCCGACCTGCGCCGCGCCCTGCGCCACCCCCAGGATGGTCGTCTCGTCGAGCAGCGTGTCGAAGCAGCGCGCCTGGCCGAAGCGCTCCTGCAAGCGCTGGGTCACGCCGTAGACCCCGCCCTTGCGGCCGACGTCCTCGCCAAACAGAATCGCCTTGGGCTGGCGCAGCATCTCGTCGTGCAGCGCCTGGTTGATCCGCGCCGCCAGCGTGCGGCGGGTGGCGGAGGTCTCCTCTTCAGGCAGGCGGCGGCCGAAGATCGCGCGGCGCGCGTCCGGGTCGAGAGCGGCCGTCGCCCGCGCCCGCCAGCGATCTTCCTCGACCGGGGCAAGCGGCCGGATGATCTCGGCGGGGTCGGTCAGCTTGGGCCGCGTGGTGGCGTGCTCCATCGCCGCGTGCACGCGCGCCCGCGTCGACTGCAAGATCTGACGCAGTTGCTGCGGGGTGGCGGCGCCGCGCTCGAGCAGCCGGCGCGCGGTCGCCAGCAGCGGATCGCGCGCTTCGGTGGCCTCGATGTCTTCCAGCGTGCGGTAGGCCGTCTCGACATCGCTGCCGGCGTGCCCCCACAGGCGAATCGTCTCGATCCGCAGGAAGACCGGCGCGCGCTGCTGCCGGCAAGTGCGGATCGCCAGCTCGACCGTATCCCAGACCTGATCGATCTCGCCGACCGCGTCGAAGAAGTGCAGATGGCGGCGCGCCTCCCAGGTGTCCTGCACCCAGCGCGACGGCGTCTCGACGCTGATGCCGCGCTGGTTGTCCTCGCAGACGAACAGGATCGGCACCGGGTTGCCCTTGCGGCGGGCGTAGCGCGCGGCGTTGATGCCGGACAGCGCGGTGGCGTGGTTGGAGGACGCATCGCCGAAGCTGCACATCACCACCGAGTCCTGCGGCAGATCGCTGAGCGGCCCGAGGCCGGCCTCGACCTCGAGGCGGCGCGCGCGGCCGAGCGCGAAGGCCATGCCGACCGCCTTGGGCAGATGGCTGGCGATGGTCGAGGTCTGCGGCGGGATCCAGGCCGGGCGGGAGCCCCAGACCTTGTGCCGCCCGCCGCTGGCCGGATCCTCCGCCGACGCGGTGAGCGAGAGCAGCGTGTCCCAGGCCGGGGTGCTCCCCGGCAGCTGCCGCAGCCGCGAGGCGAACAGCGCGCCCGAGCGGTAGTGCAGCAGGCAGGGGTCGGTCGGCCTCAGCAGCGCGCCGAGCGTCGCGTTCAGTTCATGCCCGGCCGAACTGATGGTGTAGAAGCCCTCGCCGCGCGCCTTCAGCGCCCGCGCTGCCACGTCGAGCGTGCGCGACAGCACCATGTCCTCGAAGAGATTGCGCGCGCGCGCGGCGCTCAGACTGCTGCCCGGCCGCAGCACTTCATCCGGCGCCAGCAGCTCCGCGGCCGGCTGCGCCTCGGCCAGCAGCCGATCCAGCTGCTCTTCGACAATCGTGACGCGATCCGCGCTCATACTTCAGGGGAGGGAGGGGCGGCCAGCCGCCCGGCCCAAAGCCTAGAGCTGCGGCCCCCTTCGCTCGACCCACCTTCTGGCTAGCGGGGCACGCGTCGCTCGAGCCGCTCGCAGGCAACCTGCAGCCAGAAAGTGGTGCCTGTCTCGAAGGTATAGACCGGACACTCCGGGTCGACCCAGGAGATCTGCTTCCGCTCGTGTTCGGGGAGCTCCTTGGCTCGGCAAAGCTCGATCCCGCCGAACACGTTCTGCGTGGACAGCGGGCCGGACTGAATGCCGCAAACCTCGAGGAACTGAAGCTCCAGTCGACCGCGTTTCCCTCCCATGCCGAACAGCTGCAGCTCGAGCCGAAGGAGCTTGGGCCGAATCGCGAGCTTGAGCAACTCTGCGTCATGCACCTCGGCATCTAGGCGCGGGATGTCTGCATCCTTCACGTGCGTCCAGGGGTGTCGCTGTGCCATGAATCGGTCCACTGAAAGAACTCGGAGACGCTGCGCATTTCGGAAAAGACCTCGACCCCTTGTCCTTCGAGCGGGTCCATGATTTCGAAGACGGCGAGGACCTGATCGAAGTGCCAGCGCACCGTTTCTCCATCCGCGTTGAGGTAGCTCTGCTCTGCCTTCCGACCAAACTCTTCGCCGATCACTCTCGCCTCTTCTTCGCTCTCTGCGCGAATGATGCGCGTGGAAAGCTCAAAGTGGCCCGGACTCTCCGGAGCACCGTCAACCGTGGAGTGCAGGAGTAGCTTGACTCCAAATGGGCGACCAGGAGTCGAACTGTTCATCGCGTCTCAGTCTAGCTGAGAATCACGCCTATCAAGGCGCCGGCCGCGAACCATAGCGGGCGCATCGTGCTCAGGTCGAAGAGTCCATTCAGGTTCAAGTCCAGCTCGAATTCGGTTCCTCGGGGATCAGGCGGGAGCGCCAGGAGGGAGTCCAGCCACGCTGACTCCTGATGAAACGGGATAGCCCAAACCTGCAAGCTGAACTCTCCTTCGGGATGGTCCTCCGAGCACCACCAATTCATCTGCATGGGGCGCGGCCCCCTTTCGTCACTCGCAAACGAGTACTCCATCCAGTCCTGGTCGGTCGGGAAGTAGACCAGCTGTGCGCCCGGCTCGTGCAGTTCCACACGATCCGCCACCAGTCGAAAGCGTACGCCGGGCTCCTCAAGGACGAACCCTGCAGCACGTTGCCGGAGAACGGCATCCTTTGCGCTGATCGCCCGTGCGTCGAGCTCGACTAATCCGAGCGCGAAGACGGTCTCGCCTTCCTCCAGCGGCACCGCTCCGAACCAGAGGTACAACTCGCCTTGCGACTCAACTGGATCTTGCGCGAGCGCGGCGCTGCGCTCGCCCGGTTGACCCGGCACACCAAGCCAAGACCCTAGGGCGACAGAACTGATTCCAAGGAACAGGAGAACTGCTGAGACGAACCCAGCTTTCCGGCTGGATGACCGAGCGCTCACATGGATCATCTCCCCAGGCTAGCCGATGCCCCGAACACGTGCTCACCTCTGGCTCCACGGGCAAGAATTCCGGCGGCTCGCCGCTGGTCTAGGCTGCACCTCCGATGAACGCGCACCGCTCCCCCCTCCTCTTTGCGCGCGCCCTTGGCCTGGTGGCTGCGCTGCTTGCCTGTGTGGCCGTGTCCCGACCGGCTGCCGCTCAGGACGACGACGACATCCTGCGGGTCTTCATCTTCGCCGGGCAATCGAATATGGAGGGCGCGGATTCGAAGCCGGAGGACATCGAGCGCTTCCCGCCCTACGCGGGTTACGGGGAGCCGCAGAAGGATGTGCTGTTCTCGTACTGCCTCGGCCGCGAGAACAAGGTGCGCTCGGATGGCTGGGAGACGCTGCGGCCGGTGCGCAATATGGTCGGGCCGGAGCTCAGCTTCGCGCGCGAGATCAAGAAGCACGTCGATGCCCCCCTGGCGATCATCAAGGTGGCGGCCGGCGGCACGCACCTGGCCGGTGACTGGAACCCGGACGAGCCGCGCGGCTTCAAACTCTACCCGCTGGCGCTGGAGTGGGTGCGCGAGGCGCTGGCCGAGTTGGATCGGAAGAAGATCAAGTACCGGCTCGAGGGCTTCGTCTGGCACCAGGGGGAGAACGACATGTTCGAAGAAGGCGCGATGCCCGCCTATGGCGCCAACCTGAAGAACTTCCTGGCGCGCTGGCGCGCGGATCTGAACGCCCCCAAGCTGCGCTTCTACATCGGCGAGCTGTGCACCAACACGATCTGGGGCATGGACTTGCGGCCGCGGATGTACCAGATCAGCCTAGGCCAACGCGAGGTCACGGACGCCGACCCGCTCGCGGACTACGTGCCGACCTCGCACAACGGCGTCGAGATCGGCAATCCGGTCGGGCTGCACTACCACTACGGCACGCTCGGTCAGCTGCAGCACGGCATCAACCATGCGCACGCCTATCTGCGCAACGTCGGCGAGCTGCCTGCGCGCGAGCGGCCGCTGAAGGAGTGGCCTTATGAACCGGGAAGCAAGGTGCAGCTGTTTGTGCTGGCCGGCCACCGCAACATGGAGGGAGAGCGCTCCTTTGTGCAGGAGGCGCGGCCGAAGTCGCTGCTCAAGGACCAACCGAAGATCGCCTATCGCTTCAGCCTGGGCGGCGGCTATCTCGTTTCCGATGGCTGGGAGCCGCTGGGCCCGGTCGGCTACTACGACACCTTCGGCCCGGAGCTGAGCTTCGGCGCGCGGCTGGGGCGCAAGCTGAAAGGCCACATCGCCATCGCCAAGTTCAGCCACGCGGGTTCGCAGGCGGTCGACTGGACGCCCGCGGGCAGCGAGGCGAAATCCCGCCACCTCTACCCGGCCTTCCTGGCCTTCGTCCGCGAGTCCATCGCCGATCTGGAAGCGCGCGGCCACGAGGTGGAGCTCGCCGGGATCTTCTATCACCTGAGCGAGAACGACACCTCGATGCCGTCCTACCGCAAGGAAGCCGCCGCGCGCGTGGCCAGCCTGGTGAAGCAGAGCCGCATCGACCTGAACCTGCCCGAGCTGCCCTGGTTCGTCAGCCAGCAGCCGCCGACCGATCACGAGCGGGTCAACAACATCGACATCGTCGCGATGATGGAAGAGCTCGCCGCGGCCGACCCGCAGCAAACGCTGATCCAGGCCTTCGACCTGCCCGGCCGCGAGCAGCGCCTGGTCATCACCACGCCCGGCATCATCAAGCTGGGCGAGTTGTTGGCGGACTCCTTTCTGAAGCGGAAGTAAGCTCGAATCGCCCATGCGTTTCCTCGCCTTCTCGCTCCTCGCCTGCGCCGCGCTCCCGCTCGCGCTGTCGACTGCGCAGTCGCCCCAGAGTGACGACGCTTACTACCTCGACGAAGACACCGGCATCACTCTGCTGAAGGGCTTCGACGCCGATCTCGTCTATGACGTGCCCGAGCGCGAGGGCTCGTGGGTGGCGATGGCCTTCGATCCGAAAGGGCGGCTGATCGTGTCCGACCAGGATCACAAAGGGGTCTATCGGGTCACGCTGCCCGAGCAGGACGGCGGCCGCGTGCGGGTCGAGAATCTGCGCGGCTTCCCCTACGACCCGATTCCCTGGGGCAAACGCACGGTGGGCGGCGCGCTGGGCTTTCTGTACGCCTTCGACAGCCTGTACATGTCGACCATGAAGGGCTTCTATCGCTGCCGCGACACCGACGGCGACGATCAGTACGACGAGTTCACGCTGCTGAAGAAGCTCTACGTCGGCTACGAGCATTCGGCGCACTCGATCGTGCTCAGCGAGGACGGTGAGGCGCTGTACCTGGTCTCGGGCAACCACTCGCGGGTGCCGGATGGCGTCGATCCGCTGCTGCCGCCGGTGTGGCAGGAGGACATGCTGCTGCCGACCATGAACGACCCCAGCGGGCACGCGGTCGGCATCGGCCCGCCGGCGGGGTGGATCGCGCGCATCTCCCCGGATGGCAGCGAGTGGACGCTGGTCGCGAGCGGCCTGCGCAACTCGGTGGACCTGGCGATCAACCCCGAGGGCGAGCTGTTTACTTACGATTCGGACCTCGAGTTCGACATCGGCAGCCCGTGGTACCGGCCGACGCGGCTGAACCACGTCATCTCCGGCGCCGAGTTTGGCTGGCGCGCGGGCTCGGCCAAGTGGCCGGACTATTACGAGGACAGCGTTGGTTCGGTGCTCGACATCGGCCCCGGCTCGCCGACGGGCATGAGCTTCGGCCACCACTCCAGCTTCCCCGCCGAGTTCCAGGATGATCTCTTCCTGTGCGACTGGACCTTCGGGACGATCTACCAGGTCGAGCTCGAGGAGGACGGTTCGAGCTACACCGGATCGAAGCGCGAGTTCCTGAAAGGGCAGCCGCTGAACATCGCGGCGATGCGCTTCGGCCCGGACGGGCATATGTACTTCGTCGTGGGCGGCCGCAACACCGATTCGAAGCTGTATCGGGTGCGCTACGTCGGCGGCGAGGCTGGCGGCGAGGTCCGCAAGCTGAGCAAGAATCAGCGTCAGCGGGACCTGCGCCGCGCCTTCGAGACTCACCATGGCAGCCAGAAGGGCGGCGCCAAGGCGGTGGCTTACGCCTGGCCGTATCTGATGTCCTCCGACCGCGCCACCCGCTACGCGGCGCGGCTCGCGATCGAGAATCAGGACCTTGAGATCTGGCGGGAGATGGTGCTCGAGGCCGAGCCGCCGCGCCTCCTGATTCAGGGCGCGATCGCGCTGGCGCGCCACGGCAAGAATGCAGACGCGGCGCCGCTTCTGGCCCGGCTGCAAGCGCTCGATTTCGGCGCGCTCGATCGCGTGGATCAGCTGGCGCTGTTGCGCGCCTACGCGCTGTGCTTCCTGCGCCTCGCGCCGCCGACTCCCAGCGAGACCGAAGCGATCATCGACCAGCTCGACCCGGCCTACCCGGCCGGCGACAAGGCCTTGAACACCGAACTGTGCCGGGTGCTCTGCTACCTCGAAGCGCCCACCGTGGTCGACACGACGCTGGCGCTGATGCGCAGCACGCAGACCGAGGCCCTGGCCTACGACGAGGAGATGCTGGGCCGGCACGAGTACGGCAAGGTGATCCTCGAGACGCTGGCCAACACGCCGAACATCCAGAACATCCACTACGCCTTCTGCCTGCGCGGCGTGCAGACCGGCTGGACGCTCGACGCCCGCAAGGAGTACTTCGGCTGGCTCAACGAGACCCTGCAGAAGAGCGGCGGGCAGAGCTTCGCCGGTTACATCCGCGGGATTCGCGAGCAGGCCATCGCCGCGCTGCCCGAAGAGGACGCCGCGGCCGTCGCCTGGCTGCTGGGTGACATCGACACCGTCGATCTGACCGCGCTGCCGCAGCCGCAGGGCCCGGCCCGTGCCTGGACCCTCGCCGAGGCGCGCGCGCTCTTCCAGGGCGAACTGCGCGGCCGCGACTTCGAGAACGGCAAGCGGATGTTCGACGCCGGGCGCTGCGTCGCCTGCCACCGCTTCGCCGGCAGCGGCGGGCGCTCGGGCCCGGACCTGGGTTCCGTCGGCCAGCGCTACTCCGTCGAGGACATCCTGACCGCCATCATCGACCCCAGCGATTCGATCTCGGAGCAGTATCAGGCCAGCATTCTGCGCATGCAGGACGGCAGCCAGCTGATCGGCCGGGTCATCTACCACAACACCGACGAGATCGCAGTCGCTAGCAACCCCTACGACTTCGCGCAGCTGAGCAAGCATCCGGCGGCGCAGGTCGAGAGCATCGAGCCTTCCCCCACCTCGCTGATGCCGCCTGGCACCATCAACCTGATGAACGAGGAGGAGCTGAAGGATCTGATGGCCTACCTGCTGTCCGGCGGCAACTCGCGCCACGCCGTCTTCCAGGCGCGCTAGCGCGAGCGTCTGTCAGAATGGGGACATGAGCGTCAAATCCGTCCTGGCCGAACTCAAGGCTCTCGGCACCGAGAAGCAGCGCGACTACGCCGCGTCGAAAGGCGCCGGCGACCATCAGTTCGGGGTCAAGATGGGCGACATTCGCAAGGTCGCAAAAGGCATCAAGAAGGATGACGCGCTCGCGCGCAAACTCTGGGCGACCGGCAACATCGAGGCGCAGTTGGTCACCACCCTGATCGTCAAGCCGAAGTCCCTGTCGGTCGACGAGCTCGATGAGATGGTGCAGTCTGTGAGCTACCACTGGCTCCAGGACTGGCTGATGAACTACGTCGTCAAGAAGCACCCGGAAAAGGAAGTGCTGCGCCAGCGCTGGATGAAGGCGCGCGCCAAGTCCGCCGCCGCCCGCGCTGGCTGGGCGCTCACCGCCGAGCGGGTCGCCAAGGACCCGGACGGCCTCGACCTCGACAAGCTGCTCGACACCCTCGAGAGCAAGATGGGGCAGGCCGAAGAAGTGCGGCAGTGGACGATGAACATCTGCCTCGCCGAGATCGGCATTCACCATCCGCAGCACCGCGAGCGCGCGGTCGAGATCGGCGAGAAACTTGGGGTTTATCGCGAGCTGAAGGTGCCCAAGGGCTGCACCTCGCCCTACGCACCTGAATGGATCGCCAAGATGGTCAGTCAGAAGAAGTAGCGGCCGCCGCAGGCTGGCCGTACTTCGCTTCGATCAGCTCCTTCATCCGCGCGAAGTTCTCGCGCTGCACCTTCTCGCCCTCGGCCTGCATCTTCTTGCCGAACAGCAGCCCGAAGATCTTGAAGACGTGCTTCATCTTGGCGTGCGAGAACTGAGTCAGGCGCGTGCGCTGCGGGCCGAGCTCGTCGAGGGTGTAGCGCACGACCAACGTAAAGACCGGCCCGTCCATGTCGACCGCCATGGCCTCGGGCTTGCGGTGCTCGCTGACCACCCCGGTCATCTTCATCTTGCGGCCCTTCTCTTCGTACTCGTGCCAGAAAGTCGTACCGACGACCCCGTCTTTCACGTCGAGGAAGCCGTGCGCGACGAGGTTGGGCACGATGTCCATGATGTTGTCATCGTCGGCAAGATAGTCGAAGACGTCCTCGCGGGAGGCTTCGATCTCGATGCTGTACTCGCCTTTCATGATCGGAGCATAGCCACGCCGCGCGAAGCCGGCAGAGCGCCGTGTTCTGGCGGCGGAGAGGCCGCTAAGGTAGGGCTCGCCCGCAGCCGGGCAGGATTCTCATGGCATGGACTCTCGGACACGTCGCGGTCAGCGCGAGCTTTGATCCCACCGCCCGGACCGAGGGCAAGCTCGACTACCTGACCGAAGCCGAGCGACTGCGCGCGCACGACCGGGACGGGCTGTACCGCGGCTTCGCCATCGCGATCGCGCCGGACGCGCCCGAGGTCTACGCCGAGCTGTGCCCGGCGCTGCGGGCGCTCGGCTTCACGCAGCTGCGCGGGATCATCACCGGGGTCGAGCTGACCGACGCGGACTGCGCGGAAGCATCGCAGGCCGCGCTCACGCGGTGTCTGCAGATCGCGCTCGAGCAGGACATGGATCAGGTCTTTTGCGTGGCGCAGGAATGGCCAGCCGGGCAGCGCGACGCCGACTTCGAAGCCGATGTCCTGCCAGCCTTCGTCGCGAATGTCGTCCCGGTGCTCCAGGCGACGCCGGCGCTGCGCGAGTTCGGCATCGAGCCGCTGATCCCCGCCGAGCAGCAGCACGTCAACACCCTGGCCAAGGCGCGCCGCCTGGCCGACGCGTGTAATGCAGAGCTGGGAACTCGCCGCGTCTACCCGGTGCCAGATCTGGCCCATCTCTATGGCCTCGTCCCGCGCGAGCAGTGGCCGGCGATCACCGCCGAACTGATCGAGGCGATCGACGGTGGCGAAGTGCTGTACGGCCACCTCAGCATCCCCGAGACCCGCAGCGATCAGATCGTCGAGGCCCTGGCCGCCGGCGAGCTGCCGGAAGAGGCGGTCCGCGCGCTGCGACGCGTGGCCTGCGTCGACACCGAGGCCTTTGATCCCCAGGATCGCTTCCTCGATGCGCTGCGTGAGCGGGTGCCGCGCTTCGCTGCGGCCGACCCGAGCGGCTGGACCGAAGACCGCCGCTTCGACCGCTTCATGCAAGCCGCCGCCTTCTTTACCCAGCTCGGCGCCTCCGCGTCCGCCTAGGCGGGCGGGTTGTTCTCGGGCCGGCCTTCCTGCCAGGACAGGTTGTGGACCGGGGCGACGAGCGCCTGGATCTCGGCCAGCAACTCGGCGTCTGATTCCTGCCGCAGCACTTCCAGGTTCGCCTCGAGTTCGGCGACCGACTTCATGCCGACCAGCGTGGACTGCACACGCGGACAGTCGAGTGCAAAGCGCAGCGCGACCTGGGCGATGTCCTTGCCACGCGCCCGGCACAGCTCGAGGATCTGCGGGCGCACCGCTTTGACCTCCTCCGGCGCGCGATGCCAATCCTGCGGACCGGGCTCGGTCAGCAGCCCCAGCGAGAGCGGCGAGGCATTGATCAGACCAATCCCCTGCTGCTGGCAGAACTCCCCCAGCACCGAATCCAGCTCGGTATTGAGCAGGGTGTAGTGCGCGTAGGAAAGGATGGCGTCGATCTCGACCTGCTCGGCGACCTTGCGCAGAAAACGCACCGGCAGCCCGCTGATACCGACGAAGCGCACCTTGCCCGTCTCCTTCAGCGCCAGCGCCGCCGGGATCGTCTCCTCGACCACCTGGCGCTCATCGCCGAACTCGACGTCGTGCACGATCAGCAGATCCAGCCGGTCGGTGCGCAGCCGCTGCAGCGACTCGTCGACTGAACTCTCGACCCGCGGCCCGCTGAAGTCGAAGCGCTCCAGCCCAAAGCGCGCACACTTGCTGGACAGGAAGACCTCATCGCGGCGGCCGGCCAGGGCTTCGCCCAGGCGCTCTTCCGCCAGCGTCCGCCCGTAGTAGGGCGCGACATCGAAGTAGCTCACGCCGGCGTCGATCGCGGCCTGGACCGCGCGCTCGCCCTCGGCCTTGTCGTTCGGGCCGTACTCGCCCCCCAAGGTGGCCGCACCGAAGCCGAGCACAGGAAGCTCGACCCCGGTGCGCCCGAGTTCGCGTCGTTCGATCGCGCTCACACCCCGGCCAGGGCCGCGCCCTGCACGCTCTCGACGCCGGTGTCGACCCAGCCGCGCGTCTGCGCCGACTTCAGCACCGCGTCACAGACCCGTTGGGTCTCCAGCGCATCGCGGAAGTTGGGCTGCGCCTGCTCCCCCTTCTCGACGCCGGCCAGGAAATCGGCCAGCGCGTGAATGAAGGTGTGCTCGTAGCCGATCGTGCAGCCCGGCACCCACCAGCGATCCATGTAGGGATGCTCGAAGTTGGTGACGTGGATCTTTCGCCAGCCAGTGAGGTGGTCTTCGGTCTTGTCGCCGGTCGCCGCGCGGGTGTACTCGAAGAAGTCGAGGTACTGCGGATCTTCCAGGTCAAAGTAGACCGATCCATCGGCGCCGTTCAGCTCGAAGGTGTTGTAGTTCTTGCGACCGCGCGCGTAGCGGGTCGACTCGAAGGTCCCCATCGAACCGTTGGCGAAGCGCGCCAGGAACATGCAGGCGTCGTCGATGCCGACCGCCTCGACCTTGCCCGACTCCTGGTGCATCCGCTCCTTGACGAAGGTCTCGGTGTCGGCGACCACGCTGGTGATCGGGCCGTTCAGCCACATCGCGGTGTCGATCGAGTGCGCCAGCAGGTCGCCGGTCACGCCCGAACCCGCCGCGTTGGCATCGAGCCGCCACAGCGCTGCGCCGCCCTGCGGCACGTCCTCGGCGATAGTCCAGTCCTGCAGGTAGGTGGCGCGGTAGTGGAAGGGCTTGCCGATCCGCTTCTCGTCCACCAGCTGCCGTGCCAGCGCGATGGCGGGCACGCGGCGGTAGTTGAACCAGACCATGTTGGGCACGCCGGCCGCCTCGACCGCGGCGGTCATCTCTTCGGCCTCGGCCACGTCCATGGCCAGCGGCTTCTCGCACAGCACCCACTTGCCGGCCTGCGCCGCGGCGATGGCGATGTCGCGGTGGGTCTTATTGGGCGTCCCGATGTCGATCACGTCGACGTCGTCGCGCTCGATCAGCTTGTGCCAGTCGGTCTCGACGTCCTGGTAGCCCCAGGTTTCGGCGAAGGCGCGAGCCTTGGCCTCGTCGCGGCCGCACAGCACCTGCAGCTGCGGCCGGTGCGCGAGCTCGGGGAAGAACTGGGCTAGCTTCCGGTAGGCATTGCTGTGCGCTTTGCCCATGAAGCCGTAGCCGATCATGCCAATGCGGAGAGGCTTGCTCATGATGCCGATGCCGCGAAATAGCGGTCGTTCATCTGGTCCATGAACTTTTTGCAGATCTCGGTCGCCTCCCAGGCGTCCGGCCAGAAGCACAGGTCGATGGTCCACCAGTCGTGGTTGAGCTCGACCTTGGCCAGCTCGGGGATCAGCGCGTCGAAGTCGAGCACGCCCTGGCCGAAGGGCAGGTGCATCGAGGTCTCGTCTTCGCCGTTCTCATCCTTGTGGCAGGTGTTGTCCGAATCGATCAGGTGAATGTGATTGATCCGATCCTTGAGCATGCGGATGAACTCGACCTGCCCGCCTGCGAGGGTCTCCTTCTCGCCAGGGTGACGCGAGCCGACGACCGAGCACATGTGGCCGTGGCTGGTGTCGTAGAGCACACCAAAGTTGGAGTCATCGACGGCGTCGAGCATGCGGACCACATCCGAGGGCTTGTTGAAGGCGAAGCCCGGCTCAAACTCCCAGGTCATGTAGAGGCCGTGATCCTTGGCGATCTCATTGCACTGCTGAAAGGTGCTGGTGACGCGCTGGAAGGCGGTGGCTTCATCGACCTGATCGAAGATGGTCGGCGGCTGCACGGTGTCGACCCGAATCCCGCCGATGCCCAGATCGCGCGCGAACACGCAGTTCTTGGTGAACTCGGCGATGTACGAGCTGGGGTCGTCGGTGTCGATCAGGTGCTCGGCCCAGAGGTTGGCGGCCAGGCCGCTGAATGCCAGCCCGTGTCCCTTCATCTGCTCGACCACAGCCTGGCGCTGCTCGGCGCTGGGCAGATCATCCGGGTTCGGGTGCGGCGGGAAGCCGCCCAGCTCGAGGCCGTCAAAGCCCAGGGCCGCCAGCTTGCTGCAGACGGTCTCGAAGTCGACGGGCTTGTCCGCGTACGGGCCGATGGTGTAGGCCCAGGAACCGATGGAGATGCGTTTCATGTTCGGGGGTGAGGCTGTGGGAAGAACGGGGCGGCGCGCCTAGTAAGTCGCGCGACCGCCGGAAATGTCGAAGCAGGAGCCGGTCGTGAAGCTGCAGTCCTCGCTGGCGAGGTAGTGCACCAGAGCGGCGACTTCTTCGGGCCGGCCGGTGCGGCCGACGGGGATCTTGGACACCATGTAATCGATGGTCTCCTGGCTGACCTGGTCGAGCATCGGGGTGTGAATCACCGCCGGCGCGACCGAATGCACGCGGATCTCGGTATCGGCGAGCTCCTTGCCAAGCGACTTGGTCATGCCGATCACGCCGGCCTTCGAGGCCGAGTAGGGCCCCAACTTGGGGTTGCCCTCCTTGCCCGCGATCGACGCGATGTTGATGATGCGGCCGTACTTGCTGGCGCGCATCGGCCCGAGGGCGGCTCGGTTGCACAGCCAGGCCCCGGTCAGGTTGATGTCGAGCACCTGGCGCCATTCGTCGGCGGAAGTCTCCCAGGCGTAGGCGTTGCGCCCGACGATCGCCGCCGAGGTGACCAGGATGTCGTAGCTCCCCAACTGGTCCACGACCTGCTGGGTCATGGCCTCGACCTGCGCTTCGTCGGTGACGTCGATCACGCAGGCGATCGCGGTGTGACCGGCCGCCTGCAGCTCGGCGACGGCGGCGTCGGACGCGGCCTGATCCAGGTCGACGACGGCGATCTTCGCCCCCGCAGCCGCCAGGCGGTGTGCGATCGCGAGACCAATGCCACGCGCGCCGCCGGTGATCACCGCGACGCGTCCATCCAGGGAGAAGTGAGGGAGTTCCATGCCGAGTCTTGGATCGGCTCGGATCCTAGCACGCCTTCGCCGCCCGCTTCGGCTTGATCCCGCCGCTCCACGGATGAATCGCGCCGTGCACGAGCCACCCCCCGCGCGGACCCGTTATTCTCGATTCGACCCCGGCCCATTGCTTCCGATGATCTCGCGCCTGCTTCTTGTTTTTACCGCTGCCTTGCTGAGCAGCCTTCCCGCCTCTGCCCAACAGACCGCGGACGAAGACCCGCCGCGGCTGCTGTTCCTGACGCACTCCGCCGGCTTCGTGCACTCTGTGGTGCGGCGCCCCGCGCCGGGCGAGCTGGCGCACGCGGAGCGCATCTTGACCGAAGCCGCGGAGGGTCGCCTGATCGTCGACTGCACCCAGGACTGCTCGACCATCAACGCTGAGAACCTCGCGAAGTATGACGCGGTGCTGTTCTACACCACCGGCGAGCTGCCGATCAGCGAGGAAGGCAAGGCGGCGTTGATCGAATGGACCCGCACCGGCGGCGCTTTCTGCGGCGTGCACTGCGCGACCGACACCTTCTATCAGTTCCCCGACTACATGGGCCTGGTCGGCGGCGCCTTCGACGGCCACCCCTGGCACGAGCAGGTCACGATGAAGGTCGAGGACCGCTCCCACCCCGCCACGGCGCACCTCGGCGAGAAGTGGGTGCTGGTCGACGAGATCTACCAGTTCAAGTGGTGGCGCCGGCACCCCAACTACGTGCTGCTGTCGCTGGACACCGGCGCGACGGATGTGGCCCGCGGCAAGCGCGCCGACCGCGACTACGCCAACTCATGGTGCAAGGACTTCGGCCAGGGCAAGATGTTCTACACCGCGCTGGGTCATCGCGAGGACGTCTGGACCAACCCCGTCTTCCAGGAGCACCTGATCGGCGGCATCGAGTGGGCGATCGGCGGCGAGAGCGTCTCGGTGCCGAAGCCGGCGGAGGCGATCTCGCTGCTGGATGCCGGGCATCCGGGAACCCTGGCGGGATGGAAGCACCAGGACGGCGCGGCGGCGCAGTGGACTCTCGTCGGCGAGGGAACGGACCGCGCCATGCAGGTCAAGCCGGGCACCGGCAACCTGATGACGCGCGCGCAGCTGGGCGGCGACTTCCTGCTGCACGTCGAGTTCATGGTGCCCGAGACCCCGGCCGACAACCGCTGGCAGGACCGCGGCAACAGCGGCGTGTACATCCACGGCCGCTACGAAGTGCAGGTGCTCAACTCCTTCGGAACGCCGGCCGCGGAATTGCGCGCCGGCGACTGCGGCGGCATCTACGGCAAGCACGTGGCGCGCGTCAACGCCTGCAAGCCGGCCGGCCAGTGGCAAAGCTACGACATCGAGTTTCGCGCGCCGCGCCGCGACAAGGATGGCGCGAAGACTGAGAACGCCCGCATGAGCGTTTGGCAGAACGGCATCCTGATTCACGACGACGTCGAGGTGGATTCCCCCACCGGCGCCGCCGCGGCCATGGATGAGCCGGGCTACGGCCCGCTGATGCTGCAGGACCACGGCCACGCCGTGAAATTCCGCAACGTTTGGCTGCTGCCCCGGTAGGGGTTCGCATGGCCTCCGAACCGAGCCGCCGCCCCATCCGGGCGCGCTCCGCCGGCTGGATCCAGTCGCTCGCGCGGGGTCTGGGCGCCGCGGGCCTCACGCCCAACGCCATCTCGACTCTGGGCATCGTCTTCGCCGCGGGCGGCGCTGCAGCTTTCTATTTCGCCGGCGCACAGGATGGAGCGTGGCTGTGGTGGCTCGGCGCGCTGGGCATTCAGCTGCGCCTGATGTGCAACCTGCTTGACGGCCTGGTCGCCGTCGAGGGCGGCCAAGGTAGCCCGACGGGGCCGCTGTTCAACGAGGTCCCGGATCGTGTCGAGGATGCGCTGCTGCTGCTCGCCGCGGGCTACGGCGCGGGGGCTCCGGCCTGGGGTGTGGCCGCGACGCTGTTCGCGCTGTTCGCGCCCTACCTGCGCGCGACCGGCGTGGCGCTGGGTCAGGACGAGGACTTCGTCGGCCCCATGGCCAAGCAGCACCGCATGTTCACGCTCACGCTCGCCGCGATCCTAGCCGGCTTCGAGCTGGAGTTTGCGGTGGTCGAAGTGGCGCTGATCGTGATCACGGTCGGCACCGCGCTGACCTGCCTGATTCGACTGCAGCGAATCGCGCGCGGCCTGCGCCGCGGGGCAGGCGCGTGATGCTGGCGACCCTGGTCGGCGAGCTGCTCTACGGCGTGACCCGCTTCCTGGTCGGCGGCCACAGCATCTGGCGAGGGAGCCAGCCCGAGGCGCGCCAGCGCATCTACTTCGCCAATCACGCCAGCCACCTCGACACCATGGTGGTCATGGCGGCGCTGCCCCCACGCCTGCGCGCGACGACGCACCCGGTCGCGGCGGCGGACTACTGGGGCCGTGGCTCGCTGCGTCGCTTCATCGCGTTGAAGGTGCTGCGCGCCACCCTGGTCGAGCGCGGCGGTAGCGAGGATCCGCTTGCCCCGCTGCGGGCCACCCTCGAGAGCGGCGAGTCGCTGGTGATCTTCCCTGAAGGCACGCGACGCAATGAGAGCCGCCCGGGCAACTTCAAATCCGGTCTTTACTGGCTGGCGCGCGATCGCCCCGAGCTTGAACTGGTGCCGGTCTACCTCAGCAATCTCGCCCGCGCTTTTCCCAAAGGTGCTTTGATCCCGGTGCCGATCACCTGCGTCGCTCACTTCGGCGAGCCGCTGCAGGTCGAGGAGGGCGAAGAGAAGGACGCCTTCCTGGCACGCGCCCACGCCGCGGTGTGCGCGCTGGCACCGCAGGAGCTCGCCGATGAGTGACACGATGCTGATCCTGTTTTCCGGCGTCCTCGGCCTGCTGGTCGTGGCATCCGGGGTCGGCTTCGCGCTGGGTCGCCGCGTGCGGACCCCGGCCGGGCGCGCCACCGTCGACAATCTGAACGCGCGGATCAAAGCCTGGTGGCTGATGGTGGCCGTCTTCGCGCTGGCGACCACGCTGGGCAGCACGGTCACGCTGATGCTGTTCGCGCTGACCAGCTTCTATTGCCTGCGCGAGTTCCTGTCGATCACCCCCACCCGCGCCGCGGATCACAACGCGGTCGCGGCCGCCTTTTACGTCTTCATTCCGCTGCAGTACTGGCTGATCGCCGACGACTGGAAGACGCTGTTTTCGATCCTGATTCCGGTCTGGGCCTTCCTGCTGCTGCCGGTGCTGTCGGTGCTGCGCGGCGAGACGGCCGATTTCCTGGCGCGGACCGCGCGCATTCAATGGGCGCTGATGCTGGCGGTGTACTGCATCAGCCACGCGCCGGCGCTGCTGCTGCTCGAGATCGAGGGCTTTGAAGAGAACTTCCTGCTGCTGTTCTTCCTGATCGCGATCGTGCAGCTCTCGGATGTGCTGCAGTACGTCTTCGGCAAGCTGTTCGGCAAGCGCAAGGTGGCCCCGCGGGTGAGCCCGGCGAAAACCTGGGAGGGGCTGCTGGGCGGCGGGATCTCGGCCACGCTGATCGGCGCAGGCCTGTGGTGGATCACCCCGTTCCAACCCGGGCAGGCCGCCGCGCTGGCCGGAGCCATCGTGATCGCCGGTTTCGCGGGCGGACTGGTGCTCTCCGCCGTCAAACGATCGCTGGGCGCCAAGGACTGGGGCACCATGATCGAGGGCCACGGCGGCGTGCTGGACCGAATGGACTCGGTCAGCTTCGCCGCGCCCGTCTTCTATCACCTGACGAACTACTACTTCGCCGCCTAAGAGGTGCCGCGGGGGACTCCGTTCCGCACGATCGAAGTGCGGAAGTGCACTCTTTTCGTTCTCTCTCCCTGCCAGACCGTATGGGGAAACTCGACGCTTCGGAACAATTGTTGCAGCATGGAGAGCCTGATGCGATCAATCGCGCAAAGACTGTCCATCCTCGGCATGGTGTCTCTAGCACTGAGCCCATCAATCCATTCAGCCCCTGCCCAGGGCTCTGGCCCCACAGTTCGTTGGGAAGTGGATGATGGCGCCGATGGCTGGATTGGGACCGGCATTGCGCTCGGCGACCATGGAAGTGCACTCATCGCCGCGAAGGTCCGCCTGGAAACGGAGCTTGGTTTTTATTCGACCGCAAGCCCTCACCCGATCTCAACTTACTACATCTCCGACGCACCGTACTGCGCCGTTGCGGCCGCGAGTCGCGGCCAAGCGCTTGCCGCACTCACCACGCAGGATCAGTCTACTGGTGCGAAGTTGGACATCCTTCCCACGCTTCGCGTCTGGAGCTCCGCTCGGCCAGGCCCGCCTGATTGGCAATACGACTTCCCCCTTACCGAGTTCCACTCGCCAGACGGAATCGGGGTCCATTTCCGCTCCGATGGAGACCGCGTGATCGCATGGGTAACGGATCGAAGCGCAGACCTCGTTGCAGTGCGCGTCTTCGACGGCTCTGGCGCCCTGCTTGGCCAGCTCGACTTGCCAGGTTTGGGAGGGTCCAATGCCTATGGATCGCAAGGCACGATTACTCCGGACGCTTCGCACCTGTTGATCGACATCTCGGGCACTCCACACCTGATTGACCTCTCAAGTGGCCATGTAGTCCAGACCTGGAACTCCCGTTCGAAACGAGGTGGCCTTGCCATCTCTGCAAACGGAGAGGCCGTAGCCATAGGGGACATGAATCTCGTTGAGGTTTATCGCAAGAGTCTCGCTGGATCGTTCACACTCGATCGAAGCTACTCCCTCCAAGGAAGTCGATTCGGGGGGCCGCTCGCCCTGGACGCAGACGCGACTCATCTTGCCTACTCGGTCAACTGGACTACGCGCACGGACAAGCTCCAGATTCGATTGCAAGACCTCGTCACGGACACCGAACTGTGGCGTCAGGAAGTCGGGGTGTCAGGGAACAACCTGCCACTCTGGGTTCGTAGTGTTGAAATCGCAGAGAATGCAGATACTGTCGCAGTTGCAAGCCTAGGCGACGACCGCAGCGCATCCCCGACCGGGATGGTGTTTGATCAACAGGGAAACATTCTGAGCACCTTCCACACCGAGGGTTCCGTGCTGGCGATGGACTACGATCCAATCGCGCAGGTGGTCGCATTTGCTACCAAGGACACGCATCAAAGTCGGTTCGGAGCGGGCGGCGACATCATCTGCGCAGACGCCATGCCAGCTTCCTTGCGACTCGCTGGATTGCCTCGCTCTGGATCCGTGCTCGACCTGACGCTGAAGGGCTCTGAGACGTACGCACAGTTTGCGGCGGCACTTCACCTTGGGAATTGGGCTACTCCATTCGGAACGAGTCAGCTTGATCCATCTGCGCTCCTTGGCACTTCGCGACGCGTCCCTCTTGTGGGAGGCATGGCAGCACAGCAACTGACCATCCCTGCAGCACCTGCACTGATCGGAAGTGCATTGCATTTCCAGGCAGCACTCTTCAGCCCCTCACTAGGAAGTGGCCTACTTAGCCAGCGCATCTCGGTTCGCGTTCTTCCCTAGCCGCGAAGCAAGGCCTTCGAAGTAGAGTAAGATGAGGTTTGGGAATGGGGCCTGCGGGATTCCGCGATCCTCGCCGCGAACCTCGATGAACAAACAGGAGCAGTACCGCGCCGCGATGGAGAAGTACGAGCACCATCTGGTGTATCGCCATCTCGGCAAGCTGGTCGCTGCGGTGATCGTCGCTCTGCAGCTCGTCTGCCTAACGCTGCTGCCCTGGGAAGCGGCGACGCCCGCCTGGATCCTGCTCTTCCTGCTGGCCTATGTCCTCGCGGACTTCGTCAACGGGCTGATCCACATGATGATGGATCACGCCGAAGGCTACACCTCGATCATCGGTCCGCTGGTGGCCGCATTTCACCGGCATCATCATGTGCCGCGCTACCGCGACCGGCCGATTCTGCTGGTGCTCGTCGCGGAGAACGGCATGAAGTGCTGGCTCGCGGTCTACATGGTCCTTTTGGTTGCCGTGCTGCACCTCTTGCCCGCGCCGCTGGCATTCCTGTTCCTGATGTTCAGCCTGCTCTCCAGCGTCGCGGAGTTGAGTCATTACCTATGCCACAACTCGACCCACCCGCTGGTGCGCGCGCTGCAGCGGGCCCGCATCCTGCTCCACCCCGAGCATCACCGGGCACATCACGAGCAGGACAACACGCACTACGCCTTCTTGAACGGCATGAGCGACCCGCTGCTCAATGGGATCGCCAAGCGGCTCTACCCGGAGGGCTACGCCGCGACGACGGAGGCGCACAGCGCTCCGTACTACCGCGAGGGTTCGTGACGCAGATGCGCATGACGAATCCTCACCGAACCATGCGCGGCATCGGATTGGCCCCGCGCTAGCTATACTCCGATCCGGTTTTTGCCATGCATTTGCCCCGCCGCCTTTTCTTGCCCTTCCTTGCCGCCGCGAGTCTGAGCTTTGCGGCCGGCTGCGGGAACCATGAGGCCACGCCGATCTCGCCCGACTTTGCTGGGCGCCTCGCCGCGGCCGAGGCGATTTCCAGTACGACCGAGGCCGATGAAGCGCTCGTCGCGATTGCGATCGATGCGGGCAAGGAAGGTTACGCGGACGTGGCGCGCAAGGCGATCCGTGCGATCTCGAGCCAGACCGTCGCCGACTCTGCTGCAGCCGAAGCTGCCGTCGCTCTGGCCCGCTCCGGCGACGCGATGCAGGCCACCGAGCTGGCCGATCTGATCAGCTCCTCGGTCATGCGCGACACCACGCTCTCGAAGATCGCCACGCGGGGCGACTAACAGGGTCCACCGACCCGCCAGCGATCCATTGATGATCGGCCTTCTTGTCGTCTTTCTCGTCTCGTGGATCCTGCTCCATCGAGTCTTCCGCAAGCCGCTCGCCGTCCTGGGACTCGCGCCCACCCGCCGTAGACTGCGCGAGCTTGTCGTCGGCATGCTGTTCATGGCGTCGGTCGCGGTGGTCAACTTCCTCGGCCAGGCGCACCTCAAGGAGATCAGCTACGAGCTGAACCCCGACTACGGCCTCGGCAAGCTGCTCGGCGCGTCCTTCTGGGTGTTCAAGGCGGTCCTCCTCGAAGAGCTCGTCTTTCGCGGCGCCCTGCTCTTTCTGCTGATCCGCTTCCTGGGCCCGATCCGGGCCTGCCTCCTCAGCTCGATCGCCTTCGGCGTCTACCACTGGTTCAGCTACGAGGTCTTCGGCTCGCGCTTCATCCTGATGGCCTACGTCTTCCTGATCACGGGCGCCGGCGGCTGGATGTTCGCCTACGCCTACGCGAAGACGCGATCCCTTTACGCCCCCACCGGGCTGCACCTCGGCTGGAACCTCGTGACGGCCCTCGTGTTCTCGTCCGGCCCCGTGGGCGACCAGCTCTTCGTCGAGCAGGGCGAAGCCATCGCCTGGAACGAGTGGTTCACCCTGCTGTTCTTCGCGCTGCAGGCCATCGTGGCTCCGGGGCTCGTGACCTGGTATCTCGCGCGCTGCTATCGCCCGGTCGAGGCGGAAGAGACCTCCGGGCCAGGGCAGGCGACCGTCGGCGCCTGACGCGGGCAGCAGCCCGCGTTTCGGCCTGACGCCGTCAATCCCGTTGTCTCCGTTCAGGATCGAGCTGCCGCTGATCGGCATGCCTCCATTCATGCTGACCACTCCCGCGCCGGGCTTCCCCGGGACAGGCGATCTCTACCTGAAGCGTGGCTTCTTGGATCGCGAGGGCAATCGCTTGACCTGGACGTACCTGCAGCACATTTCTTGCGACGAGGCTGGCAGACTCGATTAGGCTGTGAGCTATGAAATATCTTTCTCTGCGCGCCCTCGCCGGGCCTTTTTTCATCCTTGCTGGGTTTATTCTGACTTGGCAAGAAGTCAACGCGGCGACCACGTCGGCGGCCACCGAGGTCACTTGCAACCTTTACGTCACCACGGTCGGTGAGTCCTGGGCGTTTTCTTGCCAGGGATCCTGTGCAGGGACGGCGCGCCCGCAGTGTGACGTGTTCAATCTGAGGTACTCAGAAGACTCGGAAGGCGAGTATGCATTTTGCTCGTGCGGGTCGGGAGCCATGGAACCGTATTGCTGCTACACCATCTTCCGCATGGGCGGAGGCGGCCCCGATGACAAGGGGTACTGCAACGTGGGATCCTGCCCGACGCCTCCATCCTGCTACTACCACATCCTGCAGAGCTCCGCGTTCTGCGACATTGACTAGCTGTGTCACGCCTCCTGCAACTGGCAGGGCTCGTCATTCTCATCGTCTTGATCACGATCTTGGTCGGCCACTCGCCGGGCAATGTGAACGACGCGTCGATGGAGACGGTGCCAGTCGAAACCCACACCGACGCACCCGCCTCGGTCAAGCTGGGCACTCTCGCCCGCGAGCGAACTGAGCAAGACTACCCGTCGGACCGAGCAGGTTCGGCGGGCTCGATCTCGGTCGTCGATTCCAATTCTGGAAGGAGGATTCCCTCCGCCACCGTCGTGCTCACGGATGGCGACGGAGCTCGGCATCCTGCATCGGCCACAGATCCAGGACGCTGGGAGTTCCCGGCTGACGTCGTCTGGGTTGGCTCCACCGTGAGCGTCGATGCAGAGGGATACCGGTTGAACTCCCGTGTGCTTTCTCTCGAAGATGAGCGCCATGTGATCATCCGATTGGTCCCCCTCACGACCCTGAGGGGTTCGGTTCGGACCATTGACGACTCCCCTCTCACCCATCCACTCTTTGTGGTGGCTTGGGTGGACGGCCGAAGCATGGAGTGGGCGGACCTTGACCTCGAGAACCCTTCCACTGAGATTTCAATCACGGAAGTCGATTCTGACGGGCATTTCACCCTCTCCCCACCCCTCGTCCAGGGCTCATTTCAACTCGCGGCAGTCGGACCGGGCCTGATCTCAGAGTCACCCATCCCAGCCGCTGAAGGAGAGCAGAATCAACTCGTCGTCTCCCCGCTCTTCGCGCTGCAGTTGCACTTTCGGGATCTCTCCGGCAATGGGCTGGTGGTCAATCCACTCCTTTTTCGCACCTTCAATCACACCACCTGGCGTGCACAGGAACCTTCAAGGCCTTACCGATGCCCGCGGGCCTTGCTTGCGCTCACCGGCCTGACCAAGGATCCGCAAGCTGAGGAAGGACAATTGCAAGGCAAGTTCTCCGCCTTGCTCGGCTTTGATTGCTCCGCCGAAAACCTGACATCCGAGTGGCTCTTGAACCTGCCCGGCTATCAGCGGCGCGAGTTCATCGCGCCGATGCCACGACTGCGTGGAGTCCTCGCGGAAGCAGAGGTCAGCTTGGACCAAACGGCGGATTGCTGGACCGACCTACGCATCGTGTTGGTCCGGCAATCACGCACAGATGGTGGCGAAGTGGATGCGTCAGGAGGCTCTGGCCGAGGCGCCAAGGTCCTCCTCTTGCCGGAGGATGGTGATCCAGGCGGACAGCTGGAGTTTGCGCTTCCCAGCCTGTCCGGCGGCGAGTATCCCTTTGAGGGCGTCCCCTGCGGACGATTCGAAGTCGTCTTGGAGACCAAGAACCGTTCACACCGCCAGAGTCTGGGCGTGATGGAGCTGACACGCGGCGCCACGGAGTTGCGCTTTGATCTGTCCTCTCTGGGTCGGGTCACATTTGAGTGCCGCGAGCACGACAACAACCTGCCTCGGGCCTATCTACTTCGCACACCGGCGAGCAAGCGCCCAAACTTCGGAGTCATCCCCGAGTTCCCCTTCGTCATGGATGATCTCGCTCCCGGTCGGTACGAAGTGCATTTTGGAAGAACGATTGCGAGCATCGCGAGTCAGATTCGAGCGGGCGAAGAAACCGTTTCGTGCGAGTTCGTCGTCGAGGCAGGCAAGGACATCGTTGTGCCCATCCCATGGAGGACGCAGTGATGTGCATGATGGCGCAATCGCTCCCATGTCGACTCCTGATCGGTGCCGTCCTCGCAGTCGCGGCCGCCTTCAAGCTCATGGGAAGCGATCAGGTGGACGCGATGATCGCGCCGGGAGAAGGTGCTTTCCTGCCGAGGGGCGGCATTCTCACCGTGGCGGGCATCGAGTTGATGATGGCCGCCTGGCTCGCCTCACCCTTCTGGAAGCGCAGCCTGACTTGGGTTCAGCTCCTAATCTTAGGGATGATCGCTGTGTCTGTCACGATCTGGCTGCGCGGAGACTCTCCAACCGCATGCGGCTGTTTTGGACAGACTCCGATCCCCTGGACCGGACACTTCCTGATCCTGCTCGGACTCGTCGCCTCCCTCGGTCACCTGCAGGCGATCCGCGGCCGCCTGGCCCGCACCTAGTTCGACTCCATCCCGGTCGCGGCGTAAAACGCGGCCAGGCCACCGACGATGGGCAGCTCCAAGGAAGTCGCGTCCAGATCGATGCTCAGCTGCGTGCCGGCCTTGGGCAGCAGCGTGAAGTCACGGTCACTCGAGAAGATCATCAGACCAAGACGCTGCCCGGCGGGGATGATCTGGTCGTCGGGCTCGAGGTTGAACTCGAGGTCGACGAACTGGCCCTTCTTCAGCGGCTCGCTCTCCCACAGCGACTCGGCGTTCTGCGGGTCGGCCCAGCCGCGCGTGATGATGTTGTCGTTGATGTGCCCGCCCGTCTCCCAGGGCAGCGCGACCAGCCACACCGAGAGGTTGGCGGCCTTCTTGTTGGCGGCGACGCGAATCTTCAGGCGCGCGGTGCCGGAGATGTGCAGCGGTGCCGTCAGCTCCTCTGACATGTACAGCAGGCGGTGCTTCGACTTCTCGGCCTGGGCCAGCTCGGCGCCGGGCACCTCGGCGTCATCGACCAGCTTCTCGATGCCTTGGCTTGCGCCGGAGGCCGTCGCCATCATCGCCCCGTAGCCGCTGCCGCCCTTGCGCAGGTGCAGGCGGACCGGCTGCGAGGCCGGGTTCGGGTAATCGGCGTAGGCGGTCGCATCAGTGTGGGCTGCGCCCTCGCGCACGATCCACGCTCGCGGCAGCTCATCCACGCCGTTGTCGACCCCGTACAGGTAGTGGCTGAACCACTTGTTCATCAAATCGGGCGCCGGCGGCCCGCCGTGCCCGCCCTGGTGCAGGTAGGCCATCGCCGGCTTGCCCATCTCTTTGAGCTTCAGATAAACGTCGACGCTGTGATTCGGCATCACGTTCCAATCGTTGAAGCCGTGGGAGATCAGCACGGCGGCGCGCACGTTGGCGAGACGCTCGCGGTAGTTGCGGCTGTGCCAGAAGTCGTTGTAGTCGCCGGTGACGCGATCCTGGTTCTCGTTCATCAGCTCATCGCGCACCGTCTTGTTGCACGACTTGCGGAACTTCGGATCGCCGCTGTTGACGAAGTCGTAGAGCACATCGATGTCCTCGCCCCGATAGCCGCCGGGGTGGCGCACCAGACCGTTGGCGCGGTAGTAGTGGTAGTACGAGGTGTTCGGCGCGTCGGGGATGATCGCCTCCAGCCCCTCGACCCCGGTGGTCGCGGCGGCCAGCGGCAGGGTGCCGTTGTAGGAAGTGCCGGTCATGCCGACCTTCCCGGTCGACCAGTATGCCTCGACGGTTTCGTCGCCATCCGGCGTCGTGTAGCCCCGGGCGCGGCCGTTCAGCCAATCGATGACGGCCTTGGGCGCCAGCTCTTCGTTCTCGCCGCCGATCGTCACGCATCCCTGCGACAGGCCGGTGCCCGGCGAAGCCGAGTGCACCACCGCAAACCCGCGCGGCACCCAGGTACGAATCAACGAGCGCGACATCGGCACCTGCCGCTTGGCGAAGGGAATGTCCGGCGCGTCGCCGCGCTTGGGCGGCTTGCCCCCGACCTCGTGCTCGGCGTCCCAGAAAAAGCTCTTACCCCGCGCGATGCCGCGGTAGTACGGGCTGGTCTCGTAGATCACCGCGACCTGCAGCCCTTCGCTGTCGGTCTGTCCGGGTCGCGTCACGTCGACGTGCATGCGATCGAGCTTGCCGTCGCCGTCCGAGTCGAACTCGGTCTCGACCCACAGGTCGTGCTGAATCCAGTTCTTGCTGTCTTGGAACGCAGGCACGACCTGAGCCATACCATCCTTGAAGACCGGGCCGACAGGATCGGCCTGAGCCGGCGCCGTTGTGGCAAGAAGCGGCGCGAGGCCAACCGCCGCCGTGGCCAGCAGCTTGGAGGAGCGGGAACGCATGCGATTAGCTTAGCTGCGACTCAGCGGCCCGAGTTGCCTCCACCCCGCGAGGAAAAGCGGGCGAAGGCCTCGTTCCTCAGTCAAACGTCACCTTGCTTGGTGTAGGGAGAATGGGGTCAGGCCACTCTGCCTGCACGCGCTGCGCGCACCGGCCGCGACCAACGCGCTCGAGCACGACGCCGACATTGGATTCGTGCAGGAGTGGTGGGACACGCGAACATCAGCACGGCCCGGCTCTATGACCGGCGCCGATCGAAGCCAGAGGACTCGCCGACGTTTCGGGTGAAGTACTGACCGGATCTCTTGTGTCCATCAATCCGGGGGAGGTCAATCATGTGTTATTCGATCATTCTCGAATGAGAAGTGAAACCTGAACAGCATGCTCAAATACGACACCACTTTCGGACATCATCTGCACACGCAAGACGCCTCGAACCCATCCCGCCTCGGCATCGGGGCGGGGTAACGCGGCAATGGAATATCGCAAGATCGAACTCCCATTCTCATTACCCCCCAAAGGAGTCACTTTCACATCAACGCCATCCCACTCGGGGATGAACTCGAATCCGTCTATCTGCTCAATCGAATCATCGAGAAACAACTCGAGCACCCGGGACACCTCTTCTCCTCGAGAAGCTCCGAACGCAATAAGTTGCCCCGGCTGAATAATAAAACCGTCAATCAGCTTCACGGAAACGGGCAGTCGCCGAGTCACACTTTCTCCGCGACCGATCGTCACATATCCAGAATATGACCCAGATCTCAAATCTTCGTCGAGAGATAACTCCAATGCAGCGCCGGAATCCGCCGGATCGCCGGATAGCGAAACCAACAACCAGCTAGGTTGGTCAACGACGGTCCACTCCCCAGCTAGCGCGCTGTGCATTGAAACTGCAAAAGGATCTCGGCTTTCTATCCCCGTTGCCCAGGCAGCCCGTTCGACGTCGAACTCGATTGACTCGGCTACAACACAATCGACTCCAAATGGGATCAGGCCGTCTGAACTTACGAGCTTCCCCCCTAATCGACTCTCGCCAATTAGCCCGGATGTATTCGCAACGGCATGAATGCGATAATCCTGACCGGAAACGAGCTGCGTCCCTTCCTCAATCCGACGATCTCCTTTGCGGAGTTCGGCTTTAGTACAACCGCACGACAGCTCTAGCCCGCTGTAAAGCACGGGGCGCGCAACATTCACATCAAACTCCAAATCGATCACTTCGCCCCGGACTGCAGAAAGTCTAGGTAGCTCATTCTCAACCGTGATCGAAATCGATGAACCACTCCCGCCCTGAGACTCGGAGCAAGAAACATCAAGAACCCCAAGGGCGACCAAAGCCCATTGAAACAGGTGGGCGGCAACGACGGAATTAGAGCGCTCGCGCGGCATCTTGAATGAGAGAAATTAGTGTGGGAGAAAACTCCGCTTTCGGGTCATCCAACCATCCCGGAACTTGTTCTGCAAGTTCTCGTGCCACATCTGCTGATTCTAGGAAGAGCTGGTCCATCATGAATGCGCCATCGGCATAAGCAAGTTGACCAGAGTCGATCGCTTTCGCCGCGAACTCGGCAAGATGCCGAATCTCGGAGGCATTCTCAGCTGGCATTACCCGATTTGCGGACAATAAAGTTGCCGGAAGACCAAAAAGCTCGCTTGAAGCTTGGACATAAGCTAACCGCGCAGAAATTCGAAGTTGTACCTGATTCGAATCTATTGTCGGCATGATTCGCTCAAGTCCCGCTAGCGCGACTTGACGAGCATCTGCTGTTGCGTCTGCTGTATTGCAAGACAAAGCAATCACAATAGCATGTTTGAATGCCCAGGGAGCCTCCTGAGAATACGCCGCTGAAATCGCCGCCATTTCATCTGGCCTATCAAGCCCTACGAGCCTAAGCAGCAAGCATCCAGCCCCAATATTAGAATCGATGCTCTTGCCGGCAGTGAAATGCCGCTCTGTTACCTCAAGCGTCAGCTCGACCAATTCTTCCGAGCCAAGTGAGTGTCTAAGCTGCCTCAATGCGCTAACGGCGCCTGAAAACTCGCCACCATTTGCCTCCCAATAGTCAAGAAACTGCTCATAGGAAGTTGAGCGAGGAGAATCTCCTCGCTCAACAATGCCGCCGCTGAATTCAAGGTTGTCACTTTCACGACGATCGCCTTGTCCAATCCCACCTGCGAATTCCGGCACATGCACTGACGTTGTGCTGACATTCGGATCTTGGTCGGTTATGTCGCTCTGATGATAGAAACCAAACCAAACTAACAATGCAGCGACGGCAGCGACGGCAGCAACTACCTGGACAGATCTGCTAATTCTCATGGTGTGCTTGGGCAAGCCTGAGTGCTGCACCCAACAACTCCATAGTCCTCGACCTGTGAGATCATCGTCCAAGCCTGGTCGTTGAAGCACGTGTCCGGGCCCCCCCCCTGGCCCGGAGCGCAGGACCACTTCTCTTCTTCAACGTCCCTAATGGTCAGAGTAGATGTAATGCATCTGTTTGCTGAAATTGTGTAGGACGGCCTGTGGGCTGGATACCTAACGCGTTCACTCCAGCATTCGTCTTCGCCACACTCCAGCAGCGTTCCTGTAAGGACGTAATGAAACGCCACCGGCATCGCACAGCCTGTGTAGCACGGCGATGTGCAGCCAGGTGGATTTTGAGCAAGCAGCGTGGACAGTCCTGTCAAACCGACCACGAGAACTCCTACTACGAAAGAAACTGATTTCATGGATACTCCCTAGAACAGGCAACTCGCTTTGAGTCACCGCCAACCTTGACAATAACCTTGGACTCCGAGCGTGGGAATTGAATTTGGGAGATTCTCCCCTCGCCCTACTGACTCGTCCATCAGCCCCGTTGGGGCTCGTTCCCCAGTCAAGTGTCACCTTATTAGGTGTGCGGAGAATGGGGTCAGGCCACTTGCCCACCACTCTCCCACTGAGTTGGAGAGCAACCAAGGGATCCGTCCAAGCACCGAGCCAATCTCTGCCCAACGCGTCTCGCCATCGTTTCCTCTGTTGGACGCTCAGCGCTGCAAGTCAACAACTTGCAATAGGATGCGCATACGACTCCCAGTGAATGAGAATCGCCGCCGGAGGATTCCCTCCGGCGGCGATGTGATTTGGCTACCCGATCGGGACACTCATTGAATGGCTCTCCGTTTAGGAGTGGAGTCTCGCTCGCACTGGATCCGCTGTTGAGGGGCATGTCACGCGCCCGTCGACATGGCTTGTCAACTGGATTCTCCCGTCATGTGATTCGAGTCGAGGTGTTCGGCTAATCGCCCACCCAGGGAATCCGATGAAACACCCCCTCTTTCGTTAGCTGGTATGACTGGGCGGACCTCCCCGCTCGGGATATCGCAATCTCCGCTCGCTGCCCTTGCCCCAGCCAGATGAGTTTCAGGTCCACCCCTTCAGGCAGATCGCGGAGCCGTGCTACTCCCTCTACAAGCTGCACCTCGTCCCAGACACTCCCATTCACCTCAACTCGAACTGCGCCAGAAAGAGACGCCTTTCCCACGTCACACAGTTGAAGGTTGAGCTGGTCACTCGCCGGAACACGAATTTCGACTGATTCAAGCCCGCCCGACAAGTCAATCCTCTCCTGCGCGATCACTATGTTGTCACGGAGACAGCTGACGCTGACCAAGGATGATGGCAGTCCGTCCACCTCGAACCTGTGCCGCTCCGCAGAAACAAGAACTTCGTGCCGAAGCTCACGCCCCCCCGCCACCCCCGTCGGCGCTACTACTACTCTCAGAGTTTCACTTGGGTTTCCACCATCGAGGTCAACCACACTCACCGCCAACTCTGCGAACCGAGTAACAACACAGTCCCCGAGATCGAGCGGCCCATCTAACGACAGGCCTCGAAGGTCCCTTACGCAAGCGCCGGCACCAGGAACAATCGCCACCAATGACTCCAATGTGAGGTTCCTGGGTAGGAGAAACTCGAACTTTCCTCCCTGCTCCGAGTTCGCTGTGTCACTTACCTGAACCCGTGCTCGATCGCGTGACTGCCCATCCCAGCGGAACCCAGAGATGGACACCGCTGCCCCCTCGATCCCATTCCCCTCTGGGTCCACAAGTCTCCCGACTACTTTCTGCCCGGCGACAAGAGATAGTGTGTGCCTGGACTCGCCTACGCCTGGCTCGACATGAACCTGAAACTGATCTCTTGCGAAAGAAGGAGCTGAAACCTCAAGCACCCAAACCGTGAGATCAGAAGGGATGGGCCCGGCCCGAAACACCCCTGGCGCAACTTCTTCCCATTTCGAACAGATCAATGGGGTCTTGATCTGGACACGCGCTCCGAGCACAGCCTCGCCGGTCGCCTTCGACTCGAGATGAACTTGAAGTGTTCGCCCAGGAAGAACGTCTAGTTCAACCCTCTGCGCCTCTCCGTCCACAGTCAACCATGCATACGCAGTACCGAACTCGCTTGAGGTTGAAGCGGCGAACCGACCCGATGGAACCTCGAGAAAAGCCGCCTCACCATCTCCATCAGTAGAGGCACGGCGCGCCCATCCGCCTTGAGAGGTAGAAAGCTCCTGAAGCATGACCTCGACCCCGTTGATCGGCAGGCCAGACTGCAACAAGCGCACCGTGACACCGGAGCATTCCCGCAGCCTCACTGTGTAGTTCCCGTCACTGTTCACCCGAGCCGGACGCGAAACCACTTGACTCTTGCTCGCGAACAAGACTCCGTCCACGCGATCCGCAAGGGCAAGCCAACCTTGCTCGTCCGTGCTCCCAAGCAGCCTGTACCACTCCTCATTCTCGAGGGATGCACTCGATGGTTGGCCAATCCCAACCTGTAGCAGCAGAAACACACGCGCGCCCTCTACCGGAGCCCCTGCAGATTCAGTGAGAACTCGGACCTTGCTTCTTTCAAGCTCTCCGCCACCCGCCTCACTACCCTGACGCCGCTTGATCTCATCGCGCGATCCGTCATCCTCGAAAACTACTTCCTTGTCCACTCTCGGTGACGGATCCGTTTCATCGGAGGAGGGCGAACCACCCACTTCTGAACCACCCCATAGCACCCACGCCAACGAGACGACCAAGAACAACAGACCAATGGCAGTGAGCGTGCGAGACATCATTCGACCGAGACCTTCTGCTATTGTCGTTCAAGCGCTTGGCGTAGGGGAAGCCCACAGTGGACTTCACCAAGGGCCCCAGCTTCAAGTTCAGATCAACAGCCCGACACGGTGCAAATCCCGCCTGACCTGCAAGACTGGTGACGTAGCCCTCGTTCTAGGCCCGGTGTCTATGGTGCAATCCCAGCCTCGACTCGTTGCGGGTAATGTTGTGCCTTTCTGGCCGAAGACCGCCTCTATTCCGGCGTGCTCGACGCGTCTTCTGTTCTGCTCAGGGTCTGGAGCGCTGTCAACGGGCTCTGGCCGACCAGGAAGCCACGATCAAGTCGCCTTGCTCTACCTCGAACGGCATAGGCCATGACCGAATGGGCGCACGGCACCGCCATACAAGAACCTGCGCGTGGCTTCCCGCAGGAATAAAAATCGCCGCCGGAGGACAACCTCCGGCGGCGGGGTGATTTGGCTCGACCGTCGGGGCTCTCTTCGAATGGGCCTCCGTTTAGGAGTGGAGTCACGTTCAGGTCGGGCCCGTTGTTGGGGGGCGGGTCAAAAGGCAAGAGGGACTCTCTTGTCCGTTAGGGCGGCCAGCTAGTAGCCACCAGTGCCAGCTACTGAGCGCTCAAGCTGTTGTTCGGTCACTGCCCTTCTGCTTATATCTACTTCAACCCATTTGCCGTCGCCCTCACGCCACTCGTACTTACCCTCTGGTAGGCGAATCCCAAATTCGAATCCTCCGGGTGATGTGGAATTACGCACCAGCCTCAGCTTGACCAAAGAGGACAGCTCTGGGCCAATCCGCCTAAGACGCACTTCATGCTCTGCCTGGAGGCCGTCGGACTTCAATCGTAGCTCGCCGAAAGCAATCTCGGCTCGAATCTGTGGCGCGTCGAATATCAAATCGAAGGATTGGTCGAGACAGATGTCAATGCTCGAACCTGAAATCAATTCAATCTCCTCCGAGGCAGAAAAGGAGTGCGTCAGAACTCCAATGAAACGCTGCCCCGGGACGCCTTGAACTTTGAACTGGGGATCACCTTCTGGGCGCTCCACAACCGAGGCACTATCGAGTCGAAAAGAGACTGGGAACCCCAAGCGATCGACGCCTATGAAGTTGAACTCAATCGTCGCATCCGTTGGCTCAGGGTTCACACTAATTTCTTGTGAGCCTCCGGTGATCGCAATTTCGCCAATCTCATGACGCGTGATCCCTCGGGCGATCAAAATGACTTTGTACTTCCCTTGAGGAAGAACCACGGAGGTTCTCTGACGCGTGAGAGAAAACACAAATGCAGACGCACTTGAGTCGAGTGGAGTGAACCAAATAGCGCAGTCATCAGAGCCAGACAGTGCACGTGGAATCTGGACCGTCACATTGCTGAGCGGAGGGATTGCTAGCCCCTTCCGTCCGAGGTCGACAAGTCTCGACCGAACTATCTCTGCGCCGCCCGGGTAAGCCACTATTGCAAGGCAAGCATGGGTCCCAACCACTTTCATGGGCGGAGAAACTACGGCGATACTCCCACGCACTGGAACTCCCACCGATTCAATCCCGTTGCTCGGCGGCCCCGGCGATATTCCGGAAACACTCGAAACTGTGATCTCACTGCGTAGTTCGACGCCTGCCGGGAGCGGGGCCTCCATATCAAGAGCAACCTCCAGCCGGCCAAGATCACCCGTGACAACGCCCAGGTAGCCACTACCGGAATCCAGTAGATCGCCTTCCATTGCTACCCATTGACTGCCATTAGGAATACTCGCAATCAACTGAAGGCCTCCCCACTCCACGAACGGAAGGACCGCGCCCCCAAATCTATCGGTGCTTGTCTTATGCCAAGGTGAACCCATCGTCGTTGAAACGCGATAAGCAAGGTTAGCGCTGGCCAACGGAGTAGACGCTCCACTTTTCTGGACGACCAGATCTAGGGAAGGTGGCGCAAGAAGAGTGCGTCGAAATACGCTTTGGTAACGATGAGTTGGACTTCCGCCCTTTGGCATGAGGCGCCTCTCCATCCGCAAACCATCGGAAAACTCCACTTCGCACAAGTATGACGGACCGAAACCATCTCTGGGAACACTCGGCAGTCCACGGAATATCACACTCCCAGATGAATCTACCGCTTGCTCCGCTATCAGCCGAAGGTTTTCGCGCCAAACAGATCGCACCGAACTCAAACCCTCGAGAAGAAAGACGCGTACGATCGCACCATCTTCTACTTCAGTAGTGCCGTAATCACGCACGACATCGATTCGGGCTGACTCTGTCGAAAGAATCTCAAAGTCGCCTTCTGTTTGCATCGTGCGCGAGAAGAGGTGCCCAGACCCCTCCTTCGCAATCTCAATCGTCGCCCCCCATACAAACTCCTCGAAAGAAAACCTCCCTTGCGAGTCTGTTTCGGTCTGTTCGCCTAAGTAGCTGACACTTGCGCCAGCAATAGGACTTGCCCAACTTGAAACGACGCGCCCATGGAGACGTGGCCTAATCACCGCACTCTCCTTCCGAGTAAGTCCATCGGCAGAGGTGCCGCTGCCTCCAACAGACTCCGCTCGGCCTGTAGCGTTCTCGTCTAACGCCATTGCAATCGACGGCGAGGCTTGCCCACCAGAGCGCTCGACAATCGCCTCTCCCTCGTCAACAAGCCTGTTCGGCCCCGCTCCTTTCCAGACAAACATGGCGGCCAATGCAATCAACAAAATGGCCGCAGCACACCAATACACTCGGGTTCCGCTATTCATGGCAGTCGTGTAATCAAACCAAGACTTGACCTTCCCCCGATTTGATGGACGCCCAGGGGAAGGTCGGCTACCTCAATCAACGAATCTTGCCCGACTCGGCAACTTGAGTCCATTTGGCCTGACCCCATTCTCCGCACTCCTAGCAAAGTGACACTTGACTGGGGAGCGAGCCCCTGCGGCGCTGAAGGAGCCGAGTGGAATCAAGTGCGCCTTGGATACGCGCAGCTTGCTGCCAAGACGCCTCGAACAAGAGGCGTCCAGCGCGGCCTGGCGTGAGTCTCGGGCCGAAATGTTGTCACCCCGCGCGGCATGAACCGTCTTCTGGGTGAGAGCCCCTCCCGCTCATTGACAACTCATGCGGCCACCCAAAATGAAAAAGCCACCCCGACCTCAGTCAGGGTGGCTTCGTGATTTGGCTCCCCGGTCGGGACTCTCTTCGAATGGCTCTCCGTTTAGGAGTGGAGTCTCAATTGGGCGGCGCAATCGCCAGTTGTCCAGTCGGCCTACTGGACCTCGACCATCGACAACGTAGTGAGCGTCTTCACTTTGGAGGACGCCCCAGGTTCAAATACGACGCCTCGGAAAAAGAGTGTCGTACCTTCTAGACCCGCCCCGGCTGGCAATGTTAACGGTCCGCTATACCAGCCATGACGATCGAGCGTCCCGCGCATTTCGGGCAGACCCTTGAGTAGCCGGGTCGTGGAGTCGAATGAGATATTCAGATTCCACCCTTGAATGTGCCTGCCACCCGAGCCTCGCTTGAATACCTCAGAAGCGAGTAACTGAAATCGAGCACCTGGTGCGGACGGGATGTGAATCTTGCAATCGACAGCCTGCCCGGTCGTGATCTCGTCGGGAAGTCGAAGTGACTCCGGGGCGACGACCAGGCGATGTTTGTCGCCCGTAGCGTGATTCGGGTCCGCCAAGAGCTGAAGCCCAAACTCACGCCAACCATCGCCGTCGATATCAGCGCCTGCCTCGATGAAGCGCCAAGGGTCCTGTTGAATGAGATTGGTCCACGGCTTCATGTCATCATCGATTCCAAGATCGATCTCCCGGATGAAGTGACCATTCTTCCCATCGAAAACCCATGGCTCGATCTGACTCATGGAGGTCCCTGGAGTCGTCCATGAAACACCTGGGTCAATGAACTCGGGAATGCCGTCTCCAGTCTCATCGACCCATGAAACAAAGTAACTGATCCGGCTCCCTCTCCATTGCACAAAGTACGGGTCATAGTCGGGTGTCTCAGCAACCCAGATCTGCTGCCCAGTGGCACCCGAAATCGCCCTCAGATACCCCACATCCTGAATCGTTCCGCCTGCACTGATGAGGCTCAAGAAGTCGGGGATTAAGTCTCCGTCAAGATCTCCCACTCTCGAAAACAGGACCGCACTAGCCCACGGGAGAAGCGGCGACTCAAACCTCCAGATCGTGTCCCCGGTTCTGCCATCGAAGCAAATGAGTGGCTGAGTTCCAATCCCAGAGAATCCACCTATCAGCGGCCGGATCACGTCCTTCCACCCGTCTTGATTCACGTCGAAGGCAAGCGGCCAATGAGCATCCGCTGGCGCCTCGTAGGAAGGCACCGTCGAGATATTGAAGAACATTCGACCCCATGAAGGCTGAAGTGACTTGCCATCGATGAGAACCAACGCTTCATAGTCTCCAAGTGACTTCGAATCCCCGATGGTTTGCATCAGGAAGTCATCGTTTCCATCTCCATCGATATCCCCAACCGAGGACATATCGTCAATCAGAGAGTAGTTTGAGTCTCCTGCGATGTCCGGCGCCTTGATCCACGTGACTGGACTTCCCGTCGGAATAGGGAATACGCCGTATGCCCCGAGCGTGAGAGGCGCGATGTAGACGCCGATGGGGCCATGCTCATCGGTGTTGAGGACGACGGCAGTTCGGTCCACAAGAGCACGGCCGATCCCAGAAATCTGATAGTCGAATCGGGTGGAGCCGACCAACTCTCCCGTACCCCCCTGAAAGATCCCCCAGCTCACGGGAAGCGGGCCAAAAGGGAAAGTCGAGATCTGCCCTGCGGCGAGCATGTACTCGGGAAGGCCATCTCGATCCATGTCTCCCAACACACTGGGACCACGGACATCGAAGGCAACCCCTGAGGCTTGGGGTTGGGCTTCGATGAATCGCTTCACAGCAAAACGGGGCGCAGGCTCTTGCGCGAGGAGATCCGCGCCAAGACCCAAAATGCACGCAGTCGCAAGCACAAGGCGCTTAGAGAGATCAGTCATTACTTGCACCCTTATCATTATCACTGGAAACTGGCTGTCCAGAGAGAATATCTCGCACTAGTCCTCCTAGTTGAGAGTTCATTGGGTACTTCTGGTGCATTCGGCGCAACCTCGTCCCGCCAGCACTGTCCACGCTTTCAGTAAATGAACTCACGTAAGAGCTCGCCGCTGTATCCAGCATGTACTGATAGGGGTCTTCGGAACTTGGAATTGTTCCGGCGCCTCCCAAGCCCACAAAGGGAACCACCGAAGTAGTCCAGAACGCGGAGCCACTAGGGAGAGCCAAGAGATCATCGTTGAAGTACTGCGTGTTGGGCAGGGTCGCCCTACTTCCGCAACAAAGCACTTTCTCCGGCCCCGCCGACCCACCAGCGGGATCTTCAGTAACCCTCAGACTTGGCTCCACTGAGCTCCCGTTACTAACCAACGCCCCACCGAAATCCACCTGACTGGAGAACCGGCGTTGCAACACTGAATTCCAAATCACAAATCGAATCGGGGGTTTGCTCGTGTGGTTTGGGCATGGATTGACGTGAACCCCATATTCCGGGCCACCCGGAATGGTGCATCTGAGCCACAATGGAGAGCAATCAGATGCAGAGAAAGCGCTACACGGAACAGCAGATCGTGCGGATCCTCGGCGAGGCCGAGGCAGGCGTGACAGTCGAAGAGTTGACGCGCAAGTACGGCGTGAGCCGCAACACGATCTACCGCTGGCGGTCGAAGTACGGCGGACTGGAGGTCAGCGACGTCCGGCGCATGAAGCAGCTCGAGGAGGAGAATCGACGGCTGAAGAAGATCGTCGCGGACCTGACACTCGAGATTGACGCGGTGAAGCACGTACTCAAAAAAAAGTGGTAGGCAGCTGCGCAAAGAGAAGGGTCGTCGCCGAGATGCAATCGGCGTGCGGCCTGAGCGAGCGGCGCAGCTGTGCACTGGCCGGGATCTCGCGGTCGGTCGTGCAGTACGAGCGTCGGCCGGATCCAGTCGACCTGGTGGCCCGGCTCAAGGCGCTGGCTGCGGAGAGGCCGCGCTTCGGCTACCGCAGACTGCACATCCTGCTGATCCGCGAGGGCTGGGCGATCAATCGCAAGCGGGTCTTGAGGATCTATCAGGAGCTCGGCCTGCAGGTGCGACGCAAGAAGCGCAAGCAGGTGGCCAGAGCGTCCCGGCGACCGAAGGTCGTGCCGTCGAGGCGTAGCGAGTCATGGTCGATGGACTTCATGTCGGACGCCTTCACCGACGGTCGGGTCTTCCGCGTCTTCAACGTGGTCGACGATCTGACGCGGGAGGCGGTCGTGATGGAGGTCGGCGTGTCGCTGACGGCACCACGGATCATCCGGGCGCTTGATCGCGCGATCGAGGAGCGCGGCCGGCCGCAGCGGCTGACGATGGACAACGGCCCGGAATTCACGAGCCGTGCGCTGGACGCCTGGGCGTACGAGCGCGGCATCGAGCTGCATTTCATCCGGCCAGGCAAGCCGGTCGAGAATGCGAACGTCGAGTCCTTCAACGGCAGCGTGCGGGAGGAGTGTCTGAATCAGCACTGCTTCCGCGACGTCGCGGAAGCCGAGGCGATCATCGAGGACTGGCGAGTGGACTACAACGAGGTCCGTCCGCACAGCTCGCTTGGTCAGCAGGCGCCGGCGGAGTACGCCGCGTCGCTGGGGCCGGAGGGGTACCCCTCCGGCCCCACGGGGCAGGCTGCAGCCTGCCCGAAACCCCTTACCCCAAAGAAACGATAGGCTAGGACTGCACCATAGGAACTGGCCCTAAAACGGGGTCCACGTCACCTTGCGGAGTACACCGTCTACTACAACGCCGGCCGCGCCCATCAGAGGCTTCCTGGCGAGCCGCCGCATCGTTGCGAGGCCAGTGCTGGGCGACCTGCATCATGTCTACGACCGCGCGGCTTAGGCCCGGTCGAACTCGAGTAGCCCGGTCCTGATCGGAAGAGATGTGGCGTGGAATAACCGTAGCCGTTCTCGACGCATGTATTGCAATTCCACCGTCTCGCGCATTCGCGCTCTAACGGCCGGAAGGAGATCTCGGGAGGAGCAGCGGAAGGTCTCTCTGCCAAGTGCGGTCTGTCAATCACCATTCCCCTTCGATCCATCAATCTGCAAACTCACAGATGCCCTACTCTCCCGCGTGTCCACTTCAACTGCTCCGTTGGAGTCGCCTCCGATCATCCTAATTGACGCGGAGCCGGTTGACCTAATTCGAACCGAGTAGATCCCATCTGGTAGACCGACGATACCCCTGAGCGCATGAACGTGTAGCACTGGAATTGTTAGCCACGGGAAAGCGGCGACATCGTCTTTCCTTGAAATCTCGATCTCTCCGCTCACGGTCAGCCCCGGGTCTCCCAACTCAACTACAACCGGGATAACTCTATCGTTCGGGGACACATTCCCCAGGTTCTTCTGTTCTCCTCCGAGCAACTCTAGGTCGACGACAGAAATACCTATCAAGTCTTCGGCCTGCCACGTGATGCTAACTCGCTTCTCTCCCGGAAGCACCGAGTCAAATAAGAACGGATCACCGTCTTGCCCTACCAGTTGCTTCTCGTGAAGGCTCCCGGAGGAGTCTCCGCTTCGAACTAAATGGAACATATCGGCAACAAACCGACCGCTCTTCCAGTCAATCTTCCCAAATACTCTAGTATCTACGAATAGCCTGACCTCAAGCTCCTCATGGGCGCCTTCTTCAAGAACGACGGATCGAGGCGAAGGGTCGATAGGCCACCCAGCTCGAACTGAATAGCCGCCCTCCGGTTTGTAAACAAGTGCCGATGCCGCGCCAGAAAAAAGGCGCGCCCCACGTTTTCGACTAGCCACGTCTGCTGAAATCCAGACTCCGGAAGGCAACCCAAAGAACACAAATCGGCCACCACCGTCGGTCACACCATTAAGCCGGGATCGAATCGGCAACGCTTGATCATCAATACCATCTCGAGTGATTAGATAATGGACGACTGCCGTAGGTGCAACTCCTCCAAAGAAATCACTCAAAGTCACACCCAGCACTCGAGTCAGCTCTCCTGACACAGCCTCCGATAGCTCGTTCGCAGACTCGTCTACCAAATCGCCAAGTGTTGCTCTAACCTTCTCCGCGCCAAGAGGGTCGCCTTTATCTCCCAGAACCGTAAGCGCAATGGAGGCAGGCCGTTGAAGTCGGACCGCCCTCTCTCTTCCGTCCACATCTGGTTGAACCTGCACTACAGCAGGAAGGTAACCGTCCACGACGAGCAACACGAAACTTCTTGTTCGCGCGACTTTATAGCGTCGATCTTCAGCGGCAAGAAACTTCGGGCTGCCCTCCCCCCAAGCAACTTGAACGCACAATTCACACTTAACCACCTCGCCCGTTGGGCTAGTTGGAGTAAGAAATAGGCTCGGATCATCCGCTTCGCAATTTGCGCCAGCCCCTTCACGATTTAGAGCCCGCAATTCCGGCTCGTGAGCCAGTTCCACTGGGTTCCGACCAACCTTGTCAACGCCTGCTTTGTCAGACACGGGGAACAAAGCGCCTGACGGAATTGCAAAGAAGACAACGAGAAGAATGAGTGCTCCCACGCCAAGTGGTAGAAGCACTCGTCGATTTTCACGATTATTCATCCTCAAGAGTGATCGTCCCCTTAGAACGAATCTTCAAGTGCACCTGAGCCCTCGCCCAATCAGCTTGCGAATCGCCCAACCAGAAATCGGCATCAACGTAAGCTTGTGATGCAAATGAGCATGTGACCTGGAACTTCCATTCCGAGTCTTTTGCGAATCCCCCCGGGGTCTCCGCTACAGCCTCATCCTTTTCAGCCGGAGACTTTAGATCTGTAGACGAATTCAAAGAAGAAACCGGAATAGAGATGGTGTCCACGTAGTTGTCATTACCCGAAATTCCGTCATCTTCAAAACGAAACGTCGATGGAATCGAAATGCTGGTGCCAGTGCGCGCTCCGACTGCGCCTATCAACGCCACTGGGTTCTGAATCGTAGTCGAAGTATATCGAGTGCCGCCAGCGGCAAAGAAGCCGGCTTCACCGATGGGACCGCCATTCGTGTTGTTGGATCCTTCCCAACATCCCCCCTCAAGCTTTCCTAGAAGGTCAAAACCTACGTCAATCTTGCCGGTGGCCTCATAGGTCGTATAGGTAAATTTGGCTCTGTAGTATTTTGATGATTCAGGCTCGATGCTTGCAACCGTACCCCAACTAGCAAGCGCGTAGCCCAATCGACCGCCACCAGGCAGCGAGTAGATATCTTGGCCAACAACGCGCGCTAAGAAACCTCCGTTATAGAGTTCGAAATATTCCTCCCAGTAGTCCTCCTCCTCCGGTTCGTCGTGAGTGATCCCCTCCGGAGCCGGCGTCGTGTACGTGTCCTGATTCCATCCACCGTTTACATCAATGAGAAGCTCCGATGTTTGTGCCTCAGCGAGGTGTGAAGAAAGAAAGAAAGAAAGAAAGGCTAAGAATGACTTTTTCATCTGCATCTTGCGGCTACGGATTAGCCGAGTCATCTCACTATATCAACTTGACCTTCCCCCGGTTTGATGGACACCCGAAATCCGGTCCGCATGACCGAGGAAACCCCCGTGTCCATAGGTCCCTGGAGCACCTTCACTCCAGGCAAGAGGCCGAGGCCGTTCGCCTCATGCATGAGGCGAACAATCTCAGCCAGGTCGCAAGCGACCTGGCTCTCGGCCGCTCAAGACTTGTCGAGTAGGTGCGGCAAGCTGAAATCAATGCCAGCGATGGCCCAGCCGGTGTACTGTCCACTGAAGTTTGCAGAGAGCTCGCACGACTTAAGCGTGAGAATCGCACGCTCCGCATGGAGCGTGACTTCCTAAACAATGCGGGCGCCTCCTTCGCCAAGGAAGCCGATCGGCCTTCGAGCTATCGAAGCGATGAGGCGACGCTTCCCAGACCGGCTGATGCGTCATATGCTGGGAGTGTCTCCACGTGGCTCTTACGCTTCTCGGTAGCGTCAGCCGAGCAAACGCCGGGTCGGCCAACTCCGACTTGCACGAGAGATCCGCATGGTCTTCCGCGAAGGCCGCGGGGTCTGCGACAGCACACGCGTCTTCAATGAGCTCCAAACGTATGGTCATCGCCCTGGCCGCAAGCGGGTAGAGCGACTGATGCGCACTGAGGGCCTGCAAGCCTCGCTTCCGAAGCGTTTTCGCAGGACCACAGTGGCTGCGCATGAGCTGCCCATCCCGGACAATCAGCTGGATCGACGCTTCGCTGCCAATCAGCGCGATCAGGCCTGGCCGACCGACATCACGTACTTGCGCACTCACGAAGGCTGGCTCTACCTCGTGGTCGTGATGGATCTTTGGTCGCGTCGCGTCATCGACTGATTGATGGCGCGGCACATACGATTGGAGCCCGTCGACGAAGCGCAATCGATGGCACTCGGTAATCGCCGGCCGAAATGCGGGGTCCTACATCACTCAGACCGCAGCAACCAGCATGCGGGCTTCGCTTATCAACGCAAGCCGCAGGAGACTGGCATGCCCCATTCGTTCAGCCCCCACCCGCGGGATGCCGTCGGAAGTATTACACCTCGGTACCCGATCGTCGCGGCGATCACTCGGTAGAGCAGCTCCGACGACGAGTAGTATGCGTCGAGCATTTCCTGCTCTGAGGACCCCGCCCCACCGTGGGCAAACCTGTTCCGGAGCCTCTTCCATGAAGTCACAAGCTCTGGATCAATCCCTTGATTCTCTGCTAGTCCGTGGAGTCGGTCCACCGCGCGAGGATGCGCGAGCGCGCCCAACATCCCGCAAGCGCGCTCGCGTAGTTTCTCGTCTCCTTCCCACGCCTTGACATGAGTGATGAGCTCCTTCAGGCGCCCTGTTCTAGCGCGCTTCTCTGACTGAGTACTGTCAAGTATCCCAGCGAGCGCCTCGATACCGACGGACTGAGTCAGTGAGGCGGTTTGGATCGAGCCCTGCGACCCGCTTCGGATACCGGCGAGCTCCTGAAAGACTCTTTCCCGCACTGGGGCTTTCGTATTAGCTGCCCACTCAGCGAACATCTCCACGAAACTCCAGTAGTCATCTCCTGAGTGTGGCGTGACCGGCGGCGTAAGAAAGCAAGACGCCGGCGCCTTTGCAACTTAAAAAATCTTAAGCTGTTCTCCTTCCGCGAAGCTCCGGGAGATGACAAGTGGGCGTGACGACTTGGCGGTCGCTACTGAGAGCGCCTGACAAATAAACCCGGGCCACTCTGGACCCAGAATGCCCTCCTTTCGAGCGCTAATCTGAAGCCACTTGTGATCAACCTCTTGAAACTCCACGCGCGCCCCTACGAGTTCAGAAGCGTGACGATCTCGGGCGACTGTCACCCTCCGCTCCTCGTCGTCGACAGTCTCCACGGTGCGAGTCGGCTGATCCAGCGGCAAAATCCCGGGTAACCGAAGAACCATCCGGCACTCGCTAAGACTCGCTCTTGGCCGCTTGCTGAAGGCGATCAACTCCTCGACCCTCCCACGAACGATCCAGTACCTTGCATGCGTGCTCATAGGGAATGCTCGCGGAGTCATCCAGGTTCCCCTACACTCCCGGCCATAGCCATCCTCTGCAGCGAGAATGACATGCGCACTGTCCTCCGGCCGCTCCCCATGCTGCGGCCTTGGTAGATCGCACAATCGAGGAACCGAAGCTGGGTAACCTCCAATGACCTCGTACCAAAGTCGTCCGTCCGAATCCGCCTTGATGACCCCCGCGCCCTCGAACATGACGTCCAGGTAGTTGGGGCACCTCAACAGGCGCATCCGAGGGCAAAGTAACTCAAGCCGGCCCTCGGCGATCTCGACACCGAGGTTCAGATTGTCATCTAGTCCGAGCACCATTAGAAGTGATCTGCCACGCAGCCTTAAGATGAAGAAGGCCCGCTCGATCCAGAATAGACTGCTTCACCCGCGCTGTAAGAAGTTCTTCTATTCACATGCGTCTCGTCGTGAGACAGGCTGCGGGCCTCAGCCAGAGAACTCAGTTGAAGCGAACTCATCTCGGCCTCGCTCTATGACACGCCCGCAAAGCGGTGCAAAAGCCGAATGCCATCAAGCACCGGTACCAAGCCGACTGCACGCTGCCCATTGGCGACTTAGATTCGAGAATAAGGGCGTTCACCGACTCTCTGTCGGCGCGCGGACGAGGCGCTGGCCGGCTCACTTCCTCATAGCGACTCAAGAGCCTTGGCAAGTCGTTCCTCGGACACGATCGCGATCGGAACTCCCTCACTCCGGTACTTGACCGCCTTCTCGATCTTTCGCCCAAAACTTCCGTGGATCCAGTCCCGGCTACCGAATACCCCGACGACCAGGTAGTCCAGCTTCTTGGTTACCTGCTTCACGCAGGATCCACCTGCGCCACGGATCAGGGACTTACATGCGTCCCGCGGCCCGAGCACAAACTTCCCTGTCAGCAGGAAAGTCGAGTCACCCAGCACTACCTCGGGCGCTGGGTCATCCATAGGCAGCAACGTGGACGCGGTCTCCCCGGCGTCCACAATCACCTTGTCCCCTTCCAAATCGGATAGCAACTTCTTGAGCTCCCTCCGCTCCCCGTCGTCGACCGTGCCGTCCTCAAAAATCTGATTCAACCTCGTCACGAGCTGCTTTGCAGGCCACTGTTGGTGGAGATGCGGACGGTCGTTGAGCCATAAGTGAAGCTGGCGGGCCTCGTAATCAGTGACTACGCCGTCGAGGAGAACACCTTTCGCCAAGCCCAGCATCATGGTGATGTCGCGGTCGATCCGGCGCTTCAGATTCCAAGCGGGCGGGATTTCGTTACTCATACTCGATAAAGAAACTTCAGTACTTGGCCTTGCATGGCGCGGCCACAGGAGCACCAGGGTTCCAAAGATCTTGGGGAAGGTCAAGTGCTGGGCGGCCCTGGAGTGCCTGACCCTATTCAAGCAGTCGCCGCAAGTCAGCCGCTACCCGCACTTCGCCGCCTTTCTCAATCAGTCCCACGAGGTCTTCAAGGCAGTCACGATCGAGCTTTGTGAAGTACCGGCCCTCATCTCCAAGACAGCAAAGTACATGGCGTGCGAAGGCAACCGCCGCCGCTGCCCCAAGCTGCAGATTTCCGCGTCCACCCTTGCCAGTTTCCTTCCTCAGCTCACGGAGGATTCGCGTCACCTCGAATGGCATACAGCCGCCGGTGATGAGCTCCCGCTCTGCGATCATGGTCAGCGCATCCTCAGCTGCATCGCCCGAGTTCGCCGCGAGCTGCAGGAGAGCTAGCGCTTCCTCGTGGCCGGTTTCCCCCGTCGGCCAACTGCGACCGACCACGGGCGAGAGTCGCTCCCGCCACACGTTGGCGCGCACGCCTGCATCTGGAAGCGATCGCACGAGCCGCGCGAGACAGTCAGCGAGTTCCGCACGAGCCGACGCACCCAGATCCGGAAGTAGGTCCGCCACTCGGAGATTCTTGAGGGGCTCCCTGAGCAACGCAAGGCGGGCCAGAAACGCTATCCACTCATCGTAGTACGGACCAAACAGATCTGGCCGAGCGAAGGACTCCCGCAGCGCATCCCCGAGGCTCTCCAGGGTCCCTCGGTCCAGGCCCGTCGACGCGAGTGCCAATCCCTGCCACGGCCAAGGGTTTGACAAACCTCGTTCATCCTGTTCCGCCAATGCTCCGACGGCTCGTTCATAAAGAGCTTTCCACTGGGCAGCCAAAATCGTCGGCATAAACCGGCCAAGGATGCATGGGACGACCGTCGCCCCGAGGGACTCCGACCCCAAGGATGCCTCAACTGCTCGACGGAACTGCGCCTCATCGGGGTGTGCTCCATCCTCTCGCGCCCAGTGGAGCGCGAGACTCCCAAGCACCAAGTCCAGCACCTTGCCGAGGGGGTGGTTGATGGCCGCGAATAGACAGTCCGATGTGTCCGAATGTTCCGTTGGCGGCAGTTGGGCGGCCCGTTCGACTAGCCGTTCGGCCAATTCGCCGTTGACCATGATTCCGCTCTCTCGGAGCATCGTGGCGACTGAGACAAGTGCGTCCACTGCTCTGTCCTCGATTGGCAAGCGCTCGGCTGCTGACCCTAGAACGGATAATAGACGCACACGAAGACCCCCCATAAGCTCGGCGCCGATGAGCGAATAGAAGATGTCCGGTGTGAACGCCTCCCACTCGCCTCCATCGCCCACGCTCATCTCAAGAAACTTCACAGCCGGCTCCGGGCGTTCACGAACGAACGCGCCCAGGTCGAACCAAGTGTGTTGATCCAATTGCGCAAGATTCTCGCGAACGGCCTCCAGGTCGCCATCGAAGGCCCTCGTAAGATCCGGCTGGCGGCTCTGACCTGCGTTCTGGTATTCGCGGGATGAACGTAGTTGCGCTCGGATTACTAGGAGATGACTCAATGCCGACCCTCCCGCCGATTCGCAGTACCAGTGCACGGCCCGCAGAAGCCGTTTATCCGGAACGGCTTCATACGGGCCGGTGGGGAGACTCCCTGCCCCCGCCAGAAGCACATCTTCCAATGCTCGGCGAGGCGCTCCTCCTCGCTTCACGAGGGTCGCAATGAGATGCTCTTGGTCCTCGCCCATCCCCACTTCCCAGAACAGCCCGTCCCCAAAGCGTCCAACAAAGCCTGAGAGCCAATCATCCTGGATATCCGCTATCCGATGGCACAAGACACAGATAGCTAGGCGGAGCTGCACCGGCGTCGCGTGCTTCAGGCACCGGTCTGCAATGCCACAGAGGGTCCTTGCATCTACCCGATTCAAGGCTTCACGAAGTAGGACCAGGGTAGAAACCCATGGAGGATAGTCCCCTGCGGACCACGACCACGCACTATCCCACCGACAGCGTAGGACTAACTCCCTCGACTCCGCCCTCTCGGCACCGAGCACCGAGTCAGTAACGGCAATCCACTCCTCGCAAATCCGAATGACTTCGCGGGATACTTCCCCGTCTTGCAAGTAGCCTTTCGCCCATTCAACGACCTCAGGAGGACTGGCGGGACCGGCCCAGTAAAAGCCGAGCTCTAACCAGTGTTGGGGATCCTCGGAATCCAGCCCATTACCCAGGCCATAAGTTCCGAGGCGCCTGTAGTGCTCACGCTGCTCACTAATGCGGATCCGGGGAGCGACGCGAGCTCGCAACTCATACAAGAATCGCTTTGGTGCGAGGCCGTTTAGATGTCGCAACCCATGAGCCAGATCCCTGTGCTTCCACCCCCCTTCACGGAACCCTTCTAAGTCGGGGCTCAGGAGGAACCAAAGGGCGCAGTACTCGCTCTTGAGTGCAAGCGGCACACCAGTTCGTGAGCACTGCTCGAATCGACTGAAGGCACTAGCCCTCACGTCTGGGTGAAGGCCGCCTTCCCGAGTCGCGAGAAGAAAACACAGTTTGTTCCAAGACCTCGGATCCTGACAACTTCTGGTCAGCCAATCCGCAAGCGCCCAGCCCCAACCGGACAGTGGAGAGTGCTCCCACCCGAACAGACGATAGATGTCGCCTGCGAGCACGCCTTCGCTTGAAGCGCTGCGGCCAACGTCTTCCTGCGAACCACGCTTACGCTGGCTTCCAAACGCCTCCACAATCCAATCAAGCCATTCAAGTCCCGGAGCTGGATCCAGGTTTGCGAACATCCGCATTCCCTCCTCCCTCGCGAGGATGTGACGGGCACGGGAGTCGGCGACTTCATCATGGGGGATTCCCACATCAGCTTGCTGACGCAAGAACGTCCGGTCGGCAAGGAACCAGTCCTCATGACGATCCGCCCAGGCTTCGATTGAATGCCAAAGAATCTCATGGCCGTCATCTTCTGCGTAGGGCACAGGGATGACTGACGCCGGAATCGCGTCGCTCGGTTGACCACGCGGCAACAAGGCGTAGGCCGAAGCATGCTTGGGATCAAGCGCAGCAAAGAAGTACTGAAGGACTGGGTCTTCGATTCGGTAGCCGATAAACAGAACTGTATAACCCGCGCTGAACAGGCCATTCAGAAAGCGCGCCCCCCAACCCTCTGTCAGGTACGCTACGCCGAAATCCTCTTCCGTGATCACGAAGTCCTCGGCAGACTGCGGGTTCGGACTCCATTTCCCGTGTAGGTGCACGATTCCCGGCCAGGCTGTCCCGCGCTCATCCTGCCTAACGGTTGGCAGAGCTGGCGCGACATGAGTCGGAATGCCCTCTCCCAAGGCTGCAGCTGCCCACTCGAACCCAACATCGTAGTTGGTTGTCACCAACCGAGGCCGCCAGTCACCCGGTGTCGAAGCCAAACGGAGTAGAGCCAAGTGTGCTCTGAAGTCAGCTGGATCATAATTGCCTTTCAGCTCGATCTTCGCATGAAGCGCCTTCCGGAATCGCTGTCTCCCCGCATGAGATTGGATGGAGGCGCAGACACGATCGAGCGGTGCATGAGGCGCCAGCCGAACGTTGATCTCGTCCTCCGTCCACGGTGTGAGCTCCCTGGCAAGAGCTGCGACAAGCCCGGGGAAGTCCGGGAGCTTCGTTGGCGGGTTCCGCGAGACGCCAGCGCCGGCAAACACGACGAGGCGGCCATCCTCCGAAGCTTGGATGAGGTCACCTGGAATGGAGGGGCCTCTTTCGACGAGTCTGAGGTCAGCCACGACACCCCTGTACTCGCGTGCCCAATCTGATTCCGGAGCGCGCCGGCCCCCGAATCGCTCTTGCTCCCACTCGTGACATCACCTAATTCGCGTTGTACCCCTGTACTCGCGAACCCAGGGCTTCCTTCCAATGACTCTCGCGCGCCTGAACCAGCCCATCTGGCGCCACCTTAGGGAGAGTCTCGAGCACCGAGAATCTGAAGTTCTTGAGGGCATACTCCGAATCGTCTCGGCAGACCTCCACCAGTCGATCGTTCCAGCCATGCTGGGTGCCCATGTAGCAGCCCCAGCGTCCCCAGAGCCCGCCTTCTCCATAGGCTGCCCCCACGTACAGCTTGCCGTTCGAGTCGTCAGAGATGAGATAAACCGCATTCGTGCTCTCAAGCGCTCCGCGCCAATCTTGACGCCCTGTCCGAAAGACGGTAGAGAGTGAACCGAAACTGTGGTTAATCCACTCGATCCCAGGGAACGCTTCGCCCGAATAGACCTCTGGAAGAATCTCAAGTACTGCAATGTCAGGCAGATAGTGCTCGAGGTAGAAGGCCCTTCCGCGCATCCCACGATAGCGCTCGAAGGAGCAGACCAGTCGTCCGACATAGGGCTTGCCGCCCTCGACCTCATCAATCACATACTCATCCTCCGGCCTATCGACAACCCGGAATATCCCCCCGAAGAGCCAACCATTCGGCCGTGGGTAGTACTGCATGAAAGAGAGGATGAACGGGCGGGTCCAATCGTCTCGGTTCCCGCGCCAGGAGTTCCAAGCCACCCAGCGCTCGCGGTCTTCGACGAACTCCTCGAGAGGATGGATTCCGTCGGGATTCCGTGACGCAAGATGGAGCTTGTAGTCTACGGCTCGGCCGAGATCCAGGATGTCGGTCAGTACGATGGCCATGAGATAGTCAGAAACCGCGAACGACGTGTTGGTCGCGGTACAAGGTCTAGAGTATCGAGCGCGACCAGGAGCGGCTAGGTCAGGGGACTCTCAAAGGCTTGTGAGCGCCCCGTTCCCTCAAGTCGGCCAGAGCCCCTCCCCCGCTGGCACGAAGAGTGTGTCTTAGTTTAGTTACTGGTTCGCCGAGGCCTCGCCGACGCCGCGTGCGAGGGCGCGCTCCAGGATCTCGCCGCGAGTCATCGGCCGGAAGCCCTCCTCGGCGAAGGCCGCGTAGAGGACGGCTTGGAGAGCCTCGGCATCCGGGAGCTTCGGAATCAAGGTGCCGTGTGTGGAGGCGCGGAAGCGCTCGCATCGTTCGATGCCCTCCAGGAGGGACGCCGCCGGAAGCGGCGCGTGGACCGCAAGCATCTTCCGTACGCGACGGGTGAGGGAGCCGCCAACCCGGCTGTACTCGAAGAATTAGTCCTCGTGGACCGAGTGCTCGGGGAACATCGCCCCCAGCGCCTCGGGCACCCGGTCCGCGATCGACCCGCCTGCGTCGTCGGCTTGGACGCGCGCCTCCGTCAAGGAAACGAACCCCCTCGCCGAGATCCGGCACCCGAACTGGACCTGCAGCGCCGCGATCTCCTCGACTTGGTCGGTGCGCGCGAGGTAGCTCGCGGGGACACGGCGGACGAGGTGGAATTCGTGCGGGTGTTGGAGATGCTCGGCAGCCTGGAGCAGCGACTCGGCCGAGAAGGCCCCCTCCGCAATGCCGAGCTCCTGGAGGAGCGGGCCGACGGCACCGTGTGCGAGTAGCGCCGGTTCCGCGAGGGCGCGCAGCGGGCGGTCGAGCGCTGGAAGATAGACCGTCTGGTCGGGCATCCGGCGCTGGCGCTTGCGCTCGTATTGGCGCATCCGCTCGAGGCTGACGCCGACCATCGCGCCAGCCCCGTCGAGGGTGCAAAGCGGGCTCCCGCCCCACCCGAGCCGCGCGAACATGGCTTTCAGGCGCTCGGATGGCCAGTCGACGCACGACTCGAGGAAGTCTCGCAGCGCGGGCTCGAGCCGGAGGGGTTCGAGGCGAGTAACTAGCGGCTCGAGTTTGACGAGCACCGCGAGGTAGGCAGGACCACCCGCCCTACCGCCGTCGGGGTCGGCGAGAATCGTCTCGATGCGTTCGCGGACCGTCTCCGGCTCAGGGGGCAGCACGGAAGCCAACCGTGGGTCAGTCGCGCGAAGCTAGCCGGCCCACGGATGCTCGGCGATCGCAGCAAGGAGGGACCGGTCGGAGTCGACGCACATCCCCACGAGGCGACCTCCGACACGGAATCGCCGCGGCGCTAGCCCGCAGCTGCGCTCGTCGCAAGCTGCTGCCTTGGTGGCGGCGCTGGCGCGTTGCCGGGAGCTGCGACCACCTCGGCGGGCTCTCGAGCCGGCTTTCCGGGGCCAGCGCCATCGTGCATTGCCTCGACCACGCACGCCAACTCCAGTGCCGACATCATGTTCACTCCGCGCAGGCGGAGTAGCTCGCCGATGGTCAGCCCCGCGGCGTCGACCTGTCCATCCCGGATGCCTGAAATCCGTACTGCACGTCGCGTCCGCGGGCGCACGGGGAGTGCCTCCCAGTCCACATCGCGGGGCATCCCGTCAGGAAACGCGATGACCTCGACCGCCTCCGCGGGAAGCCGCTCGGCGTCCGTCACTAGGATCGCGAGGGCGTTGTCGTCGGCGGGATCTGCTCGCACTTCCCAGTAGCGCTCGTCGAGGTCCTCGTGCCGGGCCGCGCGGCGCACGTGGAGGGCCCGCGCCAAGGCACCGGTGATCGACCAATGACCACACTCCCCCTCCCGAAGGCAGCGCGGGACGAGGGGCGTAGGCGGAGAACCCCACCGGGCGACCGCTGCAGATGACATCGTGACTTCCGTAGAGGGGCCAGGAGGCTGGACAGGCCCGGGCGCAGTCTAGCGGTCCCGCTGGACTCTGACAGGATCCGAAGCGCCGCGCCGGACTACAGATCGTCTCGTCGCCACTCCGTCCAGTAGATCTCCGGCAACTGCAAACGGGCGCGCTCGCGCTCGACCGCGGACATGTTCAGATTCTTGACCTTGGGCCACTCGAACTCCGCGAGGAACTGCTCGACCAAGTCCCAGAAGGCCTTCTCGTAAGCCGGGCACCAAAGATTGCGTAGGTCGGGTTTGCCCTCACTGTGCATTCCATAGTACTTGGGGTGCTTGGGAACCGGATATCGGCCGAGGTAGCACACCGCGCTCGTCAGCGCCTCGAGCATCAGCCGGCGGCTTGGCTGATTGAGGTCAATCCCGACATGTTCAGCCATCTTGGCAAGTTGGTGATTCCCTAGCTCACGGTCGAGCTGCAGCCGGCCCTTAGTCACCGCACGCTGGCCGCTTTGAGTCCACTTTGCTTTGAAGAGGTTCTCGATCGCGAACCCGCGAAGCATGAGCTTAACCCACAGCGTGCCTGTCTCGACCCTCATGGGAAGTCTTCGAGCCGCAAGCATCAGCGAGTGAGCCGAGCCTACCCACAGAGTCGGCTCATTACCAATGTAATCGAGGAGCCGAGCGGCGTCTTCCCTGCCCTCTTGCTCACCCGGCCCGTGACGCATTGCACCACCCTGGACCCGATCCTCCATATCAGTAGTACTCCCGGATGTACCCGTAAGCTCTCTCGAAGAGATCCGTATCGCGATGGAGTTGATACTTCAGCAGCGTCTTTCGCAGCACCTGCTTGACCTCCCGCTCGCCAGCGTGCGTTGCCTGCCAACCGTCGAACCGCACTTCGCGCACGATCTTGTCGATGTCGTCGACAACGCGCTGGACTATGATCGGAGTCTCATTGCTCTTTGCTTCCTCGAAGAGCTCGGTCAGCGCCGCCTTCCCCTGGTCGATCTCCTCTTCCTCCGGGGTCCCGCGCTCAAGCTGGACGACGTCCTTCGCCAAGCTCAAGAGCTCCTTCAGAAACTCGATGCTGATGAGCAACCCCAGCTGGTGCCGCTCCTTCAGTGCCTCCAGCCTCTCGGCGAGCGGCTTGAACTTTGGGTTCCCTAGGTGCCGGCGGAGGCGGGAGCTGAGCTTGATCGACACCTCTTTGGCTTTCTTGTCAGGGTCAGGGGACTCGAGGACCGCCTCCAGCAACTCGGCATCCAGCACCAGCGTGTCGAGATCATCGCGGACCGTCTCGACATGAGTGTGCTCGTGGATCAGATCGATGGTCTTCGCGCCGAGCCGGTGCCACAGAAGGCGCCCCGTCCCATCGGTCGGCTGCACCGATCGGTAGACCTGGGCCAGCCAGCGGTAGTCTTTCTGGAACTGCCCTAGCGCCGGGTCAGGTGAAAGTGCCTCCCAGATCCGAGCCAACACGCGGAAGTCCGCCGCGAACGCATCCCGGCGGTCATTGTCTGGCAGATGGTCCTGCGCTGCCATCAACCCCTCGTAGCCCTCCAAGTCACGATCGACTCCCGGGAAGTAGGCGAGGCACTTCTCGACCGCACCAGGAAGAGCTGCCATCAACTCGCCGATGTTGGAGATGGCCTGCCGGGCGCCCTCCTCGTCGAAGCGCAGCGCCTGCGCCACGTCGTCAAACACCCCGAGGTAGTCAACGATCAAGCCGTGCGTCTTTTGCTGTCCGTAGGGGCGGTTTGTCCGACAGATCGCCTGGAGCAGCGTGTGATCCCGCAGCGGCTTATCCAGGTACATCGTTTGCAGGATCGGAGCGTCGAAACCGGTTAGGAGCTTCGAGGTCACGATCAAGATCTTGAGCGGGTCCTTCGGATCGCGGAACCGGTCAAGGAGCGCCTCCTCAGCATCGCGCTCGCGCCGGTAGGGCGCGTATTGCTCCTCCCCGCTGTTGACCGAGATCACAATGTCGGACGTCTCAGGCGGCAGGAGCTGGTCAAGGGCCTGCTTGTAAAGGAGGCAGCTCTCCCGGTCGAAGGTCACTACCTGCGCGCCGAATCCGTCCGGCGTGACCTTCTCCTCGAAGTGACGAGCGATGTCCGCGCAGATCGCCTGGACCCGCTCTGGCGCCTTGACGAGGACCGCCATCTTCGCGGCAGTCTTTCCGAGCCGGTCTTTGTCCTCGTCTGTGAGCCCCTTCGTCAACTCGCGGTAGGCTTCCTCGATCTGGTCCTGGTCGATATGCAAGTCGATCAGCCGTGGCTCAAAGTGGAGCGGCTTGGTCGCCCCGTCGCGGATCGACTCTTCCAGGCCATAACGGCTCATGTAGCCGTTCTCATCCTCGGCGGCCCCAAAAGCGTAGAAGGTATTGCGGTCGACCTTGTTGATCGGCGTGCCCGTCAGCCCGAAGAGGAACGCATTCGGGAGCGCCTCGCGCATCTTCCGACCCAGATCGCCCTCCTGGGTCCGGTGCGCTTCGTCCACCATCACGATGATGTTCTCGCGGTCGTTGAGGACGCCCTCAGCCTCTGCGAACTTGTGGATCGTCGTGATGATGACCTTCCGAACGTCGCGCGCGAGGAGCTCATGCAGTTCGTTGCGGCTCTCGGTCCGCACGAGATTCTCCAGGTCGGCCGCGTGAAAGGTCCCAGCGATCTGGCTGTCGAGGTCGATGCGGTCGACGACCACCAGTACGGTCGGGTTCTTGAGGGCCGAGTGCAGACGCAGCTTGCGTGCCGCGAACAGCATAAGAAGCGATTTGCCCGAGCCCTGGAAATGCCAGAGCAATCCCTTGCGGGGCTGGCCGGCGACGACTCGCTCGACGATCCGGTCCACGCCCTCCACCTGCTGGTAGCGGGCAATGATCTTGATCCGGCGCTGACCGTTGTGGCTCGCAAAAGCCGTGAAGCTCGACAGCATGTCAAGCACGCGCCGCGGCGTGAGGAGCGAATCAACCGACTGCTCAACCGAGCGGATTGATCGAGGCTCGCGTTCGTCGCCGAGGTGCCAAGGGCCCCAGAAATGCACCGGTGCACCAACCGAACCGTATCGGAGCTCCTTCCCCTCGGTGGCAACTGAGAAAACGTTGGGGACGAAGAGTTCCGGGATATGACTCTCGTAGTCCTCGTGGACCTGGATCGCCCCGTCCAGCCAGCTCTGGCTCGGCCGCACGGGGGTCTTCGCCTCGATCACGACGAGCGGGAGGCCGTTGACGAGCAGGACGAGGTCCGGGCGACGCTCGGCCTGACCAGCCCGCAGCGTGTACTGCGTCGTGACGACGTAGTGATTCTGTTCGAGGTCGTCGAAGTCAATCAGGTGCACCGTGACGTGCTCGCCATCCTCCCCGAACGGCATCGAGCACTCGCCGAGGAGCCACTTCGCGAAGGCCTCGTTAGCTTTGATCAGCCCGTCGTGACGGCAGCCGAGCATGATCGCCCGCAGGCGGTGGAGGACCTCATCGGCGCGGTCGGGCTTGGCGGCGATGGAGGGGTTGAGACGGATCAGTGCGTCGCGGAGGTAGTCCTCGACGAGGGGATCCTCCAGCCCGCGCGGGAGGTCCTTGGCGGCGATGAAGTGCCAGCCGGCGCCGGCGATCTCACCTGCACGGCGCGCGAGACCGGGGCCCGTGGCCGTGTGGTGGGTAATGCCCCCGCACAAGCGATCGCGGACGAGGGCTTCGACCGTGTTTGACTCGTTGAAAGTCATTGGCTCTCGACCCTCGCGAGCGCCGCTCTTTCCATCCCACGGATCAGGCGCTGTCTTGCTCGCACGGATGCCATGGCGCCGCGGACGCGCTGCATCCGCTGGCGCAGGTTGCGTTGGTAGTCGATCGGAGGCAAAGGCATCAGCACGCGCTTCAGATTCCCGGCACTTACATTCGTCTGGCTAACGGCACGCGTGGCATAGGAGAGGACCTGGCGTCGGCCGACCTGGGCACTTAAGAATGCTGTCAAATAGTAGGGATCGAGCGAGTCTAGGTTTGGGCGGAGCCGCACGAGATACGACGCGAACACATGGTCACCAGCGATGTCGTACACACCTGTCCTCCCAACAAGCTCATAGCTGTTGGTCCGGTTGAAGAGGACATCGCCATCGATCAGTCGATATCGCTCAAAGTCTTGGCTTGCCAGGTCAATGAACTTCAAGTCCGACTGGTCTACTCGACCCTCAGCAATGTTCATCATTCGCAGAACGGGGTACTCACCCGACTCAGACAATGGATCTGACAGACCGTACTGGCACACGTCTAGGAGCTCGCCGAGTTGCACAACCTCCCAGCCCGCAAAATACTCTCCGACCCGTGGATGCCAGCTGCGCTGTCCTAACTCCTCTCCTCGAAGGCCTGACTCAGCGAGCGCCGCCAAAGTCACTCCAGCCTGAAAACCTAGTTTCCTCGTAGAACCGCTGACCCGCGAGCAAGCTCCGAGCGCATCTGCAATCCTCCTCTGCTCCTCAACCGGCGGTAGCGCGAACTCCTCCTTCGCAAGCGCTTTCCAATTGATGGTCGGCGAGAGCGAGCCCACCGAGATCTGGAGCGCCCGCTCCATGAAGAGATCCGTCTGCATAAAATAGGGCAGGAACTCTGGCAGAACAGCGTCCGGCCGCGCACGCAGCACCATGGCATGCGCCGAGCAGATCCCCTCGAAATCCGCCACCGCGACCTTCCGCTGATACACACGCCGCCGTCCGAAGATGACGTCACCCCGCCGGAATCTCAGCTTCGTCGCGGTCACATCACTCGGTTCACCCCATCGGCTGATTCGCAAAGACCCCGCGTCTAGATGCTCAAGCCCGACATACCGATCGACGCCTGCCTGGGACGGATCATCGACTCGATCATTGACGAGTTCCGCCACCTGATCGAAGCGATAGGTGGTCCACTGCGACGCGGCTTTGGCAGCACTAGGCATCCCGACCCTCCTGGACGACACTGTCGAGCATCGTCACGACCTCGTCCATTTGCTGCCAAAACTCCCGACCCGACTCCTCAAACTCCGCCCACGTCTCCGCCAGGGACGGCTGGTCGGCCGAAGGGACGTCGTCGCCATTCCCACGCACCCAGCGCGCGATCGAGAGGCTCGCATCCTGCTCCAAGATCTGCTCAACCGGGACGACCGCTGTAAACCCAGGCTCGTCCTCGCGCGCCCGGTAGGCCTCCAGGATGCGTTCCTGATGCCCCGGCTTCAGGAAGCTCTGGGCGCGCTCGCGCGCGATCTCTCCCACCGCGTTGATGAAGAGGACGCGGCCCTGACGAGGCTTCGGCTTCTTGTTCCGGCAAACCACCACGCAGGCCTCCATCGGAGAGTTGTAGAAGAGCCCGGGGCCGAGACCGAGCACGCACTCGACGAGATCTGCCTCGACCAGCTTGCGGCGCATGGCTGCTTCCTCGTTACGGAAGAGCACGCCGTGCGGGAAGAGGATCGCGCAACGCCCCGTCTTCGGATCCATACTCTTCAAAATGTGCTGGAAGAAGGCGTAGTCGGCCCTTCCCTGCGGCGGCGTGCCGAGGAAGTTTCGGCCCCAGGGGTCGGACTCCCACGCCGAGCGATTCCACTTCTTGATCGAGTACGGCGGATTGGCAAGCACCACGTCGAAGGTCCGCAGCCGATCCCCCTCGGTGAACGCGGGCTCCGCGAGAGTGTTCTTGCTCGCGATGTGGAAGTCCGCGACCCCGTGGAGGACGAGGTTCATCCGGGCGATCGCGGCAGTGATCGTGATCAGCTCCTGCCCGTACAGGCCGATCGTCCGCACGTCCCCACCGCGGCGCTTCACCTCGGCGAGGCAGGAAATCAGCATGCCGCCGGTGCCGCAGGTCGGGTCGTAGATCGTTTCGCCTGGCTTTGGCTCCAGGACCTGGGCCATCAGGTGGACCAGCGTCCGGTTGGTGTAGAACTCCTGCGCCGTGTGCCCGCTGTCGTCCGCGAACTGCTTGATCAAGTACTCGTAGCCGTTTCCTAGCTCGTCCTCGGGCACGTTCTCGAGGCTCAAGGTGTGCTTGGAAAAGTGTTCGACTAGGTTCTTGAGGGTGGCGTCCGGGAGCTGCGCCTTATCCGTCCAGGGGGCGTTGCCAAAGACGCCGCGGAGGCGTTCGGGGTTGGCGGATTCGATCGCCTGGAAGGCCGTTAAGAGGGCGCGGCCGACGTCCCGCGAGGCAGTGCGGACGTCCTTCCAGTGCGCGCCGTCCGGGATGGTGAAGCGGTCGTTGGCGGTGGCACGCGCGTAGTCGGCGTCGCCGTCGCTTTCGGCCAGGGCTCGCTCGTAGTCCTCGTCCCAGACGTCCGACAGGCGCTTGAAGAACAGCAGCGGGAAGATGTACTGCTTGTAATCGCTCGCGTCGATCAGGCCCCTGAGCAGCGTGGCTGCGCCCCAAAGGTGGGACTCGAGTTCGCGTTGGGAGAGATGGCCCGTCACGATAACTCGCCGCCTCCAGCGGCAGGAATGCCCTGTCCAGACCCGCAGTCGCCTTGCTGGCGGAGTCCATCGCTCCAGCCATAGCAAGCTGCCCAATCCTCCGGTTCAGCCTGGTGAGGATTCGGATCGGACTGGTGAGGATTGAGCCTGAGCTGGTGAGGATTTGGCACTTTGTCCCCGTCGCCTTGGAAAGCTCCGGCTTCGCTCGCTGTCCAACTCGGCCCAGCGCCGAGGTCAGGCCTGTGAACCGGTACGTGTGCGTCGGTCAGATGCACGAGTCCCCATTTGCCCTGGCCACAAGAGCTTGTGGCCGATCGGCCGCCCGCCACAACACCTAGAAAGCACCCTGATCGAGCCCCGGAGAAAACCCATACTTGCTGACACCAAACCCCAATTCCACTAGCAACAAAGGCTGGAATTGCCATTCTGATGGCATCAAAACACATTCCGCCCCTCCGCCAGGTTTAGGAGCTCTCGATATGCAAGAACTGTCGGTCTCCGCCCTCGGCCCTGACGGACGATCCGGAAGAAACCGGCGTCCTGCAGAAGCCCCAGAATCCGCCGACCACTCGACTGGGTCATCCCTTCAGCGCGGTAAAAATCCGGTGCACGAAAAACCGGCCGAGCAAACAAGAAGTCCGTCGCGGGAACCGCAAAGTGTGACCGCGTGATCTCCCCGATACGACGGCTCGTCTGGTCATACAGCTGACGGATCGCATCCGCTTTCTCCTGATTCTCTTCCGCTTGCTCACGGACCGAACGGAGAAAGAACTCTAGCCACGGCACCCAATCACGGTCACGCGAGATTGACAGAAGCCGCTCGTAGTACTCGTCCCGGTGTCGCTCAAAATATGCACTGATATAGAGCATTGGTGCGGTCAACAAGCCGCGCCGCGCCAGAAACAGTGGAATGAGGATTCGACCAAGCCGACCGTTGCCATCAAGGAATGGGTGAATTGCTTCGAACTCCGCATGAAGGATGCCGAGCTGTACCAGGCGATCGGGAGCCTCAGCATGGAGGTAGTTCTCCCATTCGTCCATAGCGCCGGGAAGGCCCGCGGCGTCAATTGGAACGTAACGTGCTTCCTCAATCGCGCAGCCATCAGGACCGATCCAGTTGGGAACTCGTCGATACTCCCCGGGTGCCTTATTACTTCCACGAACGCCCTCAAGCAGAACCGAGTGGACCTCCTTCATGAGCCGCTGACAGAGGGGCAAGTCTTGCATCCTCAACTCTGCGAACCGCATCGCACGACGATAGTTTGCAATCTCCTCGATATCGTTCCGCTTCTCTTCCGGGAACTCCGACCCTTCTGCATCCGCTTCGAACTCAAGGACCTCGCCCATGGTCGCCTGAGTACCTTCGATCCGAGAAGACATGACTGCCTCCTGGGTACTCAGCGGCGTGAGCAGAACTGCAGCATTCGGCAGCCCCCGTAGGAGGCCGTCGTAACGGGCAACTGCCTCAGTTGCCGGACCAATCAGCGGAAGAAGTCGCTCCCAGTCGATCGACCGCGGCGGGAAATCACCCGCGTGATAGAGAACCGGTCCACTCATTCCAACCACCCTCCATCCTGCAACACCGTCCGCAAGTGATCCTCGGCCTCGCGTGCCTCGGCGAGCGCCTTCTTGAAGTCCGCGACGGCCTCCGGGAGCGGCGGGATGTCCTCGCCGATCGGCGGCAGCACGTATCGCGAGATGTTCAGGGTCCAATCCTCCTCCTCGATCTCGTCCAGACCGACCACGCGAGCACGGTCCTCGACATCCTCGAAGCCCCGGCACCAAGCGACGATCTGCTCGGCGTGCTCGGGGTCGAGGAAGTTCTGGGCGCGACCTTTCCGGAAGAGGCTGGACGCATCGATGATAAGGACCTTCCCTTGCCGCTCCTTCGTCTTTCTGCGACGCATGACGGCGATGCAGCCCGCGAGACCAGTGCCGTAGAAGAGGTTCGGGGCGAGGCCGATCACAGCCTCAATCAGGTCGTCCTTCAGGAGCCCTTGCCGGATCCGACCCTCGGCGCCCTTACGGAACAGTGCTCCCTGCGGAAGGACCACCGCCATTCGGCCATCTCCGGTCTCAGCCATCGAAGACACCATGTGCTGGACGAAGGCGTAGTCCCCGTAGCTCTTCGGCGGGACTCCATATCGGGCACGGCCCCATGGATCATTTTCCCAGACCTCGAGCCCCCACTCCTTCAGAGAGAAGGGCGGATTCGCGATCACGCAGTCGAAGGTCGCCAGGCCACCGGTTGCCGCGTCGGTGAAGGCCGGGTTGCGGAGGGTGTCCTCGCGCGCGACTTCGAAATCCTCAATGCCGTGGAGGACGAGGTTCATGCGCGCGATCGACGAGGTCGTCAGGTTCTTCTCCTGGCCATAAATCCGCCCGAAGAAGGTGCGCGGGTCGCCGCCCTGTCGCATGACGTGCTCGATGGCTCCGAGCAGCATGCCTCCAGTCCCGCATGCCGGGTCGTAGATCGACTCACCCTCCTGCGGGTCGAGGATCTCAACCATCATCCGAACCACGCTGCGCGGCGTGTAGAACTCGCCCGCCTTGTTGCGCCGGGTGACGTCGGCGAACTTCCCGATCAGGTACTCGTAAGCGTTGCCGAGCGCATCCGTGCTTGCGGCCGCGTTGCCGAGCGGGATCGCCGAAAACCCCTCGATCAGGTCCTTCAGGAGCTCGTCGGTGAACTTCTCCCGGTTGCCCCAGTCAGCACTGCCGAAGACGCGGTAGAGGGTGTCGGGGTTGGCGCGCTCGATGCCGCGCATCGCCTTCTGGAGGGCGGCGCCAACGTTCGAGGCCGTCTCGCGGACATCCCGCCAGTGACAGCCCTCGGGGACTACGAAGCGGTGGATCTCAGGGAACTGGCTCGGGTCCACGTCGCCGTAAGCCTCTTCCGCTGTGGCAGTCTCCTCATCCCAGACGTCCGAGATTCGCTTGAAAAACAATAGCGGGAGGATGTATCCCTTCCAATCAGTGCGATCCACCGCCGAACCTCGAAGAGTGTTCGCGGCGTCCCAAAGTGCGGGGCGCAGGTCTTGGATTTCCGGCATCGATAGATCGGAGTGATGCCACCGCGGGAGAGTGGCCGTTTGCGATGATACGGGCGCGGAGCCCGACGTCAGCCGGGCACCGGGCCCTTGCCTGGAGGCTCTCACGCGACCTGAGCCAGTCCATGGCATCAACTACGCCCGAATCCATCGCGAAGAACCCCTAGCTGCCAGTAGCCGGAGTTCGCACCAGCTGCCCCGGGGCGGCGTCCGGTTTTCGCGCAGCGTTCCATGCGCCAGGAGACGCGAACGCGGAGCCCAGTCGATGGCTGAAATCAAAGTCCTCAAATTCCAAACGTACCTCGATGCAGTTTTCAAATCACCCCGAGTTCTCGGCCGCGTGCGGCCGGACAGATTCCCACGCATTTCTCGCCCTGGTCCTGCCGCACGCGAACGATAACGGACATCCTCAGATGCGCCTGATCATTATCGCAGTCGATAAGAACGGCGAACTCGCTGAACGCCCGCCAATCGTCAATGCCACCATCCATGGCGGACCTCTTGATGAAATCTACTACGACTCACTAGTCGAATTCGCGAGCTCCTGGGTCAATCACGTGTTCGGGGGCATGACCTCAGAACCAATCGGCCCGAAAGGGCGTGTGGTCGACTTTAAGCCAACTGAGAGCTTCTCCGAACTCGCCGATCGAGTCACCGCACTAGGGTGGAATAGGGCGACGTTCGGATTGCTTGAGGCCCTTGGGGACTTGCTTCCGCCCACCGAACAAGCGGAAGTGTGCGCCGTTATTCGACGCAACGAGGAGTTGGCGACTCAACCAGTTCGGCCTTGTGAATGAGGGGGGCGCCAACGGCGCGACTCCGTCAACCCCGAAAGGAACGTTCCAGGCTGAAGATCTGGGGAGCCGCTGCTTCTGGTGTCGCAAGACACACTCAGCGTCCGCCTTGGACCTGCGAACTGAAACCGGCCCTACCTACTGCGTACATGCACTTCGGGCAGCGGCCACGGCATGCCTTGTCGGCGCATATGAAGAGGCCGTTCCAATCCTCGCCTCGAGTAGGCTCACCGCGAGTAGCCCGGATGCGAGGAACGTGAGTTGGTAGGCTGCAAGCCGTTCTCGCTATGGAAGGTCCTCGCCCCGCTCGACCCGGATTGCTTCGACGTGCTGCAGCAAGCGCTGCAGGCTGGACCGTCACTATCATCGGCCTTCTCATCCTAGGACTCGTTGCACGTGAGTTCGGGGTCAATGTTCCCTGGATGGACACCGCGAGGCGAGGCGATCCAGAGTCTGTAACCGATCAGTTGCTGCCACGGCTCCCCTCTCTGTCACGCACTGCCGACTCCGCGGGAGATGAAGTCACTCTCGAGGAGTATCTGGAGTTTCTACATCAGACCCCGGAGAGGAATGGATTCAAGTTCACTGAGTATGGCGAGTTCATTGTCGCTTTTCACGAACGCGAGTACGCAGCGAATCACAGCCGGGCCGTCGACATCGACTCGGCTCGCTGGCTTCTCTCTTCCGCGTATTCCAGCTTGAGGGAGATGAAGGTAGCTCTTGGCGAGCCTGCGCCGACGTTTGAGGGAATCGTCGCTGATTCGCTTGTCGACCTCCGAGCCAGACAGGGGAGACCTGATCACACGAAGGATGACGCCATTGCCGAGCTCCATGACGCGGCAAGTGCACAAGGTGTCGAGCCCGACGTTGGTCTCATTCTGCCAGTGACGATCAGCGAGTCCGCGACTGATTAATGAACTGCTACCCGGCTGCTCCAAGCCACGTTTCGCGCGAGGATCCAGAGGCAGTACCAACACGACACCGGACCAGACTTTCTCTGGCGGAAGCTAGCTCACAGACTAGAATCCAGGCGGCTGGGCCACCGCAGCTTCACCTCCTATCCGATCTCCGATCTACATCCAGCACTGCCCGGCTGGACCCTGAATCGGAGAACGACGGATGGAGAATCTGAAACTGCAGATCGAGTGGGTCGTAATCGACCGCCTCGACCTCAACCCCACCAACCCGCGCAAGAACGAACCCGCTGTCCCCCACGTGGCGGCCTCGCTCAAGCGGTTCGGCTGGCAGCAGCCGCTTGTGGCGAAGAGAAGCGGAGAGGTGATCGCCGGCAACACGCGCCTCAAGGCCGCGCGTGAGCTTGGCATGACGGAGGTTCCCGTCGTCTGGTTCGACGGGGATGAGACCGAAGCCAAGGCCTACTCCATCGCAGACAACCGGACCGCGGAGTTCGCCACCTGGGACCTTCCTGCCCTCGGTGAGCTGCTTGAAGAGCTGCGAACGGAAGACGCCCTGGAGGGGATCGGCTACGACCAGGATCAGATCGCGGAACTCATTTGCTCGGCGGTAGCGGAGACCCTTGCTCCGACCGAAGACCCTGGCCCGGAACCTCCGCCGGAAGTCCCGGTCTCACAGCGAGGCGACCTGTGGATCCTCGGAAATCACCGGCTTCTCTGCGGAGACTCCACCGACCCGGCCGACCTCAAGCGGTTGATCGGCGGACGGAAGCCGGCGCTCCTTGCGACCGACCCTCCGTACTGCGTCGACTACACCGGTGCGGACCGCCCCAATGACTCGGGGAAGGACTGGTCGGACAAGTACAAGGAAGTCGAGATCAAGGACCTCGGGGACTTCTTGCGAGCGATGTTCGGTGCGGTGTTGCCGCGCCTCAAGAAGGACGCCGCCATCTACGTCTGGCACGCCCACCTGCAGTACCCGGTGATTGACGCGGTCTTTCGCGAGTTCGAACTGCTCCCGCATCAGCCGATCATCTGGGTCAAGCCGAGCGCGACGTTCACCTACGCCTACTACCGCTGGGCTCATGAGCCCTGTCTCTTCGGGTGGCAAAAGGGCAACAAGCCACCCCACCACCTGGAGAACCGCTTGACCTCAGTTTGGGAAGCGGACTGGGAAGGCAAACGGCGGATCGTCGGGAATGAGCACCCGACACAGAAGCCGCTGCGGCTCTTTGAGATCCCGATGGAACAGCACACGAAGCCTGGCCAAGTTGTGCTGGAGCCGTTTAACGGAAGCGGGACGCAGCTACTGGCCGCGGAGAAACTTCGCCGCAAGTGCTGCGCGATGGAGATCTGCCCGGCCTTTGTTGATGTGGCGATTAAGCGCTGGGAGGCAGCGACAGGGCGAGAGGCTCTCCTCGACGATTCCGACAAGACGTTTGCGCAGGTGGCCGCAGACCGAGGAGTCGAAGTGACGTGAAACTCCCCGAGGATGCCTTTGAGTACTACGTGAGCCTGGGCTCGAAGAGGAGCTATCGGGCAGTCGCTGAACATTTCGGCGTGGAGAAGCGGACGATCACCGCGAGGGCCGTCCGCGAGAAATGGCAAGATCGGCTCGCCCGAATCCAGGAACGTGCGCGCGAGAAAGTCGAAGATCGCATGGCAGACACGATTGCGGAGATGCACGAACGGCACCTTCGAGTCCTCCAGGTAATCCTCGGGCGCGGGCTCGAGACTCTGCAATCCATGCCGCTGACCTCTGCCTGGGAGGCGATTAAAGCACTCGATCTCGCGATGCGGCGTGAGGCCGAAATCCGGTCCCAGGCTCGCAGCGATTCCGCTCAAGAAGACAGCTGACCCCTGCTAGGTGGAAACCACATGCACCGCATCACTAGCCGGCCCTCTCCTGGCATCTCGCACCCTTGAGCACGAGTCCAATGAGACTCTCGCTCCCTAGTTTGAAGCGCAACTGAAAAGACTCCTTGCTGGCTATGAGTCGGCCGCGATCGGTTGCGCCGCAGCATCGTCTGCCGTGTCCGACTCCTCTGCCTCGTCGAGGTCTAGCTTGCTGACAAGACGGGAGAGGTTCTCCAGGGCCATACGGATCTCCTCCTCCATCCGTGTTCGCACAGTGAACTCGTCTGACTCAACGGCCAGAATCGGCCCGAGTCGATAGGGAAGCACCAGCAGCTGGTCTCGAATCGTTCGGCTCACATCGAATCCAGCTTTCCGCACCTCGTCCTTGCGGAGCAAGAGCCCAGCCGCCTCTTCGTATTCGAGCTTCTTCAGCTTGGCTGCGTAGGCTTCCCTCCGAGCCCGTGATTCTTCGAACGAGGGAAGGCGCTCAGATTCGTCGGAGTCGAGCAGCGCTCGTGGCCTTGATCCAGCCCCCTCCTCTACCTTGCCCGCGTCTTCTTGGGGAACATCACCTGAACAACCCCGGCGCTTCCCCGGATCTGAATTCTTGCTCCACTCAAGATCGGCCAGATCGGGATCAATCCTCGGATGGCCCTTGCTGTCACGCCGGATCGATTCGACGAGTCGTTGCTCCGCGATTGCTCGGGAGACTGAGGAAGGCGAGCAGCCACGCTTGCGCGCATACTCGCGGAGCCCCATTCGCTTGGTTCGAGTTGCCATCTTCCGAAACTGGCCCCGGCGGACCAGTTCGGCCCCGGCGACCGTAGGCCGATCCTAGATCGGGACTCCGGGCGGCCTCAAGCGCGATTTCCCAGAACCGCCAAGCACAACGGACGCCCCCCGGGGGCGGGCTTGCCCCTGCTCGCCCTGGAGCGCCGTAAAGGCCCCACACTCGCCCCCTGTGCGGCGAACTCTATTCATCGGCCCCCGCTCACTGCTCACGCAGAGCGAGGCCTAGCACTAGCGAAAGGGCGGGGTCGCCGTCACCCGAGCTCGAAACCCGCGAGGAAGGACCCATTAGCCCCCGGGGGGGGGGGGGTTGAAGTTGGCGACTCCAGGTGCGACGCTGGATCCTCGAGGAATCTCCAATGGATAAGAACCCCAAGCAGCCTCCAACCGACGAACTGCCAAAGTTTTCGCTTAGCATCTTTGAGGCACCGCCGGTCCCCAAAGCACTCCGCGACCTCGAGAAACTGAACATTAGGATTAGAGCAATTCAAACCGGACTCGGGTTTGGGTTTTCCCCGGGAATGGCGAGGTTGTTTGCAATCCCAAGAGCCCTCCAAAAACAAATGGAGCCATTTGTTCGATTCGGTCGGTTGATGAATCGCCTCAGTGGCGACCAAGCACCTTCACCGAGTTTTGCCGTCCCTGTAGCTCCGCCCAAGACAGTCCGACTAGATGCGGACCAGATGGCAGGATTGACTGCCGCAGGTCGCCCTGATGATGATGAGGGTGACGCTGAATGCTGGTTTGACCGCCGAGCAGGGTTCGTCCATCTTTGGGACTGTGAGCCAATTCTGATTCGCAATGTTGGCGCGGTCTATGAGCAGTTCGAGCGGCTATTCTCCCCCGTCGGTCGGTCAGTGACTCTGGCTACGATTGGGGGGGTCTACGCGACCGGACGCGAATCGCTCCGGGCGGAGTTTCATCGCAACTGCCCGGAAGTTCTGCGACCTGCCCTAAGGAGCAAGGGCCGTGGCGGGACCTACTTCGATCTGGAGGCATTGAGAGAGATTGCCAGCGATTTGTTGCGCGGCTCGGATCAATAGAGCGCGCGGTCGCTTCAGCCTGGTTGACCCTTCGCAATACAGCCGGCCCCTGGTTTGTATGCGCATTCAAGTCAAGGCCAGTGGCATGACTGGGTCATTTCTCGCGGAATCTAACTAGGGATGCCGCGCGCCTGGCCGTCACCCGCCGAAAGGCACCCCGGGCAGGAACCAGGGGGATCCCCCTTCCCCGCCCCCTTCGCGGCTGCGCCTGCGCCGGTCGTTCGCACACTCTGCGGTCGAGTTAGGACCCTTCGTTCGAGGTGCACGGGCTGGATCCGTCTGCACGAAGACTCCTCAAGGAGCTAGGCGCTTGGAATGGGGTGCTGGCGGATGCTCCAAGCCGAACAGGTATGGAGCAATCGGCCCCGCCGAAGCCTCACTAGAGCACCAAGTTTGTTCGTCTCCGCGGTCACTCGCGAGTGAATCGCGTCGAATTCTGATCGGACTCCCGAGATTCGCACCCCTTGTCGTGGCTGAATTTCGCACGGAGAGAGGGTTGTCCGCTAAGTGGCGCTAAGTGTCCGCTAAGCATTTCTCGCCATCGGAAGCAGTTTGGCTCTCAATAGGAGCCAGCGCGGCAAGAGCTGCGCCCCGACTGACCACCGATGATGATCCAGCAACGATCTCCGCTGCATGTTGACGAGCGAGCACGCCGCTACGCCGAGGCTGCCCTCTCTGGCGTCTTGCAAGAGCTGCGGTCCAGCCCACCCGGCGGACGTGCTCTGTCGTGTTTCCGCCTCAGCGCGCGAATCGGCGGCCTGCTCTCGTCCGGTCTCCTTGACCATGAAGCCGCCGCGCTGGGCCTAATCGAGGCAGCCGTCGCAGCCGGCCTCCCCCATCGAGAAGCGCGGGCACACGTGATGCGAGGCCTCCAGCGGGGAGCCGAGTCCCCAGACTCACTGCCTAGGAGCCTGGGATCCTCCACGGCCCCACGGGCGCAGACATTCGCGTGCGCCCACGAGTCTGTCCTGTCACGCGTGCCGGACCCCCGCTCCGTATCTGAGCTGTGGGGTTCGGCGATCGCGGTGGACGACGACGAAGCAGTCTCGGGCTGGCTTCAAACTCGCGCCCTGTGCCCCCGCGATGTCGCGGATTGGGACCTGGCACGAGCCCTCCCAGCGGGCCTCGCCCTCCCAAGCTGGGCGAGAACGAAGGCCGGGGACTGGCGCGAATCGAGCCACCGGCTGCTCGTCCCGTTGTTCAACGAAAACGGTCATCTCGCCTCGCTTCGAGCTCGAGCAATCACTACCGACGCGAGGCCAGCCAAGTCCCTTGCCCCCACGGGATTCCAAACAAAGGGCCTGGTGTTCGCCTGCCCTCTCGCGCGCCACGTCCTCGCCGGGGACGATCTGAGCTGGTGGAGCTCACCTTCCTTCGTAATTAGCGAGGGTGAACCCAGCTACTTGACTTGGGCAAGCCGTCATCGTGAGACCCGCGCCACGGGACCAGCCTACCTGGGCATTGCAGCTGGGAGCTGGACGGACGGAATCGCAGCGCGAATCCCAGATGAAGCAACTGTCTTCGTCAGGACAGACCGTGACGAAGCTGGTCAACGCTATGCCCAGGCGATCTCTGCGACCTTGGCCGAACGCTGCGATGTCTACATCCCTTCGCTGGAGGAATCGCGGTGAATCAGCCCGACGACAACGATCTCCTTCAGGAAGGGGCGCTCCCAACTGATCCCGCAACCGGCCTGATCCCTGCCAAGACGTGCAGCGCTTGGCCAACCCCCACCCCTTTGGAGAGAAACCACCAACTCCCTGGTTTTCCTCAATCGGTGCTTCCTACATGGATGAGTGATTGGGTTCGTGACGTTGCAGAGGCTCTGCAGTGCCCTCCAGACCTTCCAGCTGTCTTCTCGCTCGCAGTCGTTTCCTGTGCGATCGGGGGCACATTCGAGGTTCGCCTCAATGAGACTTGGACGACACCCACTCAGATCTTCGTTTGTGTGGCACTTGAATCCGGCGAGTCTAAGACTCCTGTCTACCAACTCGCGACTCGCTCGATTCACTCGTTTGAGAAGAGCGAAGCCATTCGACTTCAAGGCTCTCTCGCTGAGGTCGCGACCCAAAGACGCTATCTCGAGAAGCGTCTAGGTGCCCTCGAAGCAAAGGCGGGCAAACTTGACGACGAGAAAGCCGCCGAGACTCTAGAGGAACTCACGCGCCTCCGTCTCGAGTTGGAGAACTTACCCTCGGCAGTTTCTCCGAAACTCTATGTGGATGACGCCACGCCCGAGGCGCTCGTGCGAGCGATGGGCTTCCAACAAGGAAGACTCGCCATCCTCTCCGATGAGGGCGGGCCGCTCGATCACATGGCTGGTCGCTACAGCGATCGTGTCCCCCACATCGAGGTCTACTTACAAGCCTATAGCGGTAGCTCGATTCGCGTCGAGCGAGTGACGCGAGAAGGTGGTTGCATCGATGATCCAGCACTGACAATCGGAGTCACCGTTCAGCCAAGCGTTCTTCAGGAACTCGGAGAATCTCGTCGGCTCAGGAGCCGAGGCCTTGTTGCACGGTTTCTGATGGCAGTGCCTGTCATGAGAGTCGGCACTCGTGATCCAGACCCAGACGCCATTCCTGTCCAGACTCTGGAGCGTTTCGACGAGAGAGTCACCGCACTCCTGAACCTAACGCGCCTAAACGAGAATCTACAACGGCCACCAAAGCGCGTACTCCTTGGCGACGAGCACGTCCGCCCGATCGTCGTCCAAGCCAAGACCTGGATCGAACCTCTTCTCGCTGATGGAGAGCAGTACGCGCACCTACGCGACTGGTGTAACAAGTGGGATCGCATAGCGCGCCTGGCCGCGATCCTCCACCTCGCAGAGTCCGAGGATCTTCATCGACTCCCACAGCAAATCAACGCCGCCACGGCAGACCGGGCGCGGCTGATCTACGAGTACTTCCTCGCGCACGCACTCGGCACCTACGACCTCTTCGGGGCGGACCCCGAGCAAGCGGGTGCCCGTCACGTGCTTGCTTGGCTGAAGCGCCGCGAGCTCCGCGAGTTCTCTGCCCGGGATGTATTCAATGGCAATCGAGGCCAGTTCCGCAGGATGGAACACCTCCAGGGACCACTGCGCATTCTGGAGGAGTATGGCTGGATCCGGCAGGCCCCTCCTACTTCTGCACCTGGGCCGAACGGCGGACGCCCTCGCTCGCCACGCTACGAGGTGCACCCCGCGCAATACCCGCAGAACATGCAAAACCCGAGTTCTGCACCTTCTGCGAGTTCTGCGGAGGGGTCCGGAGGTGAGAAAAACTCATGAGCCCGAGGCGCCAACGCAGCAGTGAAAGACGGTCCGAGGGTGAGCCCTGGGGATTCGTCTCCGATCGAGTCCGCGCAAAGCGGACCGGCCGTCTACCCGTCCTCCTCGGCTACGTGATGAGACGCATTCTGATCTCTCGAAATGACACTCACGAGGAGAGCTCTGACAACAAGAGCGAGACCAAGAATCGATGAATCCACCCACCCTGCACGACTTTCGCTTTACAGCTGCAGGCCGCGCTGAACAGAAGACCGGTCTCCTCGGCTGGATCGCGTTCTCGGTCAATGGCCACTTCCGAATCGACGGAGTCACCCTCCGTCGCACTGCCGACGGCCGGCTTGCTCTCGCATTCCCGGCGCGGATCGCGAGCGATGGACGCAAGCGATCCGTCGTCTGGCCGCCCACTGAAGAAGCCAGGACTGCGGTCGAACAGCAAGTCTTTTCCGCCCTCCACATCGACCCTGACGCCTGACATGGTCCTCGGCCGCGACATCTCGCAAATGACCCCGGAGGAGCGCCTCCGGGAGCTCGCGCGGCTGCTCGCGGTTGGGGTCGAGATTTACCTCAAGAACGAAGAGAACGCCCTTGCTGAGACTCGGAGAGCCATGGCTCCATGTGACAAGGCGCTGAACGCGCCAGATCCCAATCCCAATCTCACCAATGAAGAACGTCGAAGAACAGATCCAAGAGCTCCGGGAGATGAGCCGGGAGCAACTCATCGAGAGGTTTGAAGAAGTCTGGGGCAAGCCGCCCCGAGTCCGAAGCCGCGAGTACCTCTGGAAACGCACCGCTTACAAGCTGCAGGAGAACGCCTATGGCGGACTCTCCCGCAGAGCCCAGGCGGAGCTTGAGCGGCTGATCGCGAACCTCGACCTCCCCTGGAACGAGAACACTCGTCGGGTCACGGGCAAGCTGAAGGGTCCCCATCGCCCCGGGGATCCGCAACCCGGCACGGTGCTTGAGCGTCACTTCAAGGGTGAGTGCATCCGCGTGACAGTCCTTGAGGACGGCTACGAGTGGAACGGGCAGAGGTACCGGAGCCTCACGGCTGTCGCCCTGGCGGTCACGGGGTCGAAGTGGAATGGACGGATGTTCTTCGGACTGACGGAGAGAGCTCGATGACACAGCTCGCCAACCAATCGAGCTCGAGCCATGCACAACGGAGCTCAACACTAAGTCAGAATCGAGTTCGCGTAGCGATTTACACGCGACTCTCCGTTCAGTCTGACCCCAACCTCGAGTTCACAAGCCTAGCTGCACAGGCTGAGGCAACGATGAAATGCGTGGAGTCGAGGCTTGGCGATCAGTCTCAGATCGATGTCCAATACTTCGAAGACGATGGTTTCACTGGAGCCAACACGGAACGCCCTTCTTTCAAGCAGATGTTCGAGGCAATTGATGATGGCCAGTTCGATGTTGTCGCTACGCCATCTCTCGATCGAGTCTCTCGCGACCTTGCAGATCAACTCGCATTCAGGCGCTTTCTTGAGACAAGGAGGGTTCGGCTTATCTCCGTCCGCGAACCGTTTGACTTCGACTCAGATACCGGATCGCTACTAGCGGGAATCCTCGGCACATTCGCTGAGTATGAGAGAAAGGCGATCGCGCGCAGAACTCGCGAAAAGAACCATGCGGCCAGAAAGCGTGGCCTGTTCACAGGTGGTCGAATCGTGCTCGGCTACGACCTAGTCAATGGCAAGCTCTGTCCAAACGCCGAGGAAGCCGAAATCGTAAAAGGGCTGTTCCGCCTTTACTTGGACCTCGGATCACTCAGAGCAGTCGTTGTAGAGGCTCGGAAGCGCAGCTGGAAGAAGAAGCACTGGATCAGCAAGGCAGGCAGATCTAGTGGCGGCGGATGCATTGACGTCTCTTGGCTGCAACGACTCCTCACAAATCCGCTCTACATCGGAAAGATGAAGCTGTTTGGCGAGGCGCATGAGGGTGAGCATGAGGCCATCGTCGATGAGGAGACCTGGCAACTTGTGCAAGACCAGCTTTCCCACAACGCCCACTCGCGTGGCCGCAGCGTCCGGAATAAGTGGGGCGCACTCTTGAAGGGACTACTTCGGTGCGGACGTTGCGGTGCGACGATGGGACACACCGGGACGGGCAAGGGGCCGAAACGCTACCGCTACTACGTGTGCCAGACGGCGCAAGTGCAGGGCGCTGACGCGTGCCCCGATGCCCGGGTGAGCGCGCACGATGTGGAGTCCGCAGTTGTCCAGCAGATCCGAGGCCTTGGAGTGGGCAGCGAGCTTGCTCGCTTGACACTCGAAGCACTGCAAGAGCGAGGGTGCCCCGCAGAAGATGAGGGCGCAGCGGCGGCGCTGCGAGATTTCGACGCGATATGGGAAGCGCTACCGGCGCTCCAGAGAGCGCAAGTCCTCCAGGTGTTGCTTCGTGAGGTCCGCCTTGATCCCGACACGCGACATATCGAGTTGGAGTTCCGGGAGTCCATGCTGATGGAACAACCAGAGAAACGTGATGAAACCCGATGACTCTGGCCGCAGCACAACCTGTGTGCGCGTGGCGCTCAACGAGCCAACGCGCCAAGGTCGGCGCCGGAAGCCCGAGAGTCCTACTGAGTCACAGCCCGAACTGCCATTGCCTGAAAGGACACCACCCAGCCGGCGCGCGGTGCAACTGGCAATGGCACATGCGATCGAGCGCGCGCTGGACGAGGGGACCGTTCGGAGCCTAGCTGATGTCAGTCGGCTCCTAGATGTCTCCAGGGCGCGGGTCACGCAGCTCGTGAACCTCCTCCATCTCGCAAAATCTGTTCAAGAGTCCACTCTGATTGGCCATGAGAGAATGGGCCTCGAATAAGTACCCCTGCGAATCCCGCTCCCCGGTCGACAGTGAAACAACACTCGGCATCGCGGACCTGAGAGCTTGATCGTCCCGGATGCTATCCCGCCGAGACGTGATCTAGACTGAATAGGATGAGTGGCGAATGAGGGAAGCTGGGAAGGGCTTCAAGATTCTTGTACTAGCGCCGGAAGATCTAGAAACTTTACTCCGCGTCAGAGCCCAGAAAGAAGTTGGGTCGGCCCATTAACTGGTACTACAAGCGTAAGAGATCTAGTGGCTCGACTCAGCGCAACATAGAGCTGGTTCCGCTTGTACTGAGTAGGTCGAAACTGAGCTGACCCACATGGGATGAGCATCACATTAGGACCCTCACGCCCCTTTGCGCGATGGATTGTGCTTATCGCTCGATCTGGAAGCCCGGGGTCGCAATAGCGCCGATCCATCCGAACTTGCCTCATGGCCTCAGCTAGATCCGTAGAAGCTCCTACGCGTTTCGCGTCTGCGACCTCTGACCAGTAATCTACCCTGATTGCATCAAAACCCTTCTCACCAGACGCGATCAAGCTCAGAACTCGCTTCAGTGCACGAGCGGCACCGGAATGATCTGGCCTTACTTGTATCTCCTTGGCCGCTTCTCTGAGTTGCCCCGGCATGCCACGCCTCGACCTTTCGCACTTCTCTTCCAGAATATCCCTGAAGACTTTGCCATGTCTTGAGCGAGTGAAGCCGGCAGCCACGGCGCACATGAATTCGACCCAGTGGTCCCCAACACTCTGCGGATCCCCTGAGTCCCGCACTAGTCCAGCCACAAACTTGTCAAGCGCCGGCCGACTTGCTCCCTCCCAGATCCGGTGTGTACGTGCGACTGAGCCGCGAAGGCTCCTCACCAACTCGTTGGAAGGTGCGAGAACCAGAGACTGAGGTGCCTCGCGAAGTGCGCGCCTGATCTGCCCCCCCGCCTCCTGGTCCGGGATGAACTTGCCGTGCCCTGCATCACGCGTATCGGCCTGGATGACATGTACAGAGCTAGGAAGCCCACGGCCAATATCGACTGCGCGACCAGCCTTTAGCGCATTTCGCGCATACATTATCCACTCTCCAAGATCTGATCCTGACCCCTGCCATCTATGGGGAACACTAAGCTCACAGACCTCACCTTCAGTCTTCAAGCGCTCCCAGCGCGCCAACGGGCCGCTCATTGATGAGTCGCCAGCCTCACGGTATATCGCCTGCATCGGATCGCCGAACACACGCAGCCTTCCGCCGCTCGCTTTCATCGCCTTCAAGACTCTCTCTTGATGCTCGTTCGCGTCCTGATGCTCGTCTGCGATCACAAACGGAAAGCGTTCCACAAGTGCACTTGAGACTATTGGTGCAGACTCGAGAAAGTCAGCAACGTGCTTCGCCAGGTCCACAAACCCACTGTCGTCGCCACCACTCCGCTCGATCGCCCATTGTGAAACATCCCCGGGGAGGCCAAGGGGTATACGATAAGCCGTTGCAATGTCCACGACTAGAGAGTCAAGCGTTCGCACAAGACACCGACTCCGTTGCACGCGCAGGCGAGCGCGGAATTCGTTCGCCGCGGCATTCGTGTGCGTCAGGACAAGAACTCGACCGCGCGAAAGTTCCCCAGCGACAATCGCACCTAGGCGCGCTCCCTGGTAGGTCTTGCCGCAGCCCGCAGGAGCTTCGCACACTACTAGTTGTGCATCAGAGCAAAGTAACGTATCGAGGTGCACTCGCCTCACCTGAGGTCACCTCCGATTCTCGGGCCGCAGACCGACAGCCGAGCAGACTCGCTCAAGGAACTCATAGATCATAGGCAGCTTCTTTTTTACTCCCTCGACGCCCCCGATCGCTCTAGCCAGCTCTCGCCCTCCAATCTCGGACTTGAACCAAGCTCGCTCCTGACTTTTCGCCTCCTCTTTCGAAGTCCCATCCGAACGGTCTTTCGTCGAGGATCTCACGATAGCCTCTCTTAGACCCTGCAGTTCAGCGCTCTCCCAAGTACCAGTGAAGCCTGAGCTCTCAAGCCGCACATTGACATGCTTGATTCGGTCCGTGCGAGGAAGACCTTCCTCATCAGTCAATAGCGATTGAAGCTGGGGGATTTCAAGCGCAGCGACCACATTGCGCTCAGTTTCCCCCTCTGGCCACTGATAGAGCAACCCACCGAGTTGCTCCTTCAAACGCGCCCACCGGCCTGGACTATCACCCTCGTTGTCAACAAGACCTGACGCCTTGATCCCGGCAACGGCGAGCGTATTCAAAAGCTCTCTCGCCTGCTGATTCCCAAATCCACATGTGAGGAAGATGCCGTGCGCTTCGACCCCCTCCGAAACCATCTCATCCAGGAGGGCGCCAATGAACCCCATTTCGGTATAGCCCTCGCAGACTACTGCGAGCCTTGAAAAGAACGTCTCTGGATACCATCTCACTGTCTTGCTGTCGAACTTGTCGCGAGGAAGTTCGGCCAGTGTTCCTTTCGCATCCATATACCACAACGTCGCGCCCTCCGCGGCTCGCACGGTGAGAGGACTATGTGTCGTCATGAAGGCCTGCTGCCCTGCGGTTCTCAAAGTGCGCAGAAGTACACGCACTCGGTATGGCTCAAGCCCTCTTTCGATCTCATCTGCTACAACAATTCCGGCTTCGGCACGACATTCTGAAGCAATCCTAGCCGTCGCAAGCCTTCTAGTACCTAGCCCCCAACTCGACAGAGGCAGACTTACCTGCTCGGACTTTCTGCCGAACAGATGGATGAGCCCTCCCATTGTCGTACCCCGACCACTCACGACTCCCAAGCTAATACCAGAAGGCAACCCATCCGGCTTCAGCCGTTCGTCGAGCACATCCAGTCTTTTTCTGACATCTTCATCAACCACGCTGCTGAGGTCCAGTGCTTGCACCTCACCCGCCACGCGCCGAGGCAGCGAGCGGTCTTGAAGGTAGCGATCTAGAGCCGATCCAAACGCAAGGCTCAAGTCTCTATCCGGACTCCGCTCAATGTCCAACTGGACCAAGCCGATCGACCGACGGAACCCCACACCGAGTCTCTGAGCGTCCCCATTCGGCTGAACAACCTCCCAAGTCAGATCCAGGTCAGGACCGCCAGTCACACGAAGCAGGTGGGCAGCCTCGGAGATCCCCTCCCTGCCTAAGGCAGCTTCCTGGTCTTTTTCCCCTGGCACCCGAAGCGCGTTTCCGTCCCATTCCCAAGGCCAGTACTGATTCGCCTGCTGGTACCGTCCAGACCCAGGCGGTAATACAAAGACTCCACAAATCTCAAATCCTTCAGAAACCCCTCGGGCCCAATAATCCAGATCTGTCACCGCAATACTGTCATAGGGGCTGAGCAAGAGTCCGATCGCGTCCAGGACCGTAGTCTTCCCGACATCACCCCCTCCAAGAATCAAGTTCTGACCAGGACTAGGCAACCAATCAAGCTTTTCTATCCCGCGAAACCGCTTGATCGTGAGCTTCCGAATAGCGACCGGCATCTCGATAACTTCTGAACCCATTGCGAGATTGTAAATGAGTAAGCCTGCAACGAGGCTGACACAGGTAGAGAAGCAAACTGCTGCCGCACTGCCTCGCCCATGGACTTGCGCACTGTCGAGCTGAATTCCGCCCTGTTCTCAAGGATAGCCGCAGGGCTTCACCAGGAGATTTCTACGCGCGTCCGGCATTGAATACCTACCCCCTTAACCCTTTGCTCCACCCGTAGCTACAGGCACACATTCTCAACGGAACTCTTCCTTAGAACCTAGGGCCTACACTCACGTTCTGACGGCCCCGCGATTTAATCCCCGAGCAACACTCTCCAAAAATGGCACTCTGTTTGCGAGTGGCGCCTCGATAGAAGTTGACAAGTACCTGGGAGGTAGGCCATACGAGCACGTGCTCGACCGTCACACGGAGGCGCGTGTGAGCTCGTCTTGGGATCCGCCAGCGAGAATGCTCGAGTATCCGCCGAAGCTAATCGATCGTTGAGTGGGGGGAACGGAGCGGTGAAGGGCGGCTAGCCGGAAAGTGGCGGAGCGAAGGGTTGTTGGCCTGCCTGTGTACTTCCGTGGTCCGAAGCGGCGTGATCGACGACAGCCGGACTCCCCAACAGGTCAAGTAGTGCGAACAGCGCCATAAGAGCGGAAGCAATGGCGATCACAACCGTCGCCTGTGTTGTTCTCACGTTCAACTTGTGAGTCTCCTTGGCCAATTCCCTTGCGGCTTTCGCGTCACTCTCTGCTGCAGCAATGCTCTTGGCGACTAGGCTCTTCTTCAGGTGACGAGCGAGCTCTTGGCCGGACTCGAAGTCGAGAAGGCTGACCGCTTGCCCCCTTAGCAACTCGTTAATCGTCTCGTCCGAAAGGCGTTGGACCTCCTCCCAATAGGCCGCCTCCGCATTCTCCTGAATTGCTTCTCCGGTGGAATAGCCCATCCGAACATGCTAACTGCCCTCACCCAGTCAGCGCGGAGAACAAATCATCTTGCACCTCGAGCAAATGTTCTGGGCTTTCGACCCTTCCTCTGCAGCCCGTCCATGCTCGCCGCAATCAGAGTGATTGGCCCGGAACCCATTCTTGGGTCAGTTTCTGCGATGCCGTTTCCAGCGACTCACCTCTGCTGGCGATGGTGTGTCCTACCTCAGATCCCGGAGTGTTAAGCGCACCTGCTGCTCTCCTTGGCATCTCGAGAGTATCCAACAGAATCCGGCCGATATGGCGACCACATTCAAACAGATGCACCACGACCTCATCCACGCTGACCTCAATCGTTCGGTCGCAAGTCACCGCCCCACAAAGGGATGCATAAGGCCCTCTTCATGAATAGAAATCGCCACCGAAGAGAGGCCCTTCGGCGGCGATGTGATTTGGCTCCTCGAACAGGACTCGAACCTGTGACCCGCTGATTAACAGTCAGCTGCTCTACCAACTGAGCTATCGAGGAATGGGCCGCTAAGTATACACCCGGTTTCTGGGGCTGCCAGCCCCCTTTCAGCGGCCGGAGGAACTAGACGACAGGGCTGTCTGACGGCGCAGGAACCGGCCCGATCGGGTCCTCCGTCGGGTGCAGGCCGGGGCGGAATTCGACCCGGTTGAAGCGGAAGGGACCGACCTTGGTGTGGCGGATCCGCCCCACCTCGACGTAGTCCATGCGCTGGTGCAGGCGCCGCGAGCGCACGTCCTGGGTGCGCAGCGCCACGTAGGCGCGGCGGTAGCCCTGGCCGCGGCGCAGTTCGTGGTAGTCGTTCTGCGCCAGCAGCGCGACCATCCGGCCGCGGTGCTCGGGGTGGACCCAGCCGTCAAAGATGTAGACGTCGTGACCCTCGCGCAGCGGCACCGCGAAGCCGTACTCCAGATCCTGCATCGGCTTCAGGCCGTGCATGATGTAGCACCACACCGTGCCGTCCTCGTCGATCCGCGACTGGACGTCGATGTCGCGGCGCTCGATGCAGCGCCGCAGGTGCTCGAGCCGGCGCGGATCAAACTGCCGCGAAAGCGCGGGCAGCGCATCCAGGCCAGTGTCGTGCATGAAGCGCTCGCTCTCGTCGTATTCGGGCCGGTAGCGGGTCGGGATCTCGTAGGGCGGACGCTCCAGGTCCCGGCAGGCGATGACGAACTCGACACGTCGCAACCACGACCGCACCCCCCATCGCCAGAGCGATGCAAGGACCCGGCCAGGTCCCGATTCTTTGAATTGCGTCATCCTAAAAGAGCCCGACCGCACCGCGCGAATGCCGGTGACGTGGCTGGGCTTGGGGGGAAAGATCCGCCAGGGGACGCCAGGTAACGGCGCAGCACCCCATCTTCCATCGGCCTTTTCCGGGCCGGAGCATACCCGTATCTCCTGAGCCCGTCGGGGATTCGGCAAAATCCCTCCGGCTCTGCGCCGGCGCTAAGGTTGGCCCGCCGCGCATCCTCCATGCAGCCCTCGCCCCCGCATCTCGTTCTGGTCGAACCGCAGAATCCGGCCAACCTCGGCTTCATCGCGCGGGTGGCCGACAACTTCGGCCTGGGCGAGGTGCGCGTGCTGAACGGCTGCTCCTGGCAGCAGGCGGCGGCCCGGCGCACCGGCTCGCCAGCCAGTGGACGGCTGGCCTCCTTCCGCGCGGTCAGCAGCTGGGAGGAAGCCTGCGAGGGCTGTAGCCACCTGCTCGGCTTCACGGCCCGCGCAGGCAAGAAGCGCGCGCCCCTGTCGCTGGATGACTGGGAGGACACCCTCGCGGACTTCGGCCCCGCAGCGCAGCCCGCGCTCATCTTCGGGCGCGAGGATCGCGGCCTCGAAACCGACGAGGTCGAGCGCTGCCACGCGCTGATCTCGATCCCCACCGCCGGGCTGGGCTCGCTCAATCTCTCGCACGCGGTCGCGGTCGCCGGCTACGCCTGGCGTCGCTGGGCCGGCGGCACGCGCATGCCCACCCCACCCGGCACCGGCCCGACCCACCCGGATGGCGCCGGCCGCGCGATCGCCGGCCAGGCCGACCGCATGCGCTTCCTCGACGCGATCGGCGAAGAGCTGCGCGGAATCGAGTTTCGCGACTCGGCCGAAGAGGTGGACGCGACTCTGCGCCGCCTCGCCCGGCTGCCCATCGAGACCCGCGATCTGCGCATTCTCGAACGCGCCCTGCGCCACGTCCGCTGGCGGCGCGAGAACGGCCCCGACGCCGCGCCCTAGGCGCGTCCGCGCTCAGCCGGTGAACTGCGCCGGGCCGTGGACCAGATAGCCCCCGAAGTGCCCGGTCAGGGCGATCACCATCGCCGTCAGCGTGAGCACCCAGCGAAAGACGCGCCGCTCGGATTCAGGCCAGCGCGGCACCAGGAAGGCGGTCACCAGCGCGGCAGCGGTCGCCGCGACGCCCAGCCAGCGGTGCAGGTTCAGCTCGCCGCTCGATTCCATCGACCCGGCCAAGGTCCAACCAAGCGCCGCAGCCACCAGCGCCATCCAAGCGCCGAAGCGCAGGCAGAATCGTTGCGCCGCCATCCAGTCCTCACGCCGGTGCAGGCAGATCAACAGCTCAAGCAGCGCCCCGCTGAGAATCAGCGCGATCGGAAAGTGCACCGCCGCCGGGTGTTGCCGGGCGGCGAAATCGAGCACAGCCTGCCAGTCGATCATTGAGAATCTGCAGCTCGCGGGCGGGTGCGCCCTTCACGACGCATCTCCTCCAGGCGAGCAGCCAGCTCCTCGACTCTTTCGGGCATTTCCGGCGCCAGGTTGACGCTTTCGAGCGGGTCGGCCTCGAGGTCGTAGAGCTGGTAAGGCGGCTGCCCCTCTTCCGGCTCGACGCTGCGCGGCGCGGTGAAGCCACCCGTCCCTAGGCCTTCGATCAGCTTCCACTTCCCAGACCGCAGCGCAAACATCCCGTGCAGCGAGTGATGCACCAGCTCTCTGCGCGCCCGGCTTGCGATGGCCTCACCGCTCTTGACGCCCGTGGCGAATAGCAGCGACTGGTCGAAGCTGTCCTCGGCGGCGGCCTCGGGTAGCTCCAGCTCGAGCAGACCGGCGAAGGTCGCCATCCAGTCGTTCAGGCCAAAGAGCTCCGGGCGCACGCTGCCTTCCGGCACCCGTCCCGGCCAGCGCACGATCAGCGGCACGCGATGGCCGCCTTCATGGATGTCGGCCTTCTGCCCGCGGACCGAGCCGTTGGCGAAGTGGCCGAACTTGGCCTTGTCACCGGGCGTCCAGTGCGCGCCGTTGTCGGAAGTGAAGATGACGATGGTGTTGTCATCGAAGCCGTGGCGCTCGAGCGCGGCAAGCACCTCGCCCACGCCGGCGTCGACCATCGCGGCGAAGTCGCCGTAGACCCCGGCGTCGCTGCGTCCGCGAAACTCGGCCGAGGGCAGCCAGGGCGTATGCGGCGCGGCCAGCGGCAGGTACAGGAAGAAGGGCTTGCCTTCCCCCGCCGCCTGCTCGGCGCCGCGCGCGTCCAGCCAGGCCACCGCCTCCTCGATCAGCCGCGGCTGCACCTGATCGTGCGCGAAGTCCTCGGCGATCGGTCCGGCGCGCCAGAAGCCGCCGCCGCCGTTCCGCGCCTGCGTGCTGCCCTCGATCTCCATCGTGATCGGCGCCGTCGGGGCGTGATCGCGCACGAAGCAGTAAGGCTGCATGTCGAGGCTGGCAGGGATCCCGAAGTAGCTGTCGAAACCGTGCTCGAGCGGCCCGGGCACGAGCGGCTGGGTGTAGTCGGTCTGTTCCGCCGAACCCAAACCCAAATGCCACTTGCCGATCGCTCCGGTGGTGTAGCCGGCCTCCTGCAACATCTCGGGCATGGTCCACTGCTGCTCATCGAGCATGCAGGGCGACCGCCCCCACAGCACGCCCGACTCCAGCACGCGCCAGCTGTAGCGGCCGGTCAAGATCCCATATCGCGTCGGCGTGCAGACCGCCGACGGCGAGTGGGCGTCCGTAAAGCGCGCGCCCTGCTCGGCGAGACGAGTCAGATGGGGTGTCGGGACCTTGGACTCTTCGTGATAAGCGCTGATATCGCCGAGGCCCATATCATCGGCCAGGACAAACACGATGTTGGGACGAGGCGCTTCGGGGCTCGTCTGCTGGCAGCCTGCGGCAAGCCCGCTCGACAGCAACAGAATGGCCATCGCGTGCCGGGGAGTGATTGCGGAACGGAGCGACATCGTGCGACTATCCTAGAGCGCCCCCGCGCTGAGGCTCAGCGCGCCCTTGAATCCTGTGCGATCCCGCCTGTTGCTCCCGGTCGTTCTGCTCGGCGCCTGCGCCGAGGTTCCGATCCCTGCGCCTCCTGTCGAGCTGCCGGTCGATCTCTCCGATCTCACCCCCGAGGCTCTGGCCCGCTTCGAGACGGACTGGCACGAGGCCGAAGATCGGCGCTGGATTGGCCCCTCCTTCTGGGCCAACCGCAGCCAGGACTGGCAGCTTCGCAACGGACGGGTCGAGTGCATCGGCCATCGCCTGGCCTGGCGCACGCTGCACCTGCTGGATCATCAGCTGGATGACAGCGGGCCGTCCGCCGAGCTGCGCGTGCAGCTGGGCCTGACCGGCGCGATCGGCGAAGACGGCGCGCTGGGCGGCCTCCTGCTCGGCGCGGGGGCCGACGACCTCGACTATCGCGCCGCGGCGCTGGTGCAGTCTGCGCCGGGGCCCGAGGGCGGCATCCTCGCTGGCGTCGATCATCAGGGCCATTTGGTCCTGCGCGACTTTTGGGCCAACGGCGGCGGCCCGGTGCTGCCCCATCGCCAGAGCGAGCAGGCTCTGCCCTCGCTCGACGGCGTCGAACTGCGCGTGCGTATCGATCGGCATGACGAGGACGTCCAGCTCGTCGATCTGGTGCTCGAGGCCTACCCCCTCGACACTCTGCCCACCGAGATCGACCTGAAAGCCGACGAACTGGCTCTGCCGCTGGCTTCGCTCCGGGCCGAGCGACTTCCGGCCGCGGCTCTGATCGGCAACGTCGCCCTGTTCGCCGATCAGCGGGTGCCGCAGCGCGCCGAACAGAAGCCCAGCTTCTGGTTCTCGCATCTGCGCGGCGCCGGCGAGCGCCTGCACTACGACGCCGATCATCAGTTCGGCCCGATCCTGGGTGCGCAGCACACGCTCTCGCGCGGGGTGCTCAAGATGACCGCCCAGCTTCCGCCGCTGTCGCCCGCCGCGCTTGAGATGCCGGTCGAGCTGCAGCTGCTGCGCGCCGGCATCTGGGAGACGGTCGACACCACCGGCATCGTCAGCCCCGGCTGGACGGCGCACTTCCGCATCGAAGACTGGGATGCCAGCGAGTCCGAGCAGTATCGCGTTCGTTTCTATTGGCAGAACGAGGCCTGGACCTGGGAAGGGCTGATCCGCCCTGATCCGGTCGACGAAGCCGAAACGGTGCTCGCGGCGCTGTCCTGCAATCACAACAACCGCCACGGCTTCGGCCGCGAGGGCTATCCCTTCTCGCACGACACGCTGTGGTTCCCGCACGTCGATCTCACCTCCAAGCTCCGGCGCCAGAACCCGGACGTGCTGTTCTTTGCCGGCGATCAGATCTACGAAGGCGCTTCGCCGACCTTCCCCGATCGCGGTCAGCCTTTCCTGGACTACCACTACAAATGGTCGCTCTGGTACTGGGCCTTCGGCGACCTAGCCCGCGACCGGCCCTGCATCACGATCCCGGACGACCACGATGTCTATCAGGGCAACCTGTGGGGTGCCGGGGGGCGCGCGGCGCAGCGCGACAACCAGGGCGGCTACACCATGCCGGCCGAGTTTGTGCGCATGGTCGAGCGCACCCAGACGGCGCACCTGCCCGATCCCTGGTCGACCGTGCCGCTTGAGCAGGGCATCACCAGCTACTACACCGACATGGTGTACGGCGGGGTGAGCTTCGCGATCCTCGAAGACCGCAAGTTCAAGTCCGGCCCGGCCGGCCTGATCGAACACAACGGCCCCCGCCCCGACCACATCACCGATCCGAAGTTCCTGGCCCAGGACGCCGACGTCGCAGGCGCCGAGCTGCTCGGCCAGGAGCAGCTGCGCTTCCTCGAACATTGGGCCGCCGACTGGACTGGCGCCGAGTTCAAAGCCACCCTGTCCGCCACCGTCTTCGCGGGCCTCGCCACGCACCATGGCGGCAACCAGGACTACCTGCGCATTGACCTCGATTCAAACGGCTGGCCGCAGTCCGGCCGCAACGCCGCGCTGCGCGAGATTCGCCGCGCCTTTGCCGTCATGATCGGTGGCGACCAGCACCTGGCAACGATCGCCCACCACGGCATCGATACCTGGGAGGACGCTGGATTCAGCTTCGTGGTGCCGGCGATCGCCAACTTCTATGCCCGCAGTTGGCGCCCGCCCGGCCCGCCGGTGATCCCGCTCGACGAGGACGATCCGCTGCCACACACCGGCAGCTATCTCGACGGCCTCGGCAATCACATCACGGTCTACGCGCACACCAATCCTGGCCCTACCGGCCAGACTCCGGCCGCGCTGCACGACCAAAGCCCCGGCTGGGGCACGATCCGCTTCAAGAAGGCGAGTCGTACCGTCGTGTTCGAGTGCTGGCCGCGCTGGGCTGATCCGATCTCCGGTCCACAGTACGCCGGCTGGCCCTTCGAGGTGCCACAGCTGCTCAACGGCGGTCGACGCGAAGGCGCGCACCTCCCCGAGCTGCGTATCTCGGGCATGCGCAACCCGGTGCTGCAGGTGATCGACTCCTTCTCGAATGAGGTGATCTACACCTTTCGGATCCGCGGCCAGAGCTTCCGCCCGCCGGTCCCCGAGGAAGGGAAGTACGACCTGCGGCTCGGCGAGCTGGGCACCGAACGCGAGGTGCTCGTCGAAGGCGTCCGGGCGACCGTCGGCAACGACAAGCAGCTGATCGTCGACATCTAGCGCGACGCCAGTTCGCTCGCCGCGACCGGGCGCAGCGCGCGCATCGGTGCTGCCCACTCTAGCCGCAGCGCTGCGCTGCCCGTCGCGTTGAACCAGACCAGGCGCACGGGGTGCCAGCCCTGCTCCAGTGCCGCCACACCCGTCTCGGTGGCCGCGCCGTGCAGCCCATCGTTGTCGACGATCAGCTCCTCGGACGTCCCCAGGCGCAGCGTCGAGCCATCGTCGGAAGTCAGCGCAAAGCGATAGAGGCCGGTCTGCTCGGCGTAGATCCAGCCGGTGATTTCGAGAGCCTGATTCTCCTTGGACAGCAAAGGGATCGCGCCTAGATCGGCATGCTGGCCCAGGTCTTCGGGACGATCGGCGTGGAAGCGCAGCTCGGGGACCTGCTCGAAGCTGCCGCCGTAGCGCATCACGCGCAGCCCGCCCGGCTGGGCGTCGGCGGGAAGCTCGACCGCGGGCAGCGGCGTCAGCTTCTCGAAGCGGCGCTCGACGATCTCAGAAACGGGCCGCCCCGCGTGGAAGCTGCGCGCCCGCACCGTGCACGTTTCCGTGAGCTGGAAACTGCCCACGGATTCCGGGGAGTCGACGGTCGGCTCGGAGCCGTCGGTGGTGTAGTGGATCGCCAGCCCGGGATCCGCGTACAGACGCACCCGCGTTGCCTTCAGAAAGCGATCCTTCTCCGCCTCGATGCGCGGCTTGCGATACACCACCGGCCCCGAGCCGGTGAAGCGCAGCTTGATCACATTGGCATGCGGGTGCGGTTTGCGCTTCGGCAGGAACAGCTGCATGCCTTGCTCGAGCCCCTGCCAGCCCAGCGGATAGGGCGCGTCGGTGCCCAGCAGAGTCGCGCTCTCCAGCCCGGCCTGATCCAAGCCGGGAACGATCAGCTGCGGCGTGCGCGGCCAGTCGAAGACGTGCAGGTACAGATCGGCACCCTCGTGATCCCGACGCATCGTCGCACGCCCCCACTCGAAGGTCGCGTCGAAGGGACTGGCCTGTGTGCCGTAGATCGACTCGCCCAGCACCTCCATCCACGCCCCCATCGCTTCCAGGCGCTCGACCGCCTGGGGCGGAAAGCTGCCGTCCGGCTTCGGCCCGACGTTCAGCAGAAAGTTCCCGCCTTTGCTCGCGACGTCGATCAGGGTGTGCAGCAGCTCGGCGTCGGACTTCCACTGCGTGTCGGCGCGGTTCCAACCCCAGTAACGATTCATCGTCATGCAGGTCTCCCAGTCAACCCCCGGCAGCCCACCCGCCGGCACCTCCTGCTCGGGGGTGCCAAAGTCGCCGACGAAGCCCGGCCCCTTATCCAGCCCGGCCATGCCGGCGCGGCCCTTGTCGACCCGGTTATTCACGATCACCTGCGGCTGCAGCTCGCGGCACAGCGCGTACAGCTCACGCCCGTACTCGGAGGTCCAGGTCGCTTCCCATTCGCCGTCGAACCACATCACATCGATCGGCCCGTAATCGGTCAGCAGCTCGGTCACCTGCGCGCGCAGGTAATCGACGTAGCGATCGAAGTCGGCACCCTCACTGCTGCGATCGCTTTCCCAGCCCCGGCGCGGCAGATAGTCCGGGTGATGCCAGTCCATGATCGAGTGGTACCAGCCCAGGCGCAGTCCGTGGCGCCGCGCGGCCTCGGCCAGCTCACCCAGCAGATCGCGGCGCGCCGCGGTGCCCTCGACATCGAACTCAGTCTGGGCAGACGGCCACAGGCAGAAGCCATCGTGGTGCTTGGTGGTAATCACGATGTACTTCATGCCCGCGCGCTTGGCGAGCCGGCACCACGCGTCCGGGTCGTAGTTCACCGGATTGAAGTCCGCCTGAAGCTGGTCGTACTCCTCAAGCGGGATCTGCGCGGTGGTCCGAATCCACTCGGCATGGCCGGTCCCGCCATCCCATTCGCCCTCGAGCATGGAATACAGCCCCCAGTGGATGAACAGCCCGAATCGAGCCTCGCGCCACCACTCCATCCGCGCATCGGCTGGTGCCAGCGCGTATTCAAAGCCTTCCACAATCCGTGGGTCCGGCGAATGCGTGCTTCCTTGGCAGCCAGCCAAGCCAAGCAGGAAGACCGAGAGGGTCCGACGCAGCATGCGCGCAGAATAGCGGCCGAGCGCGCCTGGATCCGCGCCGCATCGACCCTGGCAGGCGCGAGCGCCTATGCTAGCCTGAAGCCCAACCGACCGCGGTTTCCCCCCGAAGTACATGCGTCGCCACCACTTCCTGCTCTCGCTGCTGTTCCTGCTTGGTCTGCTTGCCGCCCCGGCACCCGCCCAGGAAGAGGGCGCCCCCGGTGGGGAAGCTGCTGCGGCAGCCGAGGCCGAAGAACCCGGCGGCATCGACGCCTTCTTCGCGACGCTCAACAGCGAGGTCGGCTTCTACATCTTCTACCCCATTCCGCTGTTCGGCCTCGAAACCGCCGCCCCGCGTAGCTGGGACGCGTCGCTGAACGACGGCGCCGGCGACTGGGTGCTGCCTGCAGAAGGGGCCACGATCCCGGCCACGATCCCGCTCGCGGTGGTGATTCTGATGCTGGGCGCGGTCTTCTTCACGATCCGCCTCGGCTTCCCGCAGTTCCGCGTGCTCGGTCACGCGGTCAAGGTCACCGCCGGCAAGTACGACGACCCGAACGCTCCCGGCGAGGTCTCCTCCTTCCAGGCGCTCACCGCGGCGCTGTCCGCGACGGTCGGCCTGGGCAACATCGGGGGTGTGGCGATCGCAGTGGGTACCGGCGGCCCTGGTGCGACCTTCTGGATGATCCTGGCCGGTCTGATCGGCATGGCCTCCAAGCTGACGGAGTGCACGCTGGGCCAGATGTACCGCAAGACCCGCCCGGACGGCCGCGTCATGGGTGGCGCGATGTACTACCTGTCGGATGGCCTCAAGGAGATGGGCCTCGGCGGCCTCGGCAAGGTGCTGGCCGCGATGTTCGCGGTGATCTGCATCGGCGCGAGCTTCGGCGGCGGCAACACCTTTCAGGTCAACCAAAGCTATCAGGCGGTTTCCTCGACCTTCAGCTTCCTCGAAGGTCAGTCGCACCTGTACGGCATCATCATGGCGCTGCTGGTCGGCGCGGTGATCATCGGCGGCATTCAGCGCATCGCCCAGGTCGCTGAGAAGATCGTGCCGACCATGTGCGCGATCTACGTGCTGGCCTGCCTCGCGATCCTGTTCATGAAGGCCGGCGAGATCCCCGCCGCCTTCAGCTCGATCATCACCGGCGCTTTCAGCCCGGACGCGATGTTCGGCGGCGCCCTGGGTGTGCTGGCGCTCGGCTTCAAGCGTGCCGCCTTCTCGAACGAGGCTGGTATCGGCTCCGCGGCGATCGCGCACTCGGCCGCCAAGGTGCCCTACCCGATGCGGGAAGGCGTGGTGGCCGCGCTCGAGCCGCTGATCGATACGGTCATCGTCTGCACCATGACCGCGCTGGTCATCGTCATTACCGGCGCCTACAACAACCCGGATTACGCCAGCTTCGTCGCCAACGACGAGGGCGCCGCGCTGACCTCCAACGCGATGGGAGAAGTGCTGCCCTTCTTCCCCTACGTGCTGGCGGTGGCGGTGATTCTGTTCGCCTTCTCGACCATGATTTCCTGGTCGTACTACGGCGAGCGCTGCTGGGCTTACCTGTTCGGCGACAAGTCCTCGATGGTCTACCGCGTGATCTTCGTGGTCTTCGTTTACCTGGGCGCGATCACCAGCGCCTCGAACATCCTCAACTTCGGTGACCTGATGATCTTCGGCATGGTGCTGCCCAACATCCTGGGTGTGGTGCTGCTATCTGGGAAGGTCAAACGTCACTTCCAGGAGTACTGGGCGATGTACAAGAACGACGAGTTCCCGGTCTATAAGTGATCGCCTCGGCGTGGATCTGGGTGGCGCTCGCCACCGTGCAGCAAGAGCCCGTCCCTCGAGACGGGCTCTCGCGATTGCGTCCGTCCGCCGCCGCGCAGCAGGGCGCGGGCACCGAGGCGCTGCCGCCCAGCGCTGAACGCGCGATCTATCCCTGGCTCGCCACGGATGCTCAGGGTCGAGTCAGCGCCAACTGGTTGGTGCCCGGCGGCGAAGACGGAAACGCTCTGCTCTGGGCCCGCCGCCTGCCGGATGGCAGCTGGACGGAAGCCGAAGAGGTCGCGCGCGGGCAGAACTGGTTCGTGAACTGGGCCGACCATCCGGTGCACGCGGTCGATGCCGCGGGACGCGTGCTAGCGACCTGGCTGCAGAAGGTGCCGGGTTCGACTTACTCCTACCATGTGCATCTACGCCTGCGCGACGCCGAGGGCGTCTGGGGTGAAGCGCACCGGCTGCACGAGGACGACTCCCCCACCGAGCATGGCTTTGTGTCCATCGCGCCGGTCGCTGGTGGCGGCTTCGTGGCGGCCTGGCTGGACGGTCGCGCGACCGGCAGCAAGGAACCGATGCAGCTGCGCGCGCGCCGCATCCTGGCCGATGGCAGCTTCGGCCCCGAGCTGCTGGTCGATCCGCGCGTGTGCGATTGCTGCGCCACCACGCTCGTCGCCGACGCGGATGGCAGCTTTTGGCTCGCCTACCGAGACCGCAGCGAGGAGGAAGTCCGCGATCTGGGGCTGGTGCGGCTGCAGCTCGGTGAGGAAGGGCGGCTGCTGCACAACAGTCGCGATTTCCCGGCCGACGCCTGGGTCATGCCCGGCTGCCCGGTCAACGGCCCAGCCTCCGCTCGCTGGCAAGGAAAGGCGGCGGTGGTCTGGTTCACGGCCCACCCCGATCCGCGGATCCGCCTGGCGCGCGGCGACGCCGTCAGCGTGGTGCGAAGCGAAGCCGGCGTACTCGGCCGCGTCAGCTGCGCCGTGATCGGCGACCAGTTGGCAGTCAGCTGGCTGGAAACTCGCCGCGGCCGCACCTCGTGGTGGATTCAGTTCTTCCGCCTCGACGAACAGGAGCGCATCCGCCCCGCCAGCACCGCCCGCCCGATCGCCCAAGTCCTGGGCACCCGCGCCGAGGGATTCCTGCGCCTCGCCGCCGCCGGCGAGCAGGCCCTGGCGGTCTGGACCGAGGCGAAGCCGCAGAGACTGCGCGCGCGGCTCCTCCAAGGAGACTGACCCCCTTCAGTGGGCTTTTTTGCCCTAAGTCCTTATAAAATAGAAGCTTAAGCGTCGATTCTCAGCGCCGGGGGTCGAGTTGAGAATACGACTGTAAACTACCTCTGGCAAAGGGTTTATAGGCCATCGAGCACACTCAAGGGGGTCAGACTCGAAACTGATTACATTTGTCGTTACGACTACATATGTAGCCAGTACCGTGGGGTGCATGAGCGCTCCCCCCCGCATCAGCGACGCCGAATGGTTGGTCATGGAGGCCATCTGGGGCCAGGCCCCGCGTTCGGCCGGTCAGATTGCCGAAGAGGTCGGCCCGGCCAATGAATGGTCGGAGGCCACGGTCAAGACCATGCTCGCCCGGCTCGTCAAGAAGGGCGCGCTCGACTTCGAGCGGGATGGAAAGCGCTATCTCTACCGCGCGGCGGTCCCGCGCGAGGCCTGTGTGCGCTCGGAGGCCCGCGAGTTTCAGGAGCGCATGTTCGGTGGCCGCACCAGTCCGCTGCTCGCCTGGTTCGTCAAAGAGTCGCCCCTCTCCGACACCGAGATCGAAGAGCTGCGCGCCTTGCTCGACGAGAAGGCCGGGCAGGACGAAGGAGGCCAGGCATGAGTCTGCTGCTCATTGCTTCCTTCCAGGCCGCGCTGCTCGCGCTGGCCGTCTTCGTGCTTGAGCGCAGCGCGGGTCGTTGGCTCACGCCCGGGTTGCGCCTTGCACTCTGGTCGCTCGTGCCGCTGCGCCTGCTGCTGGTGCTGCCCATCCAGGATCCCTTCGGCGCCGCGCGGCCGCTGTGGTGGACCTGGGAAGCCCAGCCGCCGTCGACCAGCGCCGTCGAGGGCGAGTCCGCCGCATCGCCGCTCACTCCATCCACGCCGGCTGAATCAGGAAACTCCACCATCGCAAGCGCCGGCGCGCCAGTCGTCGCGCAGCTTCCCGGCCAGGGCAAAGAAGAGTTCACCGCGGAGCGCAGCTCCAGCCCGTCCCCGATTCCGGCTGGCCCGACGGCCCCATCCACCCCAGTCGCATCCGGGCCCCGCCTGGACCTGACCCCACCACAAGCCGAACCCGCGGAACCCGCCGCACCCTCCGCGCCGCACAACAGCGAACCTTCCTCTGCCCCGTCGACCCACCTCCCCAGCTGGCTGTTCTGGCTGTGGCTCGGCGGCGTGAGCATCGCTCTGCTGCGCACCCTGCGGGCCGAGGTCTCCCTGCGCCGCCACCTGCGCGCGGCTCAGGACCCCATCCCCTCGACCATTCAGCAGCTCACCGCGGCCTGCGCCCAGCAGCTTGGCCTCCGCCGCGTGCCGCAGGTGGTCCTGGTCGACGGCCTCCCTTCCCCTGCCGCGCACGGCTGGCGACGCGGACAGCTGCTGCTGCCGCACGGCATCGAGCACGAGCTCGACGAGGAGGAACTGCGCTTCGTCCTGCTGCACGAACTGGCCCACCTGCGCCACCACGATGGCCTGCAGAACCTCCTGCTCGCAGTGCTCGCCGCGCTGCACTGGTTCAACCCGCTCGTCGCCTATGCGCACCACCGCATGCGCGAAGAACGCGAACTCCTGCGCGACCAGGAAGCCCTGGCTGCCCTGCCGCACGTCCCGGCGCGCCGCTGCGCCGCGACCCTGGTCAAGCTGCTGCCCCGGCAGCAGCCTGCCCCGGCCCCGACGTCGCTATCTGCTCTGCTCCCTCACCACCAAACGACTCGACGGAGAATTTCCATGATCATCCAACCTTGGCAGCCCAAGCGGCTGCAGCTCCTCCCGGGCGTGGCCTGCGTGGCCGTGCTCGCCTGGGCCGGCCTCACCCAGAGCAGCGCTCAGTCCGGCAGCCCTCCCGGCCCCAGCGCGCCCAGTAGCCCGCGCGCGATCGCCAACGGTCCCGCCGGCCCCAGCGCCCCGTCCGCCGGCCCGCGCAAGGCGCAAATTCGCGTCACCCGGCAGCGCCCGCAGCCGGAATGGCACGCGCCCACGCTGGCCCGCCTGCAGGGCAGCAAGGTGAAGTGGTTCGACGCGATCGCCCTCGAGGACTTCGCCGAGATGATCAAGGCCACGACCGAGCTCGAAGTGCGCATCGACGAGGATCTGCTGTTCGAGATCGAAGAGTTCGGCGCGCTGCGCGTCGAGGTCACGCTGGACCGCGCGCTCGACCTGCTCTGCCAGGTCTACCCGATGCGCTGGACCCTCGAAGACGGTGGTCTCAAGCTCAACCATCGCCACGAATCCCCCGACGACATCGAGCTGCGCTTCTATGACGTCGTCCCGCTGATCGGCGCCAGCGATGAGCGCGGGGACCATCTGCAGGATGTGCTGCACGAGCTCACTCACCACGGCGAGGTCTGGGATTGGGAAGGCGTCGGCATGCGCCTCTGGAACGGCCAGCTCTTGGTCCAGCAGTCACCCGATGTGCACGCCCGCATTGAGCAGGTCCTCAACATGCTGCTCGACCGGCACAGCGAGCCGATTCCGGCCGTCCCCGCCGAGCATCGCGCGCTCTTCCTGCAGCGGACCCATGTCGAGGAGGGCACCTCGATGGATGACTTCCTGGGCGAGGTCTTCGCTGAAGCCGGGATCCCGCTGCTGGTCCACCCGGACTACGCCGGGATGGACTTCGAGGATGACTACGACTTCATCCAGCTCCAAAGCCTGCTCCAGGAAGTCGTCGAGCACACCGGCGGCCGCTTTACCTACCACCAGGGCGTCGTCTACTTCGGCGATCGCATCCCGATGTCCACCTCGTGCTATGAGATCAGCGATCTGATCACCGCTTCGGACGCCGAGATTGACGCCTGGTCCGACGACGAAGTCGGCAGTTTCCGCGACGAGATCGCGAGCGAGATCCGCGACGAGAAGACCGGCAACCTGATGGACCTGCTCTACGAGATGGTTGACCCGGAGCTCTGGGAAGTCGAAGGCCCCAGCATGCTGATCTGGGACGGACTGCTGCTGATCACCCAGTCCAATCGAGCTCACGGCGAGATCGCCAGCTTCCTGGAGACGGCGCGGCGCGCCGTCCGCAGATAACGACGAGGCTTTCGGGCCGCGGCCCCGTCCGGGTGGTGCCGGACGGGGCCGTTCTCGTATACACTCCAGGGCGTGACGCGACTCCTGCTCGCTCTGCTGTGTGCCTTCGCCGGCCTACCGTCGGCGATGGTCGGCGCGGGTTTGCAGGATCCCACGCACGAGCATTGCTGCTGCTGCGAGGACCACGTTCAGGCGGATGGCCCGCTGCTGGCCAAGAACCCCTGCGGCTGTGGCTGCCTCGAGCCGGTGCGCAGCCCGGAGTTCCCTCCGGAGCCGCCGCGCGAGCGAAGCTCCCAGGATGCGCCGGCCCCGGTCGCCCTGGCCGCGGCGCCGAGCCTCGTGGTTCCAGTGGTCCGACCGGCCCTCGGCCGACTGCTTTGGAGCCCGGTGCCGCTGCGCGCCCCGCCGCCCCGCGCGGCCTTGGGTGTCTGGATCGAATAGTGAGCAAGAAGCAATTCTTCCTCACTCATTCCACGATTCAGTACACACCAAACCATGAAGAAGATTCTTCTGATCGCGGCCATCAGCATGGCCGCCTGCGCGGCGCCGACGCAGGAAGTCTCGGCCGAAAGCTATGCCAGCCAGTACGTGCTGGTGGTCAAGGGCATGTCCTGCCCCAACTGCGCCAACAACATCACCCACGAGCTGATGGCGCTGCCGGGTGTCGAAGACGTCCGCATTGATATGGGCACCGGATCGGTGCTCGTGCTCTCGAACGGCGCGCTGCCTTCCGGCTTCGAAATGCAGGAAGCCGTGCGTTCGGCTGGTTTCACGCCGGTCACCGACGGGAAGTAGATCGATGCGCATGCCCGCTCTGCTTGCGGGTCTGTTCGTGGTCGTGGCCGCTCCGGCGGCCGCGGCCCAGCAGACCAATCTCACGCCGGCCCCCACTACTCCCGGCGACGCCCGCTTCTACCCCGAAACGAAGCTGTTCTACTACGCGCGCGATGGCGCCGACGATGTCGTCGAGCTGAAGCAGCGCTTCACCTATGGCTTCCGTGGCAACTCGGCGGCCTGGCTCGAGGTGCCCTACGACTTCGACGAGGGCATGGCGGATGCCACGATCGGCTTCAAGTACCGCTTCCTGCAGCTGGATATCGGCGTCGTCGACACCCTGCGTGCGGCAGTGTTCGGCGGCGTCGAGCTGCCCACCGGCGAAGAGGTGATCTCGACCGACTCCGTCGACCCCTTCCTGGGGGCGACCGTCATGGAGATCCACGGACGCTTCGGCTGGAACCTGGCGGCCACCGTGCACTCGATCGGCGATGATGCGCCGATTCAGCGCAGCCCGATGGATGTGGACGGCACGCTCGTCCACGCTGCGGGAAGTCTGGCTTGGCGTGTCGATCCGGTTGAGTATGGCTCCGACTTCGTCGCGGCCAGCTATCTGGTCCTAGATTCCAACGCCTACTTCGGCGGCAGCGACAACACCGAATGGTGGCTGGCTCCGGGCTTTCTCTACGAGGCCCCGGATTTCGCTCTCGAGCTCTCGCTGATTCTGCCTCTCGAGCAAGACGTCAGCGGCCGGCCCGAACGCGATTACGGCGTCCTGGCCGGCCTGCGACTGCTGTTCTAGCAGCTTCGCCTACTGAACAAATCGGGCGCGCGCCTCGGTCACCTCGATCGAGGCGCCGTCTCCGAGCTCGATCGACATACCGTGATTGACCCGGTCGGCTTCGACCAGCACCTGCTGGAAGAGCACCCCATTCAGGGAAACGCTGACTTCGAAGCCGGCTTCCACCGGTTGGCCGATCACCTTGCAGTCGAACCAGGTCCCGGCGGGGATCAGGTCGGTGAGCACCGGAGCGTTCTGCGCCCCTTCCAGTGAGCCGGTCTTCGGTTGAGAACCGGGCGTGGCGTTGAGCACCACGCGCATCCCCGGCTCGGGGTCCGATCCCAGCAGACCGATCGCCGCCGGCGCGCCTTCCTGAAGACGCACCCGCAGCTCGATCTCGAAACCGGTCACCGCGTCGCTCTTCACGCTGAGCGAACCTGGTCCTTCAGCTCCCTTGGTGACCCCATCGACGAAGTCCCAGCTGGCCGTGCCGTTCTGGGTCCAGAACTCGAGGCCGTTGCCGAACAGCGGGAACCAGTCGCTGGCCCCGTTCAGACCCGCGTGGCCGTCGTCGAGCGGTTTAATCCGCACATCGCCCAGCGCGACCTTGCCCAGCCAGCCCTGGAAACGCAGCGGACCGCGCGCGACCTCGTTCTCGGGGCCGCCGCCGGTCTGCCCGCCCGGCTCGGCGGAACCGACGATCATCACGCCATCGACCGAGACCTGCTCAAACTTGGCGTTGCGCACCTTGCGGCCGCTGGCATCAAAGCGCGGCGCGAAGAACCGCCCGGTCACAGTGTGCCACTCACCGGCCCCGTGGTACGCATCCAGCACGCGCGGGTTCTTGGTGGCGTGAATGCCCGCGAACTCATTGGCCTTGTCGTTCAGCTGCAGCTCGTAGCGATCCATGAAGTACAGCCCGCTGTCGCTGCCCTTCGGCAGCATGACGCGGAAGAAGAACTCACAGTCGCCGAACTCCTGCTTCGAGACCAGGTCGGTCGCGTTGTCGCCGGTGTTGACCAGCGCGCCGATGCCTGGGCGCGTAACGAGCTTGGTCGGATCGCTCGGATCCAGCTCGGCGTCGACCAACTCCCAGCCTTCGCCCTGCCAGCGATCCAGCGCGTCGCCCCAGGTGAGATGCAGCCAGCCCTCGGACTCGCTGGTCTTCTCGGCCGGCGGCGCCACCTGCTTGACCACCATGGCCTCCTGGCCATCGCGGGTGCGGTTGATGGTGTAGTGGAACTCGTCGTGTAGCAAGGCGCGGCCCGCGCCATCGCGCACGCTCGCCAGCTTTAGCTTCATGCAGCGCCTGGCCTCGACGCCCGTCAGCCCGACGCGCAGCGTCTTGCCATCCGCGCTGAGCTGCACCGAAGTGACTTCATGCTCGGCTTCGCGCTGCTGCGGCGAGCCGTAGTCCCACCAGTAGTTGTAGTCGTAGCTGCTCGCTTCGATCTCATCGGCCGCGGGGGCGTCGTTGATCGGCTGCGTGAACGTGATCTCGAAACCGTTCGAAGTCAGCGAGACCGTGTGCATATCGAACACCGAGTCGCCGTTCCAGCGCACGCGGGCCAGGCCGTGGCCGGGCGCGCGGCCGCCCCAGCCGCGGTTGGTGAAGCCCGTGAACAGACTGCCGTCCGGCGCGAAGGCCACCCGGCAGACCGAGCCGATGCCGTCACGGAAGCGGAAGGCCGCCCCCTGATACTCGCCATCGACCTGCTCCATCTGCACGCGCAGCACGCGGCCTTCGGTCAGCTCGGCGACGAAGAACTGCCCATCGAAGGGGCCGAACTTGCCGCCCGCCGCGGCCTCGACCAGGTTGCCGGTCGAGCGCGACCACTCGTAAGGCAGCCACACGGCCGCGTTCTGACGCTCCTGGTCGACCGGCTGCGTGCTCGAGGGCACGCGCCCTTCTTCCTGCCAGGCTTCGGTCCAGCGCAACGAGGCCGGGTGGCCGTACCACTTGCCCTGCTGCACATGGAAGATCGGGCTGCTGGCCATCCAGTCACCCTGGTTGTCGGTGTAGAAGAGATCACCGGCGGCGTTCATGCCCAGGCCGCAGGGGCTGCGCACGCCCGGGGCGACCGGGGAGACGGTGCCGTCCGGCGCCATCTTCATAATCCAGCCGCGGTACGGCGCCCGCGAGATCCCGTGCCACCACTCGGGGCTCCAGAAGCCCAAGTTCAGGCTGAAGTAGAGGTTGCCCTGCGCGTCCTCGGGCAGACCGAAGGCAAACTCGTGGTAGTTGCCCGTCATGCCCCAGTCCTGGGTGAGGGTCTCGATCCGATCGCAGACCTGGTCGCCATCCAGATCGAGCAGCCGCGAAATCTCGCCGCGCTGGATCACGTAGATGTTCTCGCCGACGACGTTCAGGCCCAGGCCCTCGTGCAGGCCCTCGGCGAAGATGTGCCACTTGGCAGCGGTCGGATCATCGGCCAGCGGATCGGCCACGTACCAGACGCGGCCGCGGCGGGTCGAGACCAGCAGATCGCCGTTGGGCAGGAAGTCCATGCCCCCCACCTCGACGACTTCGCCCTCGGGCGGGGTCAGGTACTCGACGGTGTACTGCTCGGCGCCGATCTGCGGCGCGGCCAGCATGAGAAGACTGAGCATCACGGCATCACCTCCTTCTTGATCTGCGCCCAGGCTTCCTGAGCACCACTCGGCAGCGGAAGAACGTTGACGGCGAAGCCCGCCGTCCGCGCGTCGGCCGGAACACCGATGCTGACGCCGTTCTCGTCGGCGTGATAGTCGAGCACGGTGCGCGTCTGCACGAAGTAGACCGTGCCGGAGTCCTCGCCTTCACGCACGAAGCAGAGGAAGCCGGCGTTGTCGAGCGGAAGCTGCTCGACGATGCCCTTGTTGCTGTAGTGCGCCATGAACAGCAGCGGCGCATCGGTGTGCCGCTCGATCTCGAAGGTGCGGCGATAGCCCGCGACCGTCGACAGACTGAAGGCCTCGCCCGCCTCACGCACCGTGGCGATCGGCTGCTCCTTCTTCATGATGCGCGCCTCGATCCAGGCGCGGCCGTCGCGGATTTCGGTGGCCTTCAGCTGACGCGTGTAAGCCAACGAAACGCCGACCGCCGAAGCGATGTGCTGCGGGTACATCGGCGTGAACTCGGTCATCGGCGTGCCGCCCGCGCGCAGGTGCACGATCCGGCCGAGCGGCTTCAGCGGGGTGCCGCCGCGACCCTTCCAGTCTTCGCGACTGACGAAGGCGCCCTGGCGCACGGCCAGCAGGCGCAGGTCATCGGCTGCGTACTCCCAGGAAAGCCCGTCAAGTGTGCCGACCAGCAGACCGCGCGGATGATCCGGGGCGTTGGGCGCGACCCGCGGCAGATGCCCGCGCACCACGACCGGACGGTCGAGCACCTGCAGCTGCATGGCCGCATCGGGCGACGGCGGCCGTTCGGGCCCGAAGGCGATCACGTATTCGGCCACGGCTTCCAGCTCGCTCTCGCTGAGCATGCTGGCAAAGCCCGGCATCGGCGTGCCGCCAATGCCCGCGGCGACCGTGCGTGAGATCGCTTCCTTGGTGTTGCCGAAGGAGAAGCCACCGTCGCGGAAGGAGCGGGCCGGTCGATCGAGCTGGATCAGACCCTTGCCGTCGCCGTTCTCGCCGTGACAGACGACGCAGAGCTGTTTGTAGACCTCGGCGCCGCTGCGGTCGCCCTCCTGGGCAACGAGCGGGGCCGCGAGTCCCGAGAGAGCGCACAACAGGAGCGCGCGCCGCAATGTCAGGGAGCCGAGCATGGCCGTCCATCGTACGGGGAAGCTATGCTCCCGGCCATGGCGGAAAACGGCTCCTGGGTGGCGCGTGATCTCCCGGTGCGCGGCTACACGATGCGCTGCTGGGAGCGGCCCGCGGCCGGCCCGCGCGTGCTGTTCCTGCACGGCTTCCTGGATACGGGGCGCAGCTTCGCCGGCGTCGTCGAGGAGCTGCCGAGAGAGGTCCATGCCCTGTGCCTGGACTGGCGCGGCCACGGCGGGAGCCGACCGGTGCCCGAGGGGATGAGCTTTCATCAGCTGGATCACCTCAAGGACCTGGCCCAGGTGGTCGAGCTGCTGGATCCGCAGCGGATCGTCGCCCATTCGATGGGCGCGACCGTGGCCTACCTCTACGCCGCCGCGGCGCCGGGGCGCGTGCCCGGCTACCTGATGCTGGACGCCGCCGGCGGCTTCGCCTCCAAGCCCAGCGACCAGGCCGAGGCGCTGCGCAAGCTGCTGCTCGCCGAGCGCCAGCCCAAGCCCGAGTTCCGCACCTTCCCCAGCGCCGAGGCGGCCATCGAGCGGATCCTGCACAACAACCCCGGGCTCAGCGCCGAGGGTGCCGCGCGGATGGTCGCGGGATCTACCGAACTCACGCCGCAAGGCGAGCTGCGCTTCCTGTTCGACGCCCGCCTGCGTGGCCCCAACCCGATGCGCTACTCCGAAGCCATCTGGCGCGAGCTGGGGCGCGCGATCACCGATCCGGTGGTGGTCTTGCTCGGCGAACAGGGCCTGGTCCGGAAAGCGCCGATCCTGGGCGAGCGGGTCGAGGCCATGCCGACGGCGACTCTGCAGATGGTGCCGGGGGTCGCTCACCACCTGCACCTGGACGCTCCGGCCGTCGTGGCAGCTGCGGTGGTGGCGATGCTGGCCACCACGAGCGGCAATGAGGCGCGCTAGTCGCGCTCGAGCTGGACCACCAGCTCGTGCTCGATGTCGGCGCTCCAGTTGGCGCTCTTGCGAATCGACGGGCCACCACGCGGGCCACGCACCTCGACCGTCACCGGCCCGCCCGGCATGCGGTGCGCGATCACGACGCCGTCGTCATCGGCCCGCGCCGGAGTCCGCCCCGAGCCGCCCTCGGACCAGATCATCAGCGCCTGGCCGGTCTCGTCCTCGATGGAGACCTGCGCCCCCGCGACCGGATTGCCATCCGCGTCGCGCACCACGATGCGCACCGTGCGATCCTGATAGAGCCGGAAGTGGAGCTCCTTGACCCCCGCCTCTTCGACCTCGGGCGCGGTCTTGCCTCGCGCGTAACCGTCGAGGATCGCCTCAAAGTAGTATTCGGCTTCGGGCAGGCCCTCGAAGCGATAGCGACCGTCCTCATCGGTCTCCACCTCGTGCACGCTGCTCGCTGACCAGCCGCTGCCGCTGGTGCGCGACACGCGGTTGACCTGCACCTTGGCGCCCGGCAGAGGCGCGCCATCATTGGCTCGGGTCACGATGCCGGTCACTTCCACGGAGGGCGCCGCCAGCTCGCCGATGCGCAGCAGCAGCTCGCTCTGATCGGGAATCGCCTGCACGCTGGCCTCGGGCGCGTAGATCGGCCCCACCGCCACGGTGAACTGCTCCATCGGCAGGCTGTCAAAGCGGAAGAATCCCTCGGCGTCGGTCTTCGTCTTGTCGTGATCGCCGAACAGGCTCAGCACGTTCTTCATCGGCACGCTGCCATCGGAGAACTCGTGCAGCCCCACCAGGTAGACCTGACGGGAGGGCACGGCCGCACCCTCGCCGTCGACCACGCGGCCAGCCAGCACGCCGCCGCGCGGCAGATCTATGCGCAGCGGGCCGATCAGCTCAGTGAGCTCCCCCAGCGGCACGCGCACCGGACCCGCCCCTTCCGCAAAGGCCACGATCTCGGGTTCCAGTGACCAGTGCTTGGTGGCCCCGTCGAGCACAAACTCGCCGTTCTCATCCGTCGTCGTCCGCGGACCGCTGGTGGCGTAGAGCACCGTCGCGCCCTCCTTCGGCCGGCCATCCGGGCCAAAGACCCGCCCGAGGATCCGCGTCTTTGGCTCTTCCTTGCGAGGTGCAAGCTCGACCTCGTAGGGACTCTCCGCGGCCTCAACATTCCACTTCGAGCCCTCCCCCAGCTCGGCATGCTTGGCACGAACGGTGTACTTCCCTTCGGCGACCCGCCAGGAGAATCGGCCGTCCGGCTTCGTGGTCTGCTTCGCGTTGCTGCGCGGGGCATAGGTGGTGTGCTCCACCGACCCAGCGCGACGCCGCGACCAGTGGTCTTCCATGTTGAGTTCGACCTCCGCGCCCTCGACCAGCTGGCCGTCTTCGCTCACGACCGTGCCGTGGAACTCGGCCTCGGGGTACAGCTCCAAGACCAGGCCGGTGACTTCGTCTTCCGCCTCGGAGTTGAGCATCAGCACATCCTTCGGCTGCAGCGCCAGCGCGCGCGGCTCAAGCACCAGTCGGTAGCGCGTGCGAATCTCGAACTCACCTTCAAACATGCCCGCGCCGTTGCACTGCAGCACCATCTCGGTCTCGCTGCCATCCGGCTCCATCCAGTCATGCCCTTCCCGCACGACCACCTCGGCGTTCGGCATCGGCGCGCCGTTCGCCAAGACCTGCCCCGAGAAGCGGAAACTGCGCTTCGGCTCGACCTGAAAAACGCCGCTCACCGCATCCACCAAGTCGCCGATCCCGGGGGCGTTGTGGCCGGCCCCGGCAGCGTGGTCGTGGTCCACCAGTTCCGATTCGCCTCGATCGCGCGCGCCCGGCCCGGCCTCGGGGGCCAGCTCGGGGCCGCTTTCCTCGAGCGCTTCGGCTTCGCCGGTCGAAGCATCCAGCGGGGCGTCCTGGCCGTCCGGCTGCAGCACCCACCACGCCATGCCACCGATCAGGACGGCAAGGACAAGCAGAAGGATGGCGCGCGGCTTCATATCCCCCCATTCTAGCTGCGGAGTCTGACCCCCTTGAGTGGGCTCATTGCTGCGCCATCCGCAGCGGCCAGCGCCATCTCAGGACCTCCTTCAGCTGCCACCGCTGATCACAGACCCCTGCCGATTGGGCAGGGGTCGTTCTCGTCTTCACCGTCACGCCGCGGACGTAGTTCCGGTAAGCCG
>PAHY01000033.1 GCA_002705055.1 Planctomycetota bacterium
CACGATGGCAGACGAGGCAGCGGAAACGCTGGATCCAGCGACCGTCACACTTGCGGTGATAGGAGCCGGATCGGCGATAGCGGAAGGCCAGATCGCGCTCGGCGGAGGGGCATCCGAAGCGCGGGCAGAAAGGTGGGTGAAACAAGAAGCGTCCTCCAGGTAGGTTCACCTAGAGGACGCTTTGTGAGGTCGGAAGTTACGGGTCGACTCGAGAATCGAGCCCACTCACGGGGGTCAGACTCACTCCTTTCCGTCCCAAACTCCATCACTCCCCTGCACCGGATCCTCCGGAACCGGCGGCGCGGCCGCAGCCGGCTTCGCGACTTCCGCCGCCGCAAAAGGAGGCATCGCCGCAGGTGCCGGCTCGGGGGTTCGGTCCTTGCGCAGTCCGTCAACGGACAGCTTGCCGCCGCCGCTGAACAGCAGTGCAAGGAACGCGGCCAGGTAGAGTCCGGCGAGTTCCCAGCCCTTTCCGGTGGCTGGATCCCGGAAGGGATCGCCGAGGTGAGCCATCCAGATGGCCACCGCCATCGTGCCCGCGCAGGCTAGCGCCGAGGCGCGGGTCAGGAAGCCGAGCGCGACCATCAGCCCGCCGACCAACTCGGTGATCTTGGCGAGGTATGCCCAGGCCTCGGGGGCGGGCCAGCCCTTGGACTCGATCAGGCCGGCGAGGCCGGTGATCCCGTTCTCGGCCACGAACAGCGACTGATAGCCGTGCACGGCAAAGCCCAGGCCGAATGCTAGGCGAAGGATGAGGAGCGCGAGCGAGGGCATCGTCGTTCGAAGTGTAGCGGTCCTACTGACCGACCAGCGCGCGCAGTCCGTGACTGAGTGACCAGCCGCCGGCCTGCCCGGGATCCTGCAGGACTGCCTGGAGGAAGAACTCCTTGCCGACCAGGCTGGCGGTGTTCGGCACCGTCAGGTTGACGCTGGCCTCGCCGGCTGCGTTACTTTGCAGATTGAACTGCAGAGCCTGCTTCTGCAGGTCGACTAGGATCGTTCCGCCGAGATCGGACACCTCGGCTGCGGCCCGGCAGATGGTCAGGAAGCCGGCCTGGTTCGGCGCGGCGCCGCTGACGCTCAGCTGCAGGCTCTGACCGATCAGGGGCTGCGCGCTCGCACGCAGCTGCAGGTGATTTGGCTCGCCCATCAGCTCGCCATAAGGGAAGAAACCTGGCGTGCCCGGGGCATAGTCCCACACCCCGCGGCCGTAGGTGCCGAAGCGAATCAGGTTGCGCGAAGGCACTGCCTCAACCGACCAGTACAAGGTGATCGGTCCATCCGCGCCGAGGATGTCATTCCACTGCTTGGCGATCGGATCCCATTCCCATGCTCCGCTCTCGGTGCCGAGATACATCCGGCCGCTGCCATCAGGCGCTTCGACCATGCAGTAAGCCAGCGTCCGCGGCAGGTTCTGACTGCGATTGCGCCAGGTCACTCCGCCATCGTCTGAGAAACGGACGGCGACCGTCGAATAGCCGGAGCCGGCGATCCAGACCTCATTCGGGTTGCGCTCGCTGGCCACGATCGTCGTGCCGTAGAAGTAGTGTGCGCCCGGACCGGTATCGGCCGATTCCGTCCAGTTCACGCCCCCGTCGGTCGACCAGAAGATCTTGCCAGTGGTCGTGCAGGCCCAGGCGCGCTGCGGGTCCAGCGGCGAGAACTCGAGACTGCTCAGCGTGCCCTGGAAGTCAAACGCCGTGTGCTGCACCGGCGCCCAGGCGTTCGGGCCGGAGCGGGTGTAGCGCCACAACTTCTGCCCACACAGGAAGAAGGACTTCTTGTCGGTCGGATCAGCCACCATGAAGGGCAGCCACTGTCCGTTGAAACCGTTGGGGAAGTCCACGGTGATCAGGCGCGGGTTGACCTCGCCCTCCTGAACCAGCACGAAACCCGGGTAGTCGCTGTACACCAGATCGTGGCTGCCATCCGAGCTGCTGATGTGCCCGTAGTCGCCGGAGATCAGCTGATCGAAATCGGCGTAGGGTCCCGGTTGGCCGCTCGGCGGCGGAGTGACCGCCCACTGGTAACCCTGGTCCTGCGAGCCGACCGCAATCACATCGGGGTTCCGTCGACTTGTCCAGGTGGAGTAATACTGCCCCACCCCAAGCGTCTGCATCGAGATATTGCGCACCGTGCGCAGACGGTCGGTGCTCTCGTAGCTCCCGCCATGGCAGTGGATGTACCAACGCTCGCCGTAGCCGGTGGTGGCGTCGGGTAGCGCGTGGATCGACATGATGTCGGCGTGCAGCTTGCCCAGCGGATCGCCGTAGTACTCGGCCCATCCATTCACCCGCTGGAAGTTTGTGCCGGAGTCGCGCGAGTAGTACATATCGACCCCGCCGTAAGCGATGAGCTTGGTCGTCTGGGTACCCGTGCAGAAGGCGTTCCACATTCCGGGAAGATCGTTGGGGTGCGTCCAGCTTGCGCCCGCGTCTTCGGTGCGCCAAAGCTCCCAGGTTCCCGAGTTGGTGGGCTGAACGGCCAGGCTAAAGACCTGTCCCGCGCCGCCGGCTTCGTGGCCGCCGAGGTATACGTTCGCCGCATAGAACGGCGCCTTGGTTCCCCAGGCGCTCCAGCTCGTGCCCGCGTTGGTGGAACGCCAGAGGCGATCGTCATCGATCAGATACACCGCACCCAACTGATCGCGCGGCGTCCAGATGTCGGGGGTGTAGCCGCTGAGGTCGCGCACCTCGCTCCAGTTGGCGCCCTGGTCCGTCGAGCGGAATAGACGCCAGCCAGTGCGCCGCGCCAGCAGCAGCAGGGTCTGATTGTTGTCATCCAGCCGCAGCATGCGGCGCGTGTCGGTGATGTTGTCGAGTCCCTGCGGCTGCTGCCAGCTCACTCCGTCGTTGCGGCTGTAGAGCACGGTGCCGCCGGCGGCCCGCACCAGGGTGGTCTGTCCCCCCGTCTCGGCGATCACCAGCTGCCCTGCCCCGCCGTAGACGTGATCGCTGATCGGAGTCCAGTCATCGCCGCTCGCCGGGCCCTTCCAGACTCCACCCAAGGCGGAGCCCAGGTAGAGCGTGCTGCCATCGGCGGTGCGCGCGCCGGTCAGGACGTTGCCGGCCTGGTTGCGCGAACCGACCTCGATCCACGCACCCGGACCTGCGGCGCGCTGCATCCGCGCTGCCGCCTTGCGATCGGCCGCGGCGCGAGCATTCTCCGCTTCGATCGCGCGCCAATCGACGCCGGGAGCCGCGCGGTGGCGCTCCTCCATCCAGAGCCGCCGCCGCTCCTGGTTGTCCTCTTCATTCTGTCCGCTGGCGAGTTCGGGCTCGCCCCCGACGGCTGGGGGCAGCAAGGTCGCGCGCGAAGCCGCAGCCGGGTGCGCCACCGAAGGATGGTGCTGACAGGCTGCTCCGAGCAGCAACAACAGGCCGGGGAGGACGGCCCTTGACAAGCTTTGAGAGTTGTTCATGACGAGAGGGTGAGCCAGATTTCCACTGCCCATGCGACTCGCTAAGAGTCTATCCGGTTCCCCGATGTAGGAAGCTGCTTCTGGCCTGGCCAAGGCGCACAGAATCCGCGCAAGAGGATCAAGAAATCAGCACTAGACTGCCGATCCTGAACAGGCGTGTCTCCGCGCCAAGTCTCGCAATTGACCATGCGTACATCCACGATTTTCGCACTGATCCTCGCCCCCTGCCTCGCGCTCGCTTCCTGCGGCGGTGAGGGTTCGGGCCGCGGCGGTGCCGGTGGCGCCGCCGGTGGCGGCACCTGGGGCGGCCCCGGCTCCGGAAGCGGCGGCGGGAGCGGCGGCGGCGGTGGTACCGCCACGCTGACCTTCGCCGGCCCGAAGGATGCCTCCCCCACCGCGACCGACACGGTCGCCATCACCTGGGACCCGGCGGTGCTCACCGCAGCCACCGAAGACGAGGTCCTCTACGACGTCTTCCGCGCCGACAACGAGGCCATGACGGGCGAGCTGCTGATCGGCACGACCAGCCCGGGCGTCAGCTCCTTCCTGGACAGCGGCCTCGCCAACGATGCGACCTACTTCTACCGCGTCATCGCCCGGACCACCGAAAGCGGTCTGGTCGAGGAGCCGGAGGTCGTGGTTTCTTCGAACCTTCCGCGCCAACCCACGGGCACGCCGATTGACTACTCCGCCACGGTCGAACCGCTGTGGTCGCGCCTGGGCAACGACGGCGTCACCACCTGCCTGGATTGCCACGATGGCACCGTCGCCAAGCCTGATCTGCAGAGCTGGGAAGGCGTCATGATCGGCATGGGCACGCCCGCCGCCCCGGACACCTGGGTGACCGCCGGCATGGGAGTCGCCAGCTGGCGCGATCTCGTCAACCGCATCCGCAGCCATCCCTCGGCGATGCCTGCCCACCGGATGTGGCTCTCGCAGGTGACCGACTACGAGAACACGCTGGTGCCGTGGGTCGATGAAGGCGCAACCGAAGCCGCCGACCTGACTCCGCCCGAGTTCGATCCGGCCGACCTGGCCAACTCGGATCTGTACATGGTCGAGGATCGCGGCAACAACCGCGTCGCCATTCGCTTCCCGCATGCGATGGACCTCGAGAGCCAGCCGTACGGCCCGCAGAGCTTTGACCACCTGACCTACTTGGTGTTCGCCGGCGAGACCAGCAACACCATCGACTGGAGCTCGCAGTTCCGCACCGTCGCGAACAACACCTTCCCGACTTCGGATGACAGCTTCGTGCTGATCTTCGACTGGCCGGCCAACACGGGCACCTTCGTGGTCCGCGCGGCCGACTGGTTCGGCAACGTGTCGATCTCGGAGGTCGAGCTGAACTTCGAACGCGCTTCGGTCAACTAAGGCCGCTCCCGAACTTTTCTGGCCCGCCCGGTTCCGCCCGGGCGGGCCAGCTGCGTTTCTAGGCGGCGCTCAGCCTCGTTCTCGATACAACTTCCTGGAATCGCTGCATTTCCCGCCGGAAAGCGGTCCAACCTGAAAATCCGGGGTCGATAGGACTCTCAGTGCCGTCAGGCACGGAGGAGGGAAACAATGCGAAGAACGGATCTGATGATCCTCCCGGTCCTGGGCCTCATGTTGGCTGCAGGCGGGTGCAAGAATCGATCTGGCTCGGGTTCCGGGTCGGGATCGACCGGCGGCGGTTCGACCGGAGGCTCGGTGACACTCAGTTTTGCGGGGCCGCTCGACGCTGCGCCGTCCCAAGGGGACGAGGTCGCCGTGAGCTGGGCCATCGCCACCAACACCGCCAACGATCCGCCCGGGTCGATGCGCTACTCGGTGTACCGCGGCACCAAGCCGGACATGTCGGACGAGCAGCTGGTGCTCGATCGCGCCGCGCAGCACGCGCTGCTGGATGGCGGCCTGCTCGACGACGTCACGTACTACTACAGGGTCGTCGCTTTCGACCCTGCCGGGAATCAATCGGAGGACACCGGACTGGTGTCGGCACACTTGCCGCGAATCCCCCTCCCTCCGATTGATTACGGCACCGAAGTCGGGCCGCTGTGGTCCACGGTGCCGGCCCGCGACGGCAAGACCGTCTGCATCGATTGCCATCACGATCAGCAGCCTTACGGCTTCCTTTCCCTGGAGAGTTGGGAGCGCGTCATGATCGGTCGCGGCACGCCCGAGAAGCCGGATGGCTTCATCATCGAGGGCAATGCCAAGCGCACCGGTGCCGCTTTCCTGGAGCTGTACTTCAACGAACAGAACCCGGTGCAGGCTCACCGCGCCTGGCGCTTCAAGCGCGAGTTCTTCCTGCCCGAGGTGGCGAACTGGGTCGATGAAGGCGCTCTTCCCGTGCCCGACACGACGCGCCCGAGCTTTGACTTCGACGACCTGCAGAACCGCGCTCGCTACTCGGCGACGAACAACGGCGATGGCACCGCCTACGTCAACTTCCCGCACGCGCGTGACCCGGAGAGCGTGCCGATCCGCGAGAAGCTCGACGACCACCTCGAGTACCACGTCTATGGCGGTCCGGATTCAGCCTCGATCGACTTCCGCAATCCGGTCGCGGTTGTGAAGCGCTACTTCTTCGACAAGGAGTCCACGACCTACGGGGTGCGTTTCCCTTGGCCGCACGAGACTGGGGCATTCGTGGTGCGCGCATACGACTACACCGGCAACGCCAGCCTGCACGAACGCGAGGTCGGCTTCTAGTCGGCGGCCTGCTCGCGCGCTTCATCGACCACTCGCCAGAGGGTCCACGCGGCCTGGGTGCGGAACGGCGCCCAGGCCGCTGCGCGTTTCTCGAGCGCGCGCGCGTGCGGCCGTTCCTCGTGGCCATCGAGGATCCGCAGCCCTTCCTGGAGGCCGAGGTCCGCCGGCGGCAGGATGTCGGGGCGGCCCAGCTTGAACATCAGGAAGACCTGCGCGGTCCAGGGGCCGATGCCGCGCACCTGCGTGAGGTGCTCGATGACTTCCTCATCGGGCATGCGTCCCACACTGCGCAGCCGCAGTCGGCCGTCAAGGGTGCGCTCCGCCAGATCGTGCAGCGAAGCCAGCTTGTTGCGGGACAGCCCGGCGCCGCGTAGCTGAGCATCCGGGAGCTGCAGCAGCTCCTCGGCCGAGGGGGCGCGGGCGCCCGGCGTGAGCGCCGCGAAACGACCCCAGATCGTCGCCGCCGCCGCGCCGGCCAGCTGCTGGTAGACGATCGAGCGGCAGAGGTAGACGAAGTGCGACTGACGAGCCAGTGGGCCGACCGGGAAGGCCGGAAGGGGTTCGAGCCGACGGACCGCATCGGCGAGCGCCGGTTCGACGCGGCGGAAGTGAGCGAGCGCGCGTCGCCGCGCCTGCGCTGCTTCCCTACTCGCCATCCTTGGCTTCGGCCGAAGCCGCGGCCGCTTCTTCCGGCTCGCTTTCCTTCGGCTGCAGCACACCTTCCCACCAGCCGGTCATCGCGGCGCCACGATCGGTCTCGATGTGCAGACTGGGCGGATCGACGATGCGCTCGGCAAAAGGACCGGCCGCGAACTCGTCCATGATCTCGCGCAGGCGCTCTTCGCCTGCCTGGTGCGCCAGGACCACGATGACCGCGCCGGCGCCGGCGCCCGCGAGACGACCGCCAAACAGGCCGGCGTCGCGGCCGGCCGACTGGATCTTGCCCAGGACCTCGTCGATCGCGTCGTCCTGAATGCCGCACTTGTCGCGCAGCGAACGATGCGAGGAACCCAGCACCTTGCCCGCCTCCGAGAGGTGGTCTTCGCGCTTGGTCCGAGCGTACTCGGCCAGCTGCTCAACAAAGCGGTGCACCCGCCCCGACTCGCGCATCTGGTGCTCGGAGAGGGCGCGCTGGCGGTAGGGACGATCCGGATCGACCAGCTCGGCGATCTCTGGCTCGTCCTTGGTGAAAGCCGCCAGCCAGTCGGCGCCGCTTTCGCGCGCGGGCACGAAGCTGCGCAGGCCGCCTTCGAACTCCTTGGGCGTGACCTGACCCCAGCCGCCGTACTGCGGCTCCTTCTGCTTGCGGCGCTCCTTGTTGAGGTGAGCCATGCCCATGGCCGCGCCGGCCTCGGCGGCCACCCGATCTTCCTCTTCGGTGATCGGATCCATGCCCAGATCGATCGCCCCGATGAAGGTGTGATCCGGAATGGGCGCCCACTGCATGCCCGGGTCGGCGCCGTGCTCGATAAACATGCCGGTCTGGCGCTCGGCGAGGGCGCAGGTGATCGCATCCGCGAGCGGCATGCGCAGGCCCATGACCTCCTTGGCGCCGTGCACGATAGCGCGGGCCAGGCGGATGCCGTCGACGCGCTTCTTGTCGAGCCCGGTCGAGGCCTTAAAGGCCATCGCCGTCGAGGTCATCATGGCGACGTCGCCGCCGAAGCCGTTCAGCACCGGCAGGCGCGACCAGACGACCAAGCTGAACCCAAATTTCGGGGTGTTCAGCTGATGGGTGCGGCGCAGGCCGATCATCGTGGCCATCATCCGCATCATCCACATGCTGTCGGTCTCTTCGAACAGCGCCTCGAGGACGGCCAAGCTGCGCGGCGGCCCCTTCTTGGTGTAGATGTCCGAGATGCGGCCCGACCACTCAAGGTTTTCACCTTGTTCTCCGCCGCCCAAGATGCGGATGTGGATCTCGTCGTCCTCGCGGTTCTGGATCGCGCTGTAGACCGCGCGCGAGCCGGCGACGTGCAAAGTGGCGCTACCCGTGTGCTCGCCGGGGCCTCCGACCACCTGATAGACCGCAGGGGCCCGCGTCATCCACATGGGGGCATCCAGTTGCAGGATATCCCCGGCACTGCCGGGCAACAGCAGCGAGAACGGGAGCAGCGAGGGGTTGAGAGCGGGTTGCGGCACGACGCAACGATGCCGCACGAGGCCTGCGCGGCTCGCCCTCTTTATGCCCTCGCGGCGGCAAAAACGCAAGTGTGGAACGCCACTTGCCCGAGTCTGACCCCCTTAAATGGTGCAGCGGCTCCCTAAGCTCTTGTCAGAAAAGCAGTTTGGATCGAATTCTCATCTCGACCCCTGCCCTTGAGAACGACCCCGGAAATCCCTACAAACAAGAGACTTAGAGCAGAAGTGCAACACTCAAAGGGGTCAGACTCGTTTAGCCGCCCTCGCCGTCCTCGGCATAGCCCAGTTTCTCAAGCAGCGCCCGTTCTGCCTCGCTTTGCTCGACCTCGCGCATGACCGCGCGATCACTGATTCCGGCCTGGACGTAATCCTGCAGCGCCTTGCGTAGCCGCGCATCCTGCTCGGGGGAGCCGGCGCGCTCGAGCGGCTGCTGCTCGATGGGGTCAGTTTCAATATCAAAAATCTGCAACTCTCCTTTCTCATCCTGGATGAGGCGCCAGCGGCCGGCGTTGAGGCCCCAGAGGTCGAGCGGACGGAACTTGCTCTTCCGTCGATGCGCATACAACAAACGGTCGTCGAGCGCGGGCGCGGCCTCGCCGGCCAGGAAGGGAGCCAGGCTCTGGCCGGAGCTCTCGACCGGCGGCGCGAGCTTGAGCCAGTCCAGCAAGGTCGGCAGCAGATCGTGGATCGCCACCGGGGTCGCGACGCGCTGCGCCTGAACCCCCGGCCCACGCGCCATCAGCAGGATCCGATTCAGCTCGGCATGCATCTGGAAGGGATGACCAATGCCGCCGTGCTCGCCGAATTCCTCGCCGTGGTCGGAGACCACGATGACCAGCGTGTCGTCGCCCCAGCCCCAGGCCTGCTCGAGCGCGGCCAGATGCTCGTCCAGGAAGCGCAGCTCGCTGCGGTAGGCCTCGGCGGCCTCCTCGGCCTCGCTGCGAGCCTCGCCGGGATCCAGCCCGTCTCCGCCGGGCGGTCGGTACCACGGCGCGCGCCGGTTGTAGGGCTTGTGCACATCCATGTAGTGGAGGTACAGGAAGTAGGGATGCTCACCCGAGCTCAGCTCCTCGCGCCACGGCTCGGCCCAGGCAGCAACCTGATCGGCAGTGCCTTCCGGTTGGGCGATGAACTTCTCGAAGCCCCGGTCGAAACCGATCTGCGGTCCGATGTTCGGGTTGGTGGCCACCCCGAAGCAGCGATAGCCGAACTCACGCAGGTACTGTGGCAGCAGCACCATGTCCGGCGCAAACGCGTTGATGCGCTGCCCCTGCGGGGCGATTTCGGCGACGCCCTTGTCTTCCTGGCGCTCCTTGCGCCGCGAATGCGCCATCAGCCCTTCGACGATGCCGTGTTCGGTCGGATAGAGCCCGCTGAACAGCGAGGCGCAGGCCGGCGCCGTCCAGGTGGAGGTGCTCCAACAACGATCAAAGACCGTCGCGTCCTGCGCGAAACGCTTGAGCCAGGGCGAGGTCTCGCGCGCGGCCCCGTAGGCCTGGGTGTAGTCCGGCCGCAGCGCGTCGAGCATCAGCAGCACGACGTTGGGCTGCTTCCCTCCCGCCGTGAGGGCGCGCAGGCGCGAGGCCGCGGCCCAGGCCGTCGCCCCCACCGCCATGCTGGCTTGCAGAAACTCGCGGCGCGTCGACGGCGTCATCGGCAGGGCCCTCCGGATCGCATGGACTCCAGCCTACGCGGAGACCGGGGCCGCGCCGGCCTGTTCGCGCTTCCAGGCCTGCACTTCTTCGTAGAGCGCGTCGACCATGTCGGCCTCGGGCACGATGCGCACCTGCTCGCCGTTGCGGTACAGGATGCCCTTGCCGCCGCCCCCGGCGATGCCGATGTCAGCCTCGCTGGCTTCGCCCGGACCGTTCACGACGCAGCCGAGCACCGCGATCTTGACCGGCGCGTTCTCGCCCTGAAGCCGAGCCTCCAGCTCGTTCATCAGCGCTTCGAGGTCGATCTCAATCCGCCCGCAGGTGGGGCAGGAGATCAGCTCGGGGCTGGTCACGCGGGCGCCGGTTGCCTTCAGAATGTCGAAGGCGACCGGGATCTCAAGCACCGGATCGGAGGTCAGTGAGACGCGAATGGTGTCGCCGATGCCGTCGAAGAGCAGCGGCGCCAGACCAGCAGCCGACTTAGTGCTGCCGTAGCCGGGACGGCCCGCCTCGGTCACGCCCAGGTGCAGCGGAATGTCCGACTGCGCCGCGAACTTGCGGTTGGCGTCGATCACCGTGCGCGTGTCGGTCGACTTCAGCGACACGACCAGGTTGTGAAACCCCATCTCTTCGACGGTCTCGCAGTGGCGCAGCGCCGACTCGACCATGGCATCGGGCGAGGGCCAGCCGTACTTCTCGAGCAGGTCCTTCTCGACCGAACCCGAGTTGACTCCGATGCGCATGGCGATGCCCGCCTGCTTGGCCTCCTTGACCACTTCGCGCACCCGATCCAAGCTGCCGATGTTGCCCGGGTTGAGCCGCACCTTGTCGACCCCGGCCTCGATCGCCCGCAGCGCCATGCGGTGGGTGAAGTGAATATCCGCCACCAGCGGGATCGGGCAGTTGGCCCGAATCTCGGGGAGAGCATCGGCGGCGCGGTCGTGATTCACCGTCACCCGCACGATCTCGCAGCCCGCCTCCACCAGGCGCTCGATCTGTTCGATCGTGGCCTTGGCATCGGCGGTTTCGGTGCAGGTCATCGACTGCACCCGGATCGGGTGATCGGAACCGATCTTCAGATCGCCGACCGTGACCTCGCGAGTGGCGCGACGGGACATGCGGATATTGTAGGTCATGCTTCGGCGCGCCTCCCTGCTCGCGACCCTGTTCATGGTGGCATCCTGCTCGCTTTTTCCCTCCGGCTCGGCCCCGGGGCCCCTGCGCCTCGCCCTGATCGCGGACTGCCAGTACGCCGACGCCGACGACCGCGGGGTGCGGCTGTACCGCCGCTCGCCGGCCAAGCTGGAGGAAGCGGTGAGCACCCTGGCCGCGCTCGAGCCCGACGCGCTGCTCCATCTTGGCGACTTCATCGACCGCGACTGGGAGTCCTTCGACACCGTCGTGCCGATCCTCGAACGGATGCCCTGCCCGGTGCACCACGTGCTGGGCAACCATGACTTCGAGGTCGCCGACGAGCGCAAGCTCGATGTCCCGGCGCGGCTCGGCCAGGCCGAGCGCTACGCCGCGGTCGAGCTGCCCGGCGGCTGGCGACTGCTGATCCTGGACGGAAATGACTTCAGCTACGTCGCCTGGCCGGAGGAGCATCCTCGCGCCGAGGCCTCGCGCCGTTTCCACCGCGAAGTGAATCCGGATTCCCCCACCTGGAACGGCGGCATCGGCCCGGAGCAGATGGAGTGGCTGCGCCGCGAGTTGGTCCGCGCGGACGCCGAGGGCACCCCGGTGCTCGTGGCCTGCCACTTCCCGCTGTGGCCGGACGATGTCCACAACCTCTGGAATGCCGAGGAGGTGCGCGAGCTGCTCTGCGCCCACGCCTGCGTCAAGCTGTATGTCAACGGGCACAACCACGCAGGCAACTACGCCGAGCGCGAAGCGCTGCCTTTCCTCACCCTCGAAGGCATGCTCGACACCGAGACCAATGCCTTCGCGCTGCTGCTCCTCGAAGGCGACCGCGCCGAACTGCGCGGCTTCGGCCGCGCGACCAGCCGGGTCATGCAGCTGCGGCCCGCGCGCTAGTTGAGGAAGTCAGCGAAGTCGGCGAGGTCGCCCTGACTCGCCTCGGTCAAACGATCCTCGGCCTTGGTGCCCATCTTCTCGACCAGAGGCGTGCGCTTCTCGGCCCAACGCGCCGCCGATTCTTTTTCTTCCAAGTAGAGCTCGGCGAACTGAGCTTCGGCGTTGTCGGGAAGATCTTGACCGGTGAGCGCCTGCCAAGCTGCGGCGACATCGCGCTCGCAAGCACGAAAGGCCTTCGCGCGCTCGTGGTGATAGGCGATGTGCGCGTGGCAGAACGCCAGCTCGCGGGCCGAGACCATGCGCTGATTCTTGCGCCGCAGCAGCCAGACCCGGGTCACGATGGTGACGGCAAAGCCGGCCAACGCCAGCGAGACCGCGGCCAAGACCGTCATCGTGGTGGGCTCCTCCGCCCCCACCGCCTGCTTGCGCACAACCCCATAGGAAAGGCTGAGCGAAACACCGACAAAGGCCGCCAGCACCAGCTCGAAGGCCAGCTTGATCTGCGCCATGATCGCGGTGCCGAAGGCCAGCTTGTGCAGCTGATCCTGGAACACCTCCTCGGCGCCACGCTCGGCCTCGTCTAGCGACTCATCGGCCTCGCGCAGATCGTGGAACAGCTCCTCGGCCGCCGCGCGCAGCTTGAGCAGGTAGTCGGCGCGACGCTCGTCGAGCTGCACGCGCTGTTCGACCCGTCGCTCAAACTCGTCGACCAGCCGCTGGCTGCGATCCACCAGCAGGTCGTCGCTGGCGTGACGCTTGATGCGGCGCATGGCGCGGCCCAGTCGCACCGCCCAGGAAGGGTCGAGGTACTCGAGTGCGCCGGCGTCCGCGGACTCGCTCATCGTTCGGCTTACGCAGCCGCCTGGGCGAGCGTTTGCATCAGCGGGTCGTGCGCCAGGACGCGCTCGAGGAGCGCTCGCGTGCGCGGCCGCGCCTCTTGTACCGCGCAGTGCTCGAAGTAGAAGGGCCAGAAGGGGAAGCCGCTGCCTTCGACCGCCGCCTGAATGGAGGCCGGCGGAATCACCAGGACGAGCCGCGCTGCCACGCAGACATCGGCAGCCGTCATCGCATCGCCGACCAGCCACTCACGCCCTTCCAGTTCGTCCTCCAGCTTCTGGGTATCCGCGGTGATCTGCGCGCGCGCTGCATCGAGCGCCGCCTGGTCGAAATCCTGCCGACCGAATGCCATCGCCCAGACCCCACCCAGCCCCGCCAGGGCTTCGGAGCGCGCCCAGCGCTCCCACTGCTCGACCACGCGCAGCTGATCCACGTCGGTCGGCAGGAGGCGCGGGCCCTCAAAGTTCAGATCGAGGTAGCGCAGGATGGAGTGCGAGTCGTACATCCGGAAGCCCTCGCCGGTCAGCCCGGGCGTGAGCCCGACCCCGTAGTCGGCGATCGCCTGCGTGCGATCCTGGCCATCCACCTGCTTGCTCTCGAAGGGAATCCCCTTGTAGCCCAGCGCAATGCGCACCTTGGTGCAGTTCGGGGACGGCGGCAGTTCGTGCAGGACCAGCGGCTTCATCCGCGCAGTTTAAGTGCGCAGCGCTTCGTCGAAGTAGATCTGATCGAGCAGATAGTCTTCCTGGTAGGCCGTGGCCAGGAAGCGCAGGATGCGCGCCGGCAGCGCCAGGGTCGCTTCGCCGCGACGGTAGGCCTCGATGGCCTCGCGCACTTCTTCCTTCTCTGCGGGACGCAGCGGGTGCTTGAAGAAGCCCGCCATGTGATCCAGCACATTCTGATGCGTGCCGCGGGTCGGTCGCCGGGCGATGCAGCGCAGGTAGAGGTCCTGGTAGCGCTCCGCGAACTCCGCCGCGGGCAGCTCGGAGATCGCGCCGACCAGCTTGCCGAGCTCCTGGTACAGCGCGGTGCTGTGGGCGAGCAGGAAGAACTTCTCGCGCGTGTGGAAGTCGACGACCGCGCCGCGCTTCCAGTCACCATCTTCAAACAGCAGGCGCAGGCGGCGCACCGCGCGCACCCTCCCGAAGAAGTGCGCCTGCAGATGCGGATCATTCAGGCGGCCGTCTTCCTCAAGCGGCAGCCACGGCAGCCGCGCCCGCAGCGTCTCGACGAAGAAGCCGTCGCGCGAGCGATGACTTGGACCGCCATCCTTATAAACCTTGATCCGTTCCATCCCGCAGCTGGGCGAGCCCTTGGCCAGGACGAAGCCATGCAGGTTCTCCGCCGCTAGCTCTTCAGCCTTCTCCTCGGCCCAGGCGCGCATCGCGTCGGTGTGATCGCGCCCGGAGTCGGTCTCGACCAGCCGGTCCTCGCCGTTCTCCCCCACCACGATCCGAATGGTCGGCCGCGGCGTACCCATGCCGATGCCCATCTCCGGGCAGACCGCGATCCAATCCACGCGCTCCTTCAGCCCGCGCGTGATCAGCCGACACTCCTTGGCCTGCGCGTTGTAGCGCACCGGCGCGCCGAGCAAGCACATCGAGGTGCCAAGGCGCAGAGGGCGTTCCTCGATCGGCGGAAGCGGCCAGACCATGCGGTCAGCTTAGCCCTGCTGATCAAAGGGGCGCAGACCATACTCGGCCTGCAGCCATAGCTCGAACTCGGCCAGCGTCGGCAGATAGGTCACGTCGCGGACGCCGCGACGCGCGCGGCGGGCGCCGCGGCCGCCGACCAGAAGCTGCGTCTTGGGATGGAGCTCGCGACGCAGCGCGGTGATCGTGCGATCCGTCGCCGGTCCGCCGGACGAGGTCGACACGCTGATCGCCACCGGCGAACGCGGCACCTCGAGCGAGACGCGGGCGATCTCTTCCGGCGGCAGGTCGACGCCGAGCAGCACCGGCTCGCGTTCGTAGAGCGCGACCAGCAGCGCGACGAGCTGCAGCCCGAGGCCGTGCCGTTCGCCGGTGAGCGTCGCCAGGATGACCCGATCGGACTCGGCGATCTTGCGCTCGCCCGCCGCGACCTGGCCGCGGAAGCCGCGCAGCAGATCCTGCAGCACTTCCGTGAGCTGGTGCTCCTGCGCGATGGTCAGCCGATCTTCCTGCCAGGCGCGCCCGACCTCGTGGATCAGCGGCACGATCGCGTCGTAGATCGTGATCCGCGCGCCGCGGTTGCGCCAGCAGCGCTTCAGCTCGTCGGCGAGCGCGACGCTGTCGCTGGCGTAGACCATGTCCATCATCTGCTGGACCAGCGGCCCCAGCTCATCGCCAGGCTGATCGGCGAGCAGCTTGTCGAGCTCGGCCTCTTCCAGCTTGAGCACCTTGCCGGGGCGATGACCATTGGCGAGCGCTTCGGCGATGCGCCGCAGCCACACCACCTGATCCTGGGTGTAGCGACGATGCCCGGAGGGCAGGCGCACCGCGGCCGGGCGGCCATAGCGCCGCTCCCACACCCGAATGGTGTGCGGGGACAAACCCGTGGCCTCGCCGACCTCTCCAATCGACAGAAGCTCATCCGGGTTTGGCTTCGCCCCTGGATCTGCCATCTGACGAGATTATAAGCTAGACAGATGGGAATTTCGCGAGATCTTCGCACTCGAGTCCTTCGAGATCAGCCGCCGCGCGCGGAGGGCGAATACGTCCTCTATTGGATGACGGCGACGCGCCGGCTGGAGCGCAATCACGCGCTAGACAGGGCGCTGGACTGGTGCCGCGAGCTGGGCAAGCCGCTGCTCATCCTCGAAGCGCTGCGCTCGGACTACCGCTGGGCCTGCCCGCGCCACCACCGGGTGATCCTCGACGGCATGGCCGAGCACCTCGAGGCCATCGACCGACGTCGGCTCAGCTACTACCCCTACGTCGAGCGCAAGCCGGGGGCGGGCAAGGGGCTGCTGGCTGCGATGGCCAAGCAGGCCGCCGTGGTCGTGACGGATCGCCACCCGGGCTTTCACTTCCCGGCCATACTCGAAGCCGCGCGCAAGCAGCTCGACTGCCGACTCGAAGCGGTCGACAGCGTGGGGCTGCTGCCGCTGGATGCCGCGCCCGGGCCGCTGCCCAGCGCCTATGTGCTTCGTCGTCGGATGCAGAAGAACCTGCCCGACTGGCTCGAGCGCCCGGCCCGGGAGGCGCCCCTCGCCGACTACGACCTGGGCCGAGCGGGTGTCGAGGAAGCCATCCAGCAGCGCTGGCCCGCCGCAACGAGCGAGGAACTCGCGCCCGGCTTCGCGCTCGAGACCAAGCTGCCGCTCGCCTACGAGGTCCCGGCCACGGATTGGCGCGGCGGCACCGCGGCTGCGCGCGCGCGGCTGCGCGAGTTCGTCGATCAGCAGCTGCCGCGCTACGACGCCCTGCGCATGGAGCCGACCCCGGCCAGCGGGCTGTCGATGGCGCTGCACTACGGCTTTCTTTCTCCCTACAGCGTGCTAGAAGCGGTGCTCGACGCCGAGGGGACCAGCCCCCAGCAGCTCGCGCCGCAGCTCGCCGAGCGGGCCGACGCCGCGCGCGGCAAGCGGGCCGGCTGGTGGGGACTGCGCGAGCAGACCGAGACCTTCCTCGATCAGCTGGTGACCTGGCGGGAGCTCGGCCAGCGCTTCGCCGACCAGAACCCGGACTGCGAGCGCTGGGGCAGCCAACCCGATTGGGCCGTCGCCACCGTGGAGGCGCATCGATCCGATCCGCGGGAATACTCCTACACCCCGCAGCAGTTCGAGCGCGGTGAGACGCACGACCCGCTCTGGAACGCGGCCCAGCGCTGCCTAGTCCGCGAGGGCTGGATGCCCAACTACCTCCGCATGCTTTGGGGCAAGCACCTGATCGCCTGGAGCCCGTCTCCGGAAGAGGCCTGGGACACCCTCTTCCATCTCAACAACCTCTACGCCTTGGATGGGCGCGATCCGAACTCGATGAGCGGCATCACCTGGGTCTTTGGGCGCTTCGATCGCCCCTTCGGACCGGAGCGACCGGTGACCGGCAAGCTGCGCCCGATGAGCTCGGCAAATACCCGCCGGAAGATGGATCTGGGCGACTTCCTGGACCGGTATGATCAAGTTCCACGCCTCTTTGTCTAGATATTGACTTGCACAAAGTCGGATCCCCCTCTAATTTCCCGAGATGAGGATCCAGGCCCCAACGAGCGACGAACCGATCGCAAGCATGCCTTGGGACCAGTTCCTTGGGGCCGGAGCCGGTCTGGCCCTTGCATTCACCCTGCTCTGGGCGCTGCTCGGCCGCGAGGGCCGCAGCAGCTGGGCCGACTTTGCCTGGGCGGTCGCCATCGGCCTCTGCGCCGCGCTGTTCTGTGCCCTGAGCGAGGGCTGGACGGCGCGCCGGGTCGCCGTCGCAGCCCTCGGGCTGTTCTGGGCCGGCCGGCTGGCTGCCCACCTCGGCAAGCGCCTCTCGCACGAAGGCGAGGACGGCCGCTACCGCGCGATGGCCGAGAGCCTGGGCACCGGCTACCGCACCTTCATGCTCGGCTTCTTCCTGCTCCAGGCCCTGATGGCCTGGCTGTTCAGCCTGCCCTTCTTCGTGCTGGCGCAGAACGCGGCCGCAGCATTCACCGGTTGGGAGATCGCCGGCCTCGCGCTCTGGCTGCTGAGCCTCGCCGGCAACAACCTCGCCGACCGCCAGCTCGCCGCCTGGAAGGCCGACCCGGCCCATCGCGGCAAGACCTGCCGCCAAGGCCTGTGGGCCTGGTCGCGCCACCCGAACTACTTCTTCGAGTGGCTGATCTGGTGCGCCTACCCCGTCATGGCGGTGGGCACGCCGGCCCTTCCCTGGGCCCTCGCCACCGCCGCGCTGATGTTCGTCATGGTGCGCTTCGTCTCGGGCGTGCCCTTCACCGAACAGCAGGCCCTGCGCAGCCGCGGCGACGACTACCGTCGCTACCAGGAGTCGGTCTCGGCCTTCTTCCCCCTCCCACCCAAGTCCGCTTCATGAGTACATCCATCCAACTGGCCGAACGCGGCCTGGTTCCCGAGTTTGCGATTCGCTGGGGGATCCGTCGCCTGCTGCGCGATCGGATTCGTGAGGAGGAGGCGCGCTTTGCCTCCGGCCGCGAGCTGGCTCTGCAGAACTGGGTCGAGGAGATGCGCACGAGTCAGGTCGCGTTGCACACTGATGCCGCCAACGAGCAGCATTACGAGGTGCCTCCGGCTTTCTTTGAGAAGTGCCTCGGCAAGCATCTGAAGTACAGCTCCTGCTACTACGCCACCGGGCACGAGACCCTCGACGAGGCCGAAGCCGCGATGCTCGCGCTGACCAGCGAGCGTGCCCAGCTTGCCAACGGCCTGGACATTCTGGAGCTGGGCTGCGGCTGGGGCTCGCTGACTCTGTGGATGGCCGAGCACTATCCGATGAGCCGGATCACCGCCGTCTCGAACTCGGCTCCGCAGCGTCGCTTCATCGAGGCGCGCGCGGCCGAGCGCGGGCTGAACAACCTGCGCGTCGTGACTGCCGACGCCAATCAGTTCCGTCCCGAAGGCGAGTACGACCGCATCGTCTCGGTGGAGATGTTCGAGCACATGCGCAACTGGGAAGAACTGCTCGGCCGCGCACACGGCTGGCTGCGCGAGGGCGGCAAGATGTTCCTGCATGTCTTCTCGCACAAGAGCTACTGCTACCCCTTCGAGACCGAAGGCGACGACAACTGGATGGGTCGCTCCTTCTTCACCGGCGGCATGATGCCCAGCCACGACCTGCTCGAGCATCTCGACATTCCGTTCGAGCTCGAAGAACGCTGGGAGGTCAACGGGCGTCACTACGCACAGACCTCCGAGCACTGGCTCGAGAACCTCGTCGCCCACCGCGCCGAGCTCATGCCGGTGCTGGCCGAGACCTACGGCGCCGAGAACGCCAAGCAGTGGTTCCACCGCTGGCGCATGTTCTTCCTCGCCTGCGCCGAGCTGTTCGCCTACCAGGGCGGCGAGGCCTGGCAGGTCACGCATCACCGACTGAAGAAGTGAAACAGCGGGCGCTCGCATTGCTGCAGTGGTTCGACTCCTGGGCGGGAGTCGACCCTTCAGCCGATGAGCGTCACGGCATCGACTGGGCGCGCGTGCTGCCTTTCATCGGCATGCACCTGGCCTGCTTCGCGGTGATCTGGGTTGGGGTCAGCCCCGTGGCGGTCGCGGTCGCAGTGGGCGGCTACTTCCTGCGGATGTTCGCGATCACCGCCTTCTATCACCGCTACTTCAGTCACCGCAGCTTTCAGACCTCGCGGCTCGTTCAGTTTCTCGGCGGCTTCCTGGGCGCCTGCTCGACGCAGCGCGGCCCGCTGTGGTGGGCGGCGCACCACCGGCTGCATCACCGCCATTCAGACGAGCCGGAAGATGCCCACTCGCCGGTGCAGCACTCCTTCCTGACCAGCCATATGGGCTGGTTCCTGAACACCGCCAACTTCCGCACCCGCACGGAACAGGTCCCGGATCTGATGAAGTACCCGGAGCTGCGCTGGCTGGACCGCTTCGACGTGGTGGCGCCGATCATCTACGCCACCGCCTGCCTGCTGCTTGGCCGCGCGCTCGAGGCCGCCGCGCCGCAGCTCGGCACGAACGGCCCGCAGATGCTGGTGTGGGGTTTCGTCATCTCGACGGTGGCGCTCTACCACGGCACCTTCACGATCAACTCCCTGGCACATCGCTGGGGCAGCCGTCGCTATGCGACGCGCGACGACAGCCGCAACAACTGGCTGCTCGCGCTGATCACGCTGGGCGAAGGCTGGCACAACAACCACCATCATTACCCGGGCACCGCGCGTCAGGGCTTCCGCTGGTGGGAGTTTGACCCCACCTGGTACGTGCTTAAGGGACTCGAGAAGCTCCGCGTGGTGCGAGAGGTGCGCGGCGTTCCTGCCCGCGTGCGCGAGGACAAGACATGCGCGTCGCGGTAGTCGGAAGCGGGGTATCCGGCCTGATCGCCGCCTGGCTGCTCGCGCGCGAGCACGAGGTGGTGTTGTACGAATCCGAAGACCGGCTGGGCGGCCACGCCCACACGAATGAGGTCGACTTCGGCCAGGGGCCGATCCCGGTCGACACCGGCTTCATCGTCTTCAACCACCGCACCTACCCGTTGTTCCGGCGGGTGCTCCAGGAGCTGGGCGTGGCCGAGAAGGACTCGGACATGAGCTTCAGCGCCTCGATCCCGGCGCGCGGGGTCGAATACAACGGCACCAACCTCGACAAGCTGTTTGCGCAGCGACGCAACATGCTGCGACCCAGCTTCTGGCGCATGGTGCGCGGGATTCTGCGCTTCTACAAGGAAGCCCGCGAGCTGCTCGCACCCGATGCCGCTGAAGTCGCGCTGGGCGAGTATCTGCAGCGCAACCGCTACGCCCGCGAGTTTGTCGACGACCACCTCGTGCCGATGGCGGCCGCGGTCTGGTCGACGGATCCGCAGCGGATGATGGACTTCCCGGCGCGCTTCCTGGTGCGCTTCTTTGACCATCACGGCTTCATGGAGGTCGACAACCGCCCGCCGTGGTTCACCGTCGAGGGCGGCTCGCGCGAGTACGTTCAGGCGATCGGACGCGCGCTGGGCGACAGCGTCCGCACCGGCGATCCGGTGCTGGGTGTGCAGCGTCTCGGCGAAGGCGTCGAGGTGCGCTCCGCGCACGGCATCGAGCACTTCGATCAGGTCGTGCTCGCCACCCACAGCGACACCGCGCTGCGGCTGCTTGAGAACCCGAGCCCGGAAGAGCGCGAGATCCTCGGCGCTCTTCCTTACCAGGCCAACGTCGCGCAGCTGCACTCGGATGCGTCGGTCATGCCGCGCAAGCGCAAGGCCTGGGCGAGCTGGAACTACCACGTCGGCGAAGACCGCAACGCGCCGCCGACCATCACCTACTGGATGAACCTGCTGCAGGGCATCGAGTCGCCGGAGCCGCTCTTCGTCACGCTGAATCGCGAGCGTGAGATCGATCCGGCCAAGGTTCACGGGCGCTGGATCTATCACCACCCGCTGTTCACCGCGCAGACCGTTGCGGCGCAGGCGCGCCGCCCCGAGATTCAGGGCACCGATCGGATCTGGTTCGCCGGAGCCTACTGGGGCTATGGCTTCCACGAGGACGGCGCCCGTTCCGGGGTCGAGGTGGCGCGCAGCCTGGGCGTGCGCTTCGCCGAGGACCTCCCCGAACGCGAGATCGACCGTCTGCTCACCACGGGGGCCGTGGCATGAACGCCGGCATCCCCGGGTGCTCAATCTATCGCGGCCGCGTGCGTCATCGACGCTTCACGCCGCGCAAGAACACTTTCAGCTACCGACTGTTCCTGGTCGGCCTGGATCTCGACCGCGTCGAAGAGGCGATGGCGATCAGCCCGTGGCTGGGCTTCGAGCGCTTTGCGCACTCCAGCTTCCGCCGCGCCGACTACTTTGGCGATCCGGACGTATCGCTCGCCGACGCCGTCCGCGATCGCGTCGAGGCCGAGACGGGTCACCGCCCGGAGGGCCCGATCGAACTGGTGACGCAGCTGCGCACCTTCGGCTACTCCTTCAATCCGGTCAGCTTCTACTACTGCTGGACGCCGGATCGCGCGCAGCTCCAGGCCATCCTGGCCGAGATCACCAACACACCCTGGGGCGAACGGCACGCCTACGTGCTGCCGTGGCCGGCGCTTCACCAGAACGGTGCGGACGACGCACGCCACCCGCGCAGCCAACGCTGGAACTTCCGCAAGAACTTCCACATCTCGCCGTTCAGCCCGATGGAGATCGAGCACGACTGGCGCTTTGGCCAACCGGGCGCGCGGCTCGGCGTGCACATGATCAACCGTGCGCCCAGCCGCGGCGCCGAATTCGACGCCACGCTCCTGCTCGAGCGCCGCCCCTTCACCCGCCGCGAAGTGCACCGCGCGCTGCTGCGGCACCCCTTCATGCCGGGCAAGACCTGGCTCGGCATCTACTGGCAGGCGCTCAAGCTGATGCTCAAGCGCGCGCCCTTCCACACCCATCCCGCCAAACGCTCCCACCCCACCGCCGAATCCCGATGAGCTCTTCCCGCACTCTTTCCGCTCAGGCTCCCCGCGACGTGACTAGCACCCGCCCCGGGTGGTTGACCCGCGCTGCCGGGCGCAGCCTGTCCAAGCTCGGTCGCAAGGCGCTGCTCGGTAAGTTGGCCGATCTGCAGCACGGCGCGCTGATTCTGGTCGAGAACGGTCAGACTCTGCACTTCGGCAAAGCCGATGGCAGCGGTCTCGCGGCGACGGTGCAGGTGCACGACGCGCGCTTCTGGACCGAGCTGCTGGCGGGCGGCACGGTGGGCGCGGGAGAGGCCTATCGGCAGGGCTGGGGGAGCGCCGACGACCTGACCATGGTGATACGGATTCTGGTCCGAAATCGGGAGGTCATGCAGGGCATGGAAGGCGGTCTGGCGCGGCTCGCGGCGCCGCTGCGCAAGGCGGCGCACTGGGCGAACCGCAACACGCTCGAGGGCAGCCGCAGCAACATCGAGGCGCACTACGACCTGTCGAACGAGTTCTTCTCGCTCGTCCTCGACCCGACCATGACCTACTCCTGCGGCATCTATCCGCACGCGGAGGCCACGCTCAAGGAAGCCTCGATCGAGAAGATCGATCGGCTTTGCCGCAAGCTCGAGCTGAAGCCGGGCATGCGCCTGCTCGAGATCGGCACCGGCTGGGGCGCGCTCGCGATTCACGCCGCGAAGGAGTACGGCGCGCAGGTCACCACGACCACGATCTCGCAGCGTCAGGCCGAGTGGGCGGAACGGCGCTTCCAGGAGGAGGGCCTCGGCGGCCAGGTTCAGCTGTTGCGCGAGGACTACCGCAAGCTGGAAGGGAAGTTCGACCGCATCGTCTCGGTGGAGATGATCGAGGCGATCGGCTGGCAGTACTTCGACAGCTACTTTCGCGTGCTGGGTGAGCGCCTCGAGGACGACGGCCTGGCCGCCATCCAGGCGATCACGATCGCCGATCAGCACTACGAGGAGGCGCGCAACTCGGTGGACTTCATCCAGAAGTACATTTTCCCGGGCTGCTGCATTCCTTCGGTCAGCGCGCTGCTGCAGGCCGCGACCAAGTCGAGCGACCTGAAGCTGGTCGGCCTCGAGGACATCACGCCGCACTATGTGCGCACCCTCGCCACCTGGCGCGAGAACATGTTCGCGAACCGCGAGCAAGTCCAGGCGCTGGGGCTGGACGACCGCTTCCTGCGCACCTGGGACTACTACTTCAGCTACTGCGAGGGCGGCTTCGCCGAAGGCCACATCGGCGATGTGCAGCTGCTGTTCGCCAAGCCGCGCTACGAGGTCCCCGCGTGAGCCTGCTGATTCTGTTCGTCCTGTTTCAGGCCTCGTGGTTCGCCACGGTCTGGGGCGGCGCGCAGGGCAGCTCGCTCTGGGCGCTGGTCGCGACGGTCGTGGTGTTTGCGCTGCTGGCTCGCCGTTACCCGCTGCGCGGGCTGCTGACCCGCGCCGGCATCGGCGTCCTCTGCGGCCTGGTGCTGGACGGAACCATGGTGGCGCTGGGGCTGACCAGCTTCCCGCCCTTCGGCGGCCAGACCTTGCCGCTGTGGATCCTCTGCCTCTGGGCGAACTTCGCCGCGGTGCTGCCTTACATGGTTCCGTGGCTGGCCGGACGGCGCAGCCTGGCCGTGGTCTTCGGCGCGGCCGGCGGCCCGCTGGCCTACTTCTCCGCCGCCCAGCTGGGCGCCATCGAAGTCGCCAGCCTGATCGGCTACAGCGCCGTCGGCCTGGCCTGGGCCCTGGCCATGGCCGTGCTGCCGCTCGAGGAACGCCAGGGCGAGGCGAAGCCGACCCTTGGCAGCGAGGTCGCCGGGGGCTAAGCCCCCTCTGTGCCGATACCGCTGCAATCCGGGGTCCTGTATGGGCCGGTTTCGTCTCGACGCTACGGGACGAGCCTCGGCGTCAACCCGATGCCGAGCGGGCAGAAGCTCTGCTCGCTCTCCTGCGTCTACTGCCAGTACGGCGGCGCGACGAACTGCGATGATCGCCTGCCCAGCGCCGCCGATCTGATCACCGAGTTCGAACACGGCTTCGCCGAGCTCGCCGCGCGCGGAGAGGTGCCCGATCGCATCACGATTGCGGGCAACGGCGAGCCGACGATGCACCCGGAGTTCCACCTCTGGGCCTACGCGCTCGCCGATGCGCGCGATCGGCACTTCGGCCCTCAGGTGCGCATCGGCCTGCTGTCCAACGGGCTGCACCTGCAGCGACCTTCGGTCCGGGAGGCGATCGAGGACTGCATTGACGACGCAGCCTTCAAGCTGGAAGTAGGCACGCTGCCTACCTTTGAGGCCATGTACGGGCGCTCGGGCGGCGCCTTCCTGCGCACCCTGGATGCGCTCCGCGAGCTGAACCACTTCGCGGTCCAGGCGCTGTTCGTCCGTGGCCCGCACGTCGACAACGCCAGCGATGCCGAAGTCTCGGCCTGGCTGGAGCGCTTGGATGAGCTGAAGCCGCGGATCGATCGGGTCGAGATTTTCACCATCGCCCGCGAGCCCGATCCGCGCGCGCAGCTGGAGGCCATCCCTGAGCCGGAGCTGCGCTGGATCGCCGCGCGGACCCGCGCCGCCGGCCACCGCGTCGAGCTGATCGCCTGCTAGCTCAGCTCGATTGCGCGCCGGACCACGCGCGCGCACCATGCGGGCATGCCCCAGCGGATCTCGCCCTCCAAGCTCGCCGCCGAGTTCGTGGTCATCTTCGTGTCGGTCATCCTGGCGCTGCTTGCCGACGACTGGCGCGCCAACCGCTTGCTGATCGCCGAGGAACGCAATGCGCTCGAAGCGATGATGCGCGACCTGGCTGAGGACGAAACCGACCTCAACCGCCTCTCCGGGCGGCTGGATGGCTTCGAGGAGAACGCCCAGTTCGCGGTCGCAGGCATGCTGGAGGCGAGGACTTCGACGAAGCGACTTGGCTGCCGGCCTTCCAAGGGGCGACCGGACACTTCCTCTACCGCCCGGTTTACCCGACCTATACCGGCCTCAGGCAAAGCGGTCGCCTCTCGCTGATTCGCGATGAGGCGCTGCGCGAGTGGATCGTCGAATACCACGGCGATCTGATCGGCTACCTCGTCGAGCTGCGCGATTCCTATGACGAACGCCATGAGGCGGTCCTGGAAACGATGGTTCCCTACTTCGTCATTCGCTTCGATCAGGAAGACGCGCGCTGGCGCTCCCAGCTAAGCGCCCCGGTCACTGAACTGGCTCACAATCAGGCGGTGCAGTTCCGCCTGGGCCAGTACGCACGCTCCGTCGCCTGGCTGCACCAGCGCATCGACCAGCTGTTCGTCCCGCACAATCAGCGGCTGCGCGAGGCGATCCAGGCCTATCTCGACGGCGAGCCGCTGCCGGCACGGATCCCGCGCGAATAGGATCGGGGCGATGCCCCGCTGGATCCTCCCCCTGTTCCTCCTCCCCACCCTGGCCGCGCCGGCGATCGCGCAGGACGACACGGCAACCGAAGCTGAACGCGACCGCGCCACCTGGAACAGCGTCTTCGAGCGCAGCAAGGCGCGCGGATGGAAGTGGGAAGCGAATGAGTTTCTGAGCGAAGTCGTCGCCGATCTGCACCCGGGCAGCGCGCTCGACATCGGCATGGGCCAAGGGCGCAACAGCCTGTTCCTGGCCGAGGGCGGATGGCAAGTCACCGGGATCGACATCTCCGATGAAGCCATCGCGCAGTCGCTTGCGCAGGCCAAGGAGGCCGGGCTGGAGCTGACTGCACTGCGCGCTGATGTGAACACTTTCGACTACGGTGAAGAGAAGTGGGATCTCGTCGTCGGTATGTACATGCACAGCCTGATCACCGGCAACGCGGACAAGATCATGCGCTCGCTGAAGCCGGGCGGGCTGCTGGTGCTGGAGGGCTTCCACCGCGACCTGAATCGCGAGAGCGTCGAGGGCGGGTACTTCGGCTTTGCCACCCACGAGCTGCTCGACGCCTTCGCAAGGCTGCGCGTGCTCCACTACGAGGACCTGACCGACAACTCGGATTGGGGGCGCGGCGGGCGCAACCCGATCGTGCGCTTCGTCGCGCGCAAACCCTACCCCACCACCGGCGCCGGCGGCCCGGCGCTGGGGGCGGACGCGCCGGGCATGGAGCCCAGCCGCGTGCTCGACGGCATCGTCAACACCGAGGCCATCGAACTGAACGGCGTGATCGCGGATGGCGGCCGTGAGTTCTGGTTCACCCGCCGCACCGAAGGTGTCTTCCGCATGTTCCGCATGCGCATCGAGAATGGCCGCTGGTCGCATCCGCACGAAGTCTCGCTGCTGCCCGCTGGCGTCGATCCACTGGGCGTCGACATGACGCTCTCCGCGGATGGCCAGGACCTGGTCTTCGTCGGTCCAGGCCCGAGCCTGGACCTATGGCACGCCCGACGCGGGCGCTTTGGCTGGTCCACCGCGCGTCGCCTTTCTGCGCCGATCTCGACGGAGTCGCAGGAGATCTACCCCTGCTTCGTGCGCGACGGCAGCCTCTACTTTTCGTCGAACCGCGCCGGCGGCCAGGGTGGCAGCGATCTGTGGCGCGCGCAGCGCCAGGAGGACGGCAGCTTTGCCGAGGCGGTCAACCTGGGCCCGACCATCAACACCGAGCACCAGGAAGGCGATGCCTGGATCAACCCGGACGAGACTCTGATGGTCTTCGCCAGCGATCGACCGGGCGGCCTGGGTGGCTACGACCTGTGGATCAGCTTCCGCGGCGACGACGGCGACTGGTCCGCGCCGCGCAACCTCGGCCCGAGCTTCAACAGCGAAGCCGCCGACTACTGCCCGATGGGCACCTGGAATGAAAGCCTGTTCAGCTTCTCGCGCCGCGACGGCCGAAGCTGGGCTGAAGTCACCCAAGGCGAGATCTTCTGGGTCGACGCCGCCGCTCTCGAGGCCTTCCGCAACTAAGACAATGCACCACCTGCTCCTGCTCCCTTTTCTGCTGCTGCTTGCAGCGCCCAGCTTTGCCCAGGACGACTCCGAGGACGAGGTCAAGAACCCAAGCCCGCAGCGCTGGAGCATCACCGAGTCGCACCAGATCGAGATCGACGGGCAGCCCTTCGCTTACGAGAGTCTGGTCGAGACGATTCATCTCCGCGATGAGGCCGACGTCCCCACCGCCGAATTCGTCTGCTACTCCTACTTCGCCCAGAAGGACGTGGCGCCGCAGCAGCGGCCGGTAGTCTTCGCCTTCAACGGCGGCCCGGGCTCGGCCTCGGTCTGGCTGCACCTGGGCGTACTCGGCCCGCGCGTGGTCCAGGTACCCAGCGACGCCGACGCCGCCGGCGCGCCTCCCTATCCGCTGGTCGACAACCCCCACACGCTGCTGCGCGTCGCTGATCTGGTGATGATCGATCCGATCGGCACCGGCATGAGCCGGGTGGTCGGCGAGGGCGTCGACGAGGACCATTGGGGCGTCGACGAGGACGCGCAGTCGGTCGCCGGCTTCATCCGGGAATGGCTGACCCGCCACAAGCGTTGGGCCTCGCCGAAGTACATCCTCGGCGAGAGCTATGGCGGGATTCGCGGCCCGCTGCTGGTCCGCGAGCTGCAGAGCGGCTTCAACGCGGTCGCGCTGAACGGGCTGATCCTGATCTCGCCCGCGCTGACCATGGAGCGCGTCGATGGACAAGACAACGACGCCGCTTACGCGACGGCCCTCCCCACCTACGCCGCGACGGCCTGGTATCACAAGGCCCTGCCCGACCGGCCGGAGAAGCTCGAGCCCTTCCTCGAAGAGGTGCGTCAGTTCGCGCAGGCCGAGTACATCCCCGCTCTCTTCGCCGGACGGGATCTGCCCGCCGAGCAGCGCGCCCGGGTGCTCGACAAGCTGCATCGTTACACCGGCCTCTCCAAGCAGTACCTGGATCGCGCCCACCTCAAGGTGTCAACCAATCGCTTCCGCCGCGAGCTGCTGCGCGACCGCGGGCTGGTGGTAGGACGCCTCGACACCCGCTACACCGGCAGCGAGTTCGATGAGGTCGGCGAGGTTCCCAGCGGAGACCCCTTCGGCTCGGGCGTGGCCGGCGCCTACGTGGCCGCCTTCCATCACTATCTGCAGACCGAACTGGGGGCCTCGCTGCCCCGCCCTTATCAGGTCATGAGCGGCGACGCCGGCAGCGAGTGGAAGCGGCCGGAAGACCTCGACTCGGCCTTCTCGGGCTACCTCGATGTGACCCCCGCGATCGCCCGCGGCATGATGGACAACCCCGGCCTGCGCCTGTTCGTTGGCAACGGCTACTACGACATCGCCACGACTTTCTACGCCGCCGAAAACAACCTGGCGCGCAGCACCGTGCCGATGGACCGCGTCACCCTGCGCAACTACGAAGCGGGCCACATGATGTACGCCCACCACCCCAGCTTCGCCGCGCTGGCCCAGGATCTGATCGACTTCGTCGTCGCAGGCTCGCGAAACTAGCGCTGCGACGCAGGCAGCACCGGCACCGGGCGGCGGTTCTCGTCGACCGCAACGTAGGTGACTTCGGCCTCGGTCACGCGAATCTCTTCGCCGTCCGAGTCATCTTTGCGCTGCACGTTGACGCAGACCTTGACCTGTACCGAGGTGCGGCCCACCTTGCAGACCTGGGCGTAGAAGGACACCAGATCGCCGACGAAGACCGGCTCGTGAAAGACGATCTCGTTCATCGCCACGGTCACGAAGCGGCGCGCGGGGTTGAGCTTGCGCACCGGAACGACGCCAGCCAAGTCAATATGCGCCAGGATCACACCGCCAAAGATGGTGCCCTGCGCGTTGGTGTCGCGCGGCAGCAGAATGGTGCGCAGCGCGAGCTCGGTCGCGTAGTCGCAGTCTTCGCCGCAGAGATCCGGGCCGTCGGTGGACTCGTTCATCACTGTTGGTTCTCCAGCTCGCAGATCCGCAGATTGCGGAACTCGATCAGCGCGCCCTCCGCTTCCAGCGCGAGGTAGCCAGTGAATGGCTTGCAGAAACTCGCGCCGTTCACGCGCTCGCCGTTGACCCACAGGCTGACCTGTCCGTCGATCGCGGCGATCGCGTAGTGGTTCCATTCGCCTGCCGGCTTCACCAGTCGCTTGCTGGGAAAGCTGCGGGCGCTGTCGGGATTGCCCACCGTGTACTCGGCGCCATCCGCCGCGGCGTAGACGATCTGCGGCGTCTCCGCCTGCATGCTCGAGGCCCCGACCGGGAAGATGTCGCCGTGGGAGGTGAACCAGTTCGACGGCGCGCCCTTGTCGCGCTCCCAGTTTTCCTCGTAGCCCAGGTCGAGCACCTGCACCTCGATGCCCGTGCGCGGCAGTGTGCCCGGCGGGAGATCGGTGAAGGCTTGCTCGGGGCACCACAGGAAGATGCCCGAGTTGCCGGCGTGCTCATGATGATTCCACTCGACCTCAAGCAGGAAGTCGTCGTACTGCTTGAGCGAACGCGCGCCGCCCAGCGGCTTGCCGGTGCAGACGATCGTGTCGCCTTCCTGGCGCCAGGTGGTCTCGTCGCCGTTGACGTTGACGAAGTCGTCCAGCGTCAGATCGACCCAATCGGTGGAGGCCGCGAACTCCTCGGGCAGGCGGCTGTCAGCCGGCGCCTGGGCACAGGCAGGGATCAGAGCAAACGACCCGAGAGCGAGCAGGGAGAGCGAACGCATGGCGGCGGGATTCTACCGCGCTCCTCTTAGGCGTCCGCGAGCCAGGCTTCCAGCTGGCGCTGGGTCCAGCCGCTAACTTCCTCGAGCTGGCCCTGGAAGAAGTGCGTGCCGCCTTCGACCACGTGCAGCGCGCCGCCATGCTGCTCGACCCGGCTCATGCCTGCCAGGTTGACGTACTCGTCCGCGCTGCCCACCAGGAAGCTGTTGCGCTGCGGCCAGGTTTCGCCGTGCGGCCAGGCGTAGAAGTTGGTCGGCCAAGCCACACCCAGGTAGCCGGCCGGCTCGCGGCCCGCCGCGGTCTCGCGGATCGAAAAGTCGAGACCCACGCGCGAGCCGAAGGAGAAGCCCCAGACGAAACTGGGGACACCTGGAACCTGCTCGCGCAGCCAGGCATAGGCTGCTGCGGCATCGTCGACCTCGCCGTCGCCTTCGTCGTAGCGGCCTGCGGACTGGCCGACTCCCCGGAAGTCGATCCGCAACGCGGCGCAGCCCGCCGCCAGCGAACCCAGGGCGCCGTGCCGCACCACGTTGTTCTGGCGCGTGCCGCCGTGCAGCGGGTGCGGATGCAGATGCAGGACCACCGCCTTCGGCTCGGCGCGGGGGCGCTCGTAGGTCGCATGCAGCCGCCCCACCGGGCCGTCGAGGAACAGCCGCTGCGGCGGCAGGGTATCGAGATCACGGACCATCTTTTCCCTTGTTTGGCCTTGCAGGAGGCCATCCCAAGCCTGCTATTGTCGCATACGCCGTGGAACTTGTCGCGACCCTCCTGACCGACGTCCCCCTCGACTCTCAGAGCTTCCGCGGCGTGTTGCTGGACCTCAGCCGCTCCAGCCTGGCCGGGGCGATCTCGCCGGACGGACTCAGCGCGATCCACGCCTACGGCAACGCCGATTACGACGACTCGGTGCGCGATGTGCGGGTCCGGGTGCGGCCGGCCAACACCGCCCCGCGCGCGGCGATCGTCGAGCTGACCAAGCACGGCTTCCGCCCGGTCACCGCGCTGTCGATCGAGACCTGGGGCGACGCCCCCAGCCGCGACGACGCCTGGATCCTCTGCTCGCTCTACGCCGCCGAACTGCAGGGCTGGATCCTCACCAGCTACCTCGACTTCGACACCGCCGTCTCCTATCAGGGCGGCGACGAACACGGCCTGCTGCACGTCCCCATCGGCGGCCGTCGCCGCAGCGTGCTGATCGCCGCCTCGACGATGCGCGAACTGGCCGGTTCGCGCTAAGCCCAAGCATGCAACTGCTCGGCCCGTTCCTGGGCAGCCTCGCTGCCGGAGCCGGCACCGTTCTTGGTGCCGCCGGGGTCTACGCGGTGCGCCGCCTGACGCCGCGCACCGAGGATGCGCTGCTCGCCGCGGCCGCAGGGATCATGCTCTCCGCCAGCTTCTTCTCGCTGCTGATTCCCGGCCTGGAAGCCGGAGAAAGCGTGACCGGAAGCTCTCGACTCGGCTTCCTGATGGTGGCGGCCGGCATTCTCGCCGGCGTCCTGCTGCTTGCCCTCTACCACCAGCGCACACCCCACGAGCACCCCGTGGTCGGGGCCCAAGGTCCGCAGCCTGCGCAGGTCAGTCGGGTCAGGCTTCTGGTCATGGCGATCGCCATCCACAACCTGCCTGAAGGCATGGCCGTCGGCGTCGGTTACGCAGCCACGGATGCTGGCACAGCGCTGCCGCTCGCGATCGGGATCGGTGTGCAGAACATCCCGGAGGGTTTGGCCGTTTCGCTCTCCCTCATCACGATCGGTGTATCACGCGGCCGCGCATTCCTGCTGGGCTCGCTCACCGGACTGATTGAACCCGTGGGCGGGATCCTTGGCGGCGCGGCCGTGTTGCTGGCCAGCCAGGCTCTTCCCTTTTCGCTCGGCTTTGCAGCCGGCGCAATGCTCTTCGTGATCGTCCACGAGATCATCCCGGAGACGCATCACCGCGGACACGCGGCGCTCGCCAGCAACGCCCTGTTCGGCGGCTTCGTCCTGATGATGGGGCTCGACGCGCTGCTCGGTTGAGCAGCTCGCTGCCCTAGTACATCCCCGAGATCTTCTTCGACTTGTAGTCGGGGAAGAAGCCCTTCGGTGGCTTGAAGTCGAAGGTGCCGTCGAGGACGGTGTGGAAGACGTCACGGAAGTCGGTGGTGACCTGCAGGTCGCGGCCTTCGTAAAGCTGCGAAGATTTGAGGCCCTGCCAGTCGCCGTAAACCTTGCCGCCTTTGACGCCGCCACCCAGCACGAACATGCCACCGCCGTGTCCGTGGTCGGTGCCTCGGTTGCCGTTCTCGCGCACGGTACGGCCGAACTCGGTCATCACGATGATGGTCGTCGTATCAAGCTGCGGGCCGAGGTCCATGCAGAAGGCGGCCAGCGAATCGCTGACATCCTTGAGGCGCGTGGCGTGGCGGCCTTCCGCGCCGCCCTGGTTGGCGTGGTCGTCCCAGCCGCCATAGTCGAGGCCAGCTACCTCAAGGCCTTCGCCGGCCTTGAGCACCTTGGCCATCGCGGACAGTCGCTGGGCAAAGCGACCGTTCGGGTACTTCACTTCGGTCTTACCCTTGGCCAGGATGTCCTGGTAACGGCGCAGCGTTTCGATGGTCACGCGACCGCTCTCGACGATGCCGGCGCCGTCTTCGGGGCGCTCCATCTCGCCGCCCATCTGCCCCGGCATCTCGCCGGCGACCGGGCCCTCGCCGTAGAACTCTTCGAAGCGGTTGAGCGTCTGCTGACCTTTCTTGCGATCCATGCCGCTAGGCACGGCCAGCACCGGGAAGTCGCCGCGTAGCGAGCGCGGCAGCAGCTCCTGCATGGCCATCGCGCGGAACTCGCTGGCGTCTTTGCTCTGCGATTCGGCGAGGTAGCGGTTGAGCCAGCCCGAGCGCACCGTGCGGTTGCCCGGCGCGGCGAACTCCATGAAGTCCTGCGCGTCGAAGTGACTCCGCGTCGTGTGCGGCGAGCCCACCGCGACGATCGGCGCCAGCTGCTTCTCTTTCCAGAACGGCTCCAGCGAACGGAAGGCTGGGTGCAGCCCCCAGTCGCGATCCAGCTCGACCAGCCCGTCCTCATCCGTCATGGCGATCGTCGGCCGCACCGACAGGTAATCGTCGTCATCGCGCGGCACGATCATGTTGAGCCAGTCGGCGCCGCCGCGCAGATAGATGCAGACGACCGAGCGCGGGCCATCCGGCTTGCGCCCCATCGCGAGCAGTGCGCGCTCGAAGGGGTTGGCGGTAGTCAGCAGGCCAGCCGCGGCGGCGGCCTTCAGGAAATCGCGACGGTTGGGGGTCGTCATGGGGCTATTGCTGTTGGAACTCGGGGGAACCGAGCAGAAGGCCGACGAGTTGCGGGCCGAGCTCGCGGGAATCGGGCACCTTGGCCTTCACCAGGTACTCGTCGGTGACTGTCGACAGAGCGTTGCGGGTGCGTTGCCCGGCGCCGCCCGGAAGCAGGCGCTTGGTGAGGTGGTGCTGCCAGAGACGCGGCACCTCCTGCGGGAGTTCATCAAAGAACTCGACGGGGATCTCGACGCCGCGCACCTTGCCGGTGGCCAGATCGAGCGCGAAACTCCAGCGCGTCGCCATGACGCCGGGGTCGAGCCAGGCCTCGGCGACGTCGTAGTAACCGGTGGGGTCGTCGCAGTGCAGGATCGGCTGCCCCATATCCCGCAGCGCGGTCAGGCAGCGCGAAGGATCCGTGACCTCGGCGTCGGTCGCGCGCAGCGCCGCGCACAGAAACTCGAGCGGCGTGCGGAACTTGGCGCGCACGTGCTCGGTGGCCCAGAACTCTTCGCTGCGCACGACAGCGCGCACCAGATCCGGGATCGAGCCGTCGGTCTTGCGGTAAGTGCTCGCCACATCCTTGACCAGCGACTTGGGGGGCTGATCGGCGACCAGAAAACGGACCAGCTTGGTGGCGATGAACTCGGCGGTGCCTTTGTGCTCGGCGAGCATCTCGATGATCGCTTCGCCTTCGCCGACGCCGCCGTGATCGCGGTCCTCGCGGATCTTCTTGCCCAGCACGCGCTTGTCACCCTTGACGTGCATGCTCTCGCGGAAGGCGAAACCCCAATCCGCGTCGCGGCCCGCGGCATAGCCCCAGCCCGTCAGTGCCTCGGCCAGCGCGATGACATCCTTCTGCTTGTAGCCGTTGTCGACACCGAGCGTGTGCAACTCGAGCAGCTCGCGGGCGTAGTTCTCGTTGAGCCCGCGCTGCGCCGCGATCTCTGCGGCCTGTTCGCCGCGCTCGCGCGAATCAGTGCGGCGCCGCTCGCGGCGCTCGATCTCGGCCAGCTCCTGCTTGGACGGCGGCCGCCGCGACAGATGGTTATCCAGGTAGTGCAGCATCGCCGGATGCTTGGCCGAAGCCATCAGCATCTCGGGGAAGCTGCCCAGCGCATGACGCCGGATGACCTCACGGTCGTACTCGGTGATCAGAAAATCCGCCGGCCCGCCCTTGGTGTAGGAGACGTTGAAGTGGTTACGGAAGAACTCGCCGAGCACGGCCTCGACCTGCCGGCTCGAGTACAGGGCGCGCCAGAAGGTCGCCCGGATGTTCTCGTTGCGCGGGATCCGTCGGCGGCGCTGCAGTTGCGTGCGCTCTTCGCTCGACAGCTCGTTCTCGCGGCGGTCACCAAAGGGCTCGGTGATCCAGGCGTAGATCCGCGCCGTCGACATGTCGACGGTCTCGAGCTCGGCCATCGCGTTGAGCATGCGCGGATCCTCTTCGCGACCGGGCGCGAGCTGCTGCTCCAGCCAGTCTTCCTCGCCCAACTCAAGGACACGCTCGACCTCGGCCTCACTTGGCCCGAAGCTCAGCCGCGACAGCAGGTGGACAGCTCGATCCCGCATGACTCCCATGCTAGCCGACGAACCCGCGCCTGCGTCGCCGGTTCCGGCTACTCCGACCAGTCGTAGAAGCCCTGGCCGGACTTCTTGCCCAGCTTGCCGGCCGCCACCATGTCACGCAGCAGCTGCGGCGGCTCAAAACGCGGCCCCAGCGTGGAGGCCAGGTACTCGGCAATACCCAGCCGGACGTCCAGGCCGACCAGGTCGGTGAGCTTGAGCGGACCCATCGGGAAGCCGTAGCCGCGCATCATCGCGGTGTCGATGTCGGCGGCGCTGGCGACCCCTTCTTCGACCATGCGCATCGCCTCGAGGCCGATCGCCAGCCCCAGCCGCGAGCTGGCGAAGCCTGGCGCGTCCTTGACGACGATGCCGTCCTTGCGCAGGCGCTCGCCCAGGCCGCGGGCGCAGGCCAGGACCTCCTCCGAGGTCTGAGCGCCGACCACGATCTCGAGCAGCTTCATGATCGGCACCGGGTTGAAGAAGTGCAGCCCCAGGAAGCGCTCCGGCCGCGCGAGGGAGGCGGCGATCTTGTCGATCGACAGGCTCGAGGTATTGCTGGCCAGGATCGCGCGCGCCGGCGCCGCTGCCTCGACCTCGCGGAAGACGCTCTGCTTCAGCTCGAGCTTCTCGGGCACGGCCTCGATCACCAGATCACAGCCGGCAACGGCTTCGGAGAGCTGCGTCGCACCCGAGACGCGCGCGCGCACCGCCGCGGCGTCGGCCTGCTCCAGCTTGCCGCGCTCGACGGCCTTCGCCAGCATCCGATCGATGTTGGCCAGGCCCTTCTGCAGCGGCTCCTCGGCGATGTCGAAGAGCACCACCTCCATGCCCGCCTGCGCGCAGACCTGCGCGATGCCGTTGCCCATCGTGCCCGCGCCGAGCACCGCCGCCTTGTTCAGGTCCTTCGCGTCCATGACGCGGCCCAGGATAGCGGTGCGCGACCGCGCCTACTCTTCGAGCTCGATCTCGCAGAGGCCGGTCGAAACCTGACCCAGGGTGGCGCCGCGCATCTCGGTGATGTGCACCTCGAGCTGCCGGATGCGCACCTTCTTGCCCAGGTCCAGCACTGCCTTCTCCCAGGGGTCGGCCGGGACCTCGATCTCGTAGACGTCACGCTTGTTGACGATCGCGCGCAGCTTGGCCGGCCGCGGCTGCCCGGTCTGGAAGGGGCGGTTGGTCTCGGGAACGAAGCGCACGTAGCGTGCCCGCATCCCCTTGCGCGACTCGAACATGAACCAGGGGTCGGCATCCTCCGGCGCGCAGGCCCAGCCCTCGGCGTAGTTGGCGTCGGCCAGCTTGTCCGGCTTGCGGTTGTCGTCGCGCACGCTGGACGCGCGCCAGCTCAGCTCTTCGGCCGAAAGCAGCAGGTTGCGTTCCGGCGCGGTCGCCGCCGCCATCAGTTCATCCGAGGCGACCAGCCGCACCGCGACCGGCAGCTTGGGGCTGGTCAGCACCCCGCCCGGCGTGTCGAGGCGGCACCAGACCTCCCAACGACCTGGCCTCGGAAACTGAGTGCGCAAGGTCCAGCGGCCCTGCAGCTCCTCGCCCTTGCCCAGATTGAGCTCGAGCTGCTCGCCGATCCGCGAGGCGAAGAACTCCGCCTTGGTCCCGGCCACGCGCGAGTCCGCCACCCAGATCGTCATCGGGGTATCGCCGATCGCCCGCAGCACGACATCCGCTGCTTCGTCGGTGCTGGCCGCGACGGTGTTGCGCGCGCCAGCCTCGGTCACGGCAAGCGCGGTGGCGCGCTTCAGGAACAGCAGCGCCATCGCGGTGTCGCGTTCATTGTTCCCCCAGGAACCGTCGCCCTTCTGGTCGTCGACCAGGAAGCGCGCGCCCTCGAGATACCAAGGATGCGTACCGAACAGCTCCTGTTCGAGCAGCGCGCCGACTCGCTCGAGTCCGTAAAGATGGAAGTAGAGCCAGCTGCGGCCCGGCGGATTGGAGTTGACCGCCCAGTTGTTGCCCAACCAGATGCCCGCCAGTTCAATCGCTCGCTCGGCCTGCTTGGCCATCCGCGACGGGATCTTGCTGCTGTTTCGCAGCGCCAGCACCGCGACGGTCATGCCCGCGCTGGTCATCGAGCCCGAGGCCTCGCCGTTCAGACGATAGGCGAAGCCGCGCTGATAGAGGATCACTCCGCCCGGCGCATCGACGCGTTCCTCCGCCGTCTGCAGCGAGAGCGTGCCTTCCAGCGCCTCCTCCCAGAATTCATCCGGCACATCAATGTCGTAGACCCGCACCGCGGCATCGATGCCGAGCGCAGCCACCACGTGATTGGAGAGGTCGTCGTGCCCGGGGTAGCCGAACACACCGCTGGGCGGCAGCGACTCGACCAGCCAGCCGATCAGCTCTTCGGCAAACTCCTGGTAGCGCTCGCGATCCGCCGCAGCCAGGGCCAGCAGCGTGAAGCCTGCCGAGTACGTCTTGCGGATGGTCCGCCGCTGCAGCGAGTTGAGGCCGCGCTCCACCACCGGGTGCTCGGGCGCCAGCCCGCACTTGAGCAGGGCATACACCACCACCGGCGTGATCCCGCCCGGATAGTTGGAATGCTCGCCCCAGCCGCCGTCAATCATCTGACGATCCAGCAGGAACTCGACGCCACGGTCGATCGCAAGGTCGATCGGTCCCTGCATCTCCGCCAGCTCGGACTGCCAGCGGAATGAGGTGCGCATGCCGAAGGACAGGCGGTTTGGCGGGCCGGCGACCTTGACCAGCAGATGATTGAGCCCCATCTGCACCGGCAGCTCCAGCTCGAGCGTGCTGCCCGCTTCGGCGATCTCGGTGGGCGTCTCGGCGACCACCTTGCCGTTCAGCCAGACGCGATAGCGGCCATCTGCGCTGAGCTCGACGGGGAGGTTTCCGGGCTGCTTGATCTCGACCGCGCGATAGAGAAAGACCACCGACGTGGTCGTCGCGCCGGTCTGGCGGGCTAGGTCGACCGGATAGCCACGGACCTCGTCCTGCCAGCGCACCCGCTCGCCGTCGTCGCGCGAATAGCTGCCGCGCGGATCGGGGTCGCCGCCGCGCTGGATGCGCGCGAGCAAATCCTCCGGCGGCAGTTCGGTGGCCATGCCGACATCGGCCGATTCAACCGGCCAGGGTCCGACCACTTTCCAGTCTTCCCAGACCGGCTCGCCTTGCAGGAGGAGTGCGCAGAACGCCCCGAGGAGCATGCCTCCAGGATAGCGGTCTCCTGCAACTGCGCTCAGTCGAGCCGGACTTCCTCGCCGTCCCGCACGGCTTCTTCGGAGAGGTGCAGCTCGCCCTCGCGCACCGGCTCGCCGCTGGCCCGGTCGATCAGCTGCCACTTGGCGTAGGCCACCTCGGCGTCGCCGTTCGGCAGCGCGGTGGCGTAGGGAATACGCAGCCGGGCGCGCAGCCCCGGTCCGGCGCCGTCGGCGCGCGGGGGGGCGCTGGTCTGGTGGAGGAAGGAAATGACCTCTTCACCAGCGAAGCCGACCTGGATCCCCAGCTCGACGCGCAGCTCCTGGCCGCTCTCCGCGGCGATCGAAACCTGCGCCCCTTGTACGTGCTCCCAGATCAGGCCGAAGGGCTGCACCAGGCCGCCGTGCTGCGGGTGGGCATCGGGAATCGGCGAGACGTGCACGAGCCGCAGGAAGTCCAGCGGTGCGCGTTGTCCGGTTCCGGTGCTGGGTAGCTGCGGCCCGTCCGGATCGCCCAGACCGGGGAAGCCGCCGTCCGGTCGCGGCAGCACGCCGACCCCGAGGGCCGCCGCCATCGTGTCGAACCAGGCGGGCTGAAAGCGCAGACGCTCGCGGCCCTGCGCGTCTTCAAACTGCTCTACGAAGCCGCCCTCGGGCAGCCCTTCGCCGTAGGAGCGCTGCAGCTGCTCCATCGCCAGCGTCAGCCGCGAGGAACGCACCACGTAGCGCACCTGATGGCGGTCGAGGATCGCCTTGGCCTGGGCCGGATCGGTCGCCAGAAAGAAGCGCGCCGGCGCTCGATAGCCCTCGACCCCGACGTAACTGCCGAAGTTGGTCGCCACCGAAGCCAGCCCGGTGCGCCACTCGATCTCGTGACCCCAGTCCCACGGCGCGAGCACGCTGCCCTCGGCCTCGGTCAGACTGGGACTGCTGCTGCGCGCCCCGATCCACTCCAGCAGATGCCGGCGGGCGGCGGGGGCGTCGTCAAGGCGCGCCGCACCGCCGCCGGCAGTGATTGCGCTCGCCGCCTGAATGCCCACCAGGCTCAGACTGCTGACCAGCGCCACCACAAACGTGATGGCCAATCGCATGGCCGCCGGGCGTGCCCGCCAGGCCGCTGCCCGTTGCGGTAGCCACACCATGCCGCGCCGAAGAACGCCCGCGACCAGCCAACCGTAGGCGAGCGCGGCCGGCCCCATCATCGCCTCGACGAAACGAATCTGGGTGATCGCCTGCAACCAGGCAAGCAGCAGGACCATGCCGAGCGCAGCAAACTCGGGGCGGCCACGCCGAACGGTTCGGTCTTTCCAGCCCAGAATGATGAAGGGCAGCAGGAACACACCGAGCCCTGTCCAGCCGAGGTACTTCCAGCTCAGGCGATTCGACTCGGCAATCCCCGACATGAACTCGTCAGCGCGCGAGACCCAGGCGAAACCTTCGCGCATGCCCGCACCGGGCCCGAGATTCAGCGCAAGCAGCAGCGCCGCGACGACGCCGATCGCCGCGGGCACAGCAAGCGCCGGGAAGCGCCCCGTGCGCCTGGGCAGAAACACCGCCAGCCCAAGCAGGAGCTCGACCGGGTGGAACCAGCTCAGGTTGACCACCATCCAGGGATGGGTTTCCCTCCACGGGCTCGCCAGCGCCGCCGGCAGCAGCAGCAGCAGCGCAGCAGCGTGGAAGCTCAATCCGAAGGCACGCAATCCGCCGGCAAGCTGCTGATACCGACCGGTTCTGCCGGCCTGTACCCAAAGCAGGCCCAGCGCAAGCTGCAGCGCCCCGAGCCAAAGCAGACTCGCGACCCAGCTGCCGAGGGAAAGCCCCATGAGCACCCCCGCCGCCACACCCTGATGAGCGCTGCGCCGCGCGTCACACAGATGGCTGAAGCGCCACGCACGTGCGCAGATCACCAACGCGGCAAAGTTGAGCAGACTGACCCAGGCGTGGTGATCGGCGATGCCCGGAACCTGATAGTGCACCGCGCCATAGCACAGCGCGTAACTCAGGCCGGTCACCATGGCGGCAGCGCGCGAACGGAACAAGCTTCCGGCCGCGACGCAAAGCAGCGCACAACTGGCAAGTCCGTACAGGAAGGGAAGCTGGCTGAGTCGTCGTTCCAGGAACGCGGCGCGCGCGGGAGCTTCTTCGGGCGCCGTCAGCCGCGACAGCGCCAAGGACGCGCGATCGGCGTAGGGCGGCCAGGGGATCGCCGCGCCATCGGGATAGTTCAACAGAGGGTCCGTCCCCGCGATGCTGCCCTCTTCGAGCGCGCGCGCCACGCGGCGCATGTGGTACAGGCCGTCCGGCTCGAAGCTGGTGAGCGCATCGGCCTGCGCATAGCCCGCTTCGACGTAGGGCTCGAGCGGCGCCACCCAATTGCTGTGCGAAGCACGCACCCATGCCGCGACGATCACGCACACGGTCGCGATCAGCAGCAGCGTGCCAAGCGGCGGGCGGTCTGCCGGGGTGGAACTCACAGTCGCACAGAGTAGACCAGCTTGATCGCCAGGTCGCGCTCCGTGGGAATGATCACGTCGTCGATGCGCTGCACCCAGCCCATATTGGCGACCAGGAAGAGCTCCTGGCCATCGCGGTGGATGAAGCGCAGGCGGCTCTGCCAGCCGAGTTCGTCAGATTCGTTGTCGGCCTGGATCACGTTCTGCCAGCTGAAGGCAGGGCCGACGTAGAAGTTGGCGCCCAGGCCCACGACGCGGGTGGCGAAATCGCCATTGGCGAGATCGGCCTGGGTCTCCTCGTAGTCGAGATCGAGAGCCAGGCTGGGGTTGGGCCGCCAGACCAGCCCGGCCTCGTAGCGGAAACGGTCGCCGTCGTACCAGCTTCCGTTGCGCACATCGAGGGTCACCGCCATCGGCCGCGCCTCCGAACTCTCGAACTCGACCGAGTAGTCGACGAAGTCGTAGAAGTCGGCGGCGACCGGCACCCCACCCGGATCGAAGTCGTCGCTGGTCACGCGATCGCCCGCGTAGCGGACGTCGAACTCGAGCTTGTCGCCGGTGTGCCACTCCACGCCGAAGAAACGCAGCGTGATGCTGTGCGACATCAGCTTCCAGGCATCTTCAAACCAGCCGGAAGGGCTGAGTGAGAAGGTGTACTTGCGCACGCTCGAGCCGGGATCGCTTGGCCGCGGCTCGTAGGTGATCGAGTTGCTGATCCGCGATTGCCCGGGGCGCTGCACGAAGCCCAGCCCGGGGTCGAAGTCATCCTGCGCGATGAAGAACTGCGAGGAGTAGGTCCAGTCGTTGGTCCGCAGGCTGGCCCGGGCGCCGAGTGATCCGCCGCTGGTGTCCTCGGTGTCGTCCTCGCTGCGCACCATGTAGGTCGACAGGTCAAACTCGCCGCCGAACAGATTGTCGTTGTAGCGCAGGTCGGCCCCGGTCACGAGGTTGCGGTCGTTGTCGGCCGGGTCGCCGTAGGTCAGCAGACCACCGATGGCCACGCGCTCGGACAAGTTGTAGCTGGGTCGCAGCACGAAGGACTCGCCCTCGGGCACGACCTCGCCGTCGATGTTCTCCTGGCCGGTCCGAACCGCGAGCAGACCAAGCTCCCAGGGGCCGACCCGGCCCGACAGCCGCGCGCCGGAATCGACGTCGACCTCCTCGCCGCCGACGAGACCGATCCGCCGGCTGTAGAACGGCACCACGCTGTTGTTGCGCGGCAGGCCAAACTCAAACAGGTTGGCGTCTTCGAGGAAGAAGTCGCGCTTCTCGGGGAAGAACAGCGAGTACTGCGAGAGGTTAATGCGCCGATCATCGACCTCGGTTTCGGCGAAGTCGGTGTTCGCCGTCAGCGACAGCTTGAGCTGCGGAGTCATCCACCAGTCAAACTCGCCGCCGAAGCCGGTCTCCCAGCTGCGCGGACCGTTGTGCTCGTCCAGGCGCTTCGCCTTGACGAAGGGAGTGAAGGTGATGCCGTGGCCGTGCTCGACGTCATTCAGGCCGGTCAGCAGCCCGCCGTTGGCGAGCTTGAACAGCCGGAACTCGCGCTGCGCCCCCGCCCAGCGGTACTTGCTGCGATCCTGGCCGCGGTAGCGCTCGAAGTTGGCGCGCCACACCCCGGTTTCGCCGCTGGCCAGACTGCGGAAGGGGATGACGATCTCGGCGGTCCAGGAGTCGTCGTGGACCTGGGTCCGCGCCTCCCAGTAGGTGTCCCAGCGCTTGTTGAAGCGGTTGCCGTTGTCGCCGATCAGCGCGTCGCCGCGCGAGCCGGCCGCCGAGAGCTGGAAGAAGTACGCGGTCGGGCTTTCGCCGAAGGTGTCGAGGACGAACTCCAGCCGGTCGTCATCGTTCAGAAAGGCGTCGCGGTGCTGATTCTGCAGCACCAACCCCTGGGGGTTCGGCTCCATCATCCGCGCCCCGATGTAGAGGTGGGTGCGGGTGCGCCAGATCAGGATGGTCGAAGCCGGGTCGGCGGGGCGGCCTTCGAAGGGTTCGACCTCATGGAACTCGGCCAGCACCGCCGCGTTCTTCCAGGCCTCCTCCTCGAGATGGCCGTCCAGCCGGATCCCCCATTCGCCTCCGAGCGGGGCGTCCAGCTGCGGCACCTTGGCAACCGGGCGCGCCATGCCGTCCGGCAGGAGGTCCGGCGCTTCCTGCTGCAGCAGGGCGAGGGCGAGCAACGGCGCGATCATGGAGGGAGGCCCGATGCTCGGGCGAGCCGGGGATCATACCCAGCGACGCAGGATCTTTCGGGCGAGGCCGGTCAGCCCCACCTGCGAGGGATCCTGGTAAGCCGTATCCGCGGGCGTTTCCAAGAGATGGACGCGCGCCTGGATCTTGTGGCGGGTGATGGTGTGACGCACCACGCCGAGCTCTTCGCCGAGCTGACCGGGGGCTCCGGAGCCCTGCCAGGCTGCCTGCAGGTCCTCCGGGCTCGCGCCGGAGCTCTCTCGGACCAGGCTGGGAGGTTCCCAGAGACCGGGATTCCAGCCCTCGATTCGTTGTACCAGCAACACTCCGCCCTCCTGCGGGCAGGCGGCGAGGCCATAAACCAGCTCCAGCTCGATCCAGTTCTTGGCCTTGGGCGGCAGCGGGTAGGCCTCGGCGAGGCGGGCGGCGTCCTCCGGCCCCCGACCATCGTTGATATGGCAACCATCTGCGACCGGACAGGCGGCGCACGCAGGGCTGCGCGGAGTGCAGACCGTCGCCCCCAGCTCCATCACCGCCTCATTCCAGGCCCCGGGCCCCTCCGCCTTCGGCAGCAGCTCCATCGCCGCGGCCATCCAGGCGGCGGACTCGCGATGGAGCGCGCGCGTATCGCTTGCGAGCTCAAGCCCGGCGCAGCGCGCGACGACCCGCTTGACGTTGCCGTCGACGACCGGCGCCGCCTCGCCGCAACTCAGCGACGCGACCGCGGCCGCGGTGTACTCGCCGATCCCGGGCAGCTCCGCCCAGGCCGCTGCGCTCTGCGGCCAGGCCGCCCCGCCCTGCCCCCGCGCCCCGGCCGCGACCAGCTCCTGAGCCGCCCGATGTAGAAAGCGCGCGCGCCGGTAGTAACCCAGCCCGGCCCAGTGGCGCAGCACCTCGTCCTCCGAGGCTTCGGCCAGCGCCTCGACGGTCGGAAAGCTGCGCATCCAGGCCTCGAAGTACGGCACCACGACCTCGACCCGGGTCTGCTGCAGCATGATCTCGGAAACCCAGACCGCATAGGGCGGCCGCTGCCCCGCCGGGGCCATCCGCCACGGCAGGCTGCGTTGCCGCGCCGCGAACCAGCCGAGAAGTGCGGCGACCTGATCCTTCCCCAAGCGGTCGCTCATGCGGCGAGGGTACCGTATCGGCATGCCGGCCGAGGACTGGACCGACGCCTACCACGAGCCGACGGTGGCCCAGGCCTACGATCGCCGTTATCGCGGACCGATCCGACGGATGAACAACCGCCGCGTCGAGGCCGCGGTGATCGAGGCGCTGCGCGCGTGCTGCGGCGGACAGGCGCCGGCCTGGGTCTTCGACGTCCCCGCCGGCACCGGCCGCTTTACCTCCGCGATCCGCGCGGCCGGCTCGCAGGTCTGTCACCTCGACGCCAGCGCCGAGATGCTCGAGGTCTGCCGGTCGAAACATGGCCCTGGGCTTGAAGTGGTGGGCGACCTGCTCGAACCTCCGCTGGCGCAGCGACCCGACGCCTGCGTGCTCTCGCTGCGCCTGATGCAGCACTACCACCGCGCCGAGCGCGTCGCCGCCCTGCGCGCCTTCCGCGGGATCGCCAACCGGGCGGTCGTGGCCTACTACCCTGGCTGGGACTGGAAGAACCGCTTCCGCCGCCTGCGCGCCCGACTGGGTCTGCCGGTGCGCAAGCTGCGCGAAGCCATCCCAGCAGCCCAGCTGCACGAAGAGGCCAGGGAAGCGGGCTGGAACCTGGTCCGCGCTCAACGCGTCTTCCCGATTCTCTCCGAGAACGTGCTCCTCCACCTCCACGCATCGTGATCGTTCGCGCCATTCGCTTCGCCGGCTACAGCTTCGCCCTGACGATCGTCCTGGCCGGGCTGGCCGACGCCGCCGGCTCGGCGCTGGGCGGCTCGCAGATCGATGTGATGCTGGCCAGCTGCCTGGTGGTGCTGGGACTCGGAGCCGGCATGGTGCGCCCCGGCCCCTGCGGCTCGATGCACCTCACCTCCGGCCTGGTGCTCGGCCTCGCCGCATGGATCCTGCCCAGCATGCCGCGCTGGGCGGCGGCCCTGCTGCTGCTGGGCTCGATCATGCCGCTGGCGATCGTCGGGCGCCGCTTCGGCCAGGCCCTGGCCGGAACCGGCCCGGGCGGCATCGCGCTGCCGATCGGCCTGTTCTTCGGCCTGGTCGCCGCTGGCTTCGGCATGGGGCCCTGGCTCTATGCGCTGATGGTCTTCGGCATTCTCTGGCCGCCGCCGGCGGCAGCCCTGCAGGACGAGGAAGCGGCGGCGGCCCCGCGCCTGGATCGCGTCGCGCTGGTCGCGATCAGCGTCGCGGCCGGCGTGACCTGGGTCGCGATGCGGCCGATGATCACGGTCTTCGACACCGAGAATGTGCTGCAGGACACCCGACGCATGGTCGCGCTCGGGCTGGCCTTCGCCATCGGCTGGTGGGCCCTGGGCGCCGCGATCGCCGACAGCAGGAAGCTGCGCTGGTGGGGCGGCGCCGCGATGGCTGCCGCCGCCGCCGTCGGCTTCCGGCGCACCGCGCTGACCACCGATCGGCTGGCCGTGCCCGAGGAGTTCACGCCCATCGTCGGCTCCGACCGCCTGCTGAGTTGGCTCGACCGCAGCGAGCGCCTGACCGAAATCGACGAGCTCTACGTGCCCTGGCTCACCCTGGTGCTGGCCGCTTTCCCGGTGATCGCGCTCGCCGGCGCCTGGCGCGCCGCGGCGGGCGGCGATGCCCAGGATGCGCGCTGGCCGGTGCGGCTCGGCCTGCTGCTGATCGGCGCCGCCCTGGGCGTACTCGCCAGCGCGATGGTGCTGGTGCCGCAGTTCGGCAATCAGCTTCCGGCGCTGACCTTTGCGCTGCTGCTGCTCGCCGCCGCCTGCATGGCGGTGGTGCAGGAGCTGCGCCTGGGCGCGCCGCTTGCGGCCGTGCTGGCGCTCGGTGGCTGGTTTCTGGTCGGCCCGCCGGCCACCCCCGAGACCGGACGCCCGTTCTACGACCTGCATCGCTACGCCGTCGCGCGCAACAACGACGAGGTGCCCGCGCAGCGCACCACGGCCGCGGCCTACGCGCGCGTGCTCGAACGCGACACCCCCACCCTGGACGGCAGCTATCAGCTTCACGACGGGCTCAACCAGCTGACGCCGAGCGCGGATGAATCGCCCGGCTGGGAAGTCGATGCGCTGTTCCCGCTGCTGCTCGCGCAGCGCGCGCCCACCCGCACCCTGCTGGTGGGCGTCCCGCACGCCGGGACGGTGCGAACCCTGCGCGACTTCGGCGCAAGCGAAGTGCATCTCGCCGTCGATCCCCCCGAGCTCGCCCAGCTCGCCTGGGGCTTCACCCCGGAATGGGCGGGGCTTTCCTTCGACGGACTCAGCTCGACGGCCGCGCGCGCCGACGGCGAGTTTGACTTCGCGCTGCTCCGCGAGTTCGCGCTCTGGGATCCGCAACGCGCGCGCGCGGTCCGCACCGCTGGTCTGCGTCAGTTTGCGGCTCGGATTGCGCCGGGAGGGACCGCCGTAGTGGTCCTGGATCCGCGCCGGGCCGTCCCCGGGCTGACTTCCTCGATCGCCCGCGAGCTGGGCTCCGCTCTGGGGACCACTGCCCAAGTCTTCGTCGTTCCCAAGAGCTTCTTCACCCCCAGCATCGTGATCGTGGCTCAACGCCCCGGCGGGGCGATGCCCGAAGCGGATCGCGAGGCGCTGCATTTTCGGGCGCGCACGGCACTGCGCGAGCGCGGCCTGCCGCTCTCGCAGAAGGGCGATCTCGAGCTGCTCCGCGCCACCATCGATCGCGATCAGTCTGAGCTGTTCAGCGATCTGCTCGCCGGCCCGCTTCCGCCGCTGGCGCTGGCGCTCAGCGCGACCGCGCCCTTCCGCGCCGAGGAAACGCGGCCCTGGCAGCGCGCGTCCTCGGTGCTCGGTCGGCTCGGCCCGGAGGGCTCGCTGGCCTGGGTCCTGGGCCTCCATCAGGGTTCGCAGCTCTACTCACTGAAGGACACTCAGGTCGTGCCACGCGAGGAGAAGATCGACCTCAGCAAGGAGGTCTTCGATGGCCTCCTCGCGCTCTGTCGCAGCCACCCCGATTCGCAGGTGCTGCGCTTCCTGGCCGAGAGCTTCGGCTATGCCGCAGTGCGCAAGCGCGAGGTCGAATGGGCGTACAACTTCCTTTCGGTGCTCGTCGACGAACTGAACTGGCGCACGCCCTGGCTGCTGGTCGCCTATGGCGAGACGCTCTACGAGATGCTCGAAGCCGAGGAAGCGGAGAAGCTCGCCGACGAGGCGCTCGCTCAGCGCGCCGACTTTGAACCTGCGCTGCGCCTGCGCGCGGTCGCCCGCGGTGAACAGGACCCCTTCCTGGAATCACGCGCGCAGCACGAAGGCCACAATCATCGCTAGCGCACGATGCGGTTCGCCGTCAGGAACCAGAGCTCGAAAGCCGGCGGTTCCTCGTTCGGGAACATCCGCGCGACGGCGTCCTGGTAGACCTGGCCCTGCCCCAGATAGTGGGCGCGTTTCGCCTGCAGCTCTTCGTCCGAGCGCACCGCGTCGGTCTTGAAGTCGGCGACGACCAGCTGACCGGTAGCCGGGTCGCGGTAGAGCAGGTCGAGGGTGCCGATCACCGCACCGCCGGTGGATTCGTCGGGCAGCAGCACAGGAACCTCGCGGCCGAGGATCTGGTCGCGACGATCAAACAGCTCGTAGAGGATGCCGCTGCGATCGGCGTCCTCGAGCAGGCGGCGCGCTTCCTGCACGACCTCGTCGAGACGCGAGCGCGGCACGAAGCCGCGGACTGCGTCGGCCAGGCCCGCGATCTGCGCTTGCAGCGCAGCGACCGGCTCGGCGTCGAGCTGGATCAGTTCGAGCGCGCGGTGCACTGCCGTGCCGACCGCCCGCGCCAGCTCGGGATCGCCGATCGCTCGCGTGGTCCAGGCTTCGTCTTCGGCCCCGCTGCCGCCGGCTTCGGCAAAGCGCAGCACTTCGTGCCCGTCTTCGCGACTGGCGGTTCGGACGCGCGCCTGAGCCTGGCGCTCGCGTGCGGCGAGCCGATCCCGCTGCAGGGTTTCCAACTCCGCGAGCAGGGCAGCAGGATCGACGCCCTGCTGCGCGGCGCGCGCCAGCCCCTCAAGCTGCTCGGCGTCGGGGTGCGGAATGCGCCAGAGCACTCCGTCGGAATCCAGGTGCTCGATCGCCGTGCCCCGCTGTTCGCCGAACAGCCCGGCGAGAACCTGCCCCTGCTGCATGCGGTGCCGAAGCAGCGCCTCGAGCCCGACCGCCGCGCGACCGCCCGCTCCGGGGATGCCGCGCTTGCCGCAGATCACCAGCCGCTTCTGCGGCCGCGTCAATGCGACGTAGAGCAGCCGGACCATTTCGGTCTCGGAGATCCGCGCTTCCTCGCGCGCCACCTGATGCCAGCCCAGGGTGGGAACGCCGAACAGGCAGTACTCAAATGAACCCGTGCGTTCGGAGACCGCGCACTGCGGCAGCCCGCGCGCGCCTGAACTGCCGCCGTGCACATCGGCCAGGTAGACGTGCTGGAAGGTGAGCCCCTTTGCCTTGTGCACGGTCATGACGCGCACCGCATCCAGGCTGTCGTCGCCCGGCGGGGTCGCTGACTCTTCCTCTTCGTCGGCCACCGCGATGCGCAGCGCGCGCAGCACGGCCTGCGGGCCGCCTTCTTCCGATGCCAGCGCTTCGGTCAGCCGACGATAGAAGCGCTCGAGGTTGGCCAGCCGGTGCGCTCCGAGGAATCGCGCCGCCTCGGTGGCCTCGTGCAGGAATGCAGCGCGCAGCTTGGCGACGAATTCGTCGGCAGGATCAATCCGGAAGGACTGGCGCAGGATCGCGAGCTGATCGACGGCTGCCAGCAGAGCGTGATGCCAACCCGGAATGCGATCGACTCCGATTGCCCCGCTCGCGTCCACCTCTGCGGCCACCGCGGTGATCGACTGGCGCAGCTCACGGAGCAGCTCTTCCTGGTTGGGCGAGCGCAGCTTGGCGCAAGCCTCGGGGAAGCGCGCCCGCCACAGCGGCAGCCAGGCTGCATCGGGGACGCCGACGATGGGCGCCCGCAAAGCGGCGACCAGCGCCAACTGATCGTGCGGGTCCACGATCGCCCGCACCAGCGAGGCCGCGTCGACGATCTCGCGGCGTCGGTAGTAGCTGCGGTCGCGCTCGACCTGGTAGGGAATGTCCGCTTCACGCAGCGCGTTGAGATAGACCTCGAGTCCAGTGGTGCTGCGCAGCAGCAGCGCCGCCTGCTTGAACTCAAGCGCGTCGCGCGCGCGCAGCTCGGCCAGGTCCTGGGCGATCGCCTGGGCCTCGAGCTCGCGGGCGTGGTCGGCGGCTGTGCTGGGGCCGATCTTGCCTTTGTCCGATTCGTGCGCCCAGGACACCCAATGCTCGACGGCGCGCCGGCCGTGCTGATCGAAGCCGGGGTCACCCTCGACCGGCGGCGCCGCGTGCAAGGGTTGGAAGGCCGGCTGCCGCCCTTCCTCGGCCTGCATCACCGGCTGCACACAACGTTCGACTTCGGCCAGGATCGGCGGCACCGAGCGGAAGTTGACATCCAGAATCGCGATCTGCCCCCCGGCCTGCTCGACGCGCGCCACGAAGCCGGCGTAAGCCGCCAGATCGGCGTTGCGCCAGCCGTAGATCGACTGCTTCGGGTCGCCGACCAGGAACAGCCCGGGCTGATGTTCGGTCGGCAACTCGTCGAGCGCCAGCCGCGCGACCAGTTCACACTGCCCGGCATCGGTGTCCTGAAACTCGTCGACCAGCAGCTGGTCGATGCCCTCGCGCACCCGCGCGGCGATCTGCGGGTGCTCGCGCAGCAGGCGACGCGCGTCGCGCAGCAGTCCGTCAAAGCACTGCAGCCCCTGCCGCCGCATCTCGGCGCGCGCGTCGGCGAGCAGGCGGCGCATCAGCCGGGTCCCCGCGCGCAGCACTTCCGGCTCGAAGCCGCGCAGCGCCTTGAGCGCCGGCACCACCGCCGCGAGTTCGGCGGCCAGCCTTCCTTCATGACCGTGAAGCAGCCCGAGTTCGGTGTCGCTGAACTTGCCCTTGGACCAGGCCTCGGCCTTGGATGCAAGGAAGCGCATCGCCGCGCCTTCCTCGGACATCAGCTCGCCCAGGCGGTCGACCGAGTCTAGCTCGCGCAGCGCGGCCTCCAGTTCCGCCGAGGTGCTCGCGACCAGGATCAGCCCCTTGGTGTTGCGTCCGTCCGCCTTGCCGGCGTCGTAGACCTCGTCGGCGGCAGGCTGAAGGATGGCGCGCACGGCCTCGATCGCCGCCAGCATCGGCTCGCGCCAGGCAGCAAAGCGCTCCTGGTCCAGCGGATCCTCCGGCAGCTCATCCGGACGAATCGCCCGCGCCGCCAGCCGATGCAGATGCTGCGCGACCGCGCTCGGCCCGTAGCCGTGCGAAGCAAGCATCACTGCGTCTTCGTCGGGCTCGTCGCCGTACAGCGCATCGAAGCTCCGCCCCACCAGATCGAGTGCCAGGCCGCGCAATGCACGGCCATCGGCATCGATCGCGAAGCGCGGATGCAGACCGGCAGCCAGGGCATGCTCGCGCAGCAGCGAAGAACAGAATCCGTGAATGGTCTGCATCCGCAGCCGGTCGGCGGCGCTCGCCAGGGCGGCGGCGCGGGCGACGCGCTCTTTCGCCGTCAGGCCCAGCTCGCTCGAGTCGAAGCCGATCGGTTCTTCGCCGCGGTGCACCGCACGCAGCGCCTTGGCGACGCGCATCTGCATCTCGACTGCGGCCGCGTCGGTGAAGGTGATCGCGACCACGCCTCCGCAGACCGTTTCGGCGATCGACTCGTGGTCGCTAGCAGCGCCGGCCTGTTCCAGCTTCTGACGCGTCTGCTCCCAGCCCGGACCGAGGCACCAGTGCACCACGCGAGCGACCAGCACCGCGGTCTTGCCCGTACCCGCGCCGGCCTCAAGCACGAGCGGATGGCCGAACTCGCTGCGCCCGAGTCGACGGGCATCGGCGTCGTGCAGGACGCTCACGCCTCGTCCTCCAGCTTGCGCTCGGGCAGAGTCCACAGCTCGAAGAGGCCGTCATCACTCTGATCGAGTTGGGCGACTAGCCGACGGCGGGCGCCGGAATCATGACGCAGGCAGGCCTCGGCGAGCTCGCACCATTCGCAGGCTTGCGGGCGCTTGCCATCGGGCGTCTCCATGCGGGCAAAGGCCCACCCGGCCTCGCGCGCGGCCATCAGCTCGCCGGCGACCGTGCGGAAGGACTCGATCGCGGGCGCATCATGGTGCAGCCCCACGGAGTAGGCGGCTTCCGGGGCCTCGGCGAGGCGGCGCAGGAAGAGATAGCGGCCGGCCGCGCCCTCCTGCGAAGCCGCATAGGCCGCGACCTGCAGCCGCTCGCCGCGCAGCACCGCCTCGGCGAGCTTCTCGGCGCGCTTGGCCGCGCCCTTCTGCTTCCAGGGCGGGCGCGAGGTCTTGTAGTCGACGTAAACCGGCGCGCCATCGGGCCCGCGGTCGACGCGATCGGCCAGGAAGGCGAGCCGCCGCACGCCGCCGTCGGGGAGCTTCACTTCGAGCTCGGCCTTCTCCTCGCAGCCGATGACGTGCAGCGCGCCGGTCTCGGCAAACTCCAGCTCGAGCGCGCGCGCCACCAAAGGCTGCGCCCGCATCGCCAGCGCCGTGATCAGACCGGGGACACGCAGGTCTTCGGCGTAGGCGACCTGGCGCGCCGCGCGCAGGGTGTGCTCTCGCTGGTCCAGCTCACTGGGATGTCCCACCTTGCGCGGCTTGCCCTGCGCGGCTTCCGGGCCGGCGAGCAGCGTCTCGAGCGCGCCGTGCACCGCGCTGCCCAGCAGCGCCGGGTCAATGTCCGGCAGATCGGCCAGCGGATCCGGCGCGGCCTCGAGGTGCAGCGCGTGGTTCAGAAAGCTCTGCCAGCCGCAGCGCGCGTAGGCTTCGAGCCGCGTGACGAACAGCGTGGAGGAATCGGCGAGCGACTCCGGCAGCAGGCCCGACCAGGGCCCGAAGCTGGCGGCGCGCTTGCGACCTTCCGGCGTGCGACGATCCGGCTCGTACTCGTCGAGCAGATCAGCGCGCGCCGCAGCCAGCGCAGGACCGCCCGGCAGGACCGCGGGCAGCAGCGCGCGCCAGGCGGCGCGATCTTCGCGCAGGCCGGCAAAGATCAGCGCTTCCGCGCCGGTGCGCGCCTGCTGCGGCCGGGCCAGCAGTTCGGCGCGCAGGCGCGGCACGGCCAGCGTGCCGTCCCCGCCTTCTTCCAGCGCGCAGCTGGGGCTGAGCCACAGACGCTGCAGAAAGGGCGAGGGCGGCAGCTCCTTGCCGTCTTCGTCGGCGCGCAGCCAGGAAAGATGGACCTGCGGAGCCGCGCTGCAGAGCTGAGCAAAGAGGTAACGCTCCTCGGCGTGACCGCGCTCGGCGAGCTGCAAATCCTGATTGCCGGTCTCGATGCGCAGGGCGGCCCGCGCCCGGTCCGGCAGAATGGGATCGGCCTGCACCACGCGCGGGAAGACGCCGCGATTCAGACCGAGCACGAAGAGGTGCTGAAAGGTGCGGGCGCGCGCCTGCGTCAGATCGAGCACGGCGACTCCGGCGCTACCGCCGAGCGGCCGCGCGCCGAAGTGGCGCGCCTCGCGTTCGAGCATCAGCAGGTACTCACCGCGACTGCACGGGCCCAGATCGATCTCGCCTAGCCCGCGGACCAGGTCGAGCCAGTTGTCTTCGCGATCGAAGGCCTCGGCGCGCCAGCCCAGCTCGCTTTTCAAAAGCTTCTCGACGGCCAGCGCGTGCTCGGCCAGGGATGCGCGCGCGGGCAGCCGCCGCCAGGCGCGCACCAGGCCGCGGGCGGCGCCGAATGCCTGCAGGAAGGCGCCGGCCGGAATGCTGCGTCGATGGGCTCGGTACTGCTGCTCGAAGGCGAGTTGCGGCTGATCGACCTCGGGTGCGGCGTCGGCTTCGCCTTCTTCGCCGGGCTCGACTTCGACCAGGCCGCGCCGAATCGGCAACGGGAAGGCGGCGCGCTCGCCCAGCGCGGAGGCCTCGTCGAATCGATCCAACTGCCCCAGGCGCCCGAGACCCAGAGCGCGGAAGGCAAGGCGCAGGTCGGCGATGCGCTGCGGATCGAGCGCGCCGCTGTGCGAACCCTCGGCGACCGCATCGAGCCAGCGATCCACCGGGCAGTCCTCGCCTTCGCGCAGGACCGCGAGCACGGCCTGAAAACGGCGGTGCACCGGGAACAGCGCCGCCGGCGCCGCGCCGCCGCGGAAGGGAATGCCCAGTTCGCCGAACCAACGCCGCAGAGGCACGGCATAAGGCGGCAGCGTACGCGCGACCACGCCGATCTCTTCCGCGGGCACACCTTCAGCGAGCAGCGCGCGAATGCGCTGCGCCAGCTCGCGCGTCTCGTCTTCGGCGCCCGCCGCGTGCATCTGGGACAGCTGTGGAGCATCCTGCTGCGGGGAGTCCGCCCAAGCCTGCTGCGCCACGGCGCGCGCTTCGCTTCCGGCCAGCCGTTCGACGAAGTCGAGCACGAAGCTCTGGCCACGGTCCGGACGATCGGCCGCAGCCGGATCCGAAGGCAGATCAACGACCATGCGCGCACCGCGCGCGAGCAGCGCGCGCAGCAGCGCCGCCGCCTGCCCGGTGGCGTCGGCGAAGCCATGGACGAAGACCGCCCGCGCGTGCAGATGGCTCTCCACCCAGCCGGCAGCGGCCGCCTGCAGATCACCCGGCCGCGCGACCCCAGCGGCCTGCATCGCCTCGGCGGTCGCGCGGGCGGCGGCGACGATCGGCATCCCGCCCTCGGTGAGCTGCGCCGACAGCAGATCGCGCATGCTGGAAGCTGCGAGTCCCATTCCGTCCTGCAGGCCGGCCAGAGCCTCGCGCAGTTCCGGTTGCGCCTCGGCGGCGCGCCGCGCCAGCACCTCGACCTGCGCCGAGTGCGTCTCGGGTTGCTCGCCGGCATCGCGGTGCAGCCGCAGCGCCAAGGCGTGCAGGCTGAGCACCTCGACGCCCAGACTGGCCCCGGCGTGCGCCAGCCGGATCGCCAGCTGATCACGCAGCTCGCGCGAAGGCACCACGACGTAGACCGGCTGCGCGAGCTGGGCCGGGTCCTGTTGCGCGGCCGCGACCTCTTCCTGTACCGCAGCCAGCAGCGCCGACTCCGCGGCCCGTGCTCCGCGCGCGAACAGGAAATTCGTCACGCGCGCAGCCTAGGCTCCGGCGCTGTCCGCGGCAAGCGCGTCGGCGTGATCCGCGATGTCCTGAAACAGCGGCGCGACCAGCTCGAGCCGCTCGCCGGTGAAGGGGTGATCCACCACCAGCTTCCAGTTGTGCAGCGCCTGCCGATCGAGGACCAGGAAATCACGGTCTGCCTGCGTCAGCCCCTCCTCGCTGACCGAGCGAATGAAGATCTGCTCGTCACCCAGGTAAAGCTTGTCGCCGAGGATCGGGTGGCCCAACGCGGCGAGATGCACCCGCAGCTGATGCTGCCGACCGGTCAGCGGGTGCAACTGCACCAGGGTGTGTCCGGGCAGCCGCCGCGCGACTTTCCATTCCGTCTTGGAAGGCAGCCCTTCGCCGTCTTCGCGCACGCCCATCTTGAGCCGGACCTCCGAACCCAGCGCCTTGCCCAGCGGCTGATCCATGACCCCGGACTCGCCTTCGATTTCGCCGACGACCAGCGCCAGATAGGTCTTGTCGATGCTGCGCGATTCAAACTGCTTGCCCAGGCGCGTGCGGCTGACCTGATCCTTGGCGGTCAGCAGCACCCCGCTGGTCTCGCGGTCGAGCCGATGGCACAGCGTGGGCATGTCCTGCGTGTCGCCGTACAGCGCGCGATGCCGTTCGTGAATCAGATGGATCAGTGAACCGGTCAGGTGCCCGCGCGAAGGGTGCACGCTGATGTGCGGCGGCTTGTTGACCGCGAGCAGATACTCGTCCTCGTAGACGACCTCGAGCTCGCCCGGGTCGGCGCCGATGATCTCGGGCTGCTCCGGCTGCGGGTTGGGTTGACGCACCACCACTTCCTGGCCGGTCCGCAGCTTCAGCGAATCACGCAGCGCGCCGATCGTCGCCTGCTGCGGATCCTTGCCGGGCAGGATCTCGACCGCGCCTTCTTCCGCGATCAGATCCTGGATGCCGCGCCGCGAGCGCCAGCGAATGCGCTGGGCCAGGAACTTGTCGAGCCGCGCGCCGTGCTCGTCGATGCCCACCTCATAGCGCCATTCCTGGATGGCGGCGCTGAGGTCGCGCTGGCCGCGTCGGCGCATCTTGTTGCGTTCTCGGGCCATGGAGCGCGGGAGGCGGGACCGGGGGAAACACGAACAGCCCCGGCGGAACGGGCCGCCGAGGCTGAGCGAACGAGAAACCGCTGCCTAGAAGCGGGCGTTGCGACGGATGCGCTCGGCGCGCTTGATGACGCGGCGACGCTCTTCCTTGGCTTCGGTGCGAGCCCAGGTCGGCTTGGTGTAGAAGGTGCGGTCCTTCATGGCCACGAAGATGCCGGCCTGGTTGCACTGGCGCTTGAAGCGACGCAGAGCGGCGTCCAGGGACTCGTTCGAACGGACGTTGACGCGGATCAAGGTCGAGATTTGGGCTTGGTTTAGGATGGGAGCGCCAGCAAGCTGAACGCTCTCGGGCCCCAAATGGGCCGAATAGTCTAGTGGAACTCCCTGAATCCGTCCAGAACTCGGGCCCGCATGGTGCGGACGGGCGGGAAATCGAGCACGAGACCCAGGAGGGATCGGTCTTTTCGGTCGTTTTCCACGCCGAGGACAGCGGATTCAGCGTGGTCGTGCTCGAGACCGAGGGCGGGGTCATCACCGCCGCCGGCGAGCTGGGCCAGGTCCAGCCGGGCGACTATCTGCGCCTGCACGGGCGCTGGCGCGAACACCCGCGCTTCGGGCGGCAGTTTCAGGCTCAGTGGTCCGAGGCGGCGACCCCCACCACCCTGGACGGGCTGCAGCAGTACCTGGCCAGCGGCAACTTCAGCGGGATCGGCGCCGACATGGCGCGGCGGCTGGTCGACCACTTCGGCGAGCACACTCTGGATGCGCTGCAGGGCGGCGCGCGCACCCTGCAGGCGGTGCCGGGCATCGGGCCCAAGCGGGCGCAGGTGCTGGCCGAGGCCTTCGCCGAGGGACGGGACCGCCACCGAGTCCTGGCCGAGCTGCGAGGGCTGGGATTGCGCCCGGCACAAGTTCAGAAGCTTTATGAAGCCTGGGGTCCGGCCGCGATTGAGCGCGTGAGGCAGGATCCCTACGCGCTCGTCGGCATGCTGCGCGGCATCGGCTTCGAGACCGCCGAGCGCATCGCCGGCCAGCTTGAGATCCCGACCGATTCGGTGGTCCGGGGGCGCGGCGTGATCCGCCACTACCTGCGCGAGGCGCTGCGCGAGGGTCACACCTGGCTTCCCGAGGCCGAGTTGGAACAGCGCCTGAGCGGGCGCGGCCTGAGCGAGAGCACGATCACCGAGGCCCTGGCCGAGCTGATCCGCGAGGACAAACTCGCCTGCGAGCTCGACACCGATCGCTGGTACGCGCTGCCGCGGGTGCGTGACGACGAGGTCGATCTGGCCCGGCACCTTGAGCGCCTGATGGCCACGGATCACCAGCCGGTCGCCAGCAGCGAGCAGGTCATGCAGGCGCTCGAGCGCGCGCCCTTCCGCCCGGACGAAAGCCAGCGGCGCGCCCTCGATCTGGCCCTGCGCGAACGGGTCGCGGTCATGACCGGCGGCCCCGGCACCGGCAAGACCACGACCCTGCGGCTGCTGCTCGATGTGCTGGGCGCGGCCGGGGTCGGCCCGGTGCACCTGGCCTCGCCCACCGGGCGGGCGGCCAAGCGCCTGCAGGAAGCGACCGGTCGCGAAGCCAGCACCGTGCATCGGCTGCTGGGCTGGGATCCGATCGGCGGCGAGTGGAAGCACGACGAAGAGGAACCCCTCGATGCGGCATACCTGATCGTCGACGAAGTCTCGATGCTCGACCTCGAAGTCGCGGCCGCGCTGCTGCGCGCGATCCCGGATGACTGCCGCCTGCTGCTGGTCGGCGACGCGGATCAGCTGCCCTCGGTCGGCGCCGGCGCGGTGCTGCGCGATCTGGTGGCCAGCCCGGCGATTCCGACCGCGCGCCTGGAACGCGTGCACCGCCAGGAAGCCGGCTCGGGCATCGTCGATGCGGCGCACGCCGTGCTGCATGGCCAGGTGCCGCAGACCATCACCTCGTCCGCGGGCGACTTTTTCCTGGCCACCGCGAGTTCTTCCGAGGCCGCAGCCGCGCTGGTCGAGAAGGTGGTCTGCGAACGCATCCCGGAGAAGTACGGCTACGACCCGCGCACGGAAGTGCTGGTGCTCGCGCCGATGTATCGCGGCGCTCTCGGTGTCGACGCGCTGAACCAGCGGCTGTCGCAGCGGCTCAACCCGGATGGCGAGGGCGCCGAATGGGCGCGTGGGCTACGCGAAGGCGATCGCGTCATGGTGGTACGCAATGACTACGAACGCGAAGTCTTCAACGGCGATACCGGCGTGGTGACGCACCTCGATCGGGACGCGCTCTACGCCGAGATCGATGGCACCGTGCACGAGTACCGGCGCGAGGAGATTCAGGACCTGATCCCGGCGTACTGCGTCACCGTGCACCGCGCGCAGGGCTCGGAAGCGAAGGCGGTCGTCATCGCGCTCGACGGCAGCCACTACATGATGCTGCGCCGCAACCTGCTCTACACCGCGATCACCCGCGGCCGCGAACTGGTCACCGTGGTCGCCGATCCGCGCGCGCTGCAGCGCGCCGTGGGGAACGCCGAAGAAGGCAAGCGCTGGACGCGCCTACCACAGCGGCTACTCCGTGATGAGCCACTCGATCGGGACGCGCTGATCGAATAGGAAGGGCGCCTTCTGGCGGTAGCGCTGATTGCGTTCGGCCAGCTGCTGCACGAAGGCCGGCGGCGCGTTGAGCTCGCGTGCGCGCTGCAGCGCCATGCCGGACAGATCGATCGCCTCGCGGAAGCGGCCGACGCCGGCCATCAGCGCAGCCTTCAGATCGATCACCACCAGCTCGAAGCGGGCAAAGCGATCCGGCGTGATGCCGCCGGCCTGCAGGCGGCTGCGGAACTGCTGCTCAAACCACTCGAAATCGGCGAGCGCCTGCTGCGGCTTGCGCGCGCGGGCGTCGCGGTGCGCGCCCAGGGTCCAGAGCCGGAACAGCTCGGTTTCGAACCAGCGGTCGGTGGGCGCCCACGAATAGAGGTCGAGGTAGCGCATCGTGCCCTCGCCTCCCCAGCGTTCATGGGGGCGTTGCCAGATCGCCAGCGCCTCGGCGGCGCGCCCTTTGGCGAGCAGCTGCTTGCCGTGCTCAAAGATCCCCGTGGACCACTTGGAAGTGACGCCGCGGCCCGTCTGGCTGAGCAGCTTCTCCTGGGTGAACTCGGCCAAGTAGCCTTCATTGAGCATGCCGACCAGCGCCGTGTCATAGGACTCGTAAGCACCGGCGTAGTCACCCTTGGTGTACAGCACGTCACCGAGCACAGCTTGCATCCGACTGATGCTGCCCCATTCGTTAATGGCTTCGCGAATGCCCGCTTCCGCTTCGATCAAATCCTGCGGGTTGGGGTTGCGCGCGTTGCGGTAGCGACCCAGCTTGGCGTAGGCGATCGAAGTGAGCAGGTTGGGGTCGCGCTCAAAACTGAGCGCCTTCTGGAACAGCGCCAGCGCCTCTTCCTCGAGCTTCTCCGCCGCGGGGATGTTGCCAGCCGTGCGCAGCTCGCGCGCTTCCGAGTTCTTCTCGGCCCCGAGGTTCTGGTACGCGATCCAGCACTCGGGGTTCGAGGCCAACGTGCGTTGCCAGAGCACGCTCGCGTTCTCGAAGGCGAAGCCGTGGACATTCGACAGCGCGATGCCGCCGACCAGCAGACCGCCCATCGCCGCGCGCGCCGCCCCGGCCGGCAGCTTGACGCGCGCCAGGAGGGCGCCGAGCAGCGCGAACATCGCGAAGTTCGCGTGGTACTGGAAGTGGTCGGCCACCCAAGAAAAGCGCATCGGGTAGACGTTGGTGAAGCCCATCACCGGGAACAGCGCGCCGCCGAAGATCAGCACCGCGACCAGCGGCCCGCGCCCCCACTTTTTGGACTTGATCAGCAGCGTGACCGGCAGAGCGACCGCGCTGATCAGCAGCAGCCACTGCCACCACGAGCCGACTTCCGGATCCCATTTGGGATAGAAGAACATCTGCTCGATCGGCAGCACCAGATGCTTCAGGTACACCCACACCACCGTGCCCGCGAGCATGATGCGATCCGCCAGCCCGTCGAACTCGGGGAAGAACTTGTCATCGGCGCCAACCTGGTACTTCTCGAGCCAGGCCGTGTGCAAACCGGCAAGCGCGCCGGGGATCAGCAGCAGGAACAGCGCCAGCAGGACGCCCGGCCGCATCAGCAGGCCCGGACGCTTCCACCACAGAATGAGGATCAGCGCCGGCGGGACGAAGGCGATGACCGTCTTCGACAGCAGGCCGAGGACCCAGAAAGCCAGAACACCGGCCAGCGCCCCCCAGCGCAGCGAAGTCGGCGGATGGGCGGGCTGCTCCTCGCGCGGGCGTTTGCGATCGAACCAGGCGATTCCGCCGGCGAAGGCGGCGGCGCCCAGGCAGACGAACGGAATGCCTGCCATCCACTCGACCTGGCCGGTCAGCGGGAAGAAGGCGACGGCTGCGAGCACCAGGCCGCCGATCAGGCCACCCCAGGCCCCCATCGAGAAGGGCGGCGGCGTCTCCACCAGGTCGCCTTCGGCGCGGGGCTCGCGCGCGTCCAGGCGCACAAAGCGCAGAAAGCCCCAGACCGCGCACAGTGCGAAGAGTCCCGAGAGCATGTTCTTGCGCTCGGTGACCCAGGCCACGGATTCGACGTTGACCGGGTGCACGCAGAACAGCAGCACCGCCAGCATGCGGCCCGGGACGGCCAACTGCGCCAGCACGCGCCAGAACATCAGCGCGGTCAGCGCGAAGATCAGCACGTTGTTGAAGTGGAACAGCCCGGCCGGCAGAGAATCCGTCCCGTCCGCCTCCATGCCGAGGGCGCGCAGCTCCAACCAGAAGCTGGTGTGCACGACCGGGTAGTACTGCGGGGTGTTGGCCGCATCGCGCCAGATCGCCGCTAGGCCCCCTTCGTGCGCGAGCAGCGGGTTGCGCCAGACGTAGTCCGGGTCATCCCAGATCCACTGCGCTTCGAACAGCACGAACAGATAGCTGAGGAAGCACAAACCGACGATCAGCAGGACCGAGGAGAGGGTCCACTTGTCGCTGTCGGCAGTGAGCGGGGTGCGGAACATGGTGCGGCTTAGCTTCCGAAGACGGGCACGCGGTAGCGGAATCGGTAGGCGATCTTGTCGCGATAGGCCTGATTGCGACGGCTCAGCTGCTCGATGTACTCGGCCGGCGCCTTCGCCTCGCGGGCAAGTCGGATGGCCTCCGAAGAAGTATCGATCGCTTCACGGAAGCGACCGAGCGACGCGAAGATCGCCGCCTGCAGATCGACCACCTGGATCTGCTGCAGACGCTGCACCTCGAGCGGGACCCCGCCGGCCGCCAGACGCCCCGCGGCCTGCTGGCGCAGGTGCTGCACGCCATCAAAAGCCTGCTGCGGATCCCGCAGCGCCGGATCGTGGAATGCGGCGAGCATCCACAGCCGATGCAGCTCGACGTCGAACCAGCGGCTGGGTGCGCCCCAGTGATAGAGCTCGGCCATCGGCGTGAAGTTGGGCGGGCCGTAAGGCTGGCGCGGCTCGGACCACAGCGCGAGCGCCTCGGCGCCCTTGCCCTCGGCCAGCAGCTCGCGGCCGTACGCGAACAGCGCCACCGACCAGTTGAAGGCGATGCTCGCCCCGGTCGGGCTGAGCAGCTTCTTCTCCAGGAACTCGGCCTGGAACTTCTCTTCCTTCAGCAGCGTGAGCGCCCGACTGAAGGAGGCATAGGCCGCCGCGTAGTCGCCGCGCGCCAGCTTCACGTCACCCATCAGCTTGTGCAGCGAGCCCCGGTCCTCCCAATCGGCGAGCGCCTCCACGAGCAGCTCTTCCGCGCGGTCGAGGTCGTTGGGGTTGCGATAGCGGGTAAACCAACCAAGGTGGTTGTTGGCGGTCGACTGCAGCAGGTGCGGATCGCGGTCGAGCTTGAGCGCCTCGTAGAACAGGTTCATCGCCTCCTGTTCCAGGGCGCGCGCGCCCGCTTCATCGCCCGACTCGCGCGCGGCGATCGCGCGCTTGTTCACTTCCACGCCCAGGTTCTCGTAGGCGATCCAGCAGGCCGGGTTGGAAGCGATCGTGGTGCGCCACAGAACTTCGGCGCTCTCAAAAGCCTTGCCGTGCAGATTGGAGAGGCCCACGAAGACGGCGAGAACCGCACCGAGCGCGATCTGCCCCGGCTTGCGCGGGATCGGCAGCTTGACCAGCACGGCGCCGAGGAGCGCGAACATCGCGAAGTTGGCGTGGTACTGGAAGTGGTCGGCTACCCAGGAGAAGCGCATCGGGTAGACGTTGGTGAAGCCCATCACCGGGAACAGTGCGCCACCGAAGATCAGCACCGCGACCAGCGGCCCGCGCCCCCACTGCTTCGACTTCCAGAGCAGGGTGAGCGGCAGCGCGATCGCGCCCAGCAGCAGCAGCCACTGCCACCACGAGCTCATCTCCGGATCCCACTTGGGATAGAAGAACATCTGCTCGATCGGCAGCAGGACATGCTTCAGGTACACCCAGACCACCGTGCCCGCGAGCATCAGCCGGTCGCCGAAGTGGTCGTATTCGGGGAAGAAGACGTCGCCCGCGCCGACCTGATGCTTCTCGAGCCAGGCCGTGTGCAGGCCGGCCGCGACGCCCGGGATGAGCAGCAGCAGCAGCGCGACCAAAACCTCGGAGCGGAACAGATCCTTGGGACGCTTCCACCAGACGACCAGGAACAGCGCCGGCGGCACGAAGGCGATGACCGACTTGGACAGCAGGCCCAGCCCCCAGAAGGCGAAGCCCCAGCCCATGGCGCGCCAGTTCAGCGCCTCGGCGGTGGGCTTGTCTTTGGGTTTGCCGTCGTCGTCCTCGCCCCCGATGTGCAGGAAGCGCAGGAAGGCCAGCACTGTGAGCAGCGCAAACATGCCGGACAGCATGTTCTTGCGTTCGGTGACCCAGGCCACCGACTCGACGTTGACCGGATGGACGGCAAAGAGCAGCACCGCCACCAGGGCCCCCGGGATGCGGAGCCTGATTAGCACCTTCCAGAACAGCAGCGCGGTGATCGCGAAGATCAGCACGTTGTTGAAGTGGAAGAGGGTGGCGTCGAGGTCAACGCTGTAATCGACCTCCGGGTCGACCAGCTGGTACTCCAGCCAGAAGCTGGAGTGCACGACCGGGTAGTACTGCGGGGTGGCCGAGGTATCGAGCCAGATCTTGCCGAGGCCGCCCTCCTCGATCAGTACCGGGTTGCGCCAGACGTAATCGGGATCGTCCCAGATCCACTGCGCGAACAGCACGACCCAGAGATAACTGAGGAAGCTCAGCCCAACGACGAGCCCCGCGTAGGAGTTCTTCCAGCGCGGCGTATCGGCGAGGCTCGGCGTGTCGTTCATCGCTCAGCTCTTCAGGAACTCAATCTCGCCGCCCGGCAGCAGGTAGAGAATCAGCATCTTGCCGCCCCGCACGCTGGGGACGTGCACCGAGTCGGGCGCGTAGACCGTCCAGCCGGGTGCGTTGCCATCGAAGGCGGGCTCGCCGTCTTCGGCGAAGCAGAGGTCGATCTCGCCCTGCGGGTGGCGGTGGCGCGGGCCGGGGGCGCTCATCAGCACCGCATCGGCGCTGAAGCCGTGGGTGTCCTCGCTGGGCTTGAGCACCCGCGAAAAGCGCACCGGATCCTCGCCCATGTGGCACATCGAACCGTCGGCCACGCCGGCGCGCATGGCGGCGGCGATGCCTTGGACGTACTCCCCGCCGAAGGGGAACTCGGCCTCGAGCGCAGCCTGGGCCGCGGCTGGATCGGACAGGTCCAGATTCTGGCAGAAGTCGAGGAGCGGCTTCAGACGATCCTGCATCCGGGAAGGATACCCCCTCCCGGATTGCCTCGTCGCGGAACCCCTGCCATCGGCAGGGCTTCGGAGCGCGCGCTACTCGGCGCCGTCCCAGGCCTGCGCGCGCAGCGCCTCGATTTCCTCGAGCTTGCGCGGGATCGACGAGGACAGAAGCTCGTATCCGTCCTCGGTGATCAGCACGACGTCCTCGATGCGCACCCCGATGCCCTCGTCGGGCAGGTAGATCCCCGGCTCGACCGTGAAGACCATGCCCGGCTCCAGGCGCTTGCGGTAGGCGCCGACGTCGTGGGTCGCCATGCCCAGCCAGTGCGAAACCCCGTGCCACATCGGGCCGAAGCCACGATCGCGGATGACGCGCTGCGCCGCCGCGCCCACCTGGCCCAGCGTCGCGCCTGGCTTGCAGAGCTCGAAGGCTGCCTCCTGTGCGTCGTAGACCGCCTGGTAGACCTCGGCCTGGCGCTTCGAGAACTTCTCGGCGACCGGCCAGGAGCGCGAGATGTCGGCGACGTACTGCCGGTACTCGGCGCCGTAGTCGATCATCACCACGTGATCCTCCTCGAGCAGCTGGTTGGCCTGCGGGTAGTGCAGGATGCAGGCCTGCGGGCCGCTGCCGACGATCGCGAGATAGGCCGGGCCCATCGCGCCGAGCTCGAGCATTTTGCCGGTCATGCGCGCGCCGACCTGCCACTCGTACTCGCCCGGGCGCGCGGTCTTCATCGCGTGCACGTGCGCGGCCCCGGAAATCTCGCAGGCGCGGCGCATCGCCTCGACCTCTTCCGGCGTCTTGACCAGGCGCAGGTTGTCGAGCATCAGCGTCAGGTCCTGGACCTCGACTTCGTAGGTCTCGGCCAGCTTGCGGCCGAACTGATCGCCGCGGTTCGTCCGGCCGTCAAAGCGATCGTTCAGCACATCGGCCTTGGCCGACAGCAGGTTGTCGCGCGACATCATCCAGTTCTCGGCCGGCTGCCGCTGCACGTAGAAGGTCTTGTGCTTCGCCGCCAGCTTCTCAAGCAGCGCTTCGAGGTTGCCTGACTTCCCCGGGACGCCGTTCTTCGACAGCTTGGTGACCTTCTCGATGGTCGTGTACTGCCGCCCCTCTTCCGGGCTGATCAGATCGCCCAGCCAGCGCTCCTCCTGCGGATTGACCAGCGGCAGCAGCAGGTACTCTTCGCCGGTGCTCGGGACGCAGACGTAGACCGCGTTCGGGGTGGTGATCCCAGTGAAGTACCAGAAGTTGTTGTCCTGGCGGAACTCGCGGTAGTCGTTCTGGGCGCCGGCGCCGCGCAGGACGATCACGCCGTCCTTGTCCTGAGCCTGCGCCAGGAAGGTCTCCATCAGCGCCTTGCGGCGAGCTTCATGCCATTCCTTGTTGAACAGGCCCTGGCCGCGGCCGTCCTCGGGCCATTGCTGGGCGGTCGCGTTCGGAGCGGTGGCGAGGAAGGCGGTCGAGGCGAGTGCCGACAGCAGCAGAGCAGACAGGCGAGGGGAAGCCATGGTCCAAGTCTACGCTGCCTGACCCCCTTCGTTGGGCTCGCGCTGCGCGGCGCGCGGCCGCCACGGCAAAATGGTGCGCCGCGCCATGCTCTACCTCGACCACGCCGCGACCGCTCCCCCTCTGCCCGAAGCCCTCGAGGCCTTCGCCCGGGCAGCCCGGGATGCCTACGCCAACCCCGGCTCACTGCACGGCTTGGGGGCGCAGGCGGCGCGCGCGCTCGAAGAGGCGCGCGGTGAGCTGAAGCGGGCGATGGGCGCGCGCGGCTACCGCGTCGTCCTGACGGCGACCGGCACCGAGGCGAACGACCTGGGGATCCGCGGCCTGGCGCGCGCGGTGAAGTCGAAGGTGGAGCGCGCTTCGGGCAAGCCGGCCCGCGTGCTGGTCTCCTCGATCGAACATCCCTGCTCGCTGCTCCCCGCACGCGCTTTGGCCGAGGAGGGCTTTGTGGTGGAGGAGATCGCGCCGGATGCCGCAGGTGTGGTGCGCGTCGAGGCGCTGCAGGATCGGCTCGATAGAGATGTCGCGCTGGTCAGTCTGCACTGGGCGAACAACGAGCTGGGATCCCTGCTGCCGATCGCCGAGCTGGTGCAGCAGACGCGCGCGGTCGCGCCGCATGCCGTCTTCCATACCGACGCGGTGCAGGCAGCCGGCAAGCGCGCCGAGAGCTTCGATTCACTGGGCGCGGATTCGATCGCCATCGCCGCGCACAAGTTTGGCGGCGTCCGCGGATGCGCCGCGCTGTTCCTGCGCGAAGGCGCGCCGGAGCCGCTCCCTCTGAGCCTCGGCGGCGGCCACGAGGGAGGACTGCGCTCTGGCACCGAGAACGTGATGGGCGCGGTCGCCATGGCGGCGGCGGCAGGCGTGCGTCGGGCGCGGCTGAGCCAGGACCGGCGCTGCTATCTCGATCGTCGCGCCAAGCTGCTGGCGAGCCTGCGCGAAGCTGCGCCGGACGCAGTCGTCGTCGGGCCGCAGCGCGAGGAAGTCTGCCTCGGTTCGATCTTGTCGATCGCCTTCCCCGGCACCGTCGCCGAGACGCTGCTCCATCTGCTCGAAGCCGAGGGCATCGCCTGCGGCAGCGGCAGCGCCTGCTCCAGCCACGGCCACGGCCACACCGAGTCGGCCATCCTCACGGCGATCGAGTTGCCGCGGGAACTGCGCAACAGCGTGCTCCGCTTCAGCCTGGACGGCACCGAGTCGGACACGGAGCTCGCCGCCGTGGGCACGGCGCTGAGCCGCGCGCTCGAGCGCCTGCGCTAAGTAGGTTCTCAGCCGGGGAACTGCAGCCCCAGCTTCTCCATCTCGTGGCGTAGCGTGAGTGGCAGGCCTTCGAGCAGATCGCGCGGCTCGTACCCCAGCTCGCGCTTCGCTTTCGAGTTGTCGCCCAGGTAGGTCGCACGGGCCGCGACGCGCAGCGTTTCCGGGTGATAGTCGGGCGGCAGCTTCATCCACTGGAACGCCTGCATGAAGCCGGCGAGGAACCGCAGCAGGCCCGGACCCGCGGTGCGGCTGGGCGCCGGTACGCCGCAGATCTCTTCCATCAGCGAGAAGGCCTCGACCAGGCTGCAACGCTCGCCGCAGACGATGTACTTCTCGCCGGCGCGCCCGTGCTGCATGCCCAGGCGATGGGCCGTCGCCACGTCGTCGACGTAGGCCCAGCAGTACTCCGGCTTGGCCGGAATCAGCGGCAGCTTGCGACGTAGATAGTTGCGGATCATGCGGCCGATCGAGGAGTGATCGTCGGGGCCGTAGATCAGCCCGGGCATCGCCACCACCAGCGGTAGACCATCCTGCATCGCCTGCAATGCCAGACCATGCGCTTCGGCCTTGGTGGCGTCGTAGGCTGACAGGTGTGCGCCCTCGAAGTGGTAGCTCTCATCCACCATGACGCCCTCGGTATCCGAGTTGACCGCCAGCGTGCTGGTGTAGACCCCCTTGGGGATCTGAAGCTCACCCATCAGGTCGAGCACGTTGCGCGTGCCATCGACGTTGATGCGCTCGGCCAGCTTGGCCTCGTGCGCCGTCGCGCCGACCTTGTACCAGGCAGCAAGGTGATAGACGCCGTCTGCGCCCTGCATGCCGGGCCGCATACTCTCGATGTCGGTGATGTCGCCTTCGGTGAAGTCGATCCGACCGGGAGCTTTGCTGGCGTATTCGGCCAGCGCCGCGCCCTTCGAGCTTGAGCGGACCAGCGCCACGACTTCATCGCCCTGATCAAGCAGCTGGCGTGCCAGCGAGCCCCCGAGGAAGCCCGTCGCACCGGTGACGAAGACGCGCATCCCAACAGTTTACGCCCGCACCTTCAGAAGAAGATGCGGGCGCTTGGTCACAAAAGCTCAACAGATCAGCACTGCGAGTAGCCACAGCCGTGGCACTTGCAGCAGCCTTCCTCGAAGGTGAGGGTGCCGCCTTCGCAGGACGGGCACTTGATCTTGAAGGCATTGCCCATGCCGGATCCGGCGCGGGCGCCGGCCTGCAGCGCGCCGCCGGGGTTGCCCTGCGGATCTTCCGAGAGCTGATCCGGATCGACTTCGCCGAGCAGAATCGCCTTGAGGCCGAAGTGCGCCTTGGCCTGCTGGTACTTGGCCAGCGCCTTGGCCAGGCCATCGGCCAGCGACATGATGCGGCCGTCCTTGGACGGGACCGACAGCGACGAGCCGATGCCTTCGAGCTGCTTGAGCGCCATCGACATTTCGCCGCCGCAGCGCAAGAACAGCGACAGCATGCGGCAGATGGCCTCGAGGTCGCTGTTGGCGACGTCGCCGCCCTTGCCGAGCTGCGCGAAGACCTCCATTTCGCGATCCTTCTGCGCGTCGACCGAGATCTTGACGTGCATATTGCCGAAGGGCGTCATCTGACGCACGCGGATCGACGGCATGATCTCGGGGAGACGCACCGGAGCGATCGGCGTGTCGGCAGCCGGCGCCGGCGTGGCTGCGGCCTCTTCCTTCTGCTTGAGCGCCATCGGCTGCATATCGCGGCAGCCGTCGCGGTAGACGGTCACGCCCTTGCAGCCTTCGCGCCATGCCAGCAGGTAGGCGGTGCGCACGTCGTCTTCGCTCGACTCGTGCGGCAGGTTGATCGTCTTCGAGACCGCGTTGTCGATGTGCGACTGCCAGGCGGCCTGCATCAGGATGTGATCGCGCGGCACCACGTCGCGCGCGGTGACGAAGGTCGACTTGAGCTCGCTGGGCAGGTCCGACTCGCTGACGGTGCCGTCGGTGAGCGCCACGTCGATGACCGCGTCGATCTCGACCTCGGAGTAGCCGCGCTTCTCAAGCGCCTCGCGGAAGTCCGGCTGGACCTCGCGCATGACCACCGGCACGCCGTCGGCGTTCTTCATGACCTGGCGCTGGAAGGCCAGCGAGAACATCGGCTCGATGCCGCCCGAGCAGCCGGCGATGATCGAAATCGTGCCGGTCGGCGCCACGGTGCTGACGTGCGAGTTGCGCCGCGGCTTCTTGCCTTCGACCTGCGGCTTGGAACCTTCCCAAGCTTCGAAGGGGGCGCGGCCGTCTTCTTCGACCAGCGCTTCGCTGGCGCGGTAGGCGCCGTCGGTCAGCCGCTCGCTGAAGGTGCGCGCGACCTCGAAGCTCTTCTCCGAGCCGTAACGCACGCCCAGCTTGAACAGCAGATCGGCGAAGCCCATGACCCCCAGCCCGATGCGGCGCTCCTGGTTGGCGCGCTCGCGGATCTCGGGGATCGGGTAGTTGTTGATCGTGACGACGTCGTCGAGGAAGCGGGTGCAGTCCGCGACGGAGGTGTCGAACTCTTCCCAGTCGATGCGGTCCTTCCAGTCGGCCGCTTCGGGCGCGTTGTCCTTGTAGAACTTGCCGAGGTTGATCGAGCCCAGGTTGCAGGAACCGTAGGGCAGCAGCCACTGCTCGCCGCAAGGGTTGGTGGCCTCGTAGTCGCCCAGGTTCGGTACCTGGTTGTCGGCGTTCGCGCGATCGATGAACAGCATGCCCGGCTCGCCGTTCTTCCACGCATAGTGGATGATCGAGTCCATGACCTCGCCGTAGTGGTAGTACTCGACACCTTCCGTCGGCGCGCCGGCGGCGTAGGCCTCGTAGTCGGCCTCCGAGATGCGCCGGCCCTCGACCTTGCGCACCCAGCCCTTCTGACCGCTGCGCGGATTGACGATGACGATCGGCTCGTTGGGCGCGTCGACGACCTTCTGCATCCAGGCCTCGGTCACCGCGACCGAGACGTTGTAGTTGGTCCAGCGCGAGAGGTCGTCCTTGGCGCGCACGAACTCGACCACATCCGGGTGGTCACAGCGCATGACGCCCATGTTGGCGCCGCGCCGGAAGGCGCCCTGCTGGATCGACTCGGTGCCGGCTGAGAAGGTGTCGATGAAGGACAGCGGGCCGGAGGTGCGGCCGCCGCTCGAGGCCACTAGGTCGCCCTCGGGGCGCAGCCGCGAGAAGCTGAAGCCGGTGCCGCCGCCCGCCTTCTGAATGAGGGCGACGTGCTTGAGGGTCGTGAAGATGCCGTCGATCGAATCTTCGACCGGGAGCACGAAGCAGGCCGAGAGCATGCCCATCTCGCGGCCGGCGTTCATCAGGGTCGGCGAGTTCGGGACGAAGACGCCGGTCGACATCAGCTCGTAGAAGCGGCGCGCCCAGCGGTCGCCGACGCGCGGCTCGACCTGGAACTCGGGGGCGGCCACCGCCGCGGCGACGCGCCAGAACAGATCCTTGGGCTGCTCGCAGACCTCGCCGCTGACCTTGTCCTTGGCCAGATAACGGTTGGCGAGGACGGTGGCCGCGTTTTCCGTCAGCTGCGGCTCGGGCAGGTCGGCCGGGACCGAGGGGATCTCGAACAGGGCCGGCTGGCCATTGCTGGCCGGGCGGGTTGAGGAACGCTTCTTAGAAGAGGCCTTCGACCGGGTGCTGGTGCGTTTGCGGGAGGCAGAGCGGGGGGAGGATTTCTTCGCGTCCATGGCAACCCGGCCAAAGGTAGAGGCCGACTCCAAGTCGTTCCAGAAGAACCATTGGAATCCGTCCACAAGCTCTCCACAGCGCGTCCTATGAGAGGGCATGAAGCCACCCTTCCCGGCCGGGACGCAGCGGGTCCAGTTCGAGACCTGGCTGCCGTATCCACCCGATGAGGTCTGGCCGTTTTTCTGCGACCCGAAGAACCTCGAGCGGATCACCCCGCCGTGGCTGAACTTTCAGGTCGTCGACAGCAGCGGGCCACTCGGTGCTGATACCACGATTGACTACAAGCTGCGCTTCCGGGGCATCCCGATGAAGTGGCGCACCCTGCTGCTGGAGTGGGAACCAGGGAAGAGGTTTGTGGACACCTCGCTCAAGGGGGCCTTCAAGATCTGGCACCACGAGCATCGCTTCGAGGCGGTCGACGGCGGCACCCGGATGACCGACACCGTCCATTACCTGGTGCCCTTCGGCTGGCTTGGCCGGACCTTCTCCGGCTGGATGGTGGCCCGCGATGTGCGCGCCATCTTCGCCTACCGCGAAAAGGTGATCCGCGAGATCTTCCCGGCTCAGACCGCGAGCGCAGACGAACGCTCGAGCGCGGCGCTCAGTACCTGAGCCGAGTCCAGGTCGACGCCGCAGCGGAAGTGTCCCTCCGGGCACTCGGGGTGGCCGTGGATCCCGCACGGACGGCAATCGAGGCCATCCACCTCGAGCACCAGGTCGCGCGGGCCGCGCGGGGCGAAGCCGAAGGCGGGGATGGTGCTGCAGTAGACCGCGACCACCGGAATCCCGGCCGCGACGCCCAGGTGCATCGGCGCCGAGTCATTGCTGACCAGCGTGGCGCAGCGCTCGAGCACCGCGGCGGATTCGCGCAGGCTGGTCTGCCCCGCGAGGTCGAGGCAGGGCGCGCAGCCGACCGGAAGCTGGGCGGCCGCGCGGATTTCGGCGCACAGGGCGGCGTCATCCGGGCCGCCGAGCAGGACGGTGGGCCGTCCGGCCCGAGCCATCCCGCCCAGCAGCTCGGCCCAGCGAACGGCCGGCCAGCGCTTGGTGGCCCAGATCGAACCCGGGGCCAGGGCGACGGGAGCCGCAGGCAGTTGCGCCAGCAACTCCTTAGCGCGGGCGCGCTCGGCCTCGCCGGGATACATCCGCGGGGCCTCCCAGGGACCGCCCCCGATCAGCTCGAGGTTGCGCTCGACCTCGTGGAGTTCCTTGCGGTAGCGTATTCGTTGCGTGTACAACCAGGCCGCGCTGGCATTGTGAAAGCCGACACGCAGCGGGATTCCGGCCCAGCGCAGCAGCGCAGCGGTCCGCCAGGATCGATGGGAACAGATCGCACGGGCATATCGTTGCTGACGCAACATTTTTGCCATCCGCCGCAACCCGCCGAGGCCGCGATCCGCCCCCCGCTTGTCGAAGACCCGCAGCTCGCGGATCTGAGGATGACCGGCGAGCATCTGGGCCCCGCCCGGCCCGGCCAGAAAGTCGACGGGCTCGTCCGGCCAGCGGGCAGCCGCCGCCCGGACCAAGGGCTCGGCGCACAACACATCTCCCAGGAAGGAGGTGTCGACCAGCAGAGTGCCCCGGCGTTCGCTCACCACACGGATTCTAGAGAGACTGCCCCCCTTAAGTGGGCTTTTTTGCCCTAAGTCATTTGAAACAAGTGACTTAACGTTTATTTTCTCAGCTGAGGGGGCCGAGCTGAGAATTCACCCCGAAGTTACTACTAGGAAGTGATTTAGGACCGCGCGAGCACACTGAAAGGGGCCAGATTCTAGTTGCGCGGGGCCAAGTACTCGAACAGCGAACCGGCCGGAAGGCGCAGCATCTCGCGGAGCGGAGCCTCGGGGTGGTCGGCGTGCCAGCGCCGGGCGGCGAGATAGCCCAGGAAGTAGCCGGTTCGGTCCGGATAGCTGCGCGGTCGGCGCGGTTCCTCCGGCTCGGCGCGGGCCTGCGGGCGCACCCGCAGTACGAACCACTCGCTCAGGTCCTGCTGGGAGGCGCGCGCCGCGAGGAAGTCGGCTGCGGCGAAGTCCTGGTAGGCCTGCGCGGTCGCGTAGTGCTCTGGGGTCCACATCAGCAGCTCATGGGGCTTGGCCTGGGGAAATACCTGGCCGGTCAGATAGACCGCCACGCCCTCGATCAGCATCGGATCCTGGGGCAGCGAGCCGAGCATGTCCTGCTGCAGGCAGTGCAGGAACTCGTGCACCAGCGCCATCCGAAACAGCTCCTTGCTGGGGAAGCAGGCCAGATTCATGACCACGCGCGGGCGGCCGGTCGTCAGATCATCGCCGACCGTGCGCGCGTTCGTGGCCTGCGGACTGTCCAGCAACAGGAAGACCGTCGGCGCCGGGCGGCGGCCGACCCCGAAGCGGGCCTCGAGCGCCTGGTAGGTCGTCACGACCAGACTGCTCAGGTTCTCCTCGCGTGCCCAGGACAGGACCGCTCCCAGTTCGGTGCTGCGGCCACTCTGCAACGCGAGCAGTCGTTTGCGCGCGCGCTCGAGCGGCGACATCCAGGTGACCCGATCCAGCAGGTTCTGCTCTTCGCCGTACCCGGCCAGCAGACGGGCCGCGAGTTCAGCGCGTTCGGTGCGCGCGAGGTCGGCCGCGACCACGCGTGATTCAGGATCGAGGATCGCGAGCACCGCGCTGGCCGGATCGTGAACCAGCGGGCGGCGGATCCGCTCCAGCTGCAGCCGCTGCTGCATCGGCCAGCCCCAGTCGATCAGGATCTGACCCTCGCGGATCACGAAGTCGCCGACCTGCGCCACGTTGACGCTGGTCGTGAAGCACTGAAAGACTGCGTCGTCGTCGAGGCCGGTGAAGACGCAGAAGGGTGAGCCGTCTGCCCCGCGTCCGCCGTAGACCAGCCCGATCCCCGGCTCGAGCGGGCGATCCAGAAAGGAGGCCTCCGAACCCAGCTCGGGCAGCGTCAGCACCTTGGCGACTAGGTTGTCCTGCAGGTTGCCGACCACGAATAGCGGCCCCTGCAGCGTCTGCACATCCACTTCGCTCGCCGCCAGCTTGCGCCACTTGCGCCCCTGCAGATAGACCTCGCCGATGCGATCGATGCTGAGCTGACCGTACTGCTCGGTCTCGCCGTGGATCAGCGTCCAGATCGGTTCGGCCTCCTGCGCCGCCGGACCGGGGTCCTGCTGCTGGCCGCGCGCCAGCGCAGGAAGCGCCAACGCCAGCCAAAGGGAAAGCGTAAGCAGCGGAACGCGGAACACGGATGGCTTCACATCCGTCGATCCTAGCCTGCCCTCGCTGCTTCGAACCGGGTAGAATCCCTTCCGCGTCCGAGGTCCCGGAGAGAATCGATGAACTTCTAACCCTGCCCCAGCGGGCATCAGCCCGCCGCCTTTCCGCTTCCTATTTCGGCCCGGGCAGGGCCACCGATTCACTCTCCGTTTGACTCACCCCACCACGTACGCCCCCGGTTCGCCGCGCCAGGTCCTGCACCTCGCCTGGCCGATCGGGGTTTCGATGATCTCCTTCACGCTGAAGGGCTTCATCGACATGCTGCTTGTCGGCCGCCTGGGCATCGAAGCGCTCGGCGCCGTCGGCCTGGCGTCGGTCATGGCCTGGACGCTGATGTCCTTCCCGCTCGGCATGCTGCGCGGGCAGCGACCGCTGGTCAGCCAGTACTTCGGCGCCGGCGACCGGATCGCGGCCTACTCCTACGGCATCCACGCCTTCTACCTGGCCGTCGCCTGGGGGTTGCTCAGTCTGCTGCTAGCCGGGCCGGTGGCGGTGCTGGTCATCGACCTCACCGGCAGCAAGCTCACCGCGGACGCCCGCGGCTTCGCCGTCGCCTATCTGGAAACCCGCCTGGTCTGGGCGGGCGCCTGGCTGATGAACGTCAGCGTGGCCGAGTACCTGCGCGCCACCTCGCGGCCGCGTTACGGCATGGCCGCCGACCTGCTGGCCCACCCCACCAACGTCGCGCTGTCGTGGATCCTGATCTTCGGCCTGTTCGGCATGCCGGCGCTCGGCGTGCAGGGGGCGGCGCTCGGCACCGGCCTCGCCGACCTGCTGGCGCTTTGCCTCATGATCTGGCTGGCGCGCCCGCGCAAAGCCACCGAAGGCGAGCCCTGGGCCTACCGCTGGCGGCGCATGAAGAAGGTGCTGGCGACCGGCATCACCGGCGGCGTGCAGTTCGTACTCGAGTCCGGTGCCTTCGCTCTGATCACTGCCATGATCGGCCTGCTGGGCACGACGGCGCTGGCGGTGCACCAGGCGGCGATTCAGCTGGTCCACCTGTCGATCATGCCGGCGATCGCGATCGCCGACGGCGGCGCCACCTTGATCGGCCAGTACATCGGCGAGAAGAAACCCGACTACGCCGAGCGTTCGCTGCACTCGGCCTTGCGGATCTGCGCGATCTTCATGGCCTGCATGGGCGTGGTCTACTTCTTCTTTGGTGAAGAGCTCGTCTCGGTCTTCCTCAAGAAGGACGAGGTCGACTACGAAGCCGCGCTCGCGCTCGGCGGCAAGGTCATGCTGGCCGCCGCGCTGTGGCAGCTGGGCGACTCCTATCAGGTGGCCTTCCGCTTCGGCCTGCGCGCCGCCGGCGACCACCACTGGGTCATGTACACCGGCATCCTGTGTTCCTGGGTGCTGTCGGTGCCGCTGGCCTGGGCGGTCGTGCACATCTTCGACGGCAACCTGGCGCACGTCTGGTTCAGCTGGACGGCCGAGATCTTCCTGGGCGGCGCGATCTTCTGGTGGCGCTGGAAGTCCGGGGCTTGGCGCAACAAGCGCTTGGTCGAGGACGAACCCGCGGAAGCCCCCGCCGAGGTGCTCGCCGAACCGATTGCCCCGCTCGCCATGGTCGAGCCGCGCCCGCTCGCCAACGAAGAGGAGCGGCAACCCTAAGGCTGCCGCTCCGGTTTCGATGTGAACCGAGACTAGCTGTCGATCTTCTCGAGCTTGTCGACCAGTTCCTTGGCGATCCGCGTCGCTTCGTGGCCGTCGTGGCCGCGGTAGCGAATCTTGAAGTCGGCATCGAGCACGACAATCGTCGGCCAGCCGCGCACCATCCAGTCATCCGAGATGGACCTCTCCCATCCCTCGGGGCTGTTCTGGAAGCTGCGCCAGTTCAGCTTCTCGCGTTCGATCGCCTTCTTGGCATCCTCGACGCTGTCACTGTTGATTCCGATCAGAGCGAAAGGACGACCTTTCATTTCATCCACGAGCGACCGCTCGTGCGGGTACAGAGCCCGGCAAGGGCCTCACCAATCGCCCCAGAAGTCGACGAAGAGCACTTTGCCCTTGTAGTCGCTCAGGCTGAACTCCACGCCGTTCAGATCGGGCGCGGTGATGTCCGGCGCGGTCATGCCCATGCCGAAGACCTCGAGTACGGTCACTTCGCTGTCGAACGCGCGCTGCAGGCTTTCGTCCTGCACCTTCGCCAGCAGAGTCTGCATCTCCTTCTTCGCCAAGCGGAAGGCCTCGGTCTTCGGGCCGTTCTCCTTGAAGATCGGAGTCAGGCGCACCCAGGTCGCCCACGCGCGCACGAGCTCAGAGCTGGACTCCTTCTCGAGCTTGGCGACCATCCCGGCAGCCTTCTCGGGGAAGATGTAGCTCATCGAGCTGAGCATCGGGCCGAGCGGCTCGAGCCCTGCGCTTGCGGCGTGCCGATCGAGCAGCGTGTTCCACGCTTCCGTCGCTTCCGACATCTGGCTGAACAGGCCGTTCTGCACGACCCAGACCAGATAGGGAACCGCCTGCTCGGTGCCCGCATGCTTGTTCGCGCCCTTCAGGAAGCGCGGCATGAAGTCGGCGAACGGGGGATCTGGATACTCGGTGACCGTCTCGCCGTTTTCCGCCGCGTCGGCGAACAGCTTCTGGACACCTTCCATCCAGGCCTGGTAGGCGGCGTCGTACTCGGCAGCGAGAACCTCGTAGTGCGTCTGCGCACTCGGCTCCTGCTGCGTCGCCACGGGCGCCGCGGGCTCCTGCCACGGCGCAGGCTGTGCCGCGAGGAGAAGGAAGGAGAGGGAAATCATCCCACCATCCTAGTCGGATGGCCCGGCGACGGATTCTTCGCGCTCCGTATCCGGCTGCGCCGCCTGCTCGAACCAGAACTCGCGCAGGCTCTGGAACGCCTCCACGAGCTCCGAGAAGTCCCCGGGCTTCACCAGATAGAAGCTGGCGTGTAGGCGATATGAGTCGGAGATGTCCTCCGGCGAGTCCGAGGTTGACAGAATGATCACCGGCAAGTCCATGGTCCGCTCATCCGCCCGTAGGCGGGCCAGGCAGGCCTTGCCGTTCAGCCGCGGCATGTTGAGGTCGAGCAGAACGAGGTCCGGCCGCGGAGCATCGGAATAAGGAGGTCGGCGAAACAGGTAATCGAGAGCACGCTCGCCGTCGCCGACCGTAGCCAGGGTTCCCGGCAACCCAGCCTCTTCCATCGCAAGGGCTGTGAGGCGAGCGTCGGCGGGGTTGTCTTCGACGAGAAGGACATGATTGGCACGAAGTTCGGACATCGTCTCGCTCAGCATGTGGAGGGACTCGCTGCGGGGCCTGCTTGCTGCTCTTCGGCAAGCTCGCTTAGGCGTGGAATCCGCACGCGGAAGCGCGCACCCTGCTTGTAGTCGGGATCCACCTCGATCGACCCGTGATGGTTCCGAGCGATCCGGCGACAGATCGCCAGGCCCATGCCGGTTCCTGCGTCTGGCCCTTTGGGATGCAGGCGACGAAACAACTGAAATACCTCTTCATGGTAGGCGGGCGCGATGCCCTCGCCGCGATCGTCAAAACGAATCTCCACCTCTCCGTCGGCGTCACGCTCCGCAGTGATCCGAATGAACGCAGGCTTCCCGCCGCGATAGCGCAGCGAGTTGCCGATCAAGTTCTGGAATAGCTGAAAGAGCTGCGCTCGGCTTCCAAACACCGCGACCTGCAAGTCGAGCTCGACTTGGGCTTCTGCCTCGGCAACCGAATCAGCCATGCCCGTGAGCACCTCCTCAGCGAGCTCCTGAAGCAGCACCCAGTCCGGGCGCGCTTCGTCGGAGCGGAGCCGCGAGTACTGCAGCACACCGGCCACCAGCGCACGAGCTCGGGTCGCGCCGTCGACGGCGACATCGACGAACTCCTTCGCTTCGGCATTCAAGGAGTCTCCGTGGCGACGCTCCAACAAAGTGAGATAGCTCGAAATCGTCCGCAGCGGCTCCTGCAGATCGTGGGACGCGATGTACGCGAACTGCTCCAGCGCCTCGTTGGAAGAGCGCAAATCTTCGGTCCGCTTCTCGACGCGGGATTCCAGCTCGCGATTCAGCTTCTTAAGCTCTGCTTCGAGCTTCTTCTGCTCCGCAATGTCCTGGATCACCGAGATGAAGTTATGCGGCTCACCGTTCTCGTCGCGAACGAGCGAGACGGTCAAATTGGCCCAGAGATAGTGCCCATCAGCGTGGAGGTAGCGCTTCTCCATGCTGTACCGGTCGATCTCGCCGACGAGCACCTGGGCCACGCGCTCCTCGTCGGGCCCCAGGTCATCTGGATGAGTGATGTCCTGAAACGTCAGCTGACGCAGCTGCTCTGGCTCGTAGCCGAGCAGATCGGTGACCGCGCGGTTGAAGCGCAGCCAGGTGCCGTCCAGGCCGATGTGGGCGATGCCCACCGCGGTCTCCTCAAAGGTAACGCGGAATCGCCACTCGCTCTCGGCGAGTTCGCGCTGCAGCTCACGCTCCTGCGTGACGTCCACAAACACACCGGTCATGCGAACTGGTCGGCCCGCTGCGTCGCGGCGCAGCTTGCCGTAGCCCTGGATCTCCACAGATGGATCCGAGGCGAGGCGCAAGGTCGGCGTGAAGGGCACGTCGTTGCGAAAGGTGTGCCGCAGATGCTCGCGGGCTCGCTCGCGCGTCTCCCGCGTGATCAGCTTCGCGCCCGCCTTGGCGGTGCCGCCGAAGGAACCCTCGGGGACGCGAAAGATTCGCTTTAGGGCGGCGTCCCAATGCACGCGTCCGGTTTCGACCTCCCATACCCAAACGCCTGCTTCGAACGAACGCAGTGCCTCGTGCAGGTCCTCCGACTTTGCCTCACAATCAAGCCGCGCCCGACGACGACGGCGCGCGCGCAAGAGGAAGCCCAAGCCTCCGCCGAAGGCGGCGCCGAGAGCGACGGAGAGGACGTCCATGGCACTCAGGCTGGCTGGTCGAAACGGAGTAACTGGTGAAGGTCGAGGGCCAAGGTGTCCAAGCTCTCCATCGACTTCGAATAGGCCCGATAGGGGAGCTGTCGCGGAACCTCGCCGCTCAACACGTAGATGGGCGTTTCCGCAGCGGCCTCTTTGAGAACCCCCAGATGGACGGTTCCCGATCGATCCGGCAGCCCAAGATCCGTGACGACCACGTGAAAGGAATGGGAGCGCAGCGCGTCGGCGGCCGCCTGGGAATCGCGCACCCAATGCATGCGCAAATCGGGCATCTTCTCGCGGACAATCAGCTCGACCAGACGCGCGTCCGACGGGTTGTCTTCCACCAGGAGAATGGAGTGCATGCCCAAGCGACCGTTGCCCTACAATGAACGGAAAGGCCAAAGAGAAACAACCGGCTTCTCTTCTATCGGCACGAAACGGGCTGAATTTGCGGACAATTGCCCTTTCTCGGAACAGCCGAGGCAGCGGCTTGCCTCGTTGTGAGTCGCCGCAGCTACGCTAGGCCGGCCGAGCGGATGCGCTCTTCGACTTCGCCGGGGCGCGGGAAGCGGTCGCCTTCGGCGTGCTTCGAGAACAGCAGCTGACCATCGACCGTGACGTCGAAGATGCCGCCGCCGCCGGCTTCCAGCTCGGCGTCGACCCCGAAGGCCTTCTTCAGTTCGGCCGCCAGACCGGCGGCTGTGGGCTGGTAGTTTCAGACCGAGCAGTACTTGATGTGGACCTGCATGCGCCCACCTTAAGCCGCCCGGGCTACTGCTTCACCAGCGAGAAGGTGCAGGCGCCCCAGAAATAATGCAGCAGGGAGCCGCTCCAGACTTCGGTCACCGGACTGAGCGGACCCTCGAGTTCGATCGAGTCGCTGCCCAGCTGCGAGAAGGTGTCGTCCAGGCTGGCCGCAAAGCTGCTGTAGACCGCAGTCATGTCGGCGTCGCCGGCCACCAGTTCGACCGGGGTGCCGCCGAACTCGCCGAACTCGCCCGCGATCACCAGACCGGTCGCGTCGAGCTCGAGGGTGAAGCTGGTCTCGCCGAAGACCGGGTGCGTCGCGGTGCCCGACCAGGCCCCGGCGATCTCGGCTTCGGTGCGCGGGAAAGCAGCCAGGTCGCGGCGCAGCACAAAGCTGCCGCTGTCGAGCGCGGAGCCGCCGAGGAAGGCGTCCTCGTAGCGCCAGGTGCCGCTGAGCGCGGTGCCCTGCGGGTTGAGCCCACCGATGAACTCATAGCGACGCAGCAGCGCGGTGCTCGCGACTTCGATCTCGAGCATCTCGCCGGCCACGCCGACGGTGAAGCTGTCAAACGGCAGTTGGAAGTTCCGTGCGCCGACCGCGACGAACTGCGGCGCGCCCGCGCCATCGGTTTCGAAGGAGGCCGCGTTGAGCGTGAGGTTGCCGGTCGAGAACAGCTCGCCCGACCAGGGGCCGACAAAGTCGAGCGTGTTCGGCACCGGGGAATCGGGGGTGGCCACGAAGGTGCCCGAGCCCACCAGCACGCCGCCCTCGCGGCGGGTCCAGCTGCCGGAGATGCGATCCTTGTCTTCGTCCATCTGCGCCGTCAGCGCGAGGCGCTGGATCCCGTTGCTTTGCGAGACCGTCAGGCTGAAGGCACCCGTGGTCGTCGCGAAGTCATCGGCGATCCGCACCGCGTACTCGCGGTAGCCCTCGCCGGCGCGCAGGAAGTTGCCGCTGCCCGCGAAGCGCAGGCCGAAGGCCAGATCGGCCTGGCCGCCGCCCTGATGAAACAGGGTGCCGCGCCACAGACCTGCGCGATCGGTCAGCGAGAAGGGATCCTGGGTCGATCCGCCGCCGCCGGAACCACCACCGGCCCGGCTGCTGCCCCCGCCCCCGCACGCTGTGAGGGAGAGGAGGACGAAGAGAAGGAGAATGCGCGACAAGGGAAGTGGATTGTGACACCGCCTCGGGCGTCCCGAAGCGCTCAAGTTTACCTCGGTTTTGGCTTTCGGTTGCCGAGCCTTCGGCCGAGACCCTGCGATCATGCAGACGTGACGGCCAGCCGCATCCTCTCCGCTTTTCTGCTGCTCGTTCTGCCGACCCTGGCCATCTCCGCGCCGCTCGCAGCCCAGGAACTGCAACTGGAGGCCTTCCCGAAGGATGGGCAGCTCTACCCCCGCCGCGCCGATGGCTGGGCGACGGTACAGATCGCCGGAGCGGTGCGGAGCCCCGGGTGGTCGCAGCTGGTCCTGCGGGTCGAGAAGCGGCAGGGTCTCGTCGAGGAGCAGGTGATCGACCTGAGCTACGCCGCCAGCGGCGCACCCTTCTCGACCACCACCGAGCTGCGCGCCGGCCTGCGCGACTATCACTTTCGGCTGGCTCTGCGCGGGGGCGGCGGCGAGCTGCCGGTCGCGGAGGCGCGCTCGGTCGTGGCCGGCGATGTGTTTCTGATCGGCGGGCAGTCGAACGCCGTCGCGCTGGACTACTGGAATGAGCAGCTCGCCAATCAGGATCAGAGCTGGTGGGTGCGCTCCTTCGGGACGCAGGCCCTGGGCGCGGTCGAGAGCCGCAACGATCAGACCTGGTACCTCGCCGAGGGCGAGCGACAGCGCAGTCGTGCCGCGGTCGGCGCGTGGGGTCTGGCCTTGGGCGCCAAGCTGGTGGAGCGGCTGGAAGTCCCGGTGGCGATCATCAACGGCGCCGTCGGCGGCACCGGGATCGTCGCCCATCTGCGCAACGACGCGGACCCGACCGACACCACGACCATCTACGGCCGCATGCTGTGGCGCGCCGAAGCCAGCGGGCTGCGCGAGCACGTCCGCGCGATCTTCTTCTACCAGGGCGAATCGGACGGTTCGCGCGCGGCCCTCTGGGGGCAGCGCTTCGACAAGCTGATCGCCGACTGGCGCGAGGACTATCCGCGCCTGCGCAAGATCTACCTGATGCAGGTCCGCCAGGGCTGCGGCGTGCCGGCCGACAGCCTGATCTTCGAATCCCAGCGCGAGCTCCCGCTGCGCCATCCCGAGATCAGCCTGATGTCGACTTCAGCGCTGCCCGGGCACGACGGCTGCCACTACTTCCATGCCGGCTACGAAGCCCTCGCCACGCAGCTGGCGCGCCTCGCCGCGCGCGACTTCTACCGCCGCCCCTTCGGCCCCGAGATTCAGCCGCCCGATGCGATCGCGGCCTGGCGCGCCAACGCGGCAGGCGATCAGCTGCTGGTCGAGTTCGACGCCGCCGCCGTGGGGCTGCAGGCCCCGGCCGGAAGCGCAGCAGGCTTCGTGCTCGAGGACGGCGCCCAGGTGATCAGCATCCAGGTCCAGGGCCCGCGCCTGCTGCTGCAGCTCGACCGCCCGACCGCCGCAAGCTGGATCCGCTACATCGGCGTCGTCGGCTCCGGTGAAGTGATCCGCAACCACCTGGGGATCGGCGCGCTGCTCTTCGAGCTGCCGCTGAGCTAGTCGGTCACTTCGCGGCTTTCTTGACTGACGGCTGCGCATAGGGCGGCTCGTCGAACAGATTGCCGCGCAGGCGTGGGTCTTCCCAGCGCTCGAGCTCGGCGAAGAGCTGGCGCCGCAGCTGTTCGCGCAGCGCGTCGAACTTCGGGTCGCCGGCGCGATTCACCACCTGGTGCGGGTCGTCGGCCAGGATGTAGAGCTCTTCGGGCAGGCGTTGGCCAAAGCCAAGCTTCCAGTGCCAAGCGATGCTCTCGTCGGCCTGATTACGCACCATCCAGGCCTTGGTCGGGCTGGCATCGATGTCCGGGTAGGCCGCGTAGGTGTCGTTGGCCAGCTTGTCGAAGGGCAACTCAGCCTCTCCCTCAATCGGGTCGCCGTTTGGCGTGCGCTGATAGGTGAAGTTCAGGATCAGCAGCGCATCGGCCGTGCGGATTGCGCGCGAGGAGTAGCCCTGCAGTTCGGCGCGCCCGCGCCCCACGTGCCTCTCGCGGCCGATCAGCGCCCAGCCACGCAAGAGGCTGTGATCTGCCTCGCGCAGGGCGGGCAGCAGGTCCTGACCGTTCATGCCCTCGACCGCATCGACCCCCGCGGCCGCGAGGACCGTGGGCGCGACGTCGATCAGGGAAATCGGCTGCCCGACCACCTGCCCCGCCTTCACCTGGCCGGGCCAGCGCGCGGCAAACAGCACGCGCGAGCCGAAGTCGTAGCAGTTGGTCTTGCCGCGCGGGAAGCCGGGCGCGCCGTGGTCGCCGGAGATGATGACCAGAGTGTTGTCCAGCTCTCCCATCGCACGCAGTTCCTGCAGCAGCACGCCGCACGAGCGGTCAAAAGCCATCGCCTCGCCGAGGTAGTCCGCGAAGTCCTCGCGGATGACGGGGACGTCGGGCAGGAAGGGCGGCATCTTGCCCTGCAGCGCGTCCGGGTCGATCCCCCACAGCGCCTTGCCCGAGCCGCGCACCCACTTGCGGTGCGGGTTGGTGGGATGGAAGGAATACAGGAAGGGCTGACCCTCCTTGCGACCTTTGAGGAATGCGCGGAAGTTGGCGCGCACTTCCTCGTCGAGCAGTTGCTTGGCCGCCTCGATGTCTTCCTGCTTCGACACGAACTGCGAGTAGCCATTCACCCGCCGTCCGCCCGGCTGATAGGCCTTGCCGAAGTGCTGCCCTTTGACGTGATTCTTGTAGGTCAGCCCGACGTGATAGCCGGCGCGGCCCAGGATCTGCCCATAGCCGTCGACTTGCAGCCAGGGGTCGTCCGCTTCGCCGTACCAGTTGTGGTGCAGTTGCGAACAGGAGCCGTTGCGGAAGAAGTGCCGCCCGGAAACCAGCGCCGCGCGCGAGGGCGTGCACGAGGGCGCGCTGACAAAAGCGTTGGTCGCCAGCACGCCCTGCTCCGCGATCCAGTCGAAGTTCGGCGTCGCGATCGCGTCGTTGACCGACGGCCGCGCCTCGTCCGCATAGGCCGAGGCATAGCGCCCTAGATCATCCGCGAACAGAATCAGGATGTTCGGCCGCTCCGGCTCAGCCTCCTGAGCAGGCGCAGCAAACGCAGCGAGGACCCACGCGAGCCACATGGCCCCACCCTACACGCGGCGAGGGATGGTGGGCCGACCTGGACTTGAACCAGGAACCGACGGATTATGAGTCCGCTGCTCTAACCGATTGAGCTATCGGCCCAGCCGGCGCCGATTGTAATGGTGCGCAACTGGTTCTAGTCCTCTTCAGCCTCGGGCGCGACAGGGGTGCACCCGCCATCTTGTGTGACGAGAAAGACGCGAAGCTCGCCATTGACCAGGACCCGAACCTGATAGCGCTCGATCGAGACTTCAAGATCCCGGATACTCGCCTCTTTCCCAATTGCTCGGAGCACAGCGGATCGCACCTGACTCGGCATCGCTGGCACCGACAATCGTCGTTCGACCTCGACGACGTCGCCGCTCGCGCTGACACGGATGCGATGAAGTTCCGCGCCACGCCTCCCTTCGTTGAGCCAAAACCGCGCCCCCTTCTCCAACTGGGTTGTCCAACTACCGGGATCAGGCGGATCATCGAAGTAAGCTCGTGCGACCATTTGCACCGACCGTGGAGGAATGACCTGACTCCATGGGTCTAAGAGACGGCGCAGCTCTTCGAGATCTTCCCCGGGCTCCACTCTCTCAGAACCTAAGAGCATTTGGAATGGGGAGTCGCCCTCAGAAGTGAGCGCCATTGGATCCGCTCCTCCCCGAATGAGAACAAGCGCCGAGGCCGGCGAAGCATTGCGCTGAAGCGCATAGTGAAGTGCCGTTCTTCCGTCGTCGCTCCTCGCATGTGGATCTGCACCTGCGTCAAGCAGTGCCTCAATGACTCCAGCCCGCACGAAACTCGACGCTTCCATGAGCGGGGTCTCACCTCTCTCAGTACGCGCTTCGAGAGGGAAGCCGAAATCCAAGAGCGCCGTCAGGACTTCCAAGTCTTCGCAGTATCTAACCCAAGCATGAAGCGGCGTGATCCCTCGCGCTGGAGTCGATGGAATCTCGCCCGCATAAGCTAGGAGAAGCCGGACAGCCTCGACTGAATCACTGTGGGCTGCCGCATAAGAAACTGGCGATTCGAGATCCCCGTACAACCAAAAGGGATCGGCGCCCGCTTCCAAGAGTACGCGCATGGCTTCCAAGGCACCTGCACGAGATGCACATGATAAGGCATGGCCAAGCTGGCCACGGCTCCACTCCACTTCGGGGTACGCCATCAACAACGCCTTGAGCAGCTCGCCTTGATGCCGTGCGAGTAAGCGCGACTTACCATTCCCTACCCAGCGTTCTGCGTGGGCTGGACGCACGGCATGGAAGACCGAACTGGAGTAATCATCTGCCCCAGCGGACAATGCAGAGGCATGACTATTTGCCCTGACTCTTGGGTCCGATACACGGCCTGCGAGCCAGGACACGACCTCTGGGCTGTGGTTCGCCCCCATTGCGAGCATCAAGCACGACCAACCGTCTGCGGTCTTGCTGCCGAAATCCGCACCGGCCTGATGGAGCAACTTGAGAACCTCTACCGACTGCTGGTTCGCGCTTGCCACCAATGCGACAGTCATCCCCTCTTCTGCCATCTCACGAACCGAAGAGCCGCGGCTTAAGAGCAGTTGCAAGACCCTAGGGTTTGGGTTTGTGGCAGCAGCATGCAAGAGTGGAGTCCAGCCATATCGGTCCGTATCGTTCAATTCGCCACCTACCCCAATCCAAAGCGCGACACAATCAGGATTCGGGTTGCTCGAAGCCGCGTGCATCAGGAGAGTCCAGTCTCTCCCTCCTCCACCCGGCTCAAGATCAGGGCAAGACTCAATCATGGCGGCAGTAATCTCCGGGTCATCCTGGTGAGCTGCCACCAACTCAAGTGCGTCCGCTCCGATTGCTGAGATCTGATCCACATGGAGGCCCTCGCCCTGAAGGAGCGTGATCACTTCAGCGCTATCGTTCCATGCAGAGGCATATGCAAGTGAGTCAAGGCCTGCAAAGGGGAACTCGTTCGCGTCCGCGCCTTGGGAAAGTAGTTCGCGAAGAATGCTTGGGTTCGAATTGAATGCCGCGGCGTAGTGCAATGCCGTGTGGCCAAGCACTCGCTCGCGCATTCGGGCGCGTTCGCCGGACTCCTCCCGAACTCTGACAATTCGCAACAGGCCATCGAGCGAGGGCTCGCGATCCGAGTTCACCCATGCGTAGATGGAGATGCGATCTTGCGCATTCGGATCCTCTCCCTCCGCGATCAACTTCTGAATCTCCGCCGGGTCATGGGCTTGCGCAGCCGCGATCATCAGCCGCGTGATTCCAAACCTCGACTCGAGCTCTTCACTCCACGTGACCGAGTCCTGTTGCTGAGAGATCCCCCCATGCTGCCAGCCGTCGAGGGCGGAGCACGAGAGGGCGAGGATGAAGCTGGAAAGCAGAATCGACATAAGAGAGCCGCTCGAGACGATCTATCCCGAGCGGCTCTGATTCTGACAGACTTTCTTCGCTACGGCAGCACCGTGACGGGAACTGCTTCGCTGACGGTGCGGATGGTCGGGTCGCCGGCGCTGCTCTTGGTGTACATCGCCACCAGGAAAGTGCGGCCGACCAGGGCGCCGCTGTTGGGGATCTGCAGCGATGCGGTCGCCTCGCCGGCGGCGTTCAGATTGCCCGACATGCCGGGCAGGCCCGCGGTCAGCGCCCAGTAGGAATCGACCTTCATCGGCAGCGCGTAGCCATCGCCCAGCACGGCGATGTTGGGCAGTCCGGCGCCCGAGATGTGGGCCTGATAGTAGGTGTTGGGGCGATAGCGCGCTTCGAAGTCGAAGCTGATGGTCGCGCCGATCCGCGGCGCGCCGCCGACCTCGATCCGGGCTTCACCGCTGTCGTACTTGCTCGACCACGCCACCGCGAAGGGCTCCGTGCTGCCGTCAAAGCGCTGGCTGACAAAGCGGGCCGTGTACAGGCCCGTGCTGCTCGGCGTGAACTTGAGAATCTCGAAGGGGTTCGAGGCGTTGGCGCTGGATGCCACCGTATTCCCCGCCGGATCGAGGATGACCAGATCCAGATCCATGTTCAGCACATCGGTGCTGTACGAGGAGTTCGCGGTCGAGAACCACAGGCCGCAGACGCGCACCTCATTCCCCTGCGCGGCGCCGAAGCGCACCTCGTACGCGTTGTTGGCGTTGGCGAAGTCCGCCGCGCTCAGCATGGCGGTGTGGAAGTTGCCGTCGCGCGCCACGCGGTCGGCGGCGGAGGCATGCACCCCGCCGGCACCGTCGCGCTCCGAGAGCACGTCGTCGCCTTCGATGTTATGCCAGGCCGAAGCCATCAGGATAGCCTTCACCGCCTCCGGCTGGCCGCGCAGCGCCGGCTCGCGGGTTGCCAGCAGGGTGGCGACTCCGCAAGTCAGCGGACTGGCCGAAGAAGTGCCACCAAAACCGTTGTAGTAAGTCGAGGTACCAGTGGTGTCGACGTCGTCACCGGGGCTGGCGAGCTCGGGCTTCTCATGGCCCTCGGCCGGGTCCCAGTACGAGCTGTAGCTGGCCATCGCGTCGTTCGCCCAGCGCGCGTCATTGCTGTCGTTGTACGAACCCGAGTTGGTCGAGTTGTAGCCGTTGCCCGGCGTCGTCGTGTACGGCGTCGAGGAGTTGCCCTGGTTGCCGGTCGACTTGAACATCATCACGCCGAAGTTGCGGATGGTGTAGTCGAAGTAGCGGTCGAGGTAGACGATCTGTCCCTTGCTGCCGTTCCACCACGAGCAGTTGCCGAAGTCGATGCCGTTGTTGATCGCGGCGTTCCAGCTTGCGGGGGCGCCGCTGTCGCCGGTGCCATCCGCGCTGTAGATCTGTGGCAAGCCATAGGCGGCGCCGCGCAGGCTGCCGTCATCCATGGCGATGTTGCCGGCGCAGGCGCTAGCATGCGAACCCACCGCGCCGTTGCCGTAGATCCAGATCACTGGCGGAAGATAGGGGTTGTTCTTGGTGACGTGGTCGGGGTCGTTGACCATCGTCTTCACCGGCGAGTTCGCCGCCGTCAGGCCCGATGCCCAGACCAGCGGGGTGCGCAGCGTGCCCTGCGCGTGCTCCTGCTCGGTGTACACCTCGGGGAAACAGTAGTAGGCCTCGTCGACCAAGGCGTGCCCGGCCGCGCGCCGCACCTCGCCCACCGGAAGCTCGACGTAGACCACCGGCCAGGCGGCGAGCAGTTGGGTCACGTTCCAGCCCTGCTCCCGGCAATGCTGGGCGAAGTCCGCGGTGCGCGCGGCGAACCAGGCCTCCGCGGCATCGCGGGCGTCGCGGCGCGCCTGCTCGACGCCCGCTCCGCCGGCCACCCCCGCATTAAGGATCGCGCGCCAGTCGGGGGCGTCCTCGCACTGCAGCCAGAACACCACCTCGATGGTCTCGTCATCGCTGCGCTGCGCCAGCTGATCGAGCAGCTCCGGGGCCAGCTTGCCGTTCTGCTCCTGCCGCAGCCGATGCTCGGTCCGACGGAGCTGATCCACGTCCACCTCCATCCCATGCTGGTCGAGCGCGCGACGACGCACCAAGCCCACCTCGGGGTCGAGCCAACGCTGCTCCACGACGCTCCGCCCGAGCAGCGGAAACTCCCAACGCTGTTCAAGCAGCGGCTCCTGCTGGGCAAGGGGAAGGAGAATGAGGGCGGCAAACATAGGAATCCAGAATAGTTGGAAACCGTGACTCCGTGGGCGCCGTCCACTAGATCCGCCCGGCTCGGCCTTCCTCCATGCGCACCCTCATCCCCTCCTGTCTTTCTCTGCTCGCCCTCGGCCTGACCGCCGCAATCGCCCCCGCGCAGGTCGCGTTCGATACCTTCCCGGCTGACGGTCAGCTTTACCCGCGCGATGCGCAGGACCAGGCCCTGGCCGCCGTGGCCGGACGCGTGACCGAGGCCGGCTGGGACCGCGCGCGCGTCGTGCTGCTCGCCGACGGCGTGCAGACCCACGAGCAGACTGCCCCGCTCCAGTACACGAACGGCGAGGCACCCTTCGCTTTCCAGGTGCCGCTCATCGCCGGCCTGATCGATTACCAGGTCGAGCTGCAGCTAATCGGCAATGGGGCGCAGCAGCAGGTCGGACTGGCCCAGTACCTCTGCTGCGGCGACGTCTTCCTGGTCAACGGGCAGTCCAACGCCAACGCCGGCGACGCCTGGGACGAGAACCGCGCCAACGATCTTCAGAGCCGCTGGATTCGCAGCTGGGGGACGACCAGCGTCGTGCCCAACCAGCTGCCCAAGTTCATGAAGTGGTTCATCGCCGATGGCGAGAACGACTCGCCGCGCGGCGCGGTCGGCGCCTGGTCGCTGGCGCTGGCTTCGCAGATCGTGAAGCGCGCCGAGGTGCCGGTGGCGATCCTCAACGGCTCGGTCGGCGCCACGCCGATTCACTGGCATATGCGGGTCGACACCAACCCCGGCGACCTGGGCACGATCTACGGCCGCCTGCTGTGGCGCGCCGAGCACGCCGGCCTGCGTCAGCACGCGCGCGCGATGTTCTGGTACCAGGGCGAGGCCAACGGCGGGCCGAGCGCCGCCAACTACGGCGCTCAGTTTGACCGGCTGATCGAGGACTGGCACAAGGACTTCCCCGCCCTGGAGAAGGTCTACCTCATGCAGGTCCGCCAGGGCTGTGGCGTCGACGGCCAGTCAGACATCTACGAGGTCCAGCGCCAGATCGCCCAGCGCCACCCCGAGGTCCAGCTGATGTCGACCACCGCGCTGCCGGCGCACGACGGCTGCCACTTCTACACCGGCGGCTACCGCACCCTGGCTGCGCACCTCACGCGCCTGGTCGCCCGCGATTTCTACCAGCGCCCCTTCGGCCCCGCGATTGAGCCGCCGGACGTGCTCGCCGCCTCGCGCGCCAGCATCGCCGGCGACCTGCTGCGCGTCGAACTGGACGCCGCCGCGGTCGGCATGGTGATCGAACCGGGCGCGCAGGCCGATTTCCAACTTGCTGACGGCGCGCAGGTGATCGACATCCAGGTGCAGGGGCAGGATCTGCTGCTCCAGCTCGACCGAGGCACCAGCAGCACCACGTTGCGCTACGTCGGCCACAGCGGCAACGACGGCGGCCGGATCATGAACGTCCTGGGCGTCGGCCTGCTCACCTTTGAGGTCCCGCTGAACTAGTGCCACGCCGCCGCGGCGGAGCGCGCCCCGCCAGCTAGAATGCACAGGCGATGTTGGCATTCCTGCGACAGCTCGCGCGCGCTCTGACGGGCAAAGTCGATGCCCTCGAGTTCGCGCTCGGCGTCTTCTTCGGGACCTGGCTCGGCCTACTGCCGATGCACGAGGTCGATCCCGGCACCGGCATCCTCGGCCTCAACGGCCTGTGGCTGCTGGTCCTGTTCCTCTTCCTGCTGCTGAAGGCCTCCATCCCGGTGGGCGTCGTCTTCGCCGCGCTGGTGCAGGCGCTCGGGATCGCCTTCCTCGATGAGCTCGCTTTCGGCTTCGGCCAGAGCACCCTCGATGGCATGGGCCCGGACGGCGCCGCCGCCGGCTGGTACGCGAGCATGCCTTCGCTGCAGCTGCACACCTATTGGGGCTTCGGCGCCGCCGTGTTTGGCTTCGTCGCCGCGCTGCTGCTGACGATCCCGCTCTACTTCGTGTTCAAGAAGAAGCTGCCCGCCTGGCGCGAGCGCTTCGGTCAATCTCGCCTCGCCCAAGCCCTGTCCGGCTTCTTCGTGTTCCGCGCGCTGCGCTTCCTGCTCCGATGAAGATCTTCCGCAAAGGTTTCGTCGTCCTGCTCGTGACCCTGACGGTCCTGCTGGTTCTGATCGCGGCGTTTGCCGGGGATCCGCTCTTCGCCGGCGCGCTCCGCGCCTACGGCCCGCAGGCGGTCGGCCAGCCGCTCGAGTTCGAAGACGCTGGTCTGTCGATCCTCGGCGGCTCGGCGCACATCGATGGCCTGGAAGTAGGCGCCCCCGCCGAACCCCTGGCTGAGATCGCCAGCTTCGTCTTCGACGCCGATGCCCTGGCCCTCCTGGGTGGGCGCATCGCCATTGAACAGGCTTCGCTCGGCAAGACGCACCTGCGCCTGATCGTCGACGAGAACGGCAAGCTCGGTTTCGACCCGGGCCCGCCGCCGCCGGAGGCCGAGCCGACCCCGGGCAAGAAGCCGCCGGTCAAGGAAGAGGAGCGCGTGCCCGCTGAGGACCGCGACCTGGTGCAGATCGTCGAGGAACTGTGGGAACGCTACGAGACCTACAAGGAGTACTACGACGAGTACGGCGGCGTCTTCGGCGGAGGCGAAGAGCAGGCCGAGGAGGTCGCCAAGAGCCGGGCCAAGTGGCCGGGCCGGCCGGCCTACCTCGATCCGGGCGCCGGGCAGACCGCGGCCGAGGCCGGCTTCTTCTGGCTGCAGAAGGCCGAAGTCGCCGACTTCAGCTGGGAAACGCTCGATAAGCGCACCGGCAAGGAGCTGCTGCCGGCCATCGCCAGCGGCACGATCCGTCTGCAGAACCTGGGTTCGCCGCCGCTCGGCGAGGACGGCGCGGTCACCACGCCAGCCAGCCTGATCGATGTCGCCGCCGTGCTTGGTGGCGAGGGCGGCAATCTGCTGATGTCACTCGAGCTGCCGCGTGACGGCAGCTTGAACGGCATGCAGCTGCAGCTGACCGACCTGCCCATCGACGCGCTGCGCAACGCCATCCACGGCTCGCTGCCCTACGACCTCACGGGCGGCGTCTTTGACATGGTCGGCGATCTGCGCTTTTCAAGCGGCGCGCTTCAGGGCGAAGTGCGCCTACAGTTGCGCGGCGCGCAGCTGCAGCCCCGCGCGGGCTCGCCGGAGGTCCTGGGCGTCAAGCCGCAGGAGTTCTGCTCGGTGCTCAACCGTGCGCTGGGGTCGCAGCCGGTCGAGTTCGTGTTTGGCCTGGGCGGCACGCCCACCGACCCGAGCTTCGAGCTGAAGGATGCCACCGATCTCGACGACCTGATCCTCGACGCCGTCGTCGACGAAGCCGAGGCGCGCCTGCGCGCCGAAGCGGAGGCCAAGAAGGCTGAGCTCGAACAGAAGGCCGAAGAGAAGAAGAGCGAACTCGAGCAGAAGGCCAAGGAGGAGATCGGCGAAAAGGCCAACGAGCTCCTCGGCGACAAAGCCAAGAAGGGTCTGGGCGGACTGCTGGGCGGCAAGAAGAAGGGCGGCGGCTGATCCCGGCGGGAAGCGCGCCTAGCCGCCCAGCTCGCTTGGTTCTTCCGGAACCAGCGGCTGCCACAGCTCGATCTTGTTGCCCTCCGGGTCCAGGAACCAGCCGAAGCGGCCGTAGGACTCGTTCAGCACCTCGCCCACCAGCGTGGCGCCGCCGGCCTCGACCTGCGCCAGCGCGCCATCCAGGTCGTCGACCATCAGGTTGATCATGAAGGGCTGGTCGCTGGGCGCGAAGTAATCGGTATCCGCCTTGAACAGCGAGAACACCGTCGCCCCGCCCGGCGGCACCGTCGACGGCTGAAACGCAGCGTAGAAACCGTGCATCTCGATGCCGAGGTGCTCGGCGTACCAGGCGGCGAGCTTCGCCTGATCCTGCGCTTTGAAGAACACCCCACCGACACCGAGAGCTTTGGCCATGGCTCGACCGTAGCCCTGCCCGGCGCCGCCCAGGGCACAAAAAAACCCGGACCAAAAGGCCCGGGTTTGGAGGGGGAATGCCACGGATTCCTCCGCAGCTCGATCAGATTAGGGTCCGCCACCTCGCGTGGGGCAGAAAATCTGCCGAAAGTTGTCGGTGCACTAGTTGATGACCGTGGCCACCCCATTGCTCAGGGTGCAGCTTGCGAAGTCGAGCGCCTGGAACCAGACGCGCACACCCGAAGCCGACGGCGGCACGTTGCCGCTGTACGAGAAGTCGCCGTTCGCATCGTTGGTGCCCAGCGCCAGAACCTTGACCGGTGCCGAAAGGTCGACCGACAGCGTGCCACAGACGCCCGTGTTCAGACTGGTGGGGCCAGGACCGCGCAGCGAGTAGGCCATGCCCACGCGGCCACCCGGCGTCCCGTAGCTGGTCTTCAGGTTGCCGACCTGGCCGGCATTCAGCGTGCTGACCGTCAGGGTGAAGTCGTTCCCGATCTTGGCAAGGGTGATGGGATCGCAGGAAGAGTTCAGCGTCTCAAAACGCAACGCGGTGACGGTCGCCCCCGCCGGGACGCCCAGCGAGTCCAGGTCGATCTCGACCGAGTAGACGTCTGCGCCGTAAGGGCCGGCGCCTCCGTAGAAGTACGCCTCACTGGTGCAGTAGACGCCGACTGCCATGTCGGCGACGACCGAGGCGGCGAAGCCGTCGTAGTCGGTACGGATTGCGTAAGAACCGACGTCGTACACCGAATCCAGCATCGCGATGTCCGGCCCGGCGTTGTTCGTCACGCCGCTGGCAAACTTCACTTCGATGACCGTGCCGACGTCCGCATTCGCGTAGCCGGCGTCCTCCACCGGCATCGAGGTCATGGCCTCTTCGATCGTCACAGGAACATTGACCACGTTGAGCCAGTTGAAGATGGAGCCGCCACCCGCGATGAGCGAGGCGGTGTCCGGCGCCACCAGGTCGGCGGTGCTCTGGATGCCGTTCTGCATCAGCTGCGGGCCGATCGCTGGTCCGGAGAGCGGCGGGTTGTGCGCGGATTGTGCAGTGGCCAAGGCGCTGAGCGCCGCGAAGGCCAGGGGAGCCAGGGACAGGGGAGAGTTGTTCATGATCAAAAAGTGGGGTCAGATCCCAAAACGGGGAGAAGTCCAAACTAGCGCGGAATCCACGCCTGTTGGGCTTTCCCCGCAAGAAACGCGGAAAGCGCCCACTTCACGAAAGATAGAGCCGTGATCAGTTGATGAACGTGGCGACGCCCGGGCTCAGCGTGCAGCTCGCGAGGTCCAAAGCCTGCAGCCAGATGGCGGTCCCGGCAGCCGATGCCGGGATGCTGGACGAGAAGACGAACTCGCCGTTCGGGTCATTCGTCCCCGTGACTAGGGTCGTGATCGGCAGCGACAGCTCGACCGAAAGCGAGCCACAGGCCCCGACGCTGAGGCTCGACGGACCCGGTCCGGTCAGCGAGTAGGCCACCCCGACCGCTCCGCCGGGGGTGCCGCCGCAGGTCTGCACGCCACCCTTCAGCCCGGCGTCCAGCTGCGTCACTCCCAACCAGAAGCCGTCGTGCACGCGCGCCAGGCCGATCGGGTCGCACTGGTTGTCGAGCGTCTCGAATCGAAGTTCATGCACCACTGCACCCGGCGGAATCGCAAAGGACGCGAGGTCGACCTCGAGCGAGACCACATCGGCCGAGGTCGTGCTTCCGGTCACTTCATAGAAGTAGGTCTCGGTTCCAATCGAGCTTCCGGTGGCCATGTTGACGATGACCTGGGTCGTGAAGCCGTCGTAGTCGGTGGTCAGCCGATAGTTGCCGACGTCGTACTGACCATCGATGATCGCGAAGTCGACGCCCGGTCGGTTGACCACGCCGTAATCAAACTCGACCGAGATCACGGTGCTCTTCACCGCGTTGGCATAGCCGCCGTGCTGCACCGGCATGATGGTCATCGCCTCTTCCAGCGTGAGCGGAGCGTTGACTACGTGAAGCCAACCAAAGGACGGGCCTCCTCCTGCCAGCAGCGCCGCAGAATCTGGTGCCACCAGATCGCTGGTACTACGAGACTGGGCCGACGCATGCGATGCGCCGGCCCAGATCAGGAGGATCGCCCACAGAGCGTGGATACGAACCTGCATCGTGAGTTCAGCCTACTGGATAGGCAGGCTCACGGGGTTGGTGAATGCGGCATCGGCGCCGTTGTAGTCCACCACCGCCTGCAGATGCACCGTGCGGCCCTGCAGCGCGGGGTCGTTGGGCACGTTGGCGGCGAAGCGCGCGCGGCCCTGGCCATCGAGCGCGCCGGACTGCAGCACCTTGTAGTTGCCGAGGTAGAACTCGCCCGCGATGCCGCCGACCGAGTTCCCGGCCGTGCGCTGGAAGCTGTAAGCCAGCGTCCACGACTTGCTCGCCTGACCATCGAAGAACAGATAGACCGGCTCGCCGATCCGGGCCGCACCCAGGACACCGAGCGTCGGCAGCGAGCTGTAGGTGCTCAGCTGCACATCGTCGATCACGCCCTCGGTCAGGTCGTTGTTCGGATCATCGGCCACGGTCACGCGCAGGCGCATCGCGTCGCTCAGCGCGAGGTAGTCTTCGAGTCGGAAGCTGCGCTCCTGCCAGTTGTTGGCATTGCCGGTTGCCTCGAGCTGCGTCCAGCTTGCGCCGTCGTCGTTCGAGACTTCGACGACCATCTCGTCGTCCTGGGCGCTGCCCGGAAGGTTGGCGAACCAGCGCGCGTAGGACAGCGACACGGAATCGAACTCGCCGGCCGCGAAGCGCGGCGAGGTGAGGATGGTCGTGCCATCGACGTCGTTGGTGCCGGCGCTGCCGCCGGCGGCTGCGCCCGTCACCCAGGCGCGCGTGCCCGTACCGTTCGGGTTGTCGCTGCCGGGCTGCACCGTCTGACCGCCGCTGGTGGTCTGCTGCGGCACGGCGCGTTCCCATGACCAGTTGGTGCTGTTGCTGCTCGACCAGCCGAAATCATCCTGCATGTTGTCGTGGAACAGCACGCGCGGGCGGCCCAGCTGGAAGTCGATCGTCTGCACGTCGACGAAGCCGTCCCAATCGAGGTTGAGCTCGAGCTCGTAGACCTGGCCCACGTCCATCCCCGCATCGAAGTCGACGGTGAAAGCGGACAGCGCCAGCGTCTGCTGCTGGCCGATGTTCATGTTCGAGGCGCCGCCGCTGACCGTGATCAGCGGGTTGCTGGCCTGCAGCGTGGCGTTGCCCACCAGCGTGATCGCGCCGTAGTTGCGCACCACCGGCTGCACCGCCCAGCTCTCGCCCGGCTCGGGGTAGATGTCGCCGTTGCCGGAAATCTCCGACCAGCTCAGATCCACCAGGTCGGCCCAGGCGCCGGTCCACTTGGCGACCAGCATGTAGGGCGGGATCGCATCCGCGGTCAGCGCCGGAATGCGCGACGGGTTGGGCCAGAAGCCATCGCCTGAGTTGCCGATCTCTGGGGTGAAGGCGTAGGTGCCATGCGCGCCATAGTGATAGTCATCGCTGACCCCGTTGGCGGTGTACAGCACCTCCCACGCGGTGCCGTAGACCCAGCCGTTGTCCGCGGTCTGCTCGACCGACCAGTTACGGAACTGCTGGTTCTCACTGGTGTAGACCGTCGAGTAACCCCAGGGGTAGATCCACAGATCCGAATAGGTGTGGGCCGACACCGACATCGCCGGCGTCTGCACCGCGAGCAGGTCGCGAATGGCCTGCGTCTCCGGCTCGGAGAAGGGCGCCGAACCGCGATAGGTCTCGCTGCTCTGGCTGCCGCTCGAGCCGTTCCACTGCGAGCCCCATTCCCAGTCGTAGTTGCGGTTCAGGTCGACGCCGTAGCTGCCGCGACGGTTCTTCCGCCACAGACCGCCGCCGTTCGGGTTGGTCTGGCGGTTGTACTCGTACCCGTCCGGGTTGACGCAGGGAATGAACAGCACGTTGCGCGTCTCGACGATGCGGGTCACGTCCGAAATCACGCCGTAGTTGCTCGCGAGGTGGTCGGCGAACTGCAGCAGCGATTCGCCGGACATCGGCTCGCGGGCGTGGTGGATCGCATCAAACCAGGCCACCGGCTTGGCCGGATCGTGCACCGTCGGCGTGGTGCTGATGCGCATCGCGTAGATCTCGCGGCCCTGGATCGACTGACCGATCGAGAATTTCGGCGAGACCAGCCCCGGGTAAGTCGCCGCGAGGCGGTCCATCTCCTGGTGGATCTCGGCCAGGGTGCGGAAGCCGCCCATCGAGCCCACCGAGTTCCGCCCCAGGTCGAGACGAGCGCGCTCCTCGTAGAAGCTGGCGAGGTCTTCGATCTCGACCTCGAAGATGAAGCCGCGCTGGCGCAGGAGCTCCTGCTCGGCGTCGGTCGCGTAGACCACCGCGTGATCGTGCAGCCCGTGGGCATGGTGATCGTCCACGTCGTGGCACAGATCGTTGAGCAGACGCAGCTCCGCGTCGCTGTGGATCTCGACCTCAATCAGGTCTTTGATGGGTTGGCGCTCGAGGGCGCCGCCTTGGTCGGGCGCAGTCTGAAGCGCCAGCAGAATGGTTGCCGTCAACATGGGCGATGCGGAGGGGAAAAGACAAGCCCCGGGCATAGTGCACACCTTGCCCGGGCACGAGAGGGTCTCGCTTCAAGTGGACCCCAAGATTCCCCCGCGGGTTCCGAGGAATCAAGCCCGCGTCCGGGCGGCCGTGCGCCGCCGATTGCCCTCCGCCGAAGCCCTAGCCGTCGCTTTCTTCCGGCTCGTCATCCGCGCCGCCGAACAGCGGGCTGCCGAACAGCGGATCCACCGCCTGGCCTTCCGGGAACAGACCCTCCGGCGGCGGGACGTAGGTGTCCTCGTCGAATCGCTTCTCTTCGTCGCGGTCCCACAGCGCGGGCGCGCGCGGCTCCTTCGGGATGTACACCACCTCGTAACCCGGCGCCACAGCGAGCGGGAGATCCGGCTCGGGGTTGTCGAGGGTGCAGGCCGGCAGACTGAGCCACACGGCGAGGCCAGCCAGCGTCGGGAGGAGTGAGTTTCGCTTCATGGTGCGATGCAGGGAGGAAGACGCCCTGCTGCGATTGTAGAATCTGTTCGGTTCGAAACCACGATGGCTCGTCCCCCCATCAAAGCCCTTTTCCTCGACGCTGGTAAGACCCTGCTCACCGAGCAGGATCCGCGGCACGTGATTTATGCGCGCCTGGCGGCCGATTTTGGGGGCCAGGAGGACCCAGAAGCCACCCTCGAGTCCATGTCGCGGGCGTTCGCCGAACTCCCGCAGATCATCGAAGGCCACTTCCGCTTCAGCCTGGAGTGGTTCCGTGCTTTCAACGCGCGCGTGCTGGGCGAGCAGGGGGTCCCGGAGGCCCGCTGGGACGCGGCACACGAGCGCGTGGTCGAGGTGTTCGAAGACCCCGCGACCTATCGCCTTTACGAGGACGTCCTGCCCTTCCTTGAGGGAATTCGCGAGCGGGGCCTGATTGTCGGCATCGTTTCGAACTGGTCCGAGCGCCTCCCGGCGCTGTGCCAGGGCCTCGGCATCGCCGATCTGGTCCATTTCGTGATCGCCAGCGCCGACATCAAGGCCGAAAAACCCGAGCGCGAGTGCTTCCACCGGGCGCTGTTCCGGGCCGGCACCCCCGGCGAAGAGACCGTCCACGTCGGCGATCACCCGCTGCGCGATGCCAAAGGCGCCCTCGACGCCGGGCTGCGCGCCGTCCTGCTCCAGCGCGACCCCGAATCCACCGTGGTCGGCCCCGAGGACGTCACGGTGATCCAGGGCCTGGACGAGTTGCTGCCGCTGCTGCCGGCCGCCGAGGCCAGCACGCCGAGCGTTTAGGCTATCGGCTGGATGTCTGTCCAAGTCGCCCTCTGCCAGCTCCGTCCGGTGCTCGGCGACGCGGCCCAGAACCTGGCGGCGCACCACGCCTGGCTGGACCGCGCGATCGAGCACGAAGCGGGGCTCGCGATTTTCCCCGAACTGTCCCTGCACGGGTATTTCCTGCGCGACCTCACCCAGGAGGTCGCCGTGCCCGTGGATCACCAGGTGGTCCAGGATCTGGTCGCGCGTTCCCGCGACTGCAGCCTGGTCTTCGGCTTCGTCGAGGAGAGCCCCGATCACCGCTTCTACAACAGCGTGGTCTTCGCCGAGGACGGCGAGGTCAAGCACGTCCACCGCAAGGTGCACCTGCCGGACTACGGGATCTTCGAAGAAGGACGCTACTTCGCGGCCGGCAATGAGATCGGCGTGGTGCAGTCCAAGCACGGCCGCTTCGGGCTGCTGATCTGCGAAGACGCCTGGCATCTCTCGACCGGCTGGCTGCAGTTCGTGCAGGGCGCCGATGCGCTGATCCTGCCTTCGGCTTCGCCGGCGCGCGGGGTCGACACTGAGGAATCAGAGCTGTCCTCGCAGGCCAGCTGGCACACCCTGGTCGCGGCGCACGCGCTGTTCTTCCAGAGCTGGGTCTTTCACTGCAACCGGGTCGGCTTCGAAGACGGCGCGATGTTCTGGGGCGGCTCGAGCGTGCTGGATCCGTTCGGCGACCGCGTGGCGCACGCCGGCCAGGACGAAGAGCTCATCCTGGCCAAGATGGACACCGGCCCGCTGCGCCGCGCGCGGATGGCGACGCCGCTGCGCCGCGACGCCAAGCCGGACCTGGTCCGCCGCGAGATCGCGCGCCTGCTGCGCGATCCGGATGCGCTCGAAGCTGGCAAACCGGACAGCGACGCCTCATGAGCCTGCCTCCCCCGCCGCGCTGTCAGGTCGAACTGGCCGAGCGGGTGCTGTGCGCCTTCCTGCGGGAAGAGACCCAGAAGGTCGGCTTTCAGCGCGCGGTGCTCGGGCTCTCGGGCGGAATCGACAGCGCGTTGGTCGTCGAACTCGCCGCGCGCGCGATCGGGCCGGAGCAGGTGCTCGCGGTGGCGATGCCCTATCGCACCAGCCATCCCGATTCGCTGCGGCTGGCGGAGGAATCGGCGGCGCATGCCGGCGTCGCCCTGGAGGTGGTCGACATCTCGGATGCCGCCGACGCCCACATGGCCGCGGTGCCCGGCCTGGCCGAGGACATGAGCGAGCTGGGCAAGCTGCGCAAGGGCAACATCATGTCGCGCACCCGGATGATCACGCTGTTCGATCGTTCGGCGCGTGACCACGCCCTGGTCTATGGCACCTCGAACAAGACCGAGCTGATGCTCGGCTACGGCACGATCTACGGCGATATGGCCTCGGGGATCAATCCGATCGGCGATCTGTACAAATCGCAGGTCTACGCGCTGTCGCGCCACCTGGGCGTCCCGCAGGAGATCGTCGATCGCGCCCCCAGCGCCGACCTCTGGGAAGGCCAGACGGACGAGGACGAGATCGGCCACAGCTACGACACCGTCGACGCCTATCTCCACTACTCGATCGATCGGCGCTTCAACCGCAGCGAGCTGATCCGGCTGGGTTTTGAGCCCGAGCTGATCGATCGGCTGCAGCGCCGGGTCCGCCACAATCAGTACAAGCGGCGGCCTCCGATCATCGCCAAGCTGGCGGCGCGCACGGTCAACCTGGACTATCGCTACGCCCGCGACTGGGGCGTTTGACCGCGCGGCCCGAAACGGCCGATAGAAACCCGTGGCTTCGCTCAAGCAACGCATCAAGGCGATCGCCCCGGTGGGACTCACCCACTGGGCGAAGACGCGCGCGCAGCATGCGAGGCTGAAGCGGTCCGGCGCGGCCGAGGCTCTGGCCGCCGCGCAGCCGGCCGAGGCCCGCCTGCCGCTGGACGCGCTGCGCGAGCTGGCCGCGGAGTTCCCGCCGCCCCCGAGCATCGACTGGGAGGGCGAGGCCTGCGTCGCCGCCTCGGCGGAGCTGGGCCAGACCCGGGTGCAGTGGATGCGCAAGTTCCTGGGCAGTCGGCTGAGCCCGGGCGCGCGCTGCCTGGAACTGGGTGCCGGCGATGGCGCGGTCGCCAGCGCGCTGGCGCAGACCGGCGTCCAGGTGCTCGCGGTCGACATCCAGCGCGGCGTCTTCGACGAGACCGGCCTGCACACCCACGTCGACTTCCTGGAAGCCGACGTCGAGAAGCTCGAGGCCGTCGAGGACGATCGCTTCGACCTGGTCTACTCCTTTGATTCAGTCGAGCACTTCGGCAACCCGGAGGCCGCGCTCGCGGAGGCGCTGCGCGTCACGCGGCCGGGCGGCTACGTCTACCTGCGCTTCGGCCCCCTGTATGACGCGCCGGATGGCAAACACCTCGGCGACCGCCTCGGCGTACCCTACGCCGGGGTGCTCTGCGAGGACGAGACCATCGATGCGCTGATGGCCGAGCAGGGTCGCGATCCGATCAATCACGAGTACTGCAATCACTGGCCGCTCGCGCGCTACCGCGAGCTGTTTGCGCCGCGGCCGGAACGCTACGAGATCGTGCGCGCCTTCGATCACCTCGACCTGTCCGCGGTCGAGCTGATCGCCCGCTTCCCGGAGGTCTTCCGTCGTCGCGCCGCGATGGTGGATGCCTTCCTCGTCAACGTGATCGAAATCCTGCTGCGCAAGCCGACGCAGCCGCGCTGATCATGTCGCGTCTGTCGGTGGCACTGCGCGCGCGTCTGCGCCCGACCTGGTACCGGCTCAAGCGCGCCGGCTATCGAATGCAGCTGCGGGCGGAGCGGCGCCGACGCGCGAGTCGTACGTATCAGCCGCAGGCCACGGACGGCCCGCTGGATCCGCCGGCCCGCACGGCCACGACCGCAGCCGCCGCGTCATCCATGCAGGACGGTGTGAAGCGGCGGATCGTGGTGGATCCGCCCCAGCTGCTGCGCCGCGACCGCCCACCCCGGACGATCGAAACCGAGCTGCACCCGCACTTTCAGTTCGACCTTGAGCACGAGGTGCCCGAGATGGCGGTCTGCGAGCTTCCGCATGGCCGCGTCTGGGGAGAGACCGGAGCCATCGTCACCGCCGAGAATGTGCTGCTCGAAGATCTCTCGATCGCCTGGCAGCAGGACGACAAGTCGCGCGGCCAGCATCCGATCTTCGCCAACTGGCGTTACCACCCGGTGCACCCGCTGCCGGGCCGCGCCGCCGCGCTGACCACCGACGGCGCGCAGCTCTACTACCACTGGCTGTTTCAGCTGCTGCCGCGGCTCGACCTGCTCGAGCGTGCCGGCATCGCGCTTGATTCCGTGGACCACTTCATCGTCAACCGCGCCACGCAGCCTTTCGAGCTCGACACCCTGGCGCGGCTCGGCATTCCGCGCGAGAAGCTGGTCGAGACGCGCGTTCACCCGCAGGTCTCCGCGGAGCTGCTGCTGGCTCCGTCCATCCCCCTGCACGGCAGCCAGTTCTCGCAGCCGCTGGTCGACTTCGTGCGCGGCCGACTCGCCGGTCTACCGCGCGCGCAGGAGTGCCAGCCGGGCGCGCGCCGCCTTTACCTGACCCGCGCGGGCGCCGGCTACCGCCACGTGGTCAACGAAGCGGAAGTGCGCGAGCGCGTGCTGGCCCGCGGCTTTGAAGCGATCGCGCTGGAAGAGCTGCGCTTCGAGGAGCAGGTTCAGGTCATGAGCGAAGCCGGCGTCGTGCTGGGGCCGCACGGCGGCGGCATGAGCAACACGGTCTTCTGCGCAGCGGGCACGCGTGTGGCCGAGATCTTCTCGCAGGAGTACGTCGCGCCCTGGTTCTGGTTTCTGGCCAACATCACCGGCGTCGACTACCACTACATGATCGACGCCGCCGCGCCGCGGCCCGAGCTCGCCGAACGCTGGAACCTCGGCGCGAGCATGCAGGTGGATCTGAGCAAGCTGGATCGCCTGCTCGATCAGCTGGACACAGCCTGATCGGGCCACAGTCCGAGCAGCTCGGAGGGCGCGATGATCGCCGAGATCTCCTCGATCTGCTGCGCGTCCAGGTCCTTGCGCCAGCGCTGCACCGCTTCCTTCGGATCGCGATGGACGCCGTGCTGCTTCTTCTCGTCCGACGCGAAAGCCTGGTGACGCGTGCCGGCGGTCGAGGCATCGATGAACTCGCGGACCGCGTCTTCGAGCGGCCAGCCCAGGAAGGCGAAGGCCTGCTCCGCGCTGCCGAGAGGATCGGCGGCAAAGCCTTCGTGCGTCACGACCAGCCCCTGCGGGTGCGCCGCGGTGAAGCGCGCCAGAGGCTCGGTCTGAATCCGCCAGCGCAGCGCTTCGAAGGCGGCCTCGGACATCGCCTCCAGCTCCGCCGGGGAGTAGGCGCGCATGCCGGGCAGCTCGCCCTCCAGCTCCGCGGTCAATTCGGCGACCCGCTGCAGCGCGTGCGCCGGACGGAACTCGGCCGCGGCGGTCTTGTGATAGAAGCGCAGCGAGGAGGACACGCTGGCAAAGGGCCCGCGCAGCACCGCCATCAGCTTCGGGTCCAGCGCCTCGCACAGCGCCGGCAGCTTCTCGTTCGGAAAGTTGACCTGCTTGGTCAGCACCCAATCGCCGTCGCGCAGCTTAGGCCGCCCGTACCAGTGATAGATGCCCCGCAGCGCCGGGATCGCCTTACCCAGCTGCCAGCTGGCGCGCAGCATCGCCGGCGGCTGGGGCCGACAGCTCTTGCGCAGGAAAGGCGGATAGTCGACGTCATGGACGCAGCCGCGCACCAGTCGGTCGTAGTCGATGCGTGCCTGCTCCGCCGCCTGCTCGCCCAGCGCATCCTGCCAGGCGGTGTAAGCACGGTTCTTGCCCGGGTTGAACGGCTCGTCCTTGTAGACGCAGCCCGAGAAGCGATTCAGGATCTGCGCGATCCACGTGGTCCCCGAGCGCCCCCTTCCGAGCAGGAAGGCGTGCTGAATCTTGGCGGCTGCGGGCGCGGACATGCGTGGCAGGATCCCGGGCGCACCCGGGCCTTCTTCATCGGCCTGAACCGGGGATGCGCTTCAGGCCATCCTGCCAGGGGGACTACTCTTCCTGATCGGCAATCAGCTGCGCGCAGAGCGCCTCGATCTCCGCCGCGCTCGGAGCCTCATCCTGCAGCGGGCCCAACTCGCGCAGACGGCGAAACTCCTCGAGGTTGGAGGATTCCGCAAAGCAGCCAGCCTGCGGGGCCTGACTGGAGGCCGGCTGCCCCAGCGGCACCTGGCCATGGGGCTGCGGCGCGTTCAGCGAGCGCCGCGCATAGTCACAGACGTCCAGCGTGCGCGACAGATTGCGGTGCATGCGTGTCAGGCGCTCGGCCTGTTCCGCATGTTTGGCAGGGGCAGACGATGCCTTGTGCTGGGCAAGCCGCAGCACGGCGATCAAGGAGTCGAGACGAGCAAGCATCTCCGCGCGATAGCGCGGGTCGGCGAGACGCCCCCGGGGAGAGCGGGACGGGCGTTCTTCCATGGCAACAGGGAATCACCGGAAGGCTACCCCGGGACCCGCTCAGCCGCGCGAAAACGCCGCGAGCTCAGACCTTCATCGACTCGAGGAACAGCACCAGGTCGCCGCTGGGCACCGGGCCGATCGAGTAGACCCAATGGTTATGGATCTGGCCTTCGATCAGGGTGACGCCGGTGTCGACCGATTCGAACAGGGTCAGCGCCTTGACCGGAGTGTCGCCGACCTTCTGGGCCGGGCCGCGATATTCCTGCGCGATCGCGACCGAACGGACGCCGTCGCTCATCAGCGTGAGCAGCATGTTGCTGCGTCCGGCGAACAGTGTCTGCGCGTGCAGCAGCTTCTCGTCGCGGTTCAGGAAGCCGGCGCCCGTCGACTCAATGACGAGCGGATCGAAACCTAGCTGACCGGCAGCTCCGCTGCCATCGTAGACCTCGGTGTCGACGTTGGCGGTCGCCCATTCGACGCCGCTCAGCGCGGGGCTGTAGTCCACCGTCGTCGCGTACGAAGACAGGATCGGAACTCCGTCCGGATCCTCGATCGTCCAGCCGAGCAGCACCTCGGTGCTGGCATCGACATCCAGGACGATGTCGCCGATGTGGTACTTCGAATCCAGGTGGTAGCGGTTCACCGGAATGCCGGCCACCGAGTAGCTGCCGGGCACGCTGTACCAGTCGTAGTTGCGGCTGGCGAGCGCGTTGTCGCGCACCACCGGGCCGCGGTACTTGGCGAGGAAGAACTGGCGCTGGTGATGCTGGAACTTCTCGGCCTGGCTGGCCACCGTCCACACCCCGCTGCCATCGGAGATCGAATCCAGCAGCAGCGCGAACTGACCCGCGCCATCGGCGTACAGGTCTTCGCGCAGTGCCTGCGCCAGGGTGCCTTGATCGTAGATGTGCACTTCGCTGCGCATCTTCAGCAGCGCTTCATAGGGCGCCACGATCTGGGGCATTTCCGAAAGCAGCGTGCCGCCCGGCAGACCCGGGCCATTGCTTTCGAGGCTCTCCTGCTCTTCGCCGCTGGTGTTGCTTTCGTAGCTGTAGGCGTCCGGCCGGCAGCTAACAAGCGACAAGGCAAAAGTACCCAGCGCGATCCAGGAGAGCGGGCGGATCACTGGGCTCCCCCTCGTTCAAGCGGGGCGCCGAAGCCGCGGGCGAGCGACTGGGCACCTTCGCTGAGCTCATCTGCCGAGACACGCACCATCAGCACCTTCTCGGCGGCGGCGTTCTTCGCGGCAAGATACGCGCCGGGATCTACCGGAGCGGTTTCGGTGCTCGACCACGGGCCGAGCATGATGCTGCCGACCACCAGGACGGCGGCCGCCGCGGCGCGCGGCAGCGTCAGCCGGAACGGGAAGGCCAGCACCGGGCGGGTGAGCTGCCGGACTTCGGCGCGCACGCGCTCTTCCAGCTCGGCGGGAGCCTGCGCGGCTCCGAACAGGGCCATCTCCACCCGGTCGCGCAGCTCGGCGGGCGCGCTGACCTGACCCAAACGCGCGAGTCGCACGCGATCCGCCAACTCGGACGGGGCGCGAACATCGCCGAGAGCCCGGAGGGAGTCCTCCAGTTCCTGCGGCAGCGCGTTGTGTTCTTCGGGGTTCATGGGTCGAGGGAGAGAATGTCAAGCGCGACCAGCATCGTGATGGCGCTCGAGGTAAGCGCGCAAAGCAGCATGCGCGCGGTTGAGCCGGGACTTCACCGTGCCGAGGTTGCAGTCGAGCACCTCGGAGATCTCCTCGTAGCTGAGCCCTTCGATGTATCGCAGGGTGAGCAGACTGGAGAAGCGGGGATTGATGTTGGCGAGTGCGCGACGGACCTGCTCGTGCTCTTCGGCGCGTTGCACCTCGGCGAGCGGGCCGTTCACGTCCGGTTCGACTGCCGTTTCGGCGAGCCACTCGGCGTCTTCTCCGACGCGGGTCTGCACGCCCGCGCGCGGCGCGTCGAGACGGCGGCGGCGGATGTCGATCGCGGCGTTGACCGCGATGCGGTAGACCCAGCTGGAGAACCGGCTGCGGCCCTGAAAGTCGCCGATCCGCCGGGCCAGGGTGACCAGAGTCTCCTGGGCGGCATCGAGGGCGTCTTCCTGGTTGCCACAGACGCGCAAACAGATGGTGAAAACCCGATCCTGGTAAAGAGCGAAAACGCGCTGGAAGGCACGTTCGAACTCCTCGCCTTCCGCCGCCTGGCAGGCTTGAACCAGCTCAAGATCAGGATCAGACACAGGAGTTCGCGCTTTGGACGGCCTTACAGGGCAGGGAGTTCCGAAATGTATCAAAAAAAACAACCCGATCGCGGGGCAGCGATCGGGTCGGTCGGGCAAGCAGCCCGAGGGAAGAAAGTCGCAATCAGTTGAGCAGAGACAGGATGTCGATGCCGATCACGATATCGAGCACCGAGGAATCGCAGCCTGGCAGGCAGATCGCGCCCGCAAGTGGGTCGCACTGTGCCTCAGAGACCTGGTACTCGACCTTGCCACCGGGCAGATATGCCGTGGGGACAAGGGTTTGCACACAAACCTCGTCGGGGTCGCCGCTGGGCAGCTGGCCGCCCGGCTCGACCGGGAAGACGCCGCCGCCACCACCGTTGGTGTTGATGAGGTCTTCGCGCAGCTGGCAGAGCACCTGATTGAGGTGCAGCAGCTGAACGGAAGCATCGAGGATCTGGCCGTCCACGTTGGCGGCAAGGCCGATCCCCATGCTGGCCTGGGCGGTGAAGACCGAAGCCGGCATAGACAAGCTCATGGTCTTGACTTTCCAGCCGGGGTGGACACCATCCCGGATTCCGGCCTGGAAAACAGTGTGGCGCAGCTCGCTGAAGCCTGCCTGGCCAGTGCCGCCCGGAGTCGCCCAGGCGAACAGCAGATCCTTCACTTGGGTCTGCGAGTAGGCCGCGATCTGGAAGACCATCTCGTCGCCACTCTGGTAGATGTCCAGGTAGAGACGCGGCTCGGCGGGGAAGGAAGTGAGGCTATCCGCCTTGAGCGGGTCGGACCCCAGGAGGAACTCCTCGAAGTCGTCGATGCCGTCGAAATCGGTATCGGCGTTCGCGTGCTGGGTGCCCAGACGGGCCTCGAGCGCGTCGTGCAAGCCATCGCCGTCGGAGTCGAGGCCCACGGCGTAACTCCCACCATTCGCCCGCAAAACAGCGCTTTCGGGCGCCATTCCGGGGAGAAGTGCGAGCGCGGCTGCGGCCAAAGCGACCGGCGCGATCGAACGGGAATGGGGATGGAACATGTTGGGAAAGACGCTCCCGGGCAGGAGCGCTGCAACCAGTCTAGACCAAGTGACCCGACCGGATTGAAAAATCCTAGCCCGCAGCAGGGTAGGAGTTACCCGAATTCGGGGTCATTCCAGCAACGTCACCCCGGCTCAGAACGCGGCAAAAAAGCCCCCGGGCCGCGCTCCGCGGTCGGACGCCCCTCGCTATCCTGTGCCCCCCTCGTGGGACAGCAAGCCGCGATGCACCCGTAGCTCAGTTGGATAGAGCGACAGCCTCCGAAGCTGTAGGCCGCACGTTCGAATCGTGCCGGGTGCACCACTCCTTCCCCCGCCACGCGGCGCTCCCGGGAAGTCGAGAGAATCCGGCTTAGAGTGGAGGCGTGCGATTCCCCTCGACCCGCTCCCTCCAGGCCCTGCGCCACGCGGCCGCAGGCATCCTCGGCCTCGCCGTTCTCAGCCTGAGCAGCCCCCAGGCCGCGGCCCAGCAGCTCGACCTGGAGCACTGCATCTGCTTCGGCGACAGCCTGACCAACAACGACTTCCTCGGTCTGGTCTACGGCAACCCGCAGAGCCTCTATGACAAGGACCCCTTCGAGGCGATGTTCGCCAAGTCCGCTCCGGGCGGCGCGACCCTGAACAGCTTCGCTCTGGCCGGCGCGACCTCGCGCGATCTGGCGGGACAGATCAATACCTACGAAGCGCTCGAGTTCCTGTTCCTCGCGCCGACCGCGACGCTCTTCCAAATCGAGATCGGCGGCAACGACTTCCTCGACAACGTGCAGCTGCTCGGATCAGCTGCGCCGGGTCAGAACGCCACCGCCGACGCCGTCGTGAACCGCGTGCTCGGACGATTGGAGTCGGCGCTGAAGCGGCTGCGCCCGCGCCAAGGAGTCGAGATGGTGCTCTGGACCATCCCCGACATCACGATCACTCCCGAGTGGCTCGGTCGCCTGAACGCGACGCAGATCGCCAACATTCGCGCGCACACCAAGCGCGCCAATGATCGGATTCGGATGTTCCGCGGCCGTCCGCGCGTTGCGGTCCTGGACTTCGAGAAGCTGCAGGTCGCCGTGGTGAATAACCCGCCGGTGATTCAGGGCAATCCGCTCATCCCGCCGCCGTCCTTCGGCGACTACGACGATCTTCATGCCGACGGCGTCCATCCGACCGCAGTCGCCAATGCGCTGATCGCCAACGCCATGATCGACCTGCTGAACGGCAAGTTCGGGACTAGCTTCCCGTTCTACTCCGCCCAGGAGCTGGCAGACCTGGCGCGTTTCTAGTCGCGCCGACCGTCGCGGATCGGATAGTCCGGGATCCAGCCGCGATACGGGGCAAGCTGCAGATCCGCCTGCGCCGCCTTGCGGCGCGCAAACAGCGCTTCGGCATCGCGGCGCAGGTTGCCGTACTGCCCGCGCAGGTTGTCGTGGCGGTCACCACGCCCGTCGGGGATGCCGTCCAGGTCCAGGCCGAAAACCCGCACCATCAGGGTGCCCACCCATGCGCCGTCGCGATCACGGATCGGCTCGTAAACGTCATAGCCGGCGAGCCAGTGCAGATCGCTTCCGGTCCCGTGCAGAAAGAGAGCCGGGCGGCCGTCCTCCAGCAGGCGGTTCAGGGTGTGCAGATGAAACTCGGCGGTCGAGAACGGGAAGGGCAGGTCGAACTCGAAGTCGATGTCGAGGCTCGCTGCGATCAGCCGCCCTTCCTCGTCGCGCTGCTGCAGCGCGCTGTTCAGGTCGACCTCGATGCGCTCCCAGTCATGCTTGCGGTGGGACCAGTAGCTGTCGTAGTCCGCTTCGGCCTGCTTGATCGCCGCCAGATCGGCGAGCACGATCTGCGCGATCTGCTCGACCTCCCGGTCGGCCTTTGCCTCGGCCCAGTCGTTCTTGCCGAACTTCCACTGCTTGCCGAAGTGCATGCCGTGACGCTGCCCGGAACTGCGCGGGTTCCACTTGCGCCCGTACAGATCCCAGGCGCTCAGCAGATGGCGCAGGCGCGCCTCGTCCTTCTCCGGGACCTTGTCCTCGATCTGAGCCAACACCCTCTTACTGGTGTCCTTGGTCCATCCGCCGGCCTGCATCTGACGCACCAGGTCTCCCAGCCAGAGTTCGGGCTGACCGTTCTGAGCGAGCAGGATCGGCTTGCGCGCCAGCGCGAAAATGGCTTCCTCAAACTCGACCCCCGGATAGGGCGTGCCGTCGGAGCGATGGCGCGGGAACTCCCAGGAGGCATCGAAGCCCCGGCCCCGCAGCTCGGCAGCGGAGACCACCCGAGGCGTGACCGCCAGCGGGTCCTGCGGGGCGGCCTGAGCGGCAAGAAGGGCGAGGGCAAAAGAAAGCATCCCTCTTCTATCGGCTGGCCCGCCTCGATTCTGGCCCTTTGGCCCCCTGGGGCCGAATTCCGCGGGCTGAATCGCCTCAAGTCGGGCCTGAGGCGGCCGTCAAGGCTCCAGGATGTCTGCCCTCCTCGCCTCCGCTGCGGTCGCCGCTTGGCTGGCCGCCCCCCAGCAGGTGACTCCTCACCCGAACCCCGAGCCTGCGCGCACGACCTACCAGGAACTGCCGGCCGGCAAGTGGGTCGAGCACCCGACCACCGGGATCTGGTACGGCCTGACCGAAGCCACCGACTGGCGCGCGGCCGAAGCCTCGGCCCAGCAGATGGGAGGCCACCTGGTGACGATTCGCTCGATGGAGCAGCTCGACTGGCTGCGCGAGCAATTCGGCACCGAGAAGCTCTGGATCGGACTCAGCGACAGCGGCGAGGAAGCGGTCTTCACCTGGGCAAGCGGCGAAGTCTGCGATTTCCGCTTCTGGTCCTGGGGTTGCCCGGACAACTTCGGCCTGGGCGAGAGCTACGTCTACATGAATCACAGCTACTTCGGCGACTGGAACGACTCCGGCGCGCCGGAAAGCCCCGAGCTCGAGCTGCGGGGCATCGTGGAACTTCCGCACCCGCCCGGCGACTACGACGGCGACGGTCTGTCGGATGACCTTGAGCGGGTGCTGGGCAGCGACCCCGCCGACTTCGACAGCGATGACGACGGCCTGAGCGACTTCGAAGAGCACCGCGGCTGGGGCGCCGGCAACTGGCGCACCGACCCAACCGCATTCGATACCGATCAGGACGGACTCTCGGATGGGCAGGAAGGCGGCCGCGCGCAAGGCGTCGAGCCGGACCGGCTGCGCGATATCCCGGGCACGAACCTGGCCGTCTTCCGGCCCGATGAGGATCCGGAAAGCACGACCGACCCGACGCGGCCGGACAGCGATCTGGATGGCGCCCTCGATGGCGAGGAAGACCTCGACCACGATGGCGTGCGCGACTCCGATGAGACCGACCCGCTCGACTCGGGCGACCAGGGCCTGAAGCTGCGCTCGGATTCGTGGCAGGACCGCGACGAAGCGCTGCTCGAGATCGTCGGCGCCGAGCCCGGCGCCAACATCACGATCTACGCGGCCCGCTGCGTGCGCACGATGCAGTCCGGGACGTCCACCTTGGACCTGATCGATGAGCCGGCCATCACCCTGGCCTCGCGTCGCGCGAATACTCGCGGCCAGGCGCAGTGGGTCGTGCGCGGCACGCAATGGATCAGCGCGCAAGGTCCGGTCTGGCTGCAGGCAGTGGAAGTGAATCGCGACGGCCTGCGTCGGATCACCCTGCCGCTGCTGGCGACGGACTCGCCTTCCGGCTCGTAGGCGAACCTAGACCCGACGCGTCTCCTTGGACGCGGCAGCGGCCTCGGAGTCCGGATGCGGAGCCTGCTCCAGTTCGCGAGGCTGCTCGCGCGCGGGCTCCGGCTGGGCACCTGCCGGAAGCAGGTACAGCGCGAAGGCAACGACGGGCACTGCCGCCAACAGGGGCAGCGCGCTGCGCAGTGAAATTGCAGATCGAGAACGGGGCATGAGACGGGGCCGGTTGGAGTGACCGCGCTTCGCAAACCATCGTGGGATGGCTGAACGGCGCTTCCAAGTCCTTTTTTTGCTTCCGAATGGGATCAAGCGCGCCGTTCAGCCCGCGATAAGGGAACGACCCGTTTCCCCCCAGTCATGTTCCAAAAGCTGTTTCCTGCGATTCCCATCGCGCTGGCGACTGTCCTCACGGCATCCAGCTTGCGCGCCCAGGAGCCCGTCGTGCCGCCATCCTTGCCCGGCCCGGCTCCGATCACCGATCCACGTCCGCTTTCCTTCCGCCAAATCGAGTGGGACTTCGGCGCGGAGACCAGCTGGCAGCGCTGGTGGGCGCTCGAACGCGAGCGCTTCCTGGACCTCCGTCGTCTCGCGCGACGCGGCGCCGGACGCACCGACGGCGAACTGATCGGCGGCGTGTGGGCGAGCCGCGTGGAAGACACCGACGCCCCGACGCGTGCCCAGAAGGAGTATCTGATTCACCCGGGGATCGAACGCCTGCGCGACAAGGTGCGTGATCTGGATGTGCAGTCGGAAGGCCTGATCGCGCTCGGACGACTCAGCATGTTTGAAGAGCTGAGCGTCGAGACGATGCGCGATTACCTGCGCGCTCCTTCCCAGGACCTCGCGCACTCTGCCGTGCTGGGCCTCGGCCTGCTCGGCGATGAGCTTGCCTGGAGTTCGCTGCGCAGCCTGATGGTGGATGACGCGAACGGTCGTTGGCTGGTCGCCAACCAAGCCGGCGTCCCGACCACGACCCGCGCCTGGGCTGCTCTGGCCACGGGCATCGGAGTCTCGCAGTGGGGCGAGCGCGCTCAGGAAGAGGCGGTCGCGGTGCTGCTGCAGGCGGCCCAGGCGGCGGATAGCCTCCCCGAGCTGCAGGCTTCGGCGCTGATCGCCCTCGGCATGGTGCCGGCGCGCGAAGAGTCGACGCAGTTCGAATCGCTGCTCGGCATGCTGCACGACAGCGGCCTGAACCAGTCGGTCCGCGCGATGGTGCCCGCCGCGCTGGCGCGGAGCGCGCAAGGCGTGAAAGACCGCATGGAAGTCGCCCGCGAAGAGCTGCTCGGTCAGCTCACCGGTAGCCAGGCCGCCACGGTGCGTCAGGCTGCGATCCGCGCGCTCGCCCTGGTCCCGAACCAGAACATGGAAGCGGACCATCTGGCGGTGGAGGCTCTGCGCAAGCTGAGCCTGCAGGCACGCACGCCGGAGGAGCGCCACTTCGCCGCGCTCGCTCTCGCGGAGATCGCGGCGCAGATCCAGGACGTCAAGGAGATCGAAGAGATCGCCGCCGCTCTGGTCGCGCAGCTGGGCGACGGCTCGCCGGAGCACGCCGCCTGGGCCGCGATCGGCCTGGGAGTGCTGGGTTATGAACAGCCGCTTTGGGCCGGCATCTCGCAGGTCCGCGCCGAGCGTGCGCTGCTCGCGGCGCTGGTAGACGGCAAGGCCGAGGAACTGCGTGGCGCAGCCGCCATCGCCCTGGGACTGATCGGCCAGCAGAATGCGGCGCCGACCCTGATGCAGATCCTGCAAGACGGGGATCACCCCAGCCTGCGCGGTCATGCGGCCGTCGCGCTGGGCCTGCTGGGCGCGCAGGACGCGGAGGAAGTGCTGCTCAAGCAGCTCGCATCGAGCGCACATCGCCCGACGCTGCTGGAGCAGACCACGATCGGCCTGGCGCTGCTGGGCTCCGATGAGCTGCACAGCCGCCTGCTCGACATGCTCGCGCCCGAGGAGGGCGTGCTGCCGACGCTCGCCGAGGTGACGGCGGCGTCGCGCGGCATCGCGCTGATCGGCGACGCGCGCACCGCACCTTTCCTGCTGACGGCGATGGACAATGAATCGTTGACGCACAAGTCGCGCGCCCTCGCCGCGCGCGCCCTCGGCTATCTCGCCGACTCCGACAGCACGCCTTGGCAGCTGCGCATGATGCCTGGATTGCATCACCTCGCCGTGCCATCGAGCGTGCTCGATTGGGAGTCAGGCAACGGGGTGCTGGACCGACGCTAAGAAGCTGGTCTGAAGCACGGAAGGGGGGCAGCCGGATGGCTGCCCCCCTTTTTCGTGTGCGCAAGGCGTGGCCTATTTCGCGCGCGTCTGCCCCACCGAAACGCCCTTGCGTTCACGCTGCATCTCTTCACTCAGGCGCTGCGCACGGCCGGCCTGGTTCTCGACGTTGAAGCGGAACACGTTGTCCAGGTAGTCTCCTGCCTCGAGCTGCTGCAGGCCCTGCGTCCGGGGCGCACCGGACTGCCCCGGGGTCGAAGGCGTGGAGGGAGTTGCCGGCGGAGGCGGTCCCACCCGCGTGCCACGGAAGAAGGCGTAGTGATGGTCGTCGTAGCGCGCGATCACCGTCGTGGTGCCCGCGACGCCTTCCGCGACGAACATGCCGCGCGGATCGGTGCGACCAGTGACGAAGTCCCCGCCTTGACTGCCGACCACGCGCACATCCACGTCGCGCACGAAGCCTTCCTTCTTGCGGTCCAGCGCCTGAATCCGCAGGCGGCGCGCTCCCAGGTCCTCTTCCACTTCCAGCTCGATGTCACTGACCAACACCAGGCCGGAGGTGTGCAGCTCGTCGCCGCGGCAGATCACCAGGTAGGCACCCGGATCATCCAACTTGAGCCGCACCTGCTCCTTGGCCTCGCGCATGCCGGTCTCGCTGTCGAGCTTGACCTGCTTGCGCTGGGTCGGCGCGATGCCGGCCAGGTTGACGGCGGTGATCTGCGAGAGGTTGCGCTCACGCAGGTAGAGGGTCATTAGATCGACGCGATAGACCAGCAGCTCTGCCTCGCCGATGTTGCGATAGCGCAGCTCGATCTCGGCCGCCTTGCCCGGTTGCACCTCGGTCACCTCGTCAAAGCCGATCTGCTTGGCGCGGAAACCAGCCAGCACTTCGCGTGCGTCGGCGAAGACGGTCTCGACCTGCGAGTAGTACTCGGCGGCCTCGTCGAACTTGCGCTTGGCGTGGTGGATCTGCGCCAGAATGTAGAGCGCGAGCTCGCGGTTCTCACTCGGCTTGGTCGATCCATCCGGCGCCTCGTAGCGCGCCTCGACGATGTTCCGCAAGGTGCGCACGGCGTTGTCTTCCTTGCCCAGGTACCACTGCGCAACCGCCTCGCTGTAGCGGAAGGCATCCTTGAAGCGCGGCTTGGCGTAGCGCCCGGAGAACTCCTGCGCGAGCACCACGCCCGTTTCGAAGTCTTCCAGATCGAGGAAGGCTGCGACCAGGTTGAGGCCGGCCTCGGGAGCGAGCGGATCCTCGTGGTAGATCGCCAGGAAGCGCTGCAGCAGCGCGATGCCCGCCTTGGTCAGTTCGGCTCGGCCCAGCTTGCTGGCCACCAGCCCCGGGACCTCATGCGCGCGCGGCGCGAGCGTGAGCAGCTTGTCCGAAAGCGTCAGATAGGTCTCGACGACCACCGGCAGATCCGGGAACTCGAGCCACAGCCGCTCGAGGACGCCAATCGCCCCCGAAGGCTCGCCTTGCGCCTCGAGCGTTCCGGCGACCTTCAGATCCTTGCCGAAGCTCTCCTCAATCGTCGCGCGGAAGATGAGCAGCGCCCGCTCGTACTCTTCCAGCTCGCGGTAGGCGCGTCCGACCGACAGCACCTTGTCGAAGGGGATGTTGAGCGCCGGATCCTTCTCCTTGAGCACCTCGAAGTAGCGCACCACCTCGTTGGCCGTCCCGCGATCGATCGCCAGGAACAGCAGCTTGCCGGCCGCCATCGCCAGGTTGCGATCCCGCAGGTTCGAGCCGAAGCCGTCGTAGAGCTGCGTGAGCAAGCCGTAGGCCATTTCTTCGTCGCCCTGCTCCAGCGCTGCGAGGCCCAGGTGATAGAGCTCATCGGGCGTGGCGCGGTAGTCATCCGTGCTGGCGCGACCGCGCGGCAGCACCGTGAGCTCGGCCGGCTGACCCAGCGCGAAGCGCGAAGGATCGGCGAGGTCGTCGATGCGCACCGGCAGCGTGCGGTACGAACCGGGCACGGTGCCGATCAGCTTGTACTCCATCCAGCCGCTGCCGCGGTGCTGGCCCAGATACACGACCAGTTCGTGGTCGCGGATCTGGAAGCGATCGAAGTTGCCGCGCACGCTGTCCGGGAGCACGTGCGTGCCCGCCGGAAGCGGAACGCGCATCGCCAAGTACGGCCAATCGGACTCCTCACGCAGGTCGCGCGGCGAGTGATACCACTGCAGATTCACTCGGGAGGCTCCACCCCTCTCCAGCTCGCTGACCTCGTTGTGCCAGCCTTCGCCCGAGCGTTCGAGCACGCCGAAGCCGGTCTGAATCCGGCGCCCCGCGTACAGCGGCTGCTCGGCTTCATAGAGGTGGCGCGTCACGCGGAAGTCGCGGTGACTCCGCTCACTCAGGTCGCGGGTGAAGGCGCGCAGGGTCGCCTGGAAGTACGGGCGGCTGCGGCCACGCACCTCAAGTCGAACGCGGACGCGGTCGGCGTCGATGCCATCGGTGGAGAAGCCGTTGAACTCGCCCTTCTTCAGCTCGATCTCCATCGAGCTGCCGTCGATCTCGACGATGACCGAGACATCGCCCGGCTCCGGCTGGCTGGCGGCCACCCAATTCGCGACGGCGGCGGTGGCGATGCCCCGCCCGCGATCTTCAAACCAGGGACGATGATCCAGCAGCCAATCCATGGCCTGACGGGTCGCTTCGCTGCGCGGCATCGCTTCCTGCAGAACCAGCGCGGCGAGCGCCGTCATCTCCAGGCGGCTGCGATGGAAGGCGCGGTTCGCGACCACCGAGGCGCCTTGCTGCCCATCGACCTTGGTCGCCAGCAGCTCGGCGATCTCCACGGCCATCGGGCGCCGGTCCATCTCGAGCAGCGCCAGCGCGGTATAGGCCAGCGCGGCCGGGCTGAGCTCATTGCGCAGCCGGTGCAGGCGGTTGGCCGTGCCGAAGTCGCCGCGACCGTGCAGAGCCAGAGCGTAGAGCAGCACGGCTTTGCGTTCGTTCTCGCGCTGACTGGCCGCTTGGAAGGAAGCCAGCAGGTACTGCGTGCCGCGGTCTGCCGCCTGGGCGGCGACCGGAATCCCCAGCGTGCGTGCAGCGGCCAGCGCCTGCATGACGCGCGCGCTGGTTTCCGGCTCGGACTGCTGGCCGTCGCCACCACTCCAGCTCCAGCCGCCGTCCTCGTTCTGGCGGGCGATCAGCGCCACCGTCAGCGACTCTGCGCGTTCGCGCAGCGCCTGCGCCTGGGGGTGTGCATTGCCCAGGGATTCGAGCATCGCCAAAGCGCGCGTCGCGCCCACGAGGCGCGAAGCCGTCGCCACCTGGGTGGAAACGATCCGCTTCTGGCGCAGCTCGTAGAGCGACGCGCGGTCCATGGCGGCGTCCACGACCAGGTCGGCGAGGTCGCTGCCAAAGCTCAGCTCCAGGATGCGGTCGCGGTAGTCGGCGCCAGCAGGCAAGCTGAGTTCAAACACGCTCTCGGAGCTGAGCACACCGCTGGCAAAGTCGGCGACCTCCATGCCCCAGGGACGCACCACGACTTCGTCGGCGGCGCTCGCCAGGAGCTCCGTCTCCCCGAATCGACCGATCGCCTCCAGCTCGAACCGCAGCGAGTCAATCAGCGGCACGCCGGCATCGAAGCCGAAGGAAACCTCGGCCTGGGAACCGGCCTCGACCGCGACCTGCATCGGCAAGGTCTGCTCGAAGCCCTCGTTGAGGATGCGCAGGCGCAGCTCGGCTTCGCCATCTTGCTCGGTCAGATTGTGGACCCGAGCCAGCACCACCGGGCGATCGCCTTCGGTGAGCGTCCGCGGGGTACGCATCTCAACGAAGAACGGCGCCCGCGAGATCAGCGATGCCGTGGCTTCGCCGAAGTGATCCTGTTCGCCCACACCGCGCGCGGTGAGGCGCCATGCCGTGCTGCGCTCAGGCATCGTGAAGCGCAGCTCAGCGAGGCCCTCGTCATTGGAGACGACGGCCGGGGTCCAGAAAGCGAGGCCATCGTCGATCCAGCTGACCATCTCGCCGGCCGCGGCCTCTTCCATCTCGAACATCTCCTCGAGGCCAAGTCCGAACTTGTTGGCGTACTTGGCGCGACCACGGCCAGCGCGGCCGCCGAACTTCCCGCCAGCGCCGCCGCCGATCCCGATCGTCTCGTTCCACATCTCGCTGGCAAAGTCCGCGTTGGGATCGATGCGCGGCGCGGCGAAGTACGCCCCGGCCGAAGGCTCGAGACCAGCGCTCAGCCGCACCGATTCGCGTTCGACCGGCTCAAACGCATCGAAAGCCATCTGCTGCTGCAGCTCGGAGCGCAGGACCGCGCGGTCCCGTTCCCACTCCTCGCTGGCCTGCGCCCGGCGCTGCTCCGCGAGCAGAACTTCGGCGATGTCCTCCGTCCGCCCTTGGTAACGGAACTCACAGGAGCTGGTGGTCTGGAAGCCGACGAAGCGCCGCGCGTCCTGCGCGAAGTAGCCGTCGATGCTCGGAAGACCTTCGGCAAACTGCGCGAAGACCGACTCATCGACCACCGCCAGCGAGACCTCGGCGCGCACCGGGTTGCCGAGCTCGTCCACGATCTCGAGGTCGACGACCGCCTCTTCGCCCGGCTGGACTTCCTCCTGACGCGGCTTGACCGCGACGCGCAGGCGGCGCTCCAGCTCAAAGTCGCTGGCCGCCGTGTGGAAGCGGTTGCCATCCATCAGCGCGAGGCTCAAGCGGAAGTTCGGTGCGAGCTTCGCGTCCATCACCAGGGACAGCGGATTGACTCCCTGCTCCAGTTCCAGCAGGCGGTACTGCAGGATGCGCTCTCCCTCGAGGGTGAGCAGCGCCAGCCCGGACTCGGTGCGGTTGACCAGACGAAGGTCCAGGTCAGAGCCGACCGGAAGCGTGTTGCTGTCCGCGAGGATGCGCAGCCGCTGCGCATCGGCCTCGCCGGAGACGAACAGCGTCGTCTCGGCGACCACCGGGTTCCCGAAGCGATCCAGACCCCGCGCGCGGACGATGTAGTTGCCGCCCTCTTCCAGCTGAAGCGGCAAGGAGGCTTGGCCGCGTTCGTCGGTGGAGACCTCTGCTTCGGTGGTGGTGATGTCTGCCCAGCCACCCTGTGCATTCAGGACGCGATGCAGCACCTCGACCGCCAGATCGCGCGCGACCGGTTCGCCCGCGGCGTCGCTGGTGAAGAGCTTGACGTCAAAGCTCGAGCCCGCCAGGACCACCGTGTGGTCGGCGCGCAGCCCGATCGAGTAGCCCAGCTCGGAAACTGGAACACCGGCGCTGATCTGCACCCCTTCTTCGGGGAGCGCCGCCGAAACCTGCAGGAAGCGCGAGCCGACGAGGTCGCGCGTCTCCACCTGGAACGGGAAACGACCCTCCGCATCGGTGCGCGCATGAAGCTCGCGGCCATCCGGCAGGCGCAGATGCAGCGGCGTGTCCACGATCGGTTCGCCGTAGTAGTAGTTGGCCTGAGCGACCCCGTGCACCACCTCGCCGCGGTAATAGACCGGCTGGTCAAACTCGATGTCGAGGGCGACCGTCTTCAGCTCAAACTCCTGAACCTGGAAGCGGCCCTGGTAAGTCGCGCCGGATGGGCGCGACAGACGCACCGTCCAAGTCCCCAGCGGCGCCGCCAGCGGCAGGATCAGCTCATCGTGCACCGTGCCGAACTCGCTCAGCGCGAGTCGCCGCGAACGCACCAGCCGGCCCTCGCTGTCCAGCACCTCGGCGAGGTACTCGGTCCCCGCTTCGAACCCAAAGCGACCGTCCACGACCTCGCGCAGCACACCGCGCCAATGAACGCGCTGGCCCGGGCGATAGGCGCTGCGGTCGGGGTAGACGTAACCGCGCGGCTGCAGGCCCTGCGACAGGCTGAGCGACGCGACCGACAGACCATCCGACGCGTAGTGGCCGTCCTCCTGCGCGAGCACGCGCAGCTCGGGGCGCTCCACCAGGTCAGAAAGTTCCAGACGTGCGACGCCATCGCGCGCGGTCTCGAGCACGTGCAGGCTCGGCGCACCCCCGGCGGGATCCGGCAGCGCAAGCAACACTTCCACACCCGAGGCGGGCTTCTGCTTGACCATGTCCTGCACGTAGACGAAGAACTCGCGGCGCGAGGACTTCACGATCATGTCCAGATCGCTGCGCACGACCAGCGTCGTGGCGCGACGCTCGCCGTCATCGACCGAAACCGCCCAGACGCCCGCCTCTTCGATCGGCAGATCGATCTGCTGACGAATCGGCTTGTACTCCTCGTAATCCTCCACCGCGACGGTCAGCGTGCGATCCGCCGCGATCAGATCCAGGTCGAGATCCTCGATGCGCTGGTGCGTCAGATGCTTGCGGAAGTACGCCTGCAGGTCGAGGCGGTACAAGCGCACCGTCAGCTCCTCGGTGTTGCGCAGCTGCACCGCCACCTGGGCCGTCTCATGGCTGCGCCACACGCGCGGCGTCTCGACCGCGAGGGTGGTCTCGGTCATCGCCGCCAGGCGCTCGCGCGCGGCATGCTGATGCGCGCCAAAGTTGCACTGGGTGTAGGCGTGGATCGCCTCTTCCAGTTCCTGGAGTTCGTTCTCGTACAGCACCCCGATCGAATAAAGCGCATGCGAGGCTTCGTTCGTGTTCGGGTACTTGCGCGCGAGACGCTGCCAGGTGTCGATCGCCGAGCGCCAGGAAGGCAGGGCCTGCTCCTGCGCGTCGGGCTGTTCGCCCAGCAACGCGCGCGCCTCATCGGCGTGCATCTTGCCCAGATCAAAGGCGATCCGGCGGGCGCGCGGGTCGAGCGGATACTTGACCAGGAAACCCTGCCAAGCGATGCGAGCAGCAACCCACTCCTTCCTGGAGCGATGCAGCTCGCCGATCGCGTATTCGGCGTCGATGGTCGCCTGCTGCGCTTCCGCCCACTCGGCGCCGGTCGGGTAGCGACCGACGTAATCTTGGAAGACCGGGATGGCCTCGGCCGGCTGGCCCAGCGCGACGAGCATCTGGCCTTGGCGGAACAGCGCCAGCTGGCGATAACGCGCGTTGCCTTCGATCGTCTCCTGGTCCAGTCCTTGCGGATCTTCCCAGGCGATCATCTTCGCGTAGGCCGCGCGCGCTTCTTCAAAGCGCGCCGCCTCGCGGTAGGCCTCGGCGATGTCGAAGTGGGCGCGCCCCACCTGCCGGTGCTCCGGCATGGCCTGAATCAGACGCTCCAGGGCTGCGACGCGCAGCGCGAGCTGCTGGCCATTGCCGCTGTAGGTCTGAGCAATCGCGTAGCGCGCGCGTCCTTCGTACTCGGCGGCCTGCTTGCGCGTTTCCTCGTCGGCGCTCTCCAGGAAGCGACCCAGTTCCTTGGCGAAGCCGTCCGCTTCCCCGGCGCGGGCATCACTGAGAAGCGCGACCAGATCTTCCAGCGCGTAGCGAGACGGCAGCGTCTCGCCCAGCTGCTTCAGCACTTCGGCGAGCTGCAAGCGAGCTTCCAGAGCGCGCAGCCCGGTCACCTCCAGCTTCTCCCCGAACTCGGCGAGGTAGACCTGCCAGGCGCCGCGCGCGGCGTTCCAGTTGGCCAGCTTCTCGGCGCAGTTCGCGATGCCCCAGGACGCCTCCGCGCGCTGCGCGGGCGGGACCTCGAGCTCGAGTACCTTCTGGTACAGGGTCCAGGCGCGGCCGTATTCCGGCTCGGGCATGCCCGGCTGGTTCGGATCGCGCGGCGTTGCCAGGAGCCGAGCAAAGCGCAGATAGATCTCCGCCAGCTCGCTTTGCCGCTCCGCCGAAAGCAGCCGCTCGGCCTCGGCCTCGTAGATCGCCTCGGCTTCCGCCATCCGCCCGGCGGCGCGCAGCAGATCGGCGCGGAAGAAGCGCGCCTTGTGCACCCAGGGCCCTTCGCCGAACTCGGCCTGGACCCGATCCAGCGCCCGCAGCGCCTCGTCCATCCGATCGCCCTCGGCGAGCACGCGCGCCTTCAGATAGAGCCAGCCGTCCGCCTGTTCGGCGTCGCGCTCGATCAGCGCGTCCAGCTGGCGCAGCGCCTTCGAGGTCTCGCCGGACATCATCGCCTGACGCAGCGCCTCCGGAATCGGCGGCAGTCCGTCCTGAGCCTGCTGCTCCTCGGCCGGCCGCGGGTCCTCGGCCGAGTTCTGCGCCGCCCCGAGGGCCTGGCTACTCCCGGACAGAGCGAGGATCAGAAGAAGAAAGAACCGGCAAATGAGCGATTGGTACATTCCTGAAAGCTTGTTTCTGGGCGGGCGGGGCGCTTCGGGCGGAGCGCGGTTCCAGCCTAACGGGTGGAGGCCCTGCCTGGGTTCGACCCTTTCCCAACGCCGAGGCCCGCCGCGACTTGGGTGCATTTCCGGCTCCGGGCAGAGGACGCTGGAAATCGTCCCCTCCCCCGATCTAGACTCGCCCCCGTGATCAGTCCCTCGAAGCCCAGCAAGGCCCTGGCCCCGGTCGACTCGCCCCCGGCGAAGACCGAGTCAGCCGACGCCAAGACGCTCGCCGAGCGTCGCGGTGTGGACCCTGCCGTGCTCGAGGAACAGGCCGGGCAGCAGACCGAGGCCAAGCCGGCCCGTCAGCTCAGCGAGCCCCCGCAGGTGCAGCCTGAAACCCGGGCCGCCTCCAGCTCCGCCGCGCGCGAAATCGGCGGCAATTGCATCGGCTTCCGTCTGCGCCTGCTCGACCGCGTGGTGGCGCGCATCTATGACGATGCATTGCGCGCACATGAGCTGCGCCGCACCCAGCTCGACCTGCTGGCCGCGCTGCAGCGCTTTGGCCCGGCCTCGCCGGCCCAGCTGATCCGCATCCTCGGTCTCGAGAAGTCTTCGCTGTCGCGCAATCTGCGCCGACTGATCAAGCGCGACTTCGTCGCCGAGCTGCCCGGCGCGGATCGCCGCTGCCATCTGCTCGACCTCACCGAAGATGGTCACCGTCAGCTCAGCTCGGCCCTCCCGGATTGGCAGCGCGCCCAGACCGAGGTCGAACAACTACTCGGCGACGAATCCGGCGAAGCGATCCGTCGCATGGCGCGTCACTACTGGCAGTCGACCAGCCAGGCGGAAGAGTCCGCCCGCTAGATCCACCAGGCGATCGCGAGCGTCGCCAGCAGGGACGCGCCCCAGAAGATCAGCGCGGCATGCGCAAGCCGCACGGATGCGCGCTGCTCCCACCAGGTGCGCGGCCGCACGCGACGCCAAAGGAAGACGCACACGGCCGAGAGGTTGACGCACACCACGTTGGCCCAGATCAGCATCGCGGCCCGACCGGCGAGCGCGAACTCACCTGAGGTCAGGAACAGCGCCGCCGTCGCGAGCGGCGGCAGCAGCGCGACGGCGACCATGACCCCGACTAGCGTGGCGGACACACCCGACGTGAACGCCAGCGCGCCCGCGGCGCCGGAAGCCAGCGCGAGCAGCAGGTCGGATGGACTGACTTTTGCGCGCGCAGCGAGCTCGCCGATGCTGGGGTCGGCCTCGTAGACCAGGCCGAGCACGAGCACCGACAGCAGCGCCAGCACCACTCCTTCCAGGTTGCGCACCAGCGACTGCCGCAGCAGCTTGCGATCGCCCAAGGTCGTCGCCAGCGCGAGCGCCATGTTGGGACCCAGGAGCGGCGCGATCACCATGGCGCCGATCACGACCGCGGGACTGTCCTGGACCAGTCCGATGGTCGCCACGATGGCCGAGAGGACGACCGTGGTGCGATAGACCGGGCCGCCTTCCACGCTGGCGCGCAGCGTGGCTTGCAGCTCTTCGCGGGCAATCCGCCTCGCTTGCTGGGCCTTCTCCTCATCGCTGGGCGATTCGATCTGCTCGCCTTGGGGCGTCGGCAACACCGCCGCGACCGGCAGCACGACTGCGTGGAAGCTGATGTCGCCGGACAGCTGCTTCTGCAGACCATCCAGCACGGATTCGACCTCGTCCGCTGCGACGACGATGCGATGCAGCGAACTGCCATCGGGGCCATCGAACCAGCTCCAGATCGGCACCCGCTCCCCCAGCACTTCCTTGAGAATCTCTCGCCCCCGTTCGGGGAGGCGAATCTCGAGGCAGCGCTGCGTCATGACCGGGGTTTACTCCGACTCGGACTGCGAAGCGAGCGCCGCCTGCTCGCAGTTGGCGAAGATCGACAGCCAGTACGCCATCGTGACCGCGCCGAGCTGCAGCTCGCGCGGGTTCACGTTGTCGAGCCGGTCGAGCGCGCTGTGGTGGTAATCGAAGTAGCGCTCGTCGTTGACCTTGAGGCTCGAGACAAAGCAGCCGTAATCACGCAGCGGCCCGATATCGGCGCCGCCGCCGCCGGCGAACAGGCGCTCGGCGCCGACGGATGACAGCGGGAAGCCGAGGGGCTGCAGCCGATCGATCACATCACGCGGCCGAGCGAGACCGATGCCGCGCGGGCCGAGACCGCCGCTATCCGATTCCATCGCCACGAAGTGCGCGCCCCCCTCGCCGTGCTTGGCCGCGTAGCCGCGTGCACCCGCCAGCCCGTTCTCCTCGTTGGCGAACAGTACAACGCGGATCGTGCGCCGCGGGCGGAAGCCGTTTTCGATCAGTAGGCGTGCGGCCTCGACCGATTGCACGCAGCCGGCGCCGTCATCGTGCGCGCCGACCCCGGTCTCCCAGGCATCGAGGTGTCCGCCGACCACGACAAGCTCATCGCGCAGGTCGCCGCCGGGAATCTCGCCGATGACGTTCCACTGTTCGACGTCCGGCAGGGTCTCGGCTTCCAGCTCGAGCGTGACGCGCACGGTTCCCTGCTTCAGCGCGGCCGAGAGTTTGTCGGCCGAAATCAAGCCCAACGCGGCGGCCGGAATCTTGTCGCCGTCTTCGTCGTAGCCCATCGCCCCGGTGTGCGGGTAGTCGTCCAGCTTGGTGCTCATCGAGCGCACCAGCACGCCGACCGCGCCGTGCTTGACCGCCTCGCGCGCGCCCCGGGTGCGCTGGCCGACCGCTTCACCGTAAGCGGCGCCGGTGGTGCGCGCGGTGGCGCGCATCGGCCGATTGAAGAACGCGATCTTGCCGCTCAGCGCGTCGCCGATGTCGGCCAGGCCCTCAAGGCCGTCGACCTCAACCACTTCCGCGGTGATCCCACCCGGGCCGGTGCCGATCGTGCCGCCCAAGGCGGTGACCGCGAGATCGATCCGGCTGCCATCGGCAGCCTCTGCGACGCAGCGCTCGACCTCGCCGCGCACCCAGCGAGGCACCATGACGGGCTCCAGCCGGACGTTCTCCAGTCCAGCCTGGATCATCGTGTCGAAGGCCCAGTCCGCCGCCTTCTCGTAACCCGCCGAACCCGACAGCCGCTTGGGGGCCACGGTGCAGAGCTCGGTCAGGTACTGCCAGGCGCGGCCCGACGACAGACCGCGGTCGAGCAGCCAGTTGCCGCGCTCGCGCAGCTCTTCATCGGCCGGGATCGACATGGCCGCGCGATCCCACGCGCCGGTCGGCGGCGCAGCGCCGCCCGCCGGGGCTCCGGCTTCGGGCTCTTCGGCCTGAGTCGGATTCCCTTCCGCCTCGGCGCCCGTCTCATCGGAACACGCGCCGAGCAGGCCGAGAAGCAACAGGAGGGCGGCGTTTCTCATCACGCCGCGATCATAGGCGCTCAGGCGCGACGCAATGCCTCGGCCTCGAGCTTCCGGGTCTCGGCCTGGCGATAGCGCGTGCGCATCACCGGATAGAGCCCGCCGAAGACGGCCGACATGATCAAACCCAAGAGCAGGAAAGGGTAGTAGACGACGTAAGGCTGGCCGACGAGGAGCCCGACCAGGCCCGCGGCGAGCAGAACCACGCCGACCACCGCCGTCACCAGGAAGGCCGGCAGGACAAAGCCGCGCCCTTTGCCCTGCTGAGCAAGCGGGCCGCCGACGCCGCCCAGGATGCCGCCCAGCACGCCGACGCCGGCGCCGCCATAGGCGCCCAGGTAGACGCCAAATTCCTCGGAGAACCAGGGCGCGACCTCGTTTGCGGCTTCGGTCTGGCTCAGGAGCAGGTCGGAAATCAGGGAGAGCGTGTCGATCATGAGGACGAGGGAGGCGCAGACTCAGGCGCCTCGAGGAGAGAACGGTGCAGAGCAAGCAGCTCGCGAGCGGCTGCCGGAGTGATCGAACCCGTCTCGACCAGATCCGCCAGCTTGTTCGCCAGCAGATCCTCACCCCCCTCGCCGCGAAGCGCCTCGACGCGCTCGATCAGTCGATCGAGGCGCGCACGGATGGTGGGGTAGGAGACCCCATAGCTATTCGCCAGGGCCTTCAACGATCCCGACACCAGCACGAACTCGAGCAGCAGATCCTGCTCGGCCGGCTGAAGCCGTTGGAAGACGTCGAGGGGAGGGCGCGGAGTCATGGGCGCGGGTTCCATCAGGCTACGCCGCGACCTTTGATATTGTTTAGTTTTTCTTTCGTTTTATGAAAGCTCGTCCAGGATCGCCTTCCTTCGTGCCAGCCGCATCCGCCGATCGATCACGTCCAGTGCACGCACCGCGTATTCCTGGCTGGTGTACACCTGCTTCATCACCGGCTCGTCCTCACGCTGCGCTAAATCCCCGACGACAAAGAGGTTCGGGACACTGGTCTCGCCCCGGGCGTCGATGCGCACGTGCCGCTCCTGCTGCGGGCGGCCCTCATCGCCGAGCTGCGCCCCCAGCTGAACCGCCAGATCGTTGTAGGTGCAATAAAGCCCCATCGAGACCAGCCCCCACTCCGCATCCACCTCGCTGCCATCCTCGAGCTGGATCGGCTGGAGCCGATCCGAGCCCGCGTCGATCGCCGTGATCCGGCTGCGATGGACTGCGACTCCGTAGTGCTCCAGCAGGCGCGCGGAGTCAGCGCTCCAGCCGGGTTCCTCGCCGTTGGTCAGCACCGCGGCAGCCGAGGCGTAGCGCTCGTGCAGCATCATCGCGATCTGCGCCGTGGTCTCGGAGGCTCCGATCACCGCGACCTTCTGTCCACGGGTCAGGTGACCCTCGCAACGAATGCAGTAGAGGACCTGCTCGCGGTTCGCCGCGGGGTAGATCCACTTGATGTCATCCTTCACCTCGCCCTTGCGCGTGGTCTTCAGGATCTCGGGCTGCCGATCCATGACCCCGGTCGCCAGCACCAGATGGGGCGCCCGGTAGGTCCGTCCATCGACCGTCACCTGGAAGCTGCCGTCCTCGCTGCGCCGCGCCTCGGTCGCCGTGTCTTCGAGCTGGTCGACGTACTGCCCATACCCCTCGACGATGCGCTCGACCGCGTTGTCGACAATGTCGCGGGTGGAGATGGGCAGATGCGGCGCGGCGTCCAGCGCAGCCCGCGCTTCGGCATGAGCCTCGCCGCGCAGCAGCTTGCGCACCTTCTTGCGCACGATGCCATCGTGCACTCCGATCATGTTGTCGATGTTGTAGACCCACTGCGCGCGCGAGCGCTTCGCGTCGAGCTTGCTGCCACGAATCCACAAGGTGCGGTGCAGGTACTGCGCAGCGCGCAGCGCGGCGGCCGAGCCGGCAATGCCACCGCCCACGACGATGACTTCGTAGGAGGAATCGGGATCAGGTGGGGATGCAGCCATGGAATCGTGCGGCGAGCGTAGCCTGTCGGCATGAGCAGCTGGGATCGACTTCGTGAACTCGAGCTTGATGTGACAGAGGTCCGGCTCGAAGAGCTGCAGCTCGCGGTGCGATCCAACTGGACCCGGCGCACACGGCTGGTGAGGCTCGCGGGGCCGGATGCCACGGGCGCGGTGCTGCACGGCGCCGGCGAGGACGTCAGCTGGAATGAGGTCGAGGAGGCCGAGGTCTTCGCGCTGTACCCGCGCGATCTGCTGTGCTTCCGAGGCAGTCTGGCGGAGTGGTGCGCGCGCCTCGATGCCCGCGAAGCGACGCCGGCCTACCAGATGCTCGCGCGAGCACGTCGCTCCGAGGCGGACTACCTGCGCTGGGCGCTTGAATCGGCAGCCATGGAACTCGCGTTGCGCCAGCAGCGCCAATGCCTGAGCACGCTGCTCGATCGCACCCCGAAGCCGCTGCGCTTCTGCCTTTCGATGGGCCTCGGTGAGCCGCCCTCCACTTCGACCCTGCAGGCCTGGCTGAAGCACGGCGCCTACACCTTCAAGCTCGACGCCGCGTCCAGCTGGAGCGAGCCGCTGATCTCAGAACTCCGTGCCACCGGCGCCGTCGCCGTGGTCGATCTGAAGGCCTACTACCACGACACGCCGGTCGATCAGCCGGTCGACCCCGCGCTCTATCAGCGGGTCCGCGACGGGCTGCCCGATGCCCTCATCGAGGATGCGCTCCCCGACGACTCCACGCGCGCGCTGCTGCAGCCCGCGGCGGCGCGGCTCAGCTGGGATGCCCCCATCCACGCCGTGGAGGATGTCGCGCGGGTGGTCCCCGCCGCCTGGGGCACACCGCGCTGGATGAACATCAAGCCCAGCCGCTTCGGCAGCTGGCAGAAGCTGCTCGCGATGTACGAGTGGGCCGAACGCGAGGCGGTGCAGCTCTACGGCGGAGGCCAGTTTGAACTCGGCATCGGTCGGCAGCATGCGCAGGCGCTCGCCTCTCTGTTCCATCCCGAAGCCGCCAACGACCTCGCGCCGATCGCGTTTCACCAGGCCAAGCCGCAGGCCGGGCTGGCCGTCGACACGGTGCAAGCGAGCGAACTCAGCCAGACCGCGTGGCTCGCAGTTCCTGATAGGCCTGATTGATCTCGCTCATGCGCGCATGGGCGGCCTGGGCCATCGCCGGGCCGAGGTGCGCGACGCGATCGGGGTGATGCTCCATGGCCAGCCGCAGATAGGCGCGCCGCACCTCCGCCCAGGGTGCGCCCTGCTGCAGCCCGAGAATCTCCCAGGCATCCTGTCGGACCGGCCGAGCGCCAAACCAGGCTTCGACCTCGGGGGCGGCCATGCCAAGCACCTCGGCGCACTGATAGATCACTTCCACCTCGCGCGCGCACTGCCGCGCATCAGTGCGCGCGACCTGGGCCATCAGGCTCAGGAGCAGTGGAGTGTCGACCGGACGCAGGCGCGCGCGCAGTCCGAGCAGCGCGGCCTGGAGCTCGGCCTCGCTCGGCGCTTCGGGTACCTGCCGGCCCGGATCGATGCGCTCCCACAGGCTGGCTTCGTCGTGATGCAACAGATAGAGCGCCCGCCGCACCGACTGCCACTCCTCTTCACTGGTGACGCCATCCGCCTGGGCCACGGCCCGCAGCAGGCTCACCACCCAGGTCGCCAGCTGCACCCGCTCCGCCTCTTCGGCACGGGTCATGGCGTGCAGCTTGCCACGCTGACGCGCCGCGAACTCGGCCGTCGTCAGGCCGATCGCGGCGAGCGCATCGCTGAGCCAGATCGTCGGCCCCAGTCGAGGCAGGAACAGCGCCAGCGAGGCCAGCCGCAGCGCGCGCAGGAAGCGAAATCGACCCAGCCACCAAGCGGCGCTGCGCCAGGCGCCCCGACGCAGACAGGGGGTGCAGCCAAAGACGATCCTCCAGCCCCCAGCGCGCTCAGCCTGCGCCGGCTCGAACAGCTCGAGCGCGTTCTCCACCGGCCGTTCGCGGCAGAGTCCGCAGCGCAGGGTCAGCTCGGGCTCCATGCTCGGACAGGGTAGAGTGTCGCCGTGGAGTGGACCCCATTCGTCGTCCTCGCCTTCCTGCTCGGCATGACTGCGCTCGGCGCATGGCATGCGCGACGCGTGAAGACCGCTGAAGACTTTGCGCTGGCCGGGCGCGGGCTGAATGGCTGGATCCTGTCCGGCACCCTGGTCGCCACCTGGATCGGCACGGGCTCGATCTTCGGCAACGCCGAGTTCACCTACGAGAACGGGGCGATCGCCTTCTTCCTGCCGATCTCCGGCGCGCTCGGCATGCTGCTCCTGGCCTTCGTCGCCCCGCGCGTGCGCTCGCTCCCCGCCGCCAGCGTGCCCGAGATCCTGGGGCTGAAGTTCGGCAAGCCGGCGCAGAAGCTGGGCGCGCTGGCGCTGCTCGGCGCCTATCTGATCATCGTCTCGTATCAGTACCGCGCGGGCGCCGCGATCTCCGAGCGCCTGTTCCCCGAGATCAACCTCGACTTCGGGGACGGCTCCACGAACGCGTGGCCGATCGTCTTCGCCTTCTTCGTGATTCTGTACACGGCGCTGGCAGGCCTCGTCAGCGTGGCGATGACCGACGTCGTCAACGGCGTCGTCATGTCGGCCGGCATCCTGCTCGGCCTCGGTTATCTCTGGCTGCAGTGGGATCCATCTCTGCACTCCTTCCCGGAGAACTTCCTGGATCTCTCGCACCCGGCGGGTGGCATCGGTTGGGTCAACATTCTGCTGCCCACCTTCCTGCTCATCCTAGGCGACGCCAACCTGATGCAGAGATTCCTGGCGGCCAAGTCGCCGGCCACGGCCAAGCGCGCCGCGATCGCCACCTTCGTCGGCCTGGTGGTGCTCGAGACCGCGATCATCGGCATGGCCTTCCTCGGCAAGGGCATGCTGCCGGAACCGCTTGAGACGCCGGGCCACGTGATCGTCGAGACGGCCTTCACGCTGCTGCCGCCCTTCATCGGCATCCTGCTGGCGTCCACGGTCATCGCCATCATCGTGTCGACCGCGGACAGCTTCCTGCTGGCGCTCTCGACCACCGCCTCGAATGACCTCGGGCGCGGCCTGACCTCACCCAAGAAGCAGCGCGGCCTCGTCCTGGGCTTTGGCCTCATCGGCCTGGCGCTGGCGTATTCGAGCGACCGCTTCTTTTCGATGGCGCTGTACGCCTACACCCTCTACGGCGTGACGATCACGCCGGCGATGGTGTGCGCGCTGCTGTTCCCGCAGGTCAATCGTCAAGCCGTCGTCGCCGGCATGTCTGCCGGCCTCGGCTCGGCGCTGCTCTGGAAGGTCGCTCTCACGCAAGAGTGGATCGCTGCCGACAGCGCGCTGGCGGGCGTCGACGCGGTGCTGCCCGCTTTGCTGGTGAACCTCGTTGTTCTGTTGCTTGTCCATGCAAGCCGCGGACGAGACGCTGCCCCAACGGAGGAGCACGCCCTATCCTGATAGGGCGATGGCTTTCCCCTCCGTTCGCATCATCCCCCTGCTTCTGCTGACGGCCGTCCTCGCGCTGAGCGCGCCGGCGACCGGACAGGAACTGCGCCACGACGGCTGGCAGCCGATCCTCCTTCCTTCGAGCTGGGAAGACTTTCAGGATCTCGACGGCAGTCGCCCCTTCGCCGCATTCGACGGCGAAGCGTGGTACTGGACGCGCGTGCTGATCCCGCGCGGTTTCCCCGAGCAGGGGCTGACCCTCGAGATGGGTCAGATCGACGACGCCGATGAGATCTTTCTGAACGGCATCAAGGTCGGCGGGCTGGGCGGCATCCCGAATGGCCCGACCGCCTACAACCAGCCGCGCCGCTACGCGGTGCCGGCGGAGGCGGTGCAGGCGGGGGAAGAGAACATCATCCTGGTTCGCGCTCATGACTCGGGCGGCGGCGGCGGCATCAAGCTGCACCCCAACGCGGGGACGCAGCTCTCCGGTGGCGGCTACACCATGGAGCTGCAGGGGCTGTGGCTGATTCACAAAGGAGCGGTCGACTCGGCTTCGCTGCCGCACGCCGAGCTGCACGCGCTGCAGCAGCGCGCGAGCAAGGCCTTCCTCGACGCGGGGCGTGAAGCCGCGGTCCTGCCGGGCAAGGTCGGGCAGATCATCATCGGCGCCGACGGCCCGCAGTCGAAAGCCGGCGCGCTGCACACTCTCTGGTATCAGCAGCCGGCCAAGCGCTGGACCGAAGCGCTGCCGGTCGGCAACGGCCGACTGGGTGCGATGGTCTTCGGCGGCACCAACGCCGAGCGCATTCAGCTGAACGAAGACAGCGTCTGGGCAGGCAGCCCGCAGCATCGCGAGCGCGAGGTGCCCGAGGGCGCGCTGCAGCAGGCACGCGATCTGTTCTTCGCCGGCAAAGTGGTGGATGGCCAGCAGTTGATGCAGTCCACCTTCCTTTCGGATCGCTGGATTCGCAGCCATCAGACCCTGGGTGATCTCAGCCTCGACGGGCCGACCGTGATCACCGCCGATGAATACGTCCGCGAACTGGATGTGCGCGACGGCATCGCGCGCACCAGCTGGACTTCCGGTGACACGCGCTGGACCCGGACGGTCTTCGCTTCGGTTCCGGATCAGGTGCTGGTCGTTCATCTGCGCGCCGAGGGCGGCGAGCCGATCAACCACACGGTGCGCATGGATCGCCCGGGGCTGGCCGATGCGGTCGCTGCCGGGGAGGCCGAGCGGGTGCTCAGCCTGAAGAACGGCAGCCTGGGCTATCGCGGCCGCGCCTCGAACCCGGATCATCCGGGCGTGCGCTTCGCCGCCGACGCGGTGATCCTGGGCGGACGCCAGATTCATCAGGTAGGCGAGGGCATCCACGTCTTCGGCGGAACCGAGCTGACCATCCTGGTCGCCGGCGCCACCGACTATGACCGCCACCCTGCGTACAGCAACGAAGGCCCGGCGCAGAAGAACGCGCGCGTGCTCGCCGCCGCGCAGCAGCGCAGCTATCAGGAGTTGCTGGATCGCCACGTCACCGCGCACCGCGCGCAGGCGGATCGCTGTCAGCTTGGCCTGCCCTCCACGCCGCAGGCGAACAAGCCGACCGACCTCCGTCTTGCGGAGTATCGCCTGGGCGCCGAGGACCCGAGCCTGGCGGCGCTCTACTTCCACTTCGGCCGCTATCTGCTGATGGCTTCCTCGCAGCCCGGCACGCTGCCGGCCAACCTGCAGGGGATCTGGAACCCGCACATCGAGGCGCCGTGGAACGCCGATTACCACATCAACATCAATATGCAGATGAACTACTGGCCCGCCGAAGTGACGGGCCTGAGCGAGTGTCATCTGCCGATGGCGGACTTCGTCGAACAGCTGGCCGCGCGCGGTCAGACCACCGCGCAGGAGCTGTACGGCGCCCAAGGCTGGGTGGCGCACCACACCTCGGATGCCTGGCACTTCACGGCGCCGACCGGGCGGACTGTCTGGGGCCTGTGGCCGATGGGCGGCGCTTGGGCGACGCGACACCTTTATGAGCACTACCGCTACACCCTGGATCGCGAGTTCCTGGCGGAGCGTGCCTGGCCCGTCATGGTCGGCGCGGCCACTTTCTTCCTCGACTACCTGATCGAGCATCCGGAGACCGGCCTGCTGGTGAGCGGTCCGTCGAGCAGCCCCGAGAACCGCTTCCGCACCCGCGATGGGCAGGTCGCCGACACCTCGATGGGCACCGCGATGGATCATCAGATCATTCGTGATCTGTTCCGCAACCTGCTCGATAGCGCCGAGGTGCTCGGCCGCGAGAACGACCCGCTGATCGTCCGCGTCCGCGAAGCCGAGGCGCGCCTGACTCCCCCGCAGGTCGGCAGCGACGGTCGACTGATGGAATGGAACCGGGAGTACGAAGAGGTGGAGCCGGGGCACCGGCACATCTCGCACCTCTACGGGCTGCACCCGGGGGATCAGTTCACCTTCGCGTCAACGCCCGGGCTGCTCGAGGCGGCGCGCAAGAGTCTGGCCTTCCGGCTCGCCAACGGCGGCGGCCACACCGGCTGGAGCCGCGCCTGGATCATCAACTTCTACGCGCGGCTGCGCGATGCCGAAGCGGCCGGCGAGAACCTGCGCGCGCTGCTGACGAAGTCGACCCTCCCCAACCTGTTCGACGATCACCCGCCCTTCCAGATCGACGGCAACTTCGGCGGCACCGCCGGGATCGCCGAGATGATCCTGCAGTCCCACGAGCGCGTCACCGACCGCGAAGGCGCGCTGCGCCCCCACGTCGTGCTGCTGCCCGCGATCCCCGCCGCCTGGCCGGAAGGCAAGGTCCGCGGGCTGCGCGCGCGCGGCGGGCTGAGGGTCGATCTGGCCTGGCGCGAGGGCAAGATCATCTGGATGCAGCTGCAACATCAGGGCGGGGAGGCGATCTCGATCGTCGGCCCGGGTCTCGGTGAGCTGACCCCGGATGCCGAAAATGGCGTCCTGCCCGCGCTGCGCATCCGCGACACCAAGGACAGCGCGGACCCGAATCAGCTCTGGCTCCCCGGATCGGATCAACCCTATGTGGTTGTCCTCAGCCCGGAAGCTTGAGTCGGAACGGATTCCCCCTCACACTGCACCGGGCGGCCCGAATGCCGTTCGATCCCTCAACCTGAGGACCAAGCACATGAACACCCCGAAACTGCTGGCCGCTGCGGTCGCCGGGGTCCTGCTCGCTGCGCCGATCTCGGCACAGGACAAGGACTTCAAGGCGCTGTACGAAGCCAAGATCTCGGAGGATTGGGTCGCCCACGGCAACTGGGTGCTCGATTTCGAAGAGGCCAAGGCTCGTGCGAAGGCCGAGAACAAGCTGATCTTCGCGTACTTCACGCGTTCCTACGCCCCGTGACCGCCTTGCAAGGCATTGGAGAGTGGTTCACTCTCCACCAAAGAGTTCGCGGCGTGGACAGAAGACGTCATTCCTTTCCTGCACGTCACCACCCGTATCCCGGATTGGCCGGGTGACGGGATGCTGCGCGAGTACGGCGGCCGGGGTTTCCCGACTCTGCTGTTCCTCGACGCTGACGGCAAGAAGCTGTCCGAGCCCCCGGGACGCGACGTGGCGACCTTCGCCTCGACCGCAACCGCGCTGGGCAAGGTTTCTGATCTGAAGGCTCGCGTCGCCAAGGGCGAGAAGGGTCTGGAAGGCAAGCTGCTGGCAGCTGAACTGGAGCTCGGCACCGTCGACTTCCCGAACGCCAAGGCCCGCCTCGCCAAGATCAAGAAGCTGGACGACGAGACCAAGGCCAAGATCACCAAGCTGATGGTCGACGCCGAGATCCTCCACCTCTTCACCGAGGCTGGCCGGGATCAGGAGAAGCTCGCCGCCGCACGGACGCGCATGGCCGAGATGCTGCGCGCCGGCAAGATGCCGGGCACCCGGGCCGAGAGCCGTTTCTGGAGCAGCATCATGCAGTACGCCGACGAGAACGGCGATGCCGAGCTGTTCGAGAAGGCGGTGAACTGGGCCAAGGCCAAGTACGCCGACGAGCCGCGCGCCAAGACTTACCTCGAGAACCTCGAGAAGAAGCTGGCCGAGCTCAAGGAAGGCAAGAAGGAAGAGCCGAAGCCGTAAGGAAGTCGGATCTTCACGAACGGTCGATCCCTCACGGGGTCGACCGTTCTTTCTTTTTTGATTCCGTTCCCCTTCGCTGATCCCGACCTAAAATTCTCGGTCGCCGCGGCCATCCCTATTCCCGCGTGAACGAGAACCCACAACCACCCGAGCCGCAAGCCCCTGCGGCCGCGAAGCCTCGTGCCAAACGCTGGCGGCGAGTGTGGAAGTGGTTCTGGCGCAGCAGCGTGCTGGTGCTGCTGACGGTCTACTTCACTCGCAACATCTGGCTGGGGCCCTGGGTGCTGGGCAAGATCGAGGGAGTCCTCGCCGAGGCGCTCGGTGCCGAGGTCGAGCTGGACGGCATCGGCGGCAACTGGTGGAACGCCATCTCGCTGGAGCGCGCCCGCACGCTGCAGCCGGGCGATGCCACCTCGGTGCAGAGCTTTGACCTCGAACAGGTGCAGCTCCGCTACTCGCTGTGGGATCTTGCCCAGGGGCGCGTCGAAGGCTTGCATGCACTCGATGTCGAGCGCGTCAGCCTGGCAGTGGATTCGCGCCAGGGTGCCCCCACCGAGGAAGACGAGGCTCCCAGCGAGGCCTTCGAGCTGCCGGCCGGCCTCCCCGAGCTGCGGATCGGCACGCTGCAGGTCCGCTACGCCGATGCAAGTTCGGAAGCACAGCTGGAAGACGCCACGCTGAGCACTCTGGAAGCGGGCAAGCTCCAGCTGGTCGTGCCGCGCCTCGACTTCCGCCGGGGCGAACAGGTGGCGCCGACCACCGCGCTTCAGACCGTGCTGCAGTACGCCGACGGCGTCCTCGAGATCCCCAGCCTCCAGGTCAACGCGGTCGAACGCGTGCAGGCGGCGCGACTCGATCTGGCCGGGATCGCGCGCGGCGAACTGGGCTTCGATCTGGCGCTGTCGGTGTTGGAAGGCTCGGTCGAAGCGCGCGGCAGTCTGGCGGAAGGCAAGGTCCAGGCCGAGCTGCAAGCGGCAGGGCTGGTCGCCGAGGAACTCGAGCCCTGGCTCGACCTTGGCCTGCGCGGTCAGCTGGATCTGCAGGGTTCGGTGGACTGGCCGCTAGCCGAGCCGCTGCAGGGTGTCGCCAGCTTTGAGTTTGGCGCGGCGCGCAACGGCTGGCGCCAGGTGGAACTGGAGGCGATCTCGGGTTCGGTGCGGCTTGCCCAGGGCTGGCTAGTCAGCGAACGGCTCAGCGCGCAGGGGCCGGATCTCGATTTGCTGGCAGTCGACTGCCGCGTACCGCTGTTCGCGGAAGACCCGGAAGCTGCTCCCACCGGCGGCCGGATCGAACTGGATGTGCGCGATCTTCCCGGCTGGCTGCGCCGCCTCGAACTCGAGCTGCCCGCCGAAACCGCGGCGCTGCAGAGCGCCAGCATGAAGGCGCGGCTCTCTTCGACCGCGCAGCGCGTGGCCATCGAGCTGGAGACTTTCCGCCTCCACACGCAGCTGGGCAGCTGGGTCGCGCGCGGCCGCACCGAACTCATTGACCTCAAGCTCGCACCAGAGAGCCCGGTCGAACTCGAGTTGGATGGCACCGAGCTCGACCTCGATCAGCTCGCCACCTTCCTGCGCGAGCACGAGCGCGTCCCCGCCGACGCGCCGCTGCCTCCCGCCGGGCGCGTCAGCCTGCGCCTGCTTGCGCGGGGTACTGCGGCCGCCCCCGAACTTCAGTGCACGCTCGGCATCCTCGACCTGGATCCGGGCCCGCTCCACGAAGAGCTGCCGCGCGGCCCCTATCAGTCGCAGCTCACCCTGATTGCCGACGGCGAGTTTCTGCGCATCGAGCCCTTTGTGCTCAGCGGCGAGCAGTTGGAACTCAGCCTGCGCGGCGAGTCCGCTCTGCCCCTCAACCTGGTCGCGCTCAGCGAAGGGTCGCTGCCGGATCTCGCCGGCGATTTCTCGCTCAGCTTCCACGTGCACGCCGAACCGGACGGGCGCGCGCAAGGCACCCTCGATCTGCGCGGCGAGGGCGGCGGCCGCCTCGGCGCCGATCTCCTGCCGCAGGACAGCGCGCTGCGCTGGACCTTGCTCGGCGATCAGCTGAGCCTCGCCGAACTGGCTGCCGGGGTGAACCGCCTGGATGCTCAGGGCGAGCTCCGCTGGGATTCCGCGGCACCAATCCCGAGCTTTGTCCAGCTGCGCCTGGAGTCGCAGACCTGGCGTTATGGCGAAGCCCGTCTTGCCGGCGTGCGCGCCGAGCTGCAGATGGCCGAAGGCCGGGTCGCCCTCGATCTCGACACCAACGCGGACCCGGTGCTGCCTGCGGAGCTCAGCCTCAGCGCTCCTTTTGATCCGCGTTCCCCCCAACAGCTGCCCGAGGGAGAGCTGGACGCAAGCGTGCGCTTTGCCCGCGCCCTCGAGCTGGACGCGCTGCAGGCGTGGGCGCGCAGCCTGGGGCAACCGCTGCCCGCGGCGCTGACCGACTACGAAGCGCGCGGTCGGCTCACCCTGGGCCTGCAGGCGCAGGGCAGCTGGCAGAATCCGCAGCTGCGCGCCGACTTCGAGGGCGAAGCCGTCGAGCTGATCCCACTCGACGAGCAGCTGCGGGCGCCGCTGCCCGGACCGCTCGCGGTGCGCGCCGTGCTCAACCACCAAGACGGCGAGGTGGTGCTGCGCGCGCTCACTGCCGAGACCGGTCCGGCGAGCATCTCCGCGCAGGGCAAGTGGACGGTCGACGCGCCGCTACTGCCCACGCTTGCCGCCGGCGAAGAGCTGCCGGCCGGTGCGCTCGCCTTCGACGCCACGGTCGACATCCCGGATGCGAGCTTCCTAGAGTCCGTCCCCGGCATCCGTCGGATCGGCGGCGCGGTGCAGGCGCAGGCGCGCGTGCGGGGATCGGATCGCGCCCCGGAGATCACCGCGGACTGGAGCCTGCACAACGGTTCACTGCGCCTCGACGATCCCACCCTGGCGGCGTTCGAGCGGCTCGAGTTCGCCGGCAGCTTCACCGAGCAGCAGCTGCAGCTGAGCTCATGCCACGGCGAGCTCGGTTCGGCTCCGTTCGTCGCCAGCGGTTGGGTGGATCTCAGCAAGGAGACCCCCGAGGTCGACGTCCAGCTCGACGGCACCGATCTGCTGCTCTATCGCCGCGAAGGCGTCAAGGTGCGCAGTGACGCCGCGCTCAAGATCCGCGGGCCGCTCGATGCGCTGCGCGTCGAAGGCGAAGCCACGCTCACTGACGGGCGCTACACCAAGCCGGTCGACTTCATTCTGCCGCTGCTGCGCCGCGGGCAGCCGCCGACCGGCAACGTCGAAGGGATCTCGCTGTTCAGCCTGGCGCCGCCGCTGGACACCATGAAGCTCGATCTGAAGGTCAAGCCGGGCAACGGATTCCGGATCAAGACCAACGTGGCCAATGGCATGATCCGCCCCGACCTGCGGTTGACCGGAACCGGCGAGATCCCCTATCTGATCGGCGAGATCTACTTCGATCAGACGATCCTCAACATGCCGGCGCACCGCATCACGCTCGAACAGGGCGTGATCCGCTTCGGCGAAGAGAACCCCTTCGTTCCGACGCTCGATCTTCGTGCCGGCTTCCGGCGCTACGGCTACGACGTGACCATCCTGGTCGAGGGCGACGTGACTGACCCGATCATCACGATGTCTTCGGTGCCGCCGCTGTCCCCGGAGGAGCTGCTGCTGTTCACGACCACCGGGCAGCCGCCGCAGGAGAACGCCAATGCCCAGGAAGCTCTGGGCACGGTCGCGGTTTACCTGGCGCAGGACTGGCTGCGCCGCTTCTTCGGCGATCTCTCCACCGAAGAGGAAGAGAGCCTATTCGACCGGATCGAGATCGAGTTTGGTCGTGACTCGACCAACCAGGGCGCAGAGACGATCGAAGGCCGCTTCCTGCTGCGGCGCGACAACTTCCTCGAGAATGACGCGCTGTTCCTGACCGGCGAACGCGACGCCTACAGCGACTTCAACCTTGGCCTCCGCATTCGCTTCCTGTTCCCATGATCTTTGCCGCCCTCCTTCTCGCTCTGGCGGCTGGGCAGCAGGCCGAACCGCAACAGGAGATCCTCGAGCACAAAACCCAGATCGAAGGGGTCAACAAGCTCAGCGCGCGCGCGCTCTTGAAAGCCGCCGTCGATGAAGAGGCCGATCTGGTCAAGAACGGCTTCCGTCGCGCCGAGGTCGACGACATGGCCTTCCAGATGGAGATGTACGCGCTCTCGCAGGGTTTCCCGCGCGCGCGCGTGCGCTGGACGACCGAAGTGCGCGACAAGGTGCTCTACGCAAACTTCCGCGTCGAGGAAGGACCGTTCTGTGAGATCAAGGACATCCGCGTCGAGGGCGCGACTCAGTTCCCTCCGGAAGAGCTGGCCAAGTTCTTCTACCCGCGCGATCATCAGATCGGCGACGAGCATCCGGCTTTTGTGGCCAGCCGCGTGCGCGGCGCCCCCGGATCGATCGCCACGCTCTACCGCGGCCAGGGCTTCCGCCGCGTGCAGGTCAGCGAGGTCGAGATTCAGTTCAACGAGGCGCAGACCGAGGCGCGCGTTTCCTGCACGGTGCAGGAAGGCCCACAGTTTCTGATCCGCGGAGCCCAGTTCGAGGGTCACGAGGTCGTGGATCAAGCCACGCTCGACGACTTCGCCCTGCGCTTTCTGGGGAAACCATACTTTCCGCGGCGTGGCTTCGAACTCTCGCAGCTAATCCGCGATCACTATGCCGATCTGGGCTATGCCGACGCGCGCGCGACGGTCAGTACCCAGCTGGATGAGGAGAGCGGCGCGGTTCATTTCCAGGTCGAGATCGACGAAGGGCCGCGGGTGCGCATCGGCGAGATCTTCGTCACCGGCAACGACCGCACCCGCACCAACTTCCTGCGCAACCGCCTCGAACTGCAGCCTGGCGATTGGACCAGCCGCAGCAAGGAGGACGACTCCTTCCGCAACCTCTATCGCACCGGGCTGTTCAATCGCGTCGGTATCACGCTGCAGGGCGAAGGCGAGGAGCGCGACCTGCTGGTCGAGGTCGAAGAGGGCCTGCACAAGGAGTTCATCATCGAGCCGGGCTACGGCTCCTATGAGAAGCTGCGCCTGCTGCTGGGATGGCGCAATAAGAACATCTTTGGCACCGGTCGCATTCTGCGCGCCGAGGCGCGCCCGACCATGAAGAGTCTGAGCGCGCTGGTCGGCCTGACCGACCCGTGGCTGTTTGAGTCCAGCGTCGAACTGGACGCACCGATCTTCTATCGCAAGCGCCAGGAGCCCAGCTTCACCCGCGAGGAGGCCGGGCTCGCGCTGCAGTTCCGCTATCCCTTCACGCGCGAGCTGTCCTTCCTGTGGGGCTATCGGATTACCCGCTCCCAGGTCAGCAGCGAATCCGCCGGTCTGCCGCCCGACATCCTGATCGGCGACACCACGCTCGCCAGCGTGTTCGCCGGGCCGCGCTTCGACACCCAGAACGACTACTTCAACCCGACGCGCGGCGGCCAGGCCTGGATCCAATTCGAGGTCGGCGCCGACGCGCTCGGCAGCCAGGTCGAGTACCTGCGCGGCGAACTGAAGCTCAGCCATCACTGGCCGCTCAACGCAGAGGAGACGCGCGTGTTCGCGGCAGGCTATCGCACGGCGAGCATCGTGCCGACCGGCGACACCGAAGAGATCCCGCTGCAGCTGCGTCTGTTCAATGGCGGCGAGAACACCGTCCGCTCGTTCACCGAGTCGCGGCTCGGCCCGCGCGATGCCATCGGCCAGCCGCTCGGCGGCGAGGTCTTCAACACCGTCAACCTGGAGCTGCGCCAGCAGCTGAACGGCGCGCTGTGGGGCGGCCTGTTCTTCGACGCCGGCAACGTCTCGCTGTCGACCAGCGAGTGGTTCGAGGACTTCCGCAGCGGCTACGGCATCGGCGTGCGCTATCTGCTGCCGGTGGGCGCGCTGCGCCTGGACTGGGCCTACAACCCGACCGCGCGCGGCGACGAGGACCAGTCCGTGCTGCACCTGTCGGTCGGCATGGCCTTCTAAGGCGGGCCAACGCTGCCGCGCCTTTCCCGTAAATTGGGGTTCGGAATCAATCTGCCATGGAAACAACCCAGAAACGCTCGATGCTGCACCCCCGCACCTTCACTTTTCTGGCACTGATCGGCGCCTGGATCCTGTCGCTGATCGCCTACGAGGCAGTCGCCGGCGAAGGCGCGTGGTGGCGCAGCAAGTTCGACCCGCACGCCGAGCCGCGGGCGATCGCCCCGGCCAGCGAGCTGCAGCCCGAAGAAAAGGCCACCATCTCGCTGTTCGAGTCGGCTTCGCCCTCGGTCGTCCACATCGAAACCACCGAACTCACGCGTCAGCTGTTCAGTCGCCGCGTCTACGAGACGCCCCAGGGCACGGGCAGTGGCTTCGTCTGGGATGCGCGCGGCTACATCGTCACCAACTTTCACGTGGTGCGCGGATCGCAGCGCATCTTCGTCTCGGGCAACGGCTTTACCCGCGAGGAGGCGCAGGTGGTGGGGGTCGACCCGGTCACGGATCTCGCCGTCGTCAAGATTCAGACCCCTCCGGGTGGCCTGCAGCCGCTGCCGGTCGGCGCGTCGCAGGATCTGCAGACCGGGCAGAACGTCTACGCGATCGGCAACCCTTTCGGCCTCGACCAGACGCTCACACGCGGGATCATCTCGGGCATCGACCGCGAGATCCTCTCCGTCGCCGGCACGCCGATTCACGGAGTGATCCAGACCGACGCCGCGATCAACCCGGGCAACTCGGGCGGTCCGCTGCTCGATTCTTCCGGGCGTCTGATCGGGGTGAACACCGCGATTCAGTCGCCTTCGGGTGCCAGCGCGGGCATCGGCTTTGCCGTTCCCGTCGACACGGTCAATCGCGTCATCCCGCAGATCATCCGCAAGGGCTCGCCGGATCGGCCTTCGCTCGGTGTCATGCTGGCGCCCGACCGCTGGACCTTCGCGCAGGGCATTGACGGCGTGGTGATTTCGCAGGTCCTGGAAGACAGCCCGGGCAGCCGGGCCGGCCTGGTTGGCCTCAGTCAGAGCGCCGGCCGCATCGTGCTCGGCGATGTGCTGCGGGCGATCAACGGTCGCCCGGTGCGCACCGAAGATGAGTTCCGCCGTCAGCTGTTTTCGTATGCCCCAGGCGAGGAAATCACGCTGCTGGTCGAACGGGCAGGCAAGCAACGCGAAGTCAGCCTGCGGCTGCGCGCCATGGAACGCGAAGACGACTAGGCGGCGCCTAGACGTAGCGGAATCGCTTCACGCCCAAGGCGGCCAGGACCACGGCGGCCGCGCTGATCCAGAGGAATGGCAGCAGCGCGGCCGCCGCTCCGTTCTGGAAGTTGACCAGCTGGTGCATCGCATCCATCGCCCAGCCACTGGGCAGGAAACGCGCGAGGGACTGCATCCACTCCGGCGTCACTTCGATCGGCCACCAGCAGCCGCCGAGCGCCGCGAGCAGCATGGTCGACATGACACCCAGGCCAATCACCTGGCCCTCGGTCCGACCGATGCTGCCGACCAGCAAGCCTGCCGAGGCGCACAGACCCGCCCAGGCGATCAGCACCGCGAGCAGCATGGCGAAGTCCGGCCCCCAGTCCATCGAGAAGAACAGAGTGCCGTAGATCAGCCCGACCGCGACCTGCACGAGGCCCATCGCCATGCGCGCGCACCACTTGCCCGCCACGATCTCGCCGCGGGTGATCGGCGTCGCCGCCAGACGGCGCAGCAGGCCCTGGCGGCGCTCCACCACGAGCAGCACGGCGGTGCCGGTCAGCCCCTGCATCAGCACGAACATCACGAGGATGCCGGGGATCGCCTGGTCGAAGCCGCTCGGAATGATCTGACGTTTGCCCGCCGGCTGAATGTCGAGCTGGATCGTCCGCGGCATCGCGTTGAGCTTCGCCAGCTCTTCGGCGAATCGCGGGTGCTGCACATCGATCCCCTGCGAGCCGAGCGCGACGAGATCGGCGAGCAGACCGTAGACCGCCCGCGTCACCCGGAACTGATCCAGATCGTTGGCAATCCCGCCATCTTCGCGCTCAAAGCGCAGCATGGATGGCTCGAGCTCGGCGATGCGGGTGGGAAGATCGGCCGGCAGCAGCAGCCGACGCCGATAGTCGATGGCGCGGCGCTGCCCCTCGAACAGGCCCTCGTCATCGGGAAGATGAACGGTGAAGTCCTGCTCTTCGAGGCGACGCTGCAGCTGATCGACGACCGGCCCCCGCTCCCCCGGCGCATCGAGCGCGAGGTACTCGGTGCGCGCTCCGGCCGGCTCGGCCATGCCTCCGGTGATCGTGCCGATGAAGTAGAAGAACACGATCGGCATCAGGAAGACCCAGACGATGGTCTCGCGCTCGCGCAGCAGCTGGCGCAGATCCTGCTGGGCGATGAAGCCGATCGCCCCGAGCTTCGAGCGCGCCCTCATCCGCGCACCACCACCCGGCGCAGGCGCGCGCGCAGAAGGACCAGCAGGACGGCGCCGGCGACGAACAGCCCCCCCAGGGGCGCGCCGAGGCCGAGCAGCTGGGTGCGGCCCAGAATGACCGGCTTCAGCTGCTGCAGCACCCAACCATTCGGCGTGAAGCGGCCGGCTTCGGCCATCCAGCTGGGCATCGCCTCGAAGGGGAAGAAGCTCCCGCCCATCATCAACAGCGGGAACATCAGCAGGTTGGTCAGAATCGAACCGCCGCGCCGCGAGGTGCACAGCATCTGCACCCACGAGAGCAGCAGGTAGATCGCCAGACCGCCGGCCGTCCACCAGAGCACCGCAAGCGGCAGCGTGCTCCAGGGCAGGTAATCATGGTAGAGGTAGCCCGCGGCGAACAGCAGCACGCCGATCGCAGCAAAGACGCAGCTGACGGCCAGCAGCTTGCCAGCGAGCAGGCTCGACATCTTGCGCGGAGTGCAGGCGCCGCGGCGCAGCGTGCCGGCCTCGCGCTCGGTCCAGTAATCCTCCGAGAGCCCCTGCGCGAGGAAGAACAGCGCCATCATCAGCACGGAAGGGAGCATGTAGAAACTCGCCGGCAGGCTGACGCCTTCTTCTTCCGTCTTGGTCGGCGGCGCGTCGACCGCCGATTCCAGCTCGATCAGCAGCGGGTCCAGATAGTCGCCGAGCGACTGCACCACCTGATTGATGCTGACAGCGATCTGCGCCACCTTGGGGTCGGCCAGCGTGAACTCACCTGGCTCGGGGCCGTCCACCATCAGCTGGAGCTCTTCGCCGAGCACGCGATGCACGTAGAAGACACCCTCACGCACGAGCTCGAGGACCTCTTCCAGGATGCCGGGAAGGATGCGCTGCGCCGGGTTGGTCAGCAGCTCGAGCGTGACGGGTTCCTCCTCGAGCACCGCCTGCCCGAAGCCGGCGGGGATCACCAGCACCGCGGTGCCGCGATTCTGATTGAGTCGCGCCAGGCCTTCCGCGCGACTCATCCGCTCGACCTGAATCAGCCCGCCGGTCTGTTCATTTGAGAAGGCGTTGAGCAGCGCCCCGGAGAGGAAGGACTCGTCCTGATCGTCGAGATAGAGCTGCGCGCGCGGCTGCGGCCCGTCCGAGCCCCCCATCAGGGTGGTCATCAGCGTGCCGATCAGCAGCGGGATGCCCAGCCACAGAGCAAACCGCCAGGGATCGTGCACCACGCGGCGCAGATCCTTGACCACGGCTGCGCGCAGGAAGGGCCAGTTCATTCGCGCAGTTCCTTGCCGGTCAGCTCGATGAACAGCGACTCCAGGCTGGGTCGCGCCACGTTGGTTTCGCGGATCTCGCCCCCGGCCTGCTGCACGACCTGGAAGAGCTCCGGTAGACGGCTGCCCGCAGCTTGGATGGCGAGCCGCAGTTGGTCCTCCTCGATCTGCAGGACCTCGGCTTCAGCGAGCGCCTCGAGTGCGCCGCGCACCGCCTCGACCGGGAACTGGCCGCTGAGCCGCACCAGATCGCGATCGCTGACCCGCCCGCGCAGCTCGTTGAGCGTGCCCGCGGCAATGATCCGCCCGTGATCCAGAATCGCCAGGCGGTCGCAAAGCGCCTCGGCCTCTTCCATGTAGTGCGTGGTGTAGAGAACGCAGGTGCCCGCATCGACCAGCTCGCGGACCAGCTCAAGCAGGCGCACCCGCGACTGCGGATCGACGCCCACGGTGGGTTCATCGAGCAGCAGCACTTTGGGTTCGTGAACGATCGCGCAGCCCAGGTTGAGGCGGCGCTTCATGCCGCCGCTGAATTGGCTGACCGGCTCCTTGGCGCGATCGAGCAGGCCGATCGCTTCCAGCACGGTGCTGACCCGGCTGCGCAGCGCCGCTCCGCTGAGGCCATATGCCGCCCCCCAATAGGCGAGGTTGTCGGCGGCGTTCAGATCTTCATAGAGCGCGAGCTCCTGAGGGACGACGCCGAGCTGCTGCCGCGAGGCCGGACCATCCTGCACCACATCGTGCCCGAGAATGCGCACCTGACCGGAAGTCGGAGGGAGCAGCCCGCACAAGCAGCTGATCGTGGTCGACTTGCCCGCGCCGTTCGGCCCCAGCAGACCAAAAATCTGCCCCGCTTCGGCAGTGAAGCTGACGTCCTCGACGGCGACCAGATCGCCGTACTGTTTGCGCAGATTCTGAACCTCGATCACGGCTGGCCTGGCGAGACCATGTCTTCGCCTGCCACAACATACACGCGCCCGCTCTTCTCCCCGGCGACGCCGCTCCAGGCGCCGGTCAGCAGGAAGTCGCGCCGACCATCGCGATCTAGGTCGCCGATCCCGATGGCGTCAAAGCCGAAGGTCTCTTGCGGGACCTTGCAGGTCCATTGCCGCAGCACCTCGCCGGTGCGGCCGGAGTAGAGCCGGACGCAGCCGGCGCTGGGCGCGGCGCTGCTGTGCGTCCAGGCGCCGATGATCAGATCGGCGGCGCCGTCGCCATCGCAGTCGCC
>PAHY01000034.1 GCA_002705055.1 Planctomycetota bacterium
GTCAACGTCGCCAGCGGTTTGGATGAACTGGAAGCCATTGATCGGATTCTTGCCAGGAGGGGGAGGTGGATGATCGATCCAGCCCAAGAACTCATGGGTTTCAAAGTCCCACACGCGGAGGTCGGGGTTTCGCTGCACGTCCTGGGCGACAAACACCCACCCACCTGGCTGGCGCGCGATTGCCATGAGCGGCATAGTGATAAACGTCCCCATGTTGACCTGGTCTGTATCAATCCCCCCGACAAACCTACGGGACGCATGAACCATACCGTAGAGAGGAGCGAGTTCACGCGTGGCGGTGTAGATGCCCTGGACAGTGATCAAAGCCGAACTTCGAGAATTTCCCGGTTCGGACATGAGCATTGGGCGGCCCCACCAACCCTCCTGGCTGCTTGTCAGCTTGGGGAGGATTACTTCGCGAATGACTAGCTCTGGTTGAACGGTTGACTGGCCAGCCGCATCTGGCGCTGGCCACAAGAAGGCTAGCGCCAGAGGGAAAGCGAGGCTAGGGATGCGCATCATTCGATCTCATCCGCTCCTTTGTCGCGGTCTCCAGTAGCGATCGCAGGGCGTGGGTCGTTTTCGTGATCGAGATCCGTTTCCATCCCCTCAATCGGAAGGGTGAACGGAGTTTCACCGAAGACCTCGTTTACGCCGAGATTCCCCAGGTAGAACTGAGTCGCGTCCAGAGAAGTCCACAGTATTGAAGAGGCTTCGAATGGCGAGGTGTCGTGGATCGAGCGGAAAAAGAGAGGGCCGGCGACCAAGTCATCTTGATAGCGGAGCCCTGCTGCGCCGATCTGGTCAAGGCCCATTGTGGGCATGTCGTCCAAGACAAACTTATTGGCACCATCAATCATCTGCTGCGGGAAGTCATCGTCGCTTGGATCCTTCCGCTGCAAGATCGAGTTATAGAACTTCGTCCGGAGCGAACCGCCCGGGCCGCTCCACGCGTAGGTCGGCGTGTATCCACCAGAGCGATTGTGTTCCCGGATGTTGATCGAGAACGCCTCGTTAGAGCCGACTTCCTCATTACCTGCGAGGGTGCAATGAGCAAGAGGAACGAGGAAGGTGGGCGTCGAATCGCTGTCCTCATCAAAGTCCGCCAAGTAACCTCCTGAGGAGTTATTCCAGATGATCGAGTTCACGATGCGGACGTTGAAGAAAGTCGACGGGAATGACGTGAAGAAGTGCACTCCTGCCTGGCCATTATTCGAAATCGAACACGAATCGATCACTCCTTGGCCGTAGTCGACGCTGTAGTCGTATCCGGGAACTCGGAGAAGAGAGCGAGTGAAGATGCCTCCACCAACATCGACAAAGTGCCAGGCTCCCCCGACAATGCCATCCTGGTCGACTTCCATCGCAATCCCGTGCTTTCCGTTCTCATGGATCTCCATGTCTGCAATGTCGAAGTAGAGGCCGGAGGGGGCTTTGTGTTGATCGTCAAGAATGGTCGACTTTGTCCGGGCAAAGACGCCATGACCCAAGTTGCTCGATGACGTTGCCTGATCGGATTTCAGGGCAAGGTAGGCCTCGTCGCAATAGAGTTGAACTCCACTGTGATCGTTATCCGGCCCCTGAGCAAGGTGGCGGCCAGTCTCCCGCACAGTGGCACCGCCTCCGAGACTGACCTCTCCACGGTGCCAGCGAGCCACGACCGCGTGGATTCCAGCCAGTTTGAAGCCTTCGAGGGTCCCACCATTCGCGTCGATGCGGTACCCGCCTCCGAAGTCCCGAAGCTGGTCACCGATTGCGCGCGTGGTGGCGAAGACGCCGACATCCCATCCTGCCGTCGGATGACTCGAGGATGCTTTGCCCGCCAGGTCGCCTCCGATGAGATTGACGTTCACTTCAGGAATCGGAGTAAGAGTCCCTGTGATGGAGTGTTCCCTGTCGCCATCGCCGTGGACGTAGACCTCGATGAGACGTGTGAAGTACTGTTGTGCAGTCGCCCCCAGGTAATAGGTCCCTGGGACGGAAGGTCCGGTCGACGCCATGGATTCGAAACTGCCGATCGTCTCCAGGTTCCGAATCTCAGCATTCACGACCGGCGGGTCTCCGGTTGCCGAGGCGCGGACCGCGTGGAGGCGAATGCCGATCGCGGGATCCTGGAAGACGGGTGGGTCGTTCTCTCCGGGAGGGATGGGGAGAGGGGATCGGATCTTACAGTCTCTGATCGCGAGGTCGATCTGTGAGGACGACGTATTCTCGACGTCGATCGCCGTGGTGTTCCAGCCAAACTGACACCGAGCAACGACGCCTTGGAAGTCACTGTTTGAGTCAACCTGAATGGCTCGAGTCCCACCGAAGAAGAAGATGTCCTCGACTCGCGTGGCCCGTGCGGTGGGCGATCCCATCAGTTTGAAGAGCGCTGATGGGGGGCTCGCCGTGCTCGACCAAACGGCAAGAGTCTCACCTCCATTTCCCCACTTCTTGACATGGACTCCGGGTTGAATCGTGATCGGAAAGACCTCCCCGGAGCTCTCGGTGTACCCGGTAAGAAGGGCAGGGTTCGAGCCAACAAATGGCTTGATCAGAATGTCATCTCCATCGTCAGCGACAGCCGCTGCTGCTGTGATCGTCGTATGAGTTCCTCCGCCTGCAGGATCGACGATCCATAGCTGATTTTGAGAAACAAGTGGGGGGGCTAGTGCCATTGCGGCCATGCCAAGAGAAAGGAATCGCTTCATGAAAGAGGGATTGTTGAATGAATCGGCGAGAATCCTCGCCGGACTGGATCGGGAAAGTGGTCGGCCAATGGCCTGTCTCCACGCTAACCGCGATCTCAAGGAGCGGCAACGCGATTTGTCGGCACGATGACTGAGAGCGGGCGCTCTAGCGTCGATCAGTCGAACAGCGATTGGCCCATCGCCAGGTAAGCGTGGAAGGCGTGCTGTAGATCAGTGAAATCCATTGCGTGTGCAGGGATCACGCGGCTGTCGCTTGGTTCCGGCAGCAATCGTGCAGGAGCGATGCCAGTGTCCATCGTCGCGGCATGCAGCGCCGCGCCCAGCGCGGCGGACTCGGGCTCGCCGCCGAGGCGAATGTCGACTTTGAGCAGGCTGGCGAGGATCTCCTGCCACAGCGGATTGGCGGCGCCGCCGCCGACGAGTTGCACGCGCGAGGTGGTGAGGCCAAGCTCCTGCAGGCGCTGGAAGCCGTGTGCCAGCGCGAAGGAGGCACCCTCGAGCGCTGCGCGGTAGAGCAGGCCCGGGCGCAGCCCGCCGGGGCGGATGCCGTGCAGCACGCCGGTGGCGTGCGGCCAGTTCGGCGTGCGTTCGCCCGTGAGGTAGGGGAGGAAGACCATGCCTTCGCAGCCGGCCGGCTCCTGGCGCGCGAGCTCGGTGAGCTCTTCGTGGCTGAGGCCGAAAGCCTGCTGCGCCTCGTTGGGCACGGTGGTGCAGTTTTGCGTGCACACCAACGGCAGCCAGCCGCCGGTCGCGTCGCAGAAAGGCGCGACCTCACCGTTCGGGTCGACGATGGGCTGCGGGGAATAGCCGAACAGCGTGCCGCTCGTGCCGAGGCTGATGACCAGCAGCTCGGGGTCGAAGGCGCCGGCGCCCAGCGCCGACATCATGTTGTCCCCCGATCCGGCGGACACGCGCACTTCGGTGGACAGGCCGAAGAGCTCGGCGATCTCCGGCAGCAGCGTTCCGTGCGCTTCATCGTGCGCCAGGATCGGCGGCAGCATGTCGGGCACGCGCGCGTCGATCCAGGCGGCGGCTTCCAAATCGTGCGTGCGCGCGACCGGATCGAAGATGCCATTGCCGCTGGCGTCGCCGGCGTCGGTCGCGTGATTGCCAGTGAGCCGACCGTTCAGCCAGTCGTGCGGCAGCTGCAGCTTGGTGACGCGCGCGAACAGCTCCGGGTGGTGCTTCTTCAGCCACACCAGCTTGGGCGCGGTGAAGCCGGGCGGCACGGCGCGGCCGCTGGCCTCGGACAGCGCGCGCGCTTCCTCTTCCGGCTCGACGTCGCACCACAGCTTGGCCGGGTGCAGCACTTCACCGGCGTCGTCCAGCACCACCATGCCGTGCTGCTGCCCGCTCACACCGATCGCCTTGATGCGCGCTCGGTCCACGCCCTCGGCAGCGAGCGCTTCCTGCGTTGCAGCCACGAAGCCATCCCACCAGTCGGTGGGATTTTGCTCGGCGGCACCCGGCCGCGGGCTGGCCGGCGCTGGCAAGGCGCGACCGGCGCGCGCAACCACGCGGCGTGCGTCCGCATCGAAGACCAGGACTTTGACACCCTGCGTGCCGAGATCGATTCCGAGATAGAGGCTCATCGTTCCTTGCTTGCGCGCGCCCAGCCTAGCTGCGCCGCGGTGGAAGCCTCCGACGCGCGGCGGTCGAATTGCGACGGAACCACGGCCGGGCGACGGGGGTTGGGCCTCTCATGATCGGAACATTGACTCTCGCAAGCCTGCTGTGGAGCCCCGCGGCGATCGCGCCCAGCGCGGTCGAACTGGCTCCAGCGCCGCTCGTTCAGGAGCCTGTCCAAGAGCCGGGCGATCAGCCCAAGACGGACAAGCCCAAGACAGATCGCGCGAAGCGGGGGGAGAACCCGCGCAAACGCGGCGACGGCGCGCGCAAGCGCCGCGGCGGCAACGGCGATACGCCGCGCAAGCAGGGGCGCACGGGCGATCGTCCGCCGCGCCAGCGCGGTGGCCAGACGGAGCGGCCGGGCCGCACCGAGCGCCCAGGCCAGGATGGCGCGCTGCGCCAGCAGATGCGTCAGCGCATGCTGGGGCGCGCCATGATTCTGAAGCGCCGCGCCGAGGTGCGCGAACAACTGCGGGGTCGCATGCAGGAGCGCCGTGGCCAACTGCAGCAGCGTCAGCGCGGTCCGTTCCTGCAGCAACGCAACCAGCTCCAGCCGCGGCAGCGCGGCGCCTTGCAGCAGCGCGGCCAACTCCAGCAGCGTATGCAACGCCTGCAGCAGCTGCGCGCCCAGCGGCAGGGAGGTCAGCGGCCTCCCCGGGATCGTTAGGGGACCGGAAGAACTCGTACGAGAAGAGGCGGCACACCCGGGGGGGATGTGCCGCCTCGTTTCGTTTGGATGCGCGTCTAGGGCAGCTGCGGCACCTCGCGCAGGCGACCGATGCGGTCGCGGAAGAACTCGCAGACCCAGATGTCGCCGGTGACCGGATCGACCACGATGCCGTCGGCGCCCGGCATGCCGTCGCCCGGCACGAGGTCGAGGGGCGGGAAGCGCGTCATGAACTGGAAATCTGGCGTGATGAAGCCCAGCGCGCCCCCTGGCTTGGGCGAGTCCTTCGGTACATGGATCGAGTACCAGAGCTTGCCGTCTGGGCCCCACTCGATGGAGTGAATGCGGTCATCGACGCGGTCGTGCGCCGGCACCACCCAATCGCTCATCCCCGGGTTGCGGCCGTTGGCATCGAGCTGCCAGGTGGCTGGATCATCGGCGCGGGAGGCGTCAAAGCGTGTGATCGTCGAGTCGAAGAACTCGTTGAACCAGATGTCGCCGTGGGGGTCAACCAGCATTTCCCAGGGGCCCGGGCCGACGATGCGGCCGGTGCGGTTTTGCGCGATGCCTTTCGGGACCGGGTACTGATTCACATCACCAGTGATCGGATCCAGTCGTCCAATCGAGCTGCCCCAGAAGTTGGTGTACCAGAGCTTGCCGTCGGCGGTGAAGCGCATGTGCGCCGGCCAGCCGTTAGCGTTCGGCAGCATGTAGAAATGGAAGACCGGATCCTGCGGGTCGCCCGGGTAGGCTGCGAGGTGATCCAGGCTCGACTGGAAGTCGAAGAAGTTGTCATAGGGGATCACCTCCGGGTCAAAGCCGACCAGGGCTGCGCCTTCGACGAAGCTCGCCTGCGTGAACCAAATCCACTCGCGCACTGGATCCCACGCGAGGCCGACGACTTCATTGCTGCGTCCGGGCACGTTGTAGGCGCGAAACTCGGGGCCGCCGGGAGCATCGGGGATGACGCACACCACGCGGCTGTGGTTGCCGTGCACTCCGCCGTACAGGCTCTGTCCACCCTGCGTAAACCAGACCCGCCCATAGGGGTCGACGAGCACGTCCTCGCCCAGCACCGAGGTCGTGGTCTGCGCGTCGCCGAACAGGGTGATCGCGAACGGCCCGGGTGAATCGAAGACCGGGATCATGAACTGCTCGACCACGCCGACCGCGGGGTCGAGCATATGGAAGGCCTTGTGGAACTCCTGGTTGATCCAGACGCGGTGCTGATCATCGACCGCGATCGAGAGCGGCGCGCCGTTGGTGCCGACGGTCTCGGGGATGTCGTAAGTCTGATACTCGTAGACGTGCACAGTCACGAGCTTGCTTCGCCCCAGCGGAGTCTCGACCATCAGCTCGCCGCTGGGGGCATCGGGCGGCAGCTGCAACACGATCTTCTGATCCTCCCAGGAGGTGATCAGTGCCCCGGTGGAAGGGATCGAGAACTGCGCGGAGCCACTGCGCACCAGCAGGCGACTGCCCGCCCCGCCCAGGCCAAACTCGCGGCCGTGAATCTCGACGTACGAGCCCTGGTAGGTGGCGATGACGCGGTTGTGCACCCGCGGCGGCGTCGCCTGCGCGGCCGCCAGAAGGAAGGTCGTGGCGAAGGAAAGGAGCATGATCAAAGCAGAGGGGCTGCCTCCCTCTTCCAACGAAGCGGAGGCAGCCCCTCTGTCAGCAATTGTGCCAGAAATCCTCGCTAGCGCACGCCCAGCAGGTGCTCCATGGCGATCTGGTCGAGACGCTCGTAGCGATGGCCGACCGCGGCCATGGCTTCAGGGTCATGCGCCATGTCACTGATCGCAGCGGCGTTGCTGCCGGAGTAGCTGTTCATCAGGCCAGCGACTCCATCCGGGTCGGCGTGCGTCGCGGCGAGCAGCTGCTGCACTTCCGGGTCGGCGTCGAAGACCTTGGCCTTGGCGGCGAGGATCTTGTAGGTGCGCATCGAACCGCGCGCGAAGTCCCAGACACCGTCGATGTCCTCGGTGCGATAGGCGTGCGAATCGAAGTGCAGCGGGCCGGTGTACGGCGCGTAACCGCCGGTGCCCTCGAGCAGGCGCACCAGGAAGAAGGCGCCTTTCACGTCTTCTGAACCAAAGCGCAGGTCCTGGTCGTAGCGGCCGATCTTCTGCGCGTTCAGGTCGATGTGGAAGAGCTTGTCGACCTCCATCGCCTGGGCGACGGCGTGCACCATCGAGAGGCCGGGCATGTTTTCGTGCGCGGTCTCCGGGTTGACGCCGCACATCTCGCTGTGCTCCAGCGTCTCGATGAAGTGCAGCATGTGGCCGGTGGTCGGCAGGAAGATCTCGGAGCGCGGCTCGTTGGGCTTGGCTTCGAGCGCGAACTTCTGCTCCCAGCCCTGGTCCTTGGTCCAGGCGCACAGGAAGTCCAGGCACTCGCGGTACCACTTGATGGCATCGCGGGTGTCCTTGGCGGCGTCGGTCTCGAGGCCTTCGCGGCCACCCCAGAAGACGTTGATCTTCGCGCCCAGCTCGATGCCGGTCTCGATCGACCGCATCACCTTCTGGATCGCGTAAGCGCGCACCTTCGGGTTGCTGGAAGTGAAGGCGCCGTCGCGGAAGACCGGATGCGAGAACAGGTTGGTGGTCGCCATCGGCACCGCCAGCCCGTGGTCCTCGCAGGCCTGCTTGAAGTCGGCGACGATCCGGTCCCGCTCGGCGGCGCTTGCGCCGAACGGAACCAGGTCATTGTCGTGCAGGTTGACGCCATAGGCGCCGACCTTGGCCAGCCCGGCGACGATCTCGGTCGGCGAGATGCTCGGTCGCACCCGGGGGCCGAAGGGGTCGGCCCCGGGGTTGCCGACCGTCCACAGGCCGAAGGTGAACCGGTCATCCGGCGTGGGGTCGAAGGAATCGCTCATCAATCGGGGAGAAGCTTGCTTGCCGGACGGTCGGGTTAAGCGTTCGCGAACTCGGATTCATGCTCGAGCGCGATTGGCTTGTAGCCGCCGCGTGAACGGAAGTACGCGATCAGGATCAGGTAGCAGATCAGCATGATGCCGGGGAAAATCGCCACGGTCTTCAGCGCATCCTGCTTCGCCACGATGCCAAGGTCATCCAGGTACTCGGCATCTTCTGCGGTAACGCTCGACCGCTTCTCGCCATCAATCGGCGTGTAGGCGCCGAAGACCGACGTCTGCTCCTCGCCGAGGACCTGCTCGGCCAGTGCCGGGCGATCAGCCAGCAGGGTCTCCGAGAGTTCCTTGTCCTGAATATTGCCCAGCAGCGCAGCGCCGATCACGCCCGCAGCCAACATGCCCAGGCCGGCGATGAGGTTGAGGGTCAGTGCGCCGCCCTTCGGACATTGCTCACTGACGACGCCAAGCATCGTCGGCCAGAAGAAGGTCTTGCCGACGCCATAGACCGTCGCGGCGACCAGGATCATGATGCCCGCCGCGCTCGACAGCAGGATCAGGCCAACGATGGCGAGACCAGCCGACGCGGCCAGCAGGCCGAGCGGCTGCAGGCGCTCCACCAGCGGGCCGGCCTGGAAGCGCAGCACCATCATCAGGAAGGCGGTGTAGACCAGCACGACGCCACCCGGCAGGCCCATTTCCTGCATCGGACCAGCCATCAGGTCACTGATCCAGCTGTCGGTGCCGAGCTCGGTGATCGCAAGCGGCATCATGATCAGCATCAGGAACAGGAACAGCGGACGTCCGATCGTGCGCACGTAAGCGCCAAAGGCAGCGGCCACGGCCAGCGCGGCCGCCCACTTCATGGTGTCGGACCACTCGAACACGCGACCGACCTCCAGGAAGATCATGGCTGAGGTCATCAGCGCGCCCAGGAAGCCCACTTCCTGCAGCATCGCCTTGTAGGAGACACCCGCCGCGACGCGCTCTGAAGTGGGGAATTTGCAGCTGAGCATCATCACGCCGTACAGCGCGACCGGAATGAAGATCAGCGAGATCTGGCCTTTCCAGCCGATGCCGCCGTCACCGCCCAGCAGCATCGCGAGGATGCCCGCGACCACCATGCCGCCGGGCCAGCCGGCGTGCAGGATGTTGAGCCACTTGGTCTTTTCCTTGGCGAACATCGTCGCGACGATCGGGTTGATCGCGGCCTCGATTGCGCCGGCCGCCAGGCCGCCGAGCGCCGAGCCGATGTACAGCGACCAGTAGCCGGTTGCCGTCACCATTAGGATCGCGAAGGCCGCGTGAGCCAGGAAGCCAAACAGGATCGCCTTGCCGTAGCCGATCTTGTCGATGACCAGACTGAACAGCACGATGCTGACGGCGAAAGGCCAGATGCCCACACCGAGGATCTCGCCCTTCTGCGTCTCCGACAGATCGAACTCAGCGGCGATGCCGTCGAGCGCGAGGATGCGGAGAATGAAGGCGAAGGAGGTCGCGCACAGCGCGATGAAGCAGGCCCAGAAGAGCTTCTTCTCGGCTGGTGTGGGTTGAGCGTGGTGAACTTCGTTCATCGGGAGACTGTGCGCAGCACAGGTTGGGGGGAGAGTTCGAAACGGAAGTTGCGGAAGCGGACCTCCGTCGGGCCACCGGAATGCAGTTGTAGCGCCACGATGCCGCTCTTGGCGAACTCGGCATCGCTGCGATCCACGACGGCGTGGCCGTTGATCGCGGTCAGGACGCGATCACCCACGGCTACGATTTCGTAAGTGTTCCACTCGCCGCGCTTGATGTGGGTGGCGGCGCCGGTGTCGTCGAGCAGGCCGCGGCCATGCTCTTCGTACAGCTTGCCCCACCAGCCGGGGCCGATGTCAGCCTGCAGGCCGGAGACTTCGCCGTCGAGCGCGCGGCTGGAGCGGAACTGAATGCCGCTGTTGCCGGCGTCGTCGACCAGCTTGACCTCGACGATCATGCGGAAGTCGCGGAAGTGGAGCGGACCGGCCGCCCAGGTGTTGTGGGCGATGCCGTCCGGTGCGCTGGCGATGATCTCGCCGTTCTCGACGCGCCAGTACTGCGGGTCGTACAGCCAGCCATCGAGGCTCTGCCCATCGAACCACTCGCCGAGGGTCTCCTCGTTCGCCGGCAGCGGCTGCTGCACCGGGCTGGCGAGGTAAGCGACCAGGTCGCGCGCGTCTTCGGGGGAGAGGCCGTCCAGCTGCCCTGCCGGCATCAGCGACATCTCGAGCACGGTGAGGTCCTCGGTGCCGTCCGGGCGCTTGGCCAGATCGGCGCGCCGCACGACCTCGGTGAAGGTGCCGTTCCGGAAGGTGAGCGTCTGCTCGTTCTGGTTGCTGATCATGCCGGCGACCACGCGGCCGTCCTTCAGGCGCGCGGTCGTCATCATGTACTGCTGACCCAGCTCGGCGCTCGGCTCGATCAGGTTGGACAGCAGATAGTCGAGGTCGGCGCGGTTGGACCCGGTGATGTCCGGGCCCAGGTCGCCTCCGTCGCCGAACAGCTTGTGGCAGGCGAAGCAGGTGTTGCGGTACTGCTGCCGTCCGTTGACCAGATCGGCCTGCGCCAGCTCTTCTGCGGTCAGCTTGGCTTTCCAGGCCGCGATCTGCGCGGCGGCGTTCTCGCTGACTTCGCCGGTCTTGCCCCACAGCTCAGTCAACCCGGCGCTCACCTGCTCGTCACGCAGCTCGTTCAGCTGACGCCGCAGCGGCGCCGAGTCGAGCAGCGTACGCGGCGCGCGGCCGTCGCCGATCGCGGTGAGCAGCAGGCGGGCGCTGCCGGCGCGCGAGGCCAGCACGCTGGCGGCGGCCAGCTTCTCGGTGCCTTCCCATTCGAAGGAGCCGAGCCCGCGCACGAGCGCCTGCGGAATGCGCGGATCATCGACCGCGGCGGCCCGCGCCAGCGCGTGGCGGCGCATTCGCCCTTCGTCGAGCAGCGACAGCAGCAGCGTGACGTAGTCCGAGCTCCTGCTGTTGCCCAGCGATTCCAGCGCCTGCGCCCGACGCTCCTGCGACAGGCTGGTGTCGCCGGCGACCGCCAGCAGGGCGCTGGCCGCGGTGGGATCACCGAACTGCTGTGCGAGGCGCAGCGCCTGATCGCGCATGACCGCTGTCACCTGCGCATCGCCCTGCAGGAAGCGCGCCGAGACCTGCGGCCAGGAAGCTGGCATCGCGGTGTCCGGGCGATCGGCCAGGCCGCGGGTCATGGCGTCGAGCATGCGCGCGGCGCGGTCGGCCGGGGCCTTCGCGATCGCGGCGGCTAGCGCCTCGAGCATCGCGCCCTCACCCTCGGCTAGGCGGCGGTAGGTCGAACGCTCGACGAAGTCGTACCAGCAGCCGCCGGCGATCATCGCCAGCGCGGCCTGCGGATCGGCGGCCACGCAGGGCTCGAAGCCGTACCAGATCATCTTGGGCAGGTTGTGATCGGCGATGTCCTCCGGGCGACGCATCAGCGACTCGGCGATGCCCCAGCGCTGCGGCACCGGCAGGCGCTGCATCGCCGCGGCCAGGGCCAGGCGCACGACCGGCGAAGGATCGCTCGCCGCCATCTGCGCGAAGGTGTCGCTGACTCGTTTGGGGACCAGCGAGCGGCCGTAGGCCACGCCGCCAGCGCGCTCGAGCACCAACGTGACCGCCCACGAGCGGATGTGCTCGTCGCGGTCCTCGAACAGCGGCTCGACCCACTGCGTCGACCAGGCATCCGCCGCGTGCATCGCCCACAGCGCGCGCAGCCGCTTGGGAGTGGGCAGGTTCTCGTCGAGGAAGTAGGGGCCGAGCGTGGCCTGCACGCCGGCCAGCTGATCCTCATTCCAGTCCGGCCCGGCGGCACGTTCCTGCAGAACGCGACGCGCCATGCGCACTTCCCACTCGTTGTCGGAGAGCGCGGCGCGGCACAGCTCTTCCGTGCTCCAGCTCGTCAGGTCGACGCGCGCGAAGTCACCGTCGCCGTAGCGCACCCGGTACATCCGCCCGTTCGAGCGGTCCCACAGGTTGACATCGTTGCGGTGACAGGCCTGCTTGTCGTACCAGTCGAGCATGTAGATGCTGCCGTCCGGGCCAGTGCGCACCGCGACTCCCATGAACCAGGGGTCATTGGAAAGCAGGAAGTCAGGCGCGTGCGAGCCGACCAGGCCCGAACCCTGCGGCGAGAGAATCTCGCTGTTCATCCGCTTGCCGTGCACGTTGAACATGAACAGGCGGTTGCGGTACTCGGCCGGGAACTGATCCGACAGATAGATCATCGCGCCGCAGTGCGCGTGGCCGCCGCCGACCGCATCGCTCAGGCCGTTGCCGCTGTGCGGCGTCGCGCCCAGATAGTGCAGGTGGTCGGCGATCGTCTTGATGTCGTCGTAGACGTAGGGCGAGAAGTGGCGCCCGCCCTGGCGCTGGTACCGCGCGCCCTGAATGATGTGATAGAGGTGCGGGATCACGCAGGCGGTGATCAGCGGGCGGCCGTAGTCATCCCAATCCACTCCCCAGGGGTTAGAGGTGCCCCAGGCGTAGACCTCGAAGACGTGCTTGGTCGGGTGGTAGCGCCAGACGCCGGCGTTGATCGGCTCGCGCTCGGCGTCGGGGGTGCCCGGCTTGCCGACGCGCGAATGAGTGAACACGCCGTGGCAGCCGTACAGCCAGCCATCGGGGCCCCAGCGGAAGGCGTTCAGCGTCTCGTGCGTGTCCTGATAGCCCCAGCCGTCGAGCAGGATCTGCGGCTCGCTGTCGGGCACCAGATCGTTGTCCGCATCGGGGATGAACATCAGGTAGGGAGCCGCGCCCACCCAGACCCCGCCGAAGCCGACCTCGATCCCGCTGACCAGGTTGAGGGTGTCGGTGAAGACGGTGCGCTTGTCGTAGCTGCCGTCCTCATCGGTGTCCTCGAAGACCAGGATGGTGTCGCGCGCGTCCTCGTCCTTGCGGCGCTGCGGATAGGCGAAGGCTTCGACCACCCACAGGCGGCCCTGCGCATCGATCGTGAACTGAATCGGCTGGTGCAGATCCGGTTCGGCCGCGATCAGATCGACGTGGAAGCCTTCGGGCACGGTCATCGCCTGTGCGGCCTCTTCGGGCAGCTTGCCGCGCACCGCCGACTTCTGCATCGACAGCTGCGCCTTCTCGCGCACGGTCGGATCGTCGCGGTGGAAGCGGAAGTCGTCGAAGTTGATGTGGCCCCAGTGGCCGCCGTGCTCGTCGCGCAAGCGGATCTGAATCGGCTGGCCGATTCGGGTCGACAGATCGACCCAGGCCACGTGCATCGCTTCGTCGTCGCGGCCCGAGGCGCGGTAGAACACCCGGCCCATCAGGTCGAGGATCTCGACGCTGGTCGATTCGTGATGACCGCCGCCGACCAGGAAGCTGGCGTAGGGGTGGGTCACCAGGAAGGGTTCGCTGGTCAGCGTGCCCTGCGCGACGTCGCTGTTGGCGATCTCGTAGGTGCCGATCCAATACTCGCCCTCGTGCATGCTGCGCATGGCGCGGCGCGCGGCCACGGTGTCGCCCTTCACCGGCATCTGCGCAAAGGCCTCGCCGGTCGCGGTCCAGCCCGACAGGTCGCCGGTCTCAAAGCCCAGGTTCAGGGCGTGGCCGCCGGCGTCGACCGGAGCCACCGCGGCGGGGCGGGCGCGGCTGGAGCGGCTGCGCGCCTCGCGCACGGCGTTGGCCAGCCGGGCGCGGCGCTCGGCGGCGCTGATCTGCTCGCGGCCGTGCAGGTGCACGAAGGTGCCGTTCTTGTTGCCGACGACGATCTCGGGCAGCGCGTCGCCGGTCAGGTCCACGGCCATCACCTGCGTGCCGACCCCCGAGTCGTTGTCGACCATGTGCGGGGTGAAGCGTGCGCCGGCGGCGTCGCGCTCGAGCTCGAACCAGTAGACGTAGGCCGGGTCGTGGTCGGCCGCGTCGCCGCCGCCGTGCGCCCAATAGCGCGAGCCCAGCACCAGGTCCTGCAGCCCATCGCCGTTCATGTCCGCGAGGTCCATCGCGTGCAGATTGCCGACCACCACGCCGTGCGGGTTCTCGCCGACGGTCGAGCCCATGATCTGATGCTTGCGGAAGCCGATCGTGCCGTCTTCGCTCGGTCGCTGCTCGAACCAGTACAGGCCGTAACCGTGCGCGTTGTCGGAGCTGACGACGTCGGTGTCGCCGTCCCCGTCGATGTCGTAGGCGTACATCTGCGCGCCGCCGCGGCCGGCGAAGGCGTGGGGGTGGAAGGGCCACTCGCCGGGGCCGTCGATGATCGCCGGCTGCTCCCACCAGCCCTGCTTCATGATCAGGTCGGTCAGGCCGTCGCCGTTGATGTCGCCGTAGCCCAGGCCGTGGGTAAAGCGCCCGCCCATGCCTTCGGCGCTGATCGGCACGAACTGCCAGCGCTTGCCGGGCTGCTGCGGATCCCAGAGCGCGTAGCCCAGCCGACCGCCGTGCATGCAGATCAGCTCGGGGCGGCCGTCGCCGTTGACGTCGGCGAAGGTCGGCGACTCATTGTCGACTCCTTCAAAGACGACGAAGCGATTCCAGTGCGCCGCGCCGGCGACGCGGATGTTCTCCGCGCCCGGGTTCTCGTACCACTCCGCGCGCGCGCCCGGGAAGCCGATCCGCAGCAGGTCCTGGTCGCCGTCGCCGTCGAAGTCGTAGGCGAAGCTGAAGAAGTGGTCGGAGTAGCCCTGCACGTCGTAGGGCTCCTGGGCGTAGATCCGCACCCAGGCCGAGAACTCTGGCCCGAAGTAGATGTACGGGCCCGAGTTGACGTCGCCGTGGCCGTCGCCATCGAAGTCCGCGCCGCAGGCGCCTTCGCTGAAGAACTGCTCGCTCAGCTGGCGCGTCTCGAAGGTTTCCCAGGGTTCCTGCGCGGCGGCCGCGGCAGGGGTGAGCGCCAGCGTGAGGGCGAGCATCATGCTTGGACTGTTTGCTGCAGGGTGAAGGCGGGCATGTCCATCACTTCGCCGCCCTTCATGGCCGACTCATGAGCCAGAATGCCGACGCAGGTCCAGTTCGCGGACTGACGTGCGTTCGGATAGCAGTCGCGGTCGCTGAGGATCGCGTCGATGAACTCGTGCGCCAGGTGCGGGTGCGAGCCACCGTGACCAGCGCCTTGGGTGAAGGACAGGTGCTGGTTGGCGTCGGTGTCGTAGACGCCGTGGGTCGTGAAGCGCTGGATCTCCTCCGGCAGGAGGTGCGCGTAATCAGGGCACTCGATGCGCTCGGGGATCTCCGGCTCGGGCTTCTTGGCGGTGTGCACGACCAGGCCCTCGCCCTCGATCAGCGGCCACTCGACCGCCTTCTTGCTGCCATAGACGTCGATGCTCTCGCGGTACTGGCGCGCGGTGTCGAACAGCGAGCGGTAGATCCGCGCGGACAGGTCGCCCTCCAGTTGGATGTGCGCCGACTCGATCGCCCACGGCGAACCGTGGATCGCGGCGAGGTCCTCGGAGATCTGCCCCGAGCCGAAGCAGCTCACCTTGGTCGCGTCGCGGCGCGGCAGCGCCAGCACCGGGCCGACACAGTGGGTGGCGTAGTGCATCGGCGGCAGGCCCGGCCAGTAATCCGGCCAGCCGTCCATGTCCTGCTGGTGCGAGGCCTGCAGGAACTGAATCCGGCCGAGGTCGCCGTTCTCGTAGAGCTCCTTCATGAACAGGAACTCGCGCGAGTACACGACGGTCTCCATCATCATGTACTTCTTGCCGCTCGCGATCTGCGCCTCAACGATGCGCTCGCAGTCCTCGACGCTGGTCGCCATCGGCACCGTGCAGGCGACGTGCTTGCCGGCCTTCAGCGCCTGAATGGACTGCTCGGCGTGGAGCGGAATCGGCGTGTTGATGTGGACCGCGTCGATGTCCGGGTCCTTCAGCAGCTCGGCGTAATCGGTGTAGCGCTTCTCGATCCCGAAGGCGTCGCCGATGGCGTCCAGCTTCTCCTGATTGCGCTGGCAGATCGCGATCGGCACCGCATCCGGGTGAGCCTGGTAGATGGGGATGAACTCGGCGCCAAAGCCGAGCCCGACGAGCGCAATGCGAACGGGACCTTGGTCAGACATAGGGTCGTCTCCCCGGAGCGCAGGGGCTCAGCAGGGGGACGTCCAGAGTCGGTCGGCTGCCCGATTGCCGCAAGTCGTGATTTCGGCGATCACCAGAGTTTTTGCGGCGCAAGCCAGCTTGACCCGAACGACGTGATTCGTTTGGGAGAAAGTACTTCGTCTACGCAGGCTCCCGAGAGTTTCGAGCGTGCTCAAAGATCCGACGCGCATTGCAAGCAGTGATGCTGCGTGATACCTTCCGAGACGGTGGCGGATTGCGCCGCCGTTCTTTGACCACTTTCCCTTGAGGGATTTCTTTTCATGAAGTCTTATTTGTTTCTCATTCTGTTCATCGTGTGCGTGGGAATGCCTGCGGTGGCCCAAGACAAGTTCATTAACGAAGATGGTCAGACCTCGAATCTGACATTAGGAGATTCGGTCAACATGGCGGATGTCGGCCTATTCGTTGTCGAGATTCCATTTCAATCGCCGCTACAGGACCTGAATACCGGCCTCTTTGCAATCCCCGACCTTGAGTTTTGCTATTCATTGCGACCGGTCAATTGGATGCCAAGTGACTTTGTGACGAATGACTTTCCGTGGGTTTATGGGAACGAGAGTGGTGAGGCAAGCCTGACAATTCTCTCGTTCGATGATGTCACGGGAAGTGGCAATGCAAAGCTCATGCTTCCGGCTGGAGCGTTTACGCATGACGGAACTTGGGGTCAGCTATTCCATGGAGGATTGAATCGCTTGTCCATCTTCCTCGATCTGGCTGGGTCGCTGAGTTGGACTGCACTTGCCGAGCCGAGTCAGTATCTGGCTTCCAAAGTCATCGACCTCGATGTCAATTCTCCGGATATCTCCCTGATGCTGACCGAGAATCGGTCTCTCTATGTTGATCAAGACTCGGAACTCGTCATCGTCGCGAAGGATGTCTGGTCCACTGACCGAGTGTTCAATCTGTCCGTAACAGCGCCAATTTTCAGCGTCCCTTCCTCGGTCGTGCTTCCAGCCGGTGAACACTATGTCGAGGTGCCTCTCACGGTGCTCGACGTGGGGGAGGCGCGAGTGAGCGCAACAAGCCCTTCGTATCCGGGCGTCCACGCGGTTTCTCAGAAGGGAATTGCTGTTGACGACGTTGAGTCGTTTGACTTCGTTGTGCCCGCAGGTGGTGGCCCGATTCGGATTGAGCCGAACGATGAGGTCGTTGGATCAAGCCGGCGCTGCATCCACTTCGGCCCGGTCTTACCCAGTGGAAAGCCGGATAATGGGCAGTCCGTTTCCTATCGATACTCTGCGTGTAAGAAGTCCCCTCAGCCAACCTGTGCGGTGAATCAAGCTGAAGGTGGGTATGCGTGGTTTGGCCGGAGCTCGAAGTGCAAGCTCACACTCAACATCTTTTCCTGGTGCAACTTTTACTCTTCAGGGGAGGATACGGAGCGCGATTTCCCGAAATGGAAGCTTGTCTCAATCAAGCCTCAACTCTGTGGGGTGACAGGTCGTGCAAGTGGTCAGTCAGTTGACCTCGAGTTTGGGGAGGACTTCGAGTTCGAGTTCGAAGGCAAGATGAAGTACCGCTTTGCATGCAAGTGGGTGCGTCAAGCGACCACTGTTGATGTCGTTTCAGACGATTGTCTCTAGTTCGAATATGGCTCTGTCTGCATTGATATGTCCCTTCATGGTCGGGCTCTTCCAGGTGGAGGATCCCGATCTCGATCGGGCCGCGGAGGCTCGGAAACGGATTCGGGAATGCCGAAGCGTCGTAGTTCAGTGCGAAGAAGAAGGGAGTTTCTCACTCACTACTTCTCACAGTCGAATTCGCCCTCGCTTGAGCGCTGATCAGAGAGCGGCACGCCTTGCGGAGTTGCTCCATGGTCGCGAGGTTGACTCGTCCCTTGAGTCAGTTCGCAATTGGGTCATCGATGCCTCGGGTCCAGCCCGAGAATTCCGGAGGTTTATCTGGACTCCGTACGGAGACCAAGGGCATGTCCAGATGGAGTACTCGGACGAAGTTGAGCGGCTGACTCGAATACACTGGCTTGATTACGAGCGGCGAGGGGTTCTACTTGCCCAACTAGAGAATCATGGAGGCAATGAACTCCCCCATGTGGGCTCTGCTATCGAGGTCGCTGCACTTGATTCGAGTGAGGTCGTTTCGTTACTGAAAGAGCAGCAGGATGAGGTTGTTGGCCTGCTGGCGTTTCTTCACCATGCTGCTCGCGATGACGAGCGGGTGATCTGGCTCGGAAATCATGGTCTTGAGGTCCATTACGAGCTTGCTCCACTCTCAAGCGGAATGCAGCGCCTCCCGGCGTGGCTGGAGGTTCCTCCTGGCTTTGCGTTAGTTGGAGGTTCCGTTGAAGGGCGGCTCTCTTGGATGGAAGCCGAAAATGGCGAACTGGAGTACTCGATCGCAGTCTCGCTTCATGACCTTCATGGTGGCAAGTGCGTCGAGCAGGTCGTCTTGGGCATCGGGGCTGGACTTCCTTATCGATCTTGGATTGCAGAGTCATTCATGCTCGGAGAGAGGTTTGGAACACAAGCGGAGTTGCGAACGTTCCGCCGGGAGCCGAACTCCATGACGAATCGAGTTGTCGGCGCACTTAGGTTCCTTGAGGGCGCGACTGTGTTTGACTTCCGAGTTGAAGATGAGCGAGGCGTGTATGCCTTCCGTGAGAGAATGATTGACCTCAATTCACTCGCGGAGCTGCTGGAGGGGATGCGATGAGTCGTCCCGGCGTCGTTTCTTGTCTGCTGGCGTCCCTGTCGCTCACGGCCGGGATCGGTCTGAGTCGTGGTATCGCTGAGCTAGATTCTTGGGAGCTTGTGGATCAGGTCGAAGTTGGATCTGGCCTAGCGACCGTTCGCCTAGAAGTAGATGCGAGCATCCCAACTGAGTATGGGCGAGTGAGAAGGTTCAGGATTCTCGCGGAGCATACGCAGCCAGACTCGGATCAGGTCGTATCTCTGCAGTTTGAGTCCGAGGGCTGTCTGTGTGGTACCGATCGGGCTGAGCCAACTCGTCTTGTCTATCCAGGTGAGTGTGTCGAAGTTGAAGTGAGTCACGCAATTGAGCCTGGGGAGAGATCGATCACGTTTGATATCGGAGTTTCTGCGGGGACTCGATCTTGGACGAAGACGATGTCGACCAGTTATTCCGGTAGTGTTGTCTTGGACTTCGACTCTTCCGAGGAGGGGCCAGTCGAAGGCGACGCATTCGCTGGACTAAGTGCCTGGGTTACGCATCGGGAGAAGGGGCCATGCGATCACCTCTGCGTGGAAGAGGCAAGCGGACTTCGAATTCAGGCCGTAGGTGAGCGCGGCGAGAGGGTCTGGTCTGTCGCGCTTGACCCAGTCATCGAAGGAATGCTCGGAGGTCATTCGCTGATTTGTCCTCCATTTACTGTTCGGTCTACGGAGTCCGGGCGTCCGATGTTTCGCTTCGCTCGATCCGATTGGAAGGTTGGGCAGCGTGTGTTCTCTAGGCGCATCGGACCCTTTCGCCGCTACGACGTGGAGATTCCGCTCGAGCAGAACTCAGGGGATTCTTGGGGTGACCTTTCGACCCTTGTGGTTGGAGAGACGCCGATCGTGATCGAATCGACCAAGATTGATGGGGATATGGTCTTGGTGAGTGTTCTTGAGATGGGAGATGCGCGCGAGTCATTAAGTCGAGACTCCGTCCTGTTGGTATCAGGTGAATTGCGCGGTTCTCGTAGAGTTGTGGCGTCTGCTGCAGTCCGGTTCATTCGACTGAGTCAATAGGTGCTCCAAGACGCGAGTCGGCGCCCCTGTCTCGACTTGCGTCAGCCAAGTGTGTCGCCGATCCATGCGCGGAAGGCCTTGAGCGCCGGCAGCTCGCGGTTCCAGGCGGGGTAAGCCAGGTAGTAGCCGAGGTCGCCGGCGAGGGTGCGGTCGGGGAAGGGCTCGACTAGCTCGCCGCGGCGGAGTTCGTCCTGGACCAGGAAGGAGGGCAGCTGGGCCACGCCGAGGCCGGCGACCGCGGCCTGGATCGACATCAGGTGGCTCTCGAACAGCGGGCCGTCCGGCCACTGGGCGTCAGGCACGCCCATCTCGCGGAACCAGCGATCCCAAGCGCCGAGGCGCGACTCGACGCGGAGCAGGGTCTGCTCCAGCAGGTCGGCGGGCTGGTGCAGCGAGGCGGCGATTGCCGGGGTGCAGACCACGATGATCTCCTCCTGCATCAGCGGCTCGAGCACCGCGCCGGGCCACTGCGGCGCGCCGTGGTGGATCGCCGCGTCGATGCCGACGGTGTCGAAATCGAAGACGCCGATCGCGCTGGTGAAGTGGATCGAGACCTCAGGGTGCGCGGCGCGGAAGCTGGGCATACGCGGGATCAGCCAGCGGGTGCCGAAGGTGGGCAGGATCGCCAGGTGGAGGGTGCCGCCCACCTGGCCGGCGGCGCGCATCTCGGTGGTGAGGCCGTCGAGCCGGGCCAGCAGGCCGGTGAGCTGGGCGCCGAAGGCCCGCGCGGCCGGGGTGGGGCGGAGCTTGGCGTGATCGCGGATGAACAGCCGGGTGCGGAGCTCCTTCTCGAGCTGCGCGATCTGCCGGCTGATGGCCCCTTGGGTGCGCCCCAGCTCCTGGCCGGCGCGGGTGAAGCTGAGGTGGCGCAGCGCGGCGTCGAAGGCCAGAAGAGCGGTCATCGAGGGCAGATCGCGCATGGTGCATGAGAATAACTCATGCGCGACTGAGCGGAAACCAGCCGGAAAAGGGATTTTTGCGCCCTAGACTTCGCCGAAACCTCGGGTGAATCCCCGATTCTCATGAAGACGACTCATCGCGCCGGCGCGCCGGCCTTCCTCGCCGAGCTGCTCGGCACCCGTTCCTGGAACCAGCTCCGCGGAGCGGTCGCGCTGCCGATCGAGCTGCCGGAGGCCGCCCCGGGCGGCGCTGCCCACACCGAGGACGCCCTCGACCGCGGCCAGGCCGCGATGGCGCTCGGTCTGGTGCTGCTCGCCGACCTGTGCGAGCGCGTCCCCTTCGCTCGCGCCTACACCCAGGAGTGCGCGCGCAGCGGTCGCCCGCTGGTCTTCGACCACGGCGCGATGCGCACCGTGGCGATCGAGGCCGGTGAGCTGCCGGCCGGGCGTCAGGCCGTGGCGCGGCTGCTCGCGCCCTTCGGCTACGAGCAGACCAAGGTCTATCCGCTCGAGCGGCTGGGGATGACCGGCTACGTCTACACCCACCGTGACTTCCCCGAGGAGCTGCCGCAGTACTTCGTCTCCGAGCTGGATCCGCGCCGCTTCAGCCCGGCCTTCCAGGCGGCGGCCACCGAGCTGATGGCGACGACGGTCGACCCGCTGCCGGCCTGGGCCTCGAGCCAGCTCGAGCGCCTGCATCGGACCGGCGAGCTGCCGCTCGACGCCGCGGTCCAGCTGATCCACGCCGTCGCCGCCAGCTTCGATCGTCATCACCGCGACGTGACGGTGCAGGAGTACGAGCTCTTCCGCGCCGAGTCGGCGGAGATGGCTTGGATCGCGACCGAGGGCCACGCTTTCAACCACATCACCGACCGCGTCGCCGACGTGCCGGCGGTCGCCGCGCAGCAGCGCGCGCTGGGGCGCCCGGTCAAGGACGAGGTCGAGGTCAGCGCGACAGGCCGCGTGGTGCAGACCGCCTTCCGCGCCGCCGAAGTCGAGCGGCTGATGCTCGACGGCGACCGCTTCGTCGCGCGCCGTGTGCCCGGCAGCTTCCTGGAGTTCATCTCGCGCGCGCCGCTCGCCGACGGCAGCCTGGATCTGGCTTTCGACGCGCAGAACGCGCAGGCGATCTTCAAGATGACCGACGGGGCAGCGGCATGAACCCCGCCGCCGCCACCAGCCCGATGATCGAGACCCTGGTCCAGCTGCTCGGCGAGGGCGCCGTGCTCACTGCCGACGCCGACCGCGCCGGCTATGAGAAGGGCTGGCGTTACGGCGAGGGCCGGGCGCTGGCGGTGGTCCGCCCACGGAGCTCGGCCGAAGTCGCGCGCGTGCTGGCGATCGCTGCCGAGCATGGCGTGCCGGTCAACCCGATCGGCGCGAACACCGGCCTGGTCGGCGCCTCCAACCCGGATGCCACGGGTGAGCAACTGCTGCTCTCGCTGGAGCGGCTGTCGAAGCGGATCGTGATCGATCCGGTCGATCGCACCGTGCGTGTGGATGGGGGAGTCACCCTCTCCGCGCTCAACGCCGCGCTCGCCGAGCACGGGCTGTTCTTCCCGATCGACCTGGGCGCGGATCCGCAGATCGGCGGCATGGTCGCGACGAACACCGGCGGCACGCGGCTGCTGCGCTACGGCGCGGTGCGTGAGAACCTGCTCGGGGTCGAGGTGGTGCTGCCGGATGGCACCTTGGTCGACCGCATGAGCCAGCTGGTCAAGGACAACACCGGCCTCGACTGGAAGCAGCTCTTCGTCGGCACCTTCGGCAGCTTCGGCATCGTCACCGGCGCGGTGCTGAAGGTGCAGCCGCTGCCGAAGCAGACGGTGACGGCTTGGGTGGGGGTCAACCAGGCGCAGGCGGTGTTGAACCTGCTCGCTCGTTTCGAGCGTGCGTCTGGCGGCACGCTCTCCGCCTTTGAGGTGCTGTCCGCCGACGCGCTCGACATCACGATCCGCCACGCGGCTAACCTCGAGCAGCCCTTCGACGCGAGTGAGCTACCGGCCTACGCCGTGCTGGTCGAACTTTCGACCACGCTCGAGGCCGAGCTGCTTGACCTCGACGCGGTACTGCTCAGCACCCTCGAGGCGCACTTCGAGGAAGCCGAAGACGAGCTGGCCGATGTCTTCCCGATGGCGCCCGCGGTCGCCTGGAATCTGCGCCACCACATCAGCGAGTCGCTGGCACTCGAAGGTGTGGTGCTTGCGCTCGACATCGCGGTGCCGCGCGCCCGCATGGCCGCGTTCAGCGCCGCGATGCGCGCCCAGCTCGCCAGCAGCCACCCGCAGGTCCGCGTCTGCGACTTCGGTCACTGGGGCGACGGCGGCTCGCACTTCAACCTGGTCTGGCCGCAGGATGCCACCGACGACCACGCCGCGCTCAAGCTCGAGCTGCAGCAGCTGGTCTACGACACCGTCGTGCGCGACTACGCCGGCAGCTACTCCGCCGAGCACGGCGTCGGCCCGCACAACCAGCGCTTCTACGACGCCTACACGCCCGACGCGCTGAAGGCCGCCGCCCGCGCCCTGAAGCAGCACTTCGACCCGGACCGCCGCCTCGGCCGCGTACCCCTCGACGGCACGCCCGAGTAAGCCGCGCACCCCGCGCGCCGACTATGCTGAACACGCGGCCCACCCGCCGCGTGTCGCATGCTTGCCGCCGCCCTGCTTCTTCTTGCACAGTCGCCCGATGAACTCGCTGCGAAGGAGCGGCCGGAGGTCATCGTCGGTGAGATCACTGCGACCACAGCGCTGCTGCAGGCGCGTGCGCTCGGTTCCACGGCGTTGACGCGTTTGGCGATCGGGGTGCAGGGCTTGGATGATTCCGGTGCCGAGCTGGATGAAGCGTCCCTCTTGCGCGACCTGGAGATCCCAGCGCAGTCCGCCGGCATCGTGCGGCTGCAGCTTTCCGACCTGATCCCGGATACGCACTACAGCTGGAGCGTCTTCCGCGTCGAGGACGGCGTGGTCGACTTCTCGCACACCACTTCAGGGTCTTTCCGGACCCTGCCTGGAGCGGGCAAGCGCAAGTCCATGAACTTCGTCGTCACCAACTGCATGAATCACCACTACTTCATGCATGGCGGGCAGGGGCGGCCGGCTTACCAGGGCGAAGACAAGCCGCTGGGTTACCCCGGCCTCGCGGCGATCGATGAGCTTGATCCGGCTTTCGTCGTCTTCGCCGGCGACAACGTCTACTACGACCGGCCTGCCAACGACCCGGCCAAGGATGCCGAAGCAATGCGCGCCCACTGGCATCAGCTGTTCGCGATGCCGCGGATGCGCAAGCTGCTACAGTCGACGCCGACTTACTGGCTCAAAGACGACCACGACCATCGCTACAACGACAGCGATACCACGGGCGACAAGGCGCCCAGCCACGCACTCGGCCGCAGGATCTTTCGCGCGCAGGTGCCGATCGTTCCCCAGGGCGACGACAAGACACCGACCTGGCGCACCGTCCGCGTCTCCAAGGATCTGCAGATCTGGATGACCGAAGGCCGCGATCACCGCAGCCCCAACAAGATGGAGCCCGGACCCGAGAAGACCATGTGGGGGGTCGAGCAGCGCGACTGGCTGAAGCGCACGCTGCTGGCCTCCGACGCCGCCTTCAAGATCCTGATCTCACCCACACCGATCGTCGGCCCCGACGACGGCTACAAGGCCGACAACCAGACCAACCAGAAGGGCTTCCGCCACGAAGGCGAGGCCTTTCACGCCTGGCTGGCCGAGCACGAGCTCAACGATCAGGGCTTCCTGATCATCTGCGGCGATCGCCATTGGCAATACCACTCCGTCCACCCGCAGGGCACCCACGAGTTCGCGGTCGGCGCGCTGCTCGACTCCAACGCGCGGATGGGCCGCAAGCCCGGCGACCCGAAGTCGACCGACCCGGACGCCACCATCCAGCAGCTCTACACCTCGAAGCAGCCGAGCGGCGGCTTCCTCGAAGTGCAACTCATCACCGCGCCGAAGCTGCAGCTCGCCCTCATCTTCCGCGACGAGCACGGCGTCGAGCTCTACCGCACTCTGCGCGACGCGAAGTAGGCGCACGCATGGCTGCTCCCTTCAATCAGAAGCTGTTCGAGCGCTTCCGCCGCACGCAGTGGCTGGCGCCGGTGATCAGCCTGGGCCTGGGCGCGGCGGGGCTAGCCTGGTATTGGGCGGCCGCCCCGGCCGTCTGGTACTGGCTGACCACCAACCTCAATCCGCCGGCCGAGTACCAGGGCAAGTCGGCGCAGGTCAGCCTGGCCTGGGCGATCCTGTTTGGCATCGCCTTCGGCCTCTGCGTGCTCGCCTGGTGGGTGGGCACGCTGCTCGCCGGTATGGGCTAGTGCGCTAGAAGCGCGTCGAGACCGTCACGCCCGCGGTGTGCGAGCCATCCTGCTCGATCAGCAGCAGGTCAACGCTCCAACGGGACGCTTCACCTGTGAACAGGCCGGGGTTGATCGTGAGGATGCCGTGCACGTTCTCGCCGTCGTGCTGCACGCCAGCAGAAAGGTGATCGCGCACCATCCAGGTCAGCCCGCCGATCGCGCGCGTGTCGTTGGCCCAGGTGCCGTAGGTCGCCCCCAGGTAGCCGTTGATCGGCGCGTCTTCCCAGCCCCAGGCCTGCGGATCGAGCGTCGCCGCGCCGAACCAGGCCCGGCCGTCCGGGGTACCGATCCGATCGCTGCTGGTGCCCAGCATCAGACCCACGCCGGGCAGATGCTCGCCCGGTAAAGACGGTGCCAGATTGAAGTTGGGAAGCAGCTCGCTCTCGCCCGGGTTCCATTCCAGCGCCAAGCTCAAGCGCTTGTGCGCCCGGTAGGCGCCGACGACCCGCAGCTCGGCGCGGTCGACGCCGATGTTCGGCACCGCGCGCACGCTGACGGTGAAGGGAGCGCTCTCGTCGCCCATCCAACGGACAGGCTGGCCTTCGCCCGGTCAGACCGGTCAGGGCGGGGCGAGGGCTTCCTGCGGCGGCGCAAACTCGGACTCGGCCTCCTGGCCGAGCGCCGAATGCGTCAGCAGCAGGCTCAGGAGCGACACGCTGAGAGCACGCATGCCCGAAGTCTAACACCCCTTTCCTTTACGCCTTTCCGCCGCGCCCATAAAAAAGACCGTCATGAAGACGATCAAGGGGCCCGCGATCTTCCTCGCCCAGTACATGGGCGACGAACCTCCGTTCAACGACTACAAGCTTGCTGCCGCATGGGCGGGCGGGCTCGGCTTCAAAGGTCTGCAGATTCCCACCTGGGATGCGAATGCGATCGACCTCGACCAGGCCGCCGCGTCGAAGGACTACTGCGATGAGTACAAGGGTCAGTTGGCCGAGCACGGCGTCGAGCCGACCGAGCTCTCGACGCACCTGCAGGGCCAGCTGGTCGCGGTGCACCCGGCCTACGACGAGCTCTTCGATGGCTTCGCGCCCGAGGCCGTGCGCGGCAACAAGGCCGCCCGCACCGAGTGGGCGATCGATCAGGTCAAGAAGTCGCTGAAGGCTTCGCAGAATATGGGCCTGACCGAAAGCGTGACCTTCTCGGGCGCGCTCGCCTGGCCCTACTTCTACCCGTGGCCGCAGCGCCCCGCCGGCCTGGTGGAAGAGGCCTTCGCCGAGCTCGGCCGCCGCTGGAGGCCGCTGCTCGACTTCGCCGACGAGTGCGGCGTCGATCTCTGCTACGAGATTCACCCGGGCGAAGACCTGCACGACGGCGCGACCTGGGAGCGTTTTCTCGACGAGGTCGACAGCCACGCGCGCGCCAACATCCTGTACGACCCGAGTCACTTCGTGCTGCAGGGCCTCGACTATCTGCAGTTCATCGACCTCTACCACGAGCGCATCAAAATGTTCCACGTCAAGGATGCCGAGCTCGAGTGCGATGGCCGCGTCGGCGTCTACGGCGGCTACCTGCCTTGGGGCGATCGCGCCGGCCGCTTCCGTTCGCTCGGCGACGGCGAGACCGACTTCACCGGCATCTTCACCAAGCTCGCGAAGTACGACTTCGAGGGCTGGGCGGTGCTCGAGTGGGAGTGCGCCTACAAGGACAACCTGGTCGGCGCCGCCGAAGGCGCGCAGTTCATCAGCGATCACATTATTGAAGTCGCCCAGAAGACCTTCGACGACTTCGCGGCTTCCGGCGCGGATCAGGCCATGAACCGCCGCGTGCTGGGGCTGGATCAATGAGCAAGATCCGCATCGGCATGATCGGCGGCGGGCCGGGCGCCTTCATCGGCGGCGTGCACCGCATCGCCCTCAACATGGACGGTGACTTCGACCTGGTCGCCGGCGCCTTCAGCTCCAGCCCCGAAAAGTCGGCCCAGACCGGCCAGGAGCTGGGCCTCGATCCGGCGCGGGTCTACGGCAGCTGGGCCGAGATGGCCGAGGCCGAGGCCGCGCTGCCCGAGGACGTACGCGTGCAGGCGGTGTCGATCGTGACACCCAATCACGTCCACCACGGCCCGACCGTCGAGTTTCTGAAGCGCGGCTTTCACGTCATCTGCGACAAGCCGCTGACGGTCAACAGCGCGCTGGCCCAGGAGATGCTCCAGGCGACCGTCGACGCCGACTGCGTCTTCGCGCTGACCCACAACTACACCGGCTACCCGATGATCCGCGAGGCGCGCGAGCTGGTGCGCTCGGGCGGCATCGGCAAGGTGCTCAAGGTGTACGCCGAGTATCTGCAGGGCTGGCTGGTCGATCCGCTCGAAGAGACGGGCCAGAAGCAGGCCGACTGGCGCACCGACCCGGCGCGCTCTGGCCCGGGCGGCGCGCTGGGCGACATCGGCACCCACGCCTTCAACCTGCTCGAGCACGTCTCCGGGCTGAAGGTGCAGCGGGTCCTCGCCGAGCGCCGCTCGTACGTGCCGACGCGCCAGGTCGACGACGACACGATGGCGCTGCTCGAGATGGAGAACGGCGCCACCGGCACGCTGTGCGCCAGCCAGGTCTGCGCGGGCATGGAGAACGCGCTGCGGCTGCGCATCTACGGCAGCGAAGGCGGCATCGAGTGGGATCAGGAGCATCCCAACGATCTGCGCGTGCGTTGGAAGGACAAGCCCAGCGAGATTCGCCGCACGGGGAACGGCTACCTCGGCGAGCACGCGCAGTCGCTCGGCCGCATCCCGGCGGGCCACCCCGAGGGCTACCTCGAGGGCTTCGCCAACATCTATCGCGCCTTCGCGCGCGCGATCCGCGGCGAAGAAACCGCGCTCGAGGATCCCTATCCCACCGCGGTGGACGGGGTGCGCGGGGTGCAGTTCATCGAAACCGTGATTCAGTCCGCCGAGCAGCAGGCTTGGCTGGAGATGCCCCAATGAAGCGCAGCCTGATCGTTGTTCTGATGGCGGGATCGGTTCCGGTGGTCGCGTCGATGCGCGCGGAGACCACCGCCGGCCTGCCCAGCGCCGAGGTGCTGGCCCGCCAGTCGGCCTGCATCGCCTGCCACGAGACCGTCGGCAACGCTGAAGAGCGCCTCGCCTTCACGGTCGCGCCCAACCTGATGGACATCGCCTCGCGGCGCGCGCCGGGATGGGTGGCGCAGTACCTGACCGCCGAAGATTCGCCGCACCCGCAGGTGCTGGCGGGCAACGCCAAGCAGCGCGAGCGCGAAGCACGCGCTTTGGCGACCTTCCTGGCCGGCGGGGTCGAGCCCGACTTTGAAGGCGTCGAAGTGGGGCCCGCCATGGTCGCCGCGGGCGAACGCCTCTACGAAGAGCTGGGCTGCTTCGCTTGCCACGCCGACAACTTCGCTGGCCGCGACCTCGCGGCGGGCTGGTCGATCGCCGGGCTGGCCGGGGCGTTGGAGAATCCGGCGGCGCACGGCACCCTGGCTGGCCGCATGCCGGACATGCAGCTGAGCGCCGACGAAGCGCTGGCGCTTTCAGCCTGGCTGCTGCGCGAGCAGGGGGCGCACACGCAGGCCGTCGAAGTGCCCGGCCTCAAGTACTTCTACTACGAGGAGGAGAACTTCGAAGCCACCGGCGTGAACTGGGACGCGCTCACCCCGGTGTCTTCGGGTAGTACGCCGGTCGTGACCCACGAGCTGGGGGAGCGTCGCCAGTTCTACGGCCTGGTGCTCGAGGCCACGCTCGAAGTGCCGACGGATGGCGAGTACCGCTTCTGGACCACTTCCGACGACGGTTCGGAGCTATTCCTCAACGGCGAGCGCCTGGTCGACAACCTGGGGACGCACCCGATGCAGCGGCGCGAGTCGGCTCCGGTGCAGCTCTCGCAGGGGCCGCACGCGCTGCGGATCACCTTCTTCGAACAGGCTGGCGGCGAAGGTCTGCAGGCTGGCTGGAGCGGACCGGGCTTTGAGTCGCGCGAGTTTGAGCCGGCTGAGTTGAACTCGATCAGCAGCGTGCCGACCCCGATCGAGCGCGCCTTCCCGGCGGCCAACGACGCCGTCCGCGAAGCGGGACGCGCGCTGTACGACCAGCGCTCCTGCGCCAGCTGCCACGAGGTCGGCGCCGGAGCCCCGGGCTCCTCGCCTTCGCTGGCCGAGCTGCGCGCCGAGCCTGAGGGCTGCCTGTCCGAGTCGCCGGTCTCGCCGGCGATCGACTACGGCTTCGACGCGGAGCAGCGCATGCTGATGCTCGAGCTGCTGCGCAACCGTGCCGACCTCAAGGCCGAGCGCGGCGCGGCCGCCGAGATCTTCGTGCGCATGCACGAACAGCAGTGCACCGCCTGCCACGAGCGCGATGGCGTCGGTGCGCCCGATCCCGCGGTACTCGCGCGCTTCGTGGGCGCTGACGACCTGGGCGAGGAAGGGCGCGTCCCGCCTGCGCTGCACGATGTCGGTGCCAAGCTGACCGACGGCGCGCTCGGCCACGCGATTGCGCACGGTCTCGAATATCGCCCCAGCGTGAAGGCGCGGATGCCGGCCTTCCGATCGGTCGACAAAGAGCTGTCCTGGGAGCTGACGGACCTCTTCCAGGAGGTCGACCGCGCCGCGAGCCCGCGCACCGCGCCGAGCTTCGCCGCCGAAGAGGCCAAGCTGGGTCACCGGCTGACCGGCACCCAGGGCGGGCTGGCCTGCATCGCCTGCCACGGCGCGGGCGGGCAGCCTTCGGTCGGCGTGCAGGGGCCGTCGCTTTCGGCGATGGCCGATCGGCTGGAGTACGACTGGTACGCGCGCTGGATGGCTGACCCGCCGGCGATGCGACCGGGCACCCGCATGCTCAACGTCTTCGCGACCGGGAAGTCCCCGATCACCGATGTGCATGGCGGCGACGCGGCCAAGCAGATCGATGCGATCTGGCACTACCTCTCGCTGGGCGAGTCGATGCCGCTTCCGGCCGGCCTGGTGACCGATCGCAGCAGCTACGAGCTGACCCCGGTCGAGCAGCCGGTTTACTTCGGCACCTTCTACCGCGGCGCCAGCGCGCGGGTCATGGCGGTGGGCTTCCCCGAGCGCGTCTCGGCTGCCTTCGACATGCACAACGGTCGACTGATCGAACTGTGGCGCGGCGACTTCATGAACGCGAAGGGCACCTGGGACGGCCGCGCCGGACAACTTGAGAGCGCCAGCGGCACCGATGTGCTGACGATGCCCGGCGGCCCGGCGGTGGCAGTCGGTGCGCCGGCGGATGCCTGGCCGCAGGCGGGCAAGGAGGCCGTGCAGATGCTCGGCCACGATCGCAGCGAATTGGGCCATCCGACCTTCTACTACCGCCTCCGGGAGAGCGGGGTGGAGGTCGCGGAATCACTCACGCCGGTGCTCGCCGCAGGGGGCGCCAACCTGGTGCGCCGCTTCGAGCTGCGCGCGCCGCGCCCGGTGCCGCGGACCGAGATTCAGGTGCACGATGGCACGGAAGTCCGCCGCATCCCGGTGGAATGGAAAACCGGCACGGACGGCGCCGCCGAGTTCGTCGTGGAGGTGCAAGTCCAATGGTGATCACGCTCAGTCTTCTTGCCGTGGCGGCGCTCCCGCAGCAGCCGCAGGAGTCCGACTACTACGAAGTGATTGACGTCACGATCCCCGACGAGGTCGTGCTCGAGGTCGGCGGCATCGAACAGATCGGCCCCGAGACCTTGCTGGCCTGCACGCGCCGCGGCGAAGTGTGGCGGATCGACGACTTCCGCAGCGAGACGCCGGAGTTCTCGCTGTGGGCAGACGGGCTGCAGGAGCCGCTCGGTCTGCTGTCCCACCAGGGCTGGATCTACTCGGTCACGCGCGGCGAGCTGCTGCGCATGCGCGACGCCAACGGCGATGGTCGCGCGGATCAGTTCCGGACGGTCTGTGACACCTGGAACATCAGCGGCAACTACCACGAGTACAACTTCGGTCCGCGCATCGATCCCGAGGGCAACTTCTGGATCACGACCAATAAGCCCTTCGGCGGCGAGCCCTTCGGCCGGGTCGAATGGCGCGGCTGGGCCATGAAGATCACGCCGGAGGGCGAGATGATCCCGATGGCGGGCGGCCTGCGTTCGCCGGCCGGGGTCGAGGTCGCGCCGTGGGGTGATGTCTTCTACACCGACAACCAGGGCGAGTGGTGCGGCGCCTCCAAGCTCTCGCACATCGAGGAAGGCGACTTCCACGGCCACCCCTGGGGGATCGGCTCGGCCAAGCTGCCGGCCTCGCGCGTCGAGCATCCGGGCGAAGTGCCGGACGGCATCATGATGCCGAAGGCCGAAGGCGTCGTGCCGCACTTCAAGCTGCCGGCGGTGTGGTTCCCGTATGACAAGATGGGGCGTTCACCGAGCGGCATGGCCTGGGACACCAGCGAAGGTTCCTTCGGTCCCTTTGCCGGCCATCTCTTCGTCGGGGATCAGTACTCCGCCGAATTGATGCGCGTCAGCCTCGAGCAGGTTGATGGCCACTGGCAGGGGGCGTGTTACCCCTTCCGTCACGGGCTGGGCACCGGGCTGATCCGGGTGCGGCAGCTGGACGGCGGCGAGATGTTGGTCGGCGGCAGCGATCGCGGCTGGGCCGCGCTGGGCGCCGATCCCTGGGCGCTGCAGCGGCTGCGCTGGACGGGCAAGGTGCCCTTTGAGATTCACGAGATGAAGGCGGCCCCGGGCGGCTTCCTGCTGAACTTCACCAAGCAGGCGGATCCGGACACCCTCGCGGATGCCAAGCTCACGATGAAGAGCTACACCTACGAGCTGCACGCGGCCTATGGCAGCAAGGAGTTCGAGACGGTCGAGCTGGAGCTCGGCGAGCTGCGTTCGCTCTCGGTGGACCCGCGCAGCTATTACCTGCCCGTCGAAGGGCTGCGCGCGGGCTATGTGCACGAGCTGCACGTGGAAGGGCTGCGCAGCGTCGACGGCGACGAGCTGGTGCACCACGACGCCTACTACACGCTGATCCGTCTGGCGCCGGAGCCGGAATAAAAAATGGGCCCGGCCGATGATTGAGCGGTGCGCCCCATGCACCTACTCCGGCCGGACCCAAAAATCTGAAGAGCGGAGGCTCTCCGAGGGGGCTCGGAGAGAGGTCGCAACGCGCCGGGATCATCGAGGGGATGGTCGGGGCAAGGCAGCGCGAGGACCCGTTCTTCATGCACTTAGCGTGCCAACCCCAAGTTTTCCCTCAGAAGGCCCTTCCGGGGGACTAGGGGTGCATCAAAGTGAGATTGGGCGGACGGGATGTATCAATCTGATGCATTCGCGAGGCGGATCCGGTCGGTCTCGTCCAGCTCAAGCCGAATGGTCTGCTGAGAGCCGCGGATCAATACCTCGGTGTCAATCTGCCCATGACCGACCTGGGCGCGCAGCTCCTGCGCCCAGAAGGGGGCGCGGATCCGCATCCGCCAGCGGCCCTCGAGCAGGTGCTCGGTGTCGTCGATCTGCCCGGCGCGCCGCGCGCCCTGCGCCTCTTGGATGGCGAAGCCTGGGTACTCCTGCAGCCCGGGCACGTCGATGGGCTCCCAGCTGACGTTGCCCCAGACGGGCTGTGAGAATCCGCTGACCACCACGCGCGTCAGGGTGGTCGGCAGGGTGTCGACCTGGAAGGTGCGGACATCGCCGGCGGCGAGCACCACTTCCAGATCAGCGAGCGGCACCCCCGAGCGTTCCGCCGAGAATGTCACCCTGCCGGGCAGCAGCGTGATCTCGGTGGGGCCACCGCCCAGGTCCGGCAGCTCGACGCTGGTCGAGCTGAGGCGCTGCCGCTCACCGTTCAGGGGTGAGTAGCGCGGGGTCTGATCGCGGTAGCGCCGGGAGCCGCGCAGCCCTTCCAGGCGATTCGCCGGGAAGCTGCCCAGGGACAGCAGCAGCGTGGCGGTCTGGTAGTCGTGATCGAAGTGCGTCGTGCCGGCGGGCATCCACAGGTACGCGCCTTCGACCGGCGTCAGCCACTTGTCCTCCGGGCGAACGTAGAGGCGCAGTTCGTCCTTCGGGGCATCGTCCAGGCTCCAGCTGCCGTCGGGGCGCGTCTCGACGCGGGTCGAAAAGCCGCGCGATGTTCGGAGATCGACGCGGCACGGGAACAGCGGCTTGCCGCCGGCGGTGAGCCGGCCGGTGATCGTGCGGATGCCCTCGAAGTGGAAGACGTGTTCCATGTCGAGTCCGATCACGACCAGGTCATCCAAGGGCAACTGCACCGAAGAGTTCGCCAGGGTCAGTCGCGCGGAGTAACGGTCGGCGGGCAGGCGCACCGAAGCGCGCCCGGCGGCCAGGCTGACGTCCTGCTGATGGTCGGTTTCGTGGCCGTACAGATTGAGGCTGGCCCCTTCAAGGAGCTCGGGGCGCGGGCAGCGCACCTCCAGCTCGACCTGTGCCGCCGCGGACAGCGTCAGCTCGTAGGGACCGTCGCCGACCAGCTTCTGCGACAGCATGACGCCCTCGCTGCCGACGCGCCGGACGTGCAGGAAGCTGATTTCGCCCTGCCAGCCGCTGGGTAGTTCGAAGTGGCCATCCTCATCGACCTGGACCCAATCCACTGCTTCGTGGTTCCATACCGGCGAAGGCATGTACTCCTGCCAGCCCCAGCCTTCCCAGGCGGCGGTGGTGCCGACCTCAAACACCGTCGGTTTCTCGTCGCCCTGCACGAACAGTCGGCCCTTGCGCGGGCGCCAGTTGGTCGCCAGTTCCGCGCCGGGTTGAATGCGACCCTCATCGACTTCGGTCCAGACCCACTGCGTGGTGGCGTCGCGCAGCTGCACGCTCCAGAAACCCCAGCGCGCTTCCGGGGGAAGGTCGCCCCAGCCATCCTCATCGAGGGTGACGACCTTGCGATACCAGGGGAAGCAGATCTGCGCGCCCGCGTGCGGGCTGCCGTCCTGGCGCACGAAGCGCATGCGCAGTTCTTCGGGCTGAGACAGCGAGACCTGATCGCGCCGGCGCAGCGTCCAGTGATCGACGTAGCGCTTGACGTAGCCTTCCTTGCGCACCTCGGCGGTGTAGTCTTCGCTCACTTCCGGATCGGGGATCCGCACCTTGCCGTCGGCATCGCTGATCAGCACTTCATGCGGCAAGGATGCGAAGTTGCGCAGATCAAAGAAGCCGCCGCTGCGATCCGATTGCGCGTCGATCAGCAGCTCGACCTCGGCGCCCTCAATCGGCAGGCCGCTTTCCTGGTCGACGATCCGGATCTCCTTGCCTTCGTCCGGCTTGAGAATGATCAGGTTGCCCTCGAGCTGGCGCACCCACTTGCGACCGATCGACAGTCCTTCCTTCCACGCGCAGATGTTGCGTCCATCCTGAGGGCCGAAGTCCTCCAGCAGCGGAATCTCGAAGCTGCCGTCCTCCTGAGTCTTCAGCGGCTCGGTTTCCCGGTCGGTCATGACCCAGGCCTCGGCGACCGGTTCATAGTTCTCGTCGAGCACGGTGCCGCGCAGGTAGCGCTCCGGGATCTCGCCGGTGCCGGCCGGAGTGCCGCCGGGGTCGACTGGGGCGATCGTCTCGACCTCGCTGCGGTCGCCTGAGGACGTCCCGTCGCCGTCTTCCTCCACCACTGGCTGGCGATCAATCTCCTGTTCGACTTCGGTCGAGCTGTCGTCCTCGGCAGCATGCACGCTGGGGCCGGACAGCAGCACGGCCAGGCAGGCCAATACCAGGGCCAGCGCGGCAAGTGCGGCGAGATGGGAGCGATGCATCACAGGGGGATAGAGCTCCATGCTAGCCGCGAATCCGAGCGGGGTTTCGGAAGCTCGCTCCTAGGATGGGCGGCATGCGAGTCCTGCTCGGTTCGGGTGGCTTCCGCGGTGAAAGGCGCCGCGATGCTCTGCGCGCGGCGATGCGCGCGCATTTCGGCGAGATCAAGCGCCTGCTCTTCGTGCCCTACGCGCTCGCCGATGGCGACGCCTACATCGACGCGCTCGAGCGGGCCGAGCTGGATGCCGGCTACCAGCTGGTCGGCATCCACCGCGAGGGCGACCCGGTGCAGGCGATCGAGGAGGCGGAGGGGATCTACGTTGGCGGGGGCAACACCTTCCGGCTCATCCAGCGCATGCAGCGCGAGGGCCTTCTCGAGCCGATCCGCCGCCGGGTCGCTGCCGGCCTGCCCTATCTGGGGATCTCGGCGGGCACCAACGTCGCCTGCCCGACGATGCAGACCACCAACGACATGCCGATCGTCCGCCCCGACAGCTTCGAGGCGCTCGGCCTCGTGCCGTTTCAGGTCAATACGCACTACTACCAAGGGCAGATCCACGTGAAGCGAGGCGAGGGGGACTACGAGGAGCACTTCGGCGAGACCCGGGATGACCGGATCCGCGAGTTCCACGAAGAGAACACGACACCGGTGCTCGGACTTTGGGAATCTGGTCTGATCCGGCGCGACGGCGAGCAGCTGGAGTTGTTGAGGGGCGCGGTGCGGGTTTTTCGTCGGGGGGAGCAGCCGGTCGATCTGGACGAGGGCAGCGACCTGTCCGAGTTCCTACGAGTCTGACCCCCTTAAATGGTGCAGGTGGCGCTTAAGTCTCTTGCATACAGCGGTTTACGAACGCTTTCTCATCTCGCCACCCGCTCTTGAGAGGGCGTGCGGAACTTGCTTGCCAGACTGTACTTAGAAGAGAAGTGCAACACTCAAGGGGGTCAGACTCCCCGACAATCTGGCAGGCACGACAGCCAATGCGGCAGCGCCGATCCGGCGCCGATCAAGCCGCCATCCAGGCGATTCCGCGCTTTCTTTTCGCCCTCCAGACGGGCGGAGCGCGCAAATTATCTTGGACGTTCCCAGTTTTATCGGACGATGGCACGGGGCTTGCATCTCTCCCGCAGCGCCGCGATGGCGCGATTTCGGAGGAATAGAGATGACGAACAAGAACCAAGCCCAGAACGGGGTCGCTTGTGCGGCCTCCCCGGCGCGTGTTGCGCGCCCTGTTGCCCGTCTGCGCCGTCGCCCGGATGGCTTCGGCGCCCTCTGGCCCAACCTCGAGGCCTTGTTTGAGCCCTTCTGGGGTTCGGATGATGCCCCGGCAGCCGACTTCCGCCCGGCGATTGAGCTGAGCGAGACGGACGAGGCCTATCAGATCCGTGCCGAGCTCCCGGGCGTGGCGCGCGAGAACATCGAGCTCAAGCTGGAGGAGGACCTGGTCATTCTCAAGGGCTCGAAAGAGGCTCGGGACGAGTCCGAAGAGGGCACGGTCCACCGCTCAGAACGGGTCTTCGGCAGCTTCGAACGGCGTTTTCGTCTGCCGCACGAGCTGGACGCTGAGGCCGCCGAGGCGAAGTTTGAGAACGGCGTTCTGACGGTGCGCCTGCCCAAGCTCGAGCCGGAGAAGCGCTCGCGGGTGATTCCGGTGGACACTTCCGACCCCAGCTAGGGGCCGGTGCGGGAAGGATCAGCGCGGATCGACACGATCGATCGAATCGTTGAGAGGGGATTCGCAGGCCGATCCGGGGGGAATATGGCCGCAGCGCTGGTCCTTTCCGCATTTTTTTTCCGCCAAAATTCCAGGTGTTGGTGCAGTAACCACACCTGGCAGCCGGCGTAAAAGCTGGCATCTCAGCGCTCTGCTGCCCCGGGCAGATGCGTGTCGTCTATCACGGGGACTGGAGGGGGCTTTCTGGGGAGGAAGCCCTCTTTTTTTTTGTGGCGCGAAGGGGATTGAGCGACATAAAAAGGGGGGTCCGTCCGATAGGGGAAAGGCTGGTCTCGCAGGCTCTGTACTCCGCCTCGAGTCCACCCGGGATTGGCGGAACTTGGGATTTCCCAAAATCGTCGTAATCCTAGTCCGAACACAAGTTTCACGGGCTGAATCACACCATGACCCACGCACTGTTGCTTCTGTTTCCGCTGCTCGCCGCACCGCAAGGGGGCCCGGATGAACAGTACCAATTCGTAATCGGGCTCGCCGAGAAGGGCCTGCACGACCAGGTTGTCCGCGAAGCCGAGGATTTCCTCAGCTCTTATCCGGACCATCCGAAGGCCGTCCCGACACGCTACCGCCTGGCCGCCGCCCAGTATTCGCTGGGCGCGCTCGACGACGCTGCCGCCAATTTCGCGCCGCTCGCGGCCCTCGAGGGCTTCGAGTTCCGCGCCGAATCGGGGCTGCGCCTCGCCCAGTGCCAGATGGCCGGCGAGCAGTTCGCTGAAGCGGCCACCAGCCTGGAGACGGTCCTGACGCTTGAAAAGGAGTACCTGATCAAGCCGGCCACCTTCCTGCTCGCCGAGGCTTACTTCCGTGGTTCGGAGTACGCCAAGGCCAAGCAGCGCTACACCGAAGTCGCCGCTGTCGAGGAGTACACCAAAGACAGTCTGTACGGCATGACCTGGTGCGCCTACCGCCTCAAGGAGTACGACGAGGCGATTCGCGTGGCGAATGACTTCGCTGGTCGCTACCAGGGCGATCCGCTGGTCGCCGAGCTGATGTTCCTGGCCGGCGAAGCCCACCTCGAGGCCGAGCGCCCCGCGGATGCGCTCACTTCCTATGCCAAGGTCCAGGCCGGCCCCTTCGCCGACGCAGCCGTTCGTGGTTCCGGCTTCGCGTCCGCCAAGATGGGCGATCACGCCGCCGCCGCGGGTCACTTCGGTCGCATCGTCGCCGATTTCCCGCAGAGCCGCTTCCGCCTGGAAGCCATGCTCCAGCAGGGCATTCACCTGCTCAAGGCCGAGCGCGCCGCCGAGGCGCTGCAGGCGCTGGCCAGCACCGACCTCAACGACAACCCGGACGCGCTCTACTGGCGCGCCCAGGCCCAGCAGCGCACCGGCGATCCGGAAGCTGCCATCGCGACCCTCGAAGCTGCCATGCAGCTCAACCCTTCGGACGAGCTGCGCGGTCGGATGGCTTCGGCCCGCGGTGACATTCTGTTCGACCTGGGTCGTCACGACGAGGCCACCGAGGCCTACGGCGAGGCCGAGTCGGATTACTCGCTGCACGCCGCTGCGGTCGCCAGCCTCAACGCCGGCGAGTCCGAGCGCGCCGTCCAGCTGGCCCGCCAGCTGATCGAGAGCTTCCCGGAGAGCCCGTACATGTCCAAGGCGCAGCTCGCGCTCGGCGAGGGGCTGCTCCAACTCAAGGAGTACGGGGAAGCCGCGCAGATCTTCGGGACCACCGCGGTCAGCGAAGACCCGGCGCACCGCTCGCGCGCGCTGTCGCGTCAGGCTTGGTCGCTCTACCTTCTGAAAGAGCTGCCCACTTCGGCCACCGCGTTCGCCGCGGTCTACACCGAGCTGCCGCAGGCCGAAGAGGCCGAGGAAGCGCACTACATGCACGGCCGCTGCCTGGTCGAGCTCGAGCAAGAGCAGGAGGCCGCGCAGGTCTGGCTGTCCTACCTCGAGACCTACCCGGAATCGCAGCGCAAGGCCGAGCTGCTGCTGCGTCTCGGTCGCATGAAGACCGGCGACGAGGGCATGAAGCACCTCGAAGAGCTGGTCGCTGCCTACGGCGATTCGGCGCTCGCGCCGCGCGCGCTGATGGAGCTGGCGGACGGTCACTACCAGGCCGGTCGCCTGCCCGAAGCCGAGACCGCCTTTACTCAGCTGCTCACCGGCTACCCGGACAGCGAGCTGGCTCCGGCCGCGGGCTACGGCCTCGCCTGGTGCTACTACGACACCGAGCGCTACGCCGAAGCGGCGGACATCCTGCGTCAGGTCACCGCCGTGGCCGACCAGGGTCAGGCCGAAGCGGCTCCGCCCAGCGAACTGCTGCAGTCCGCTTTCGAGCTGCGCATCTGGGCCGAGCAGAAGGCAGAGAACGCCGAAGGCGCGGTCGAGGCTTACGAGGCCTTCGCCGCCAGCCAGCCGGAAGAGGCACGTCTGTTCGAAGCCGCGCGCGCCGTGGCCTCGGCGCTGCGTGACGCCGGCGAAACCGAGCGCGCCTCGACCCTGCTCGCCAGCGTCGCCGAGAATTTCGGCGGCAGCGAGCGCGCGGCGGCGTCTCTCCTCGAGGTGATCTATCTCGAGCTCGACCAGCAGCAGCCGGAAGAGGCCACTTCGGCCCTCTACACCGCGCTCGAGCTGGCCCCGGCCGACCCGGCCCTGGCCGAAGCCGCCTTCTTCGTCGGCGAAGCCTGGTTCAAGCTGGGTGACGGTCAGAAGGCAGTCGATGCCTACAGCGTCGCCGCCGACAACCCGGCCTGCCCGCTGGCCGCCGAAGCCAAGTACAAGCTCGGCTTCACGCTGCTGCGCGCCGACCAAGTCGCGGATGCTGCTACTGCCTTCGGCCGCGTCGTGCGCGATCACGAAGGTCACAAGCTGCACGGCGAGAGCACTTTCCTCTATGGCGAGTGCCTGTTCCGCACCGGCAACTACGCCGATGCCGCCACCCAGTTCGGCAACCTGCGCGCCAAGCAGCCGCTGCACCAGATCATGCCGAAGAACCTGTTCCGCCTCGGCATGGCGGAGTTCCAGCTCGAGAAGTACGCGGAAGCCGATCTGACGCTCACCGAGCTGGCTACCAAGTACCCCGAGTTCGCCAACCTGGCCGAAGCCGAACTGTGGCGTGGCCGTTCGCTGGCCGCTCTCGGCAAGCGCCGCCCGGCGCAGCAGGCCTTCGAGCGCGTCCTGGCGCGGGACAAGGGTGTGCTGTCGGCGCGCGCGCACCTCGGCCTGGGCAAGCTTGCCCTCGATGCCGAGGAAGTCGAGGAAGCGCTGTCCAGCTTCCTCAAGGTCGCGGTGCTGTATGGCACCGAGGCTGAGGTCTCCGAGGCTCTCTACTTCGCCGGTGTCTGCCTCGAGCAGCAGGGCGACGCCGCCCGCGCTGCCCAGCAGTACAACGAGATCCTCACCCGCTACCCGAACGGCGCCTGGGCTGCTCAAGCCGAAGAACGCCTGAAGGCCATCCGCTGATCCGACCGACACGGAGGAACCAGCCATGATCCAGAATCCAACCTCTACCCCCGAGGCGCCGGTCGCCGCTGACCAGAGCTTCCTCGAGATGCTGCAGGCCGGTGGCTACATCGTCTACATCCTGCTCGGCCTCTCGGTCGTCGCCCTGGCCTTCTCGGTCGAACGATTCCTGCGCCTGCGTGGCAGCTCGGTCGGTACGAACCGCTTTGGTAATCGGGTCCTCGACGCCATGGAAACAGGTGGTGTCGAAGCCGCTTCGCAGGTCTGCCGCGACGAGGACAACTCGATGTCCCGCGTGCTGCTCGCCGGCCTGCGCCGCTCCGAGTTCCCGCTGACCGAGCGCGACAAGGCGGTCGAAGACGCGGGCATGCGCGAATACCGCACGCTGTCGCAGAACCTGCGTCCGCTGATGGTCGTTTCGGTCATCTCGCCGCTGCTGGGTCTGCTCGGTACGGTCTGGGGCATGATCACGGCCTTCCAGGATCTGGCTGCGTCGGAAGGGCGCGCTGATCCGGAAATGCTGGCCGGTGGCATCTCGATGGCGCTCACCACGACCGCTGTCGGTCTGGCCGTGGCCATCCCGGCTCAGGCTTCCTACTACTGGTTCAAGAGCCGCACGGACAAGTTCGTGCGCAACGTCGAGCACTACTACTACGAGCTCAACGACATCCTCGTGCACGGTGTCCAGGCCGAGCCCGTTCCCGCGGTCACCGAGCAAGACGACGAGGAAGTCGCTGCAGCATGAAACTGATCGACCAGTACGCCGACGAGGATCCGGGGCTCAACCTGACCCCGATGATCGACGTCGTGTTCCTGCTGCTGATCTTCTTCATGCTGGCCACGACGTTCATGGATCCTGAGAAGGACATCAACCTCGATCTTCCCTCGAGCTCGGAAGCGGGTTCGGTTTCGGAAGAGATCGACGAGCTCATCGTCAACGTCATGGCTGACGGCTCGACGGTGATCTCCGGCCAACAGTTGGACGAAGCCAATCTTCTGGCTCGTCTGCGCCAGGCCGCAGCACAGAACCCCGAGACCCAGGTGACCATCCGCGGCGACGCGGACACGGCCCACCAGAACATCGTGCGCGTGATGGACTATTGCACGCACGCTGGTCTTGGCAATCTGGCCATCGCCACGATGGACATTAATGGCTGATTCGATCAGGAAGCCCTCCGCCTAGATCGAGACCGTGAATAACCTGGGGAAGAACATCGTGATCCTCCTGGCGCTGATGGGCGCCGGGTTCTTCCTCGCGTACATCCGCTTCCGCCCGCACCTTGAGGAAGCCACCTCCTGGACCGACGGCGAGACCGTCTACCAGGACGCCAAGCCCGAGGGCATCCGTTACGCCCTGTGGGAAGACCCCGTCACGATGGGGGGCAACGTCAACTCGGACGAAGACGAGTTGCGCCCGGCGATCTCGCCGGACGGCCGCTTCCTGGTGTTCGCCAGCGGTGAGCCCGGCCTCAACCAGGATCTGTACATCTGTGAGCTGATCAACGGCGAACCGGATTCGCCGCGCCCGCTGTGGGAGGTCAACACGGATTACGACGAGATGGCGCCGGCCTTCGCGCCGGATGGCCTGTACTTCGCCTCGAACCGCCCCGGCGGTCAGGGCGGCATGGACCTCTACAAGGTCCCGTACTTCGACGGCGAGTTTGACGACGCCGAGCCGGTCCACGGCGAGGGCGTCAATACCGCGGCCAACGAGACCGATCCTTCGCCGGTCCCGGGTCAGCTTGCGATCGCGTTCTCGTCCGACCGCAAGCGCGGCATGCGCACCGACTACGACCTGTACATGGCCAAGCCAGCAGGGGCGAGTGGTCTGGTCGCCGCGCCGATCACCAACCTCAACACGCCCTTCCACGAGCGCGAGCCGGCCTTCGTCGGCGATGCGCGCACCCTGCTGTTCTCCTCGGATCGCACCGAGGGCTCGGCGGGCGGGTACGACATCTGGCGTTCGGTCAACGACGCCGGCATCTGGCTGGCGCCGGACAACCAGGAAGGTCTGAACACCGAGGCCGATGAACGCGGCCCGGCGCCGACCCCCGACGGCTTCACCGTGCTCTACACGGTCGAGAAGGAAGGGATGTCGGCCGACGTCTTCCGCGCGCAGTCGCGGGAACTCTTCCGGATGCCCGGCAAGCCGGTGGGCTGGCTGGACTTCGTCATCCTCGGCGCGCTGCTGCTGCTGGCGCTGCTGGCCTGGCTGGCGAAGAAGTGGAAGACGGTCGATCTGCTCTACAAGTGTTTCCTGATCGCGCTGCTCGTCCACGCGCTGATGCTGTGGTGGTTCCGCGAGGTCTACCCGGAGAACGAGCCGGTCGAGACGCCCAAGCGCGAGTCGATGTTCAAGGTCCGCCTGGCGGTTTCGCCGTCGCGGACGAGCGCGGCCAACCAGGAGTTCGGCGGCTCGCTCGAAGCCGAGCGTTCGGAGCAGGCCGAGATCGCCAACCCGGAGCGCGCGCAGGTGGAGCCCACCGAAGTGGCCCAGGCGATCGAGGCGGCGCCGACCCGGCAGATGGAGCGCACCGAGACCGCGCTGGCGGCTTCGCCGAACCGCACCGAGATCCAGGTCGACCGCACCGAGCAGGCGCAGCCGACCGAGGTCGCGCAGGCCGAGATCGCGACGCCGGCCGAGCAGGTTGAAAAGCGCACCACCGAGGCCGCCACGCTGGAAGTGGCCTCCGCCGCTTCGGAGATCGAAGCGCAGCGCACCGAACAGGAAACCTCAAACGCGCCGGCGCGCGCTGAGGTCAACACCGACCCGACCGAGGTCGCGGCGGCTCCGACGCAGCGCACCCAGACCCGCGTCGAGCGCCAGCTCGAGAACGCGCCGACCTTCGCTGAATCGGCCAGCGAGCTGATCGAGGTCGCGCAGGAGCAGCGCAGTGATGTCGCCACTTCGACCCCGGTGGATGTGGCCGCGCCGGCCGAGCAGGTCGAGAAGATCACCGGCGACAACCCGAGCTTCGAGGTCGCCCAGGCGCCGACCAACACCGAGTTCACGCCGTCCGAGCGCACCGCCGAAGGGCCGACGCGCCAGGAAGTGGTCAGCGAAGAGGCGCTGGCGGTCGGCGAGACCGCCGTCGAGCCCGAGTTCGAGCCAGGCTCCGGCCTCGAGCGCGGCGATGGCGGCTTCTCGAGCGGCCAAGCGCTGGCCGTGGCCGAGCCCACCCGCGAAGTCACTGAGTTCCGTCCGGAAGCGGTGGCCCAGGCCTCGATGGCCGAGGTCGACGTCGACGCACCGACCAGCGAGATCGATCCCAACACCGGGCTCGCGGTCGGCACTCTGGGCACCGAAGAGGGCCCGAGCGTCGAAGAGACGCTGCTCGCCGACATCAGCGCCGAGGCCGAGGCCCAGCGCAGCGAGCGCGCCACCGAAGGCCCGACCCGCGCCGAGCCGGTTTCCGAATCGGCCGAGTTCGATCCGCTCGCCGATCTGGGCCCGTCCTTGGAGGTCGCGCAGCTGGACGTCGAGCGTCCGACCGAATTCGCGAACCCGAGCGGTCCGACGCGCAAGATGACCGAGTTCCTGCCCGAGGCGGCGCCGTCCGCGTCGCTGCCGGAAGTCGCCCTGAGCGACGCCATGGAGCTGCCCGAGGCCGACACCGAGGGCAACCCGGCGGAAGAGTCCGCCACCTTCGAAGACGACCTGCTCGCCGGCGTGACCAGCGTCGATGCGGCCGAGCGCGAAGCCTTCGGCGACCTGGCTGGCCCGACCATGGTCGAGCGCCCCGAGATGAGCGCCGACGATCTCAGCGATCCGGTCGGTCCATCCTTCGATCCGCTGGTCGCGATGGAGGAGATCCGTCCGGCCGAGCCGGAGATCCCGGTCGAGGCCGAGCGCCTTGAGCACACGCCGTACAAGAACCGCTTCGGCGAGCAGAAGGACATCGCGCTGAAGGAGCACGGTGGTTCGGCCGAGACCGAAGCCGCGGTGGCCTCGGGCCTCGCTTACCTGGCCTCGGTGCAGAACGACGCTGGCTACTGGGGTAGCCGCAGCGACCGTCAGCAGAAGTACCGCCAGGTTGTGGTCGGCAAGACCGCGCTCTCGCTGCTGGCCTTCCTCGGCGCCAACCACACGCCGCAGTCGGGTTCGCAGTACTCGGACGTGACCGCGCGCGCGATCGACTACTTGCTCGACATCCAGGATCCGCGCACCGGCCACTTCGGCGACTCGTCGTCCTACGGCCACGGCATCTCGACCTATGCGCTCGCGGAAGCCTTCGCGCTGACTCAGGACGAGCGCCTGCGTCCGCCGCTCGAGAAGGCGGTCAAGTGGATCCTGCAGAAGCAGGTCAAGTCGATGGATCCGAAGCTGGACGGCGGCTGGGGTTACTACTTCCAGGACGCCGACGGCTACGAGAACGATCGCTGGCCGCGGATCTCGGTGTCCTCTTGGCAGGTCATGGCGCTCGAGTCGGCCCGCCTGGGTGGCCTGGAAGTGCCGGACGAAGCCTTCGCCCGCGCTCGCCGCTACATCCGCGGCTCGGTCGACCCGCGCTATGGCTGGGTCCGTTACTCGCACAACCCGAGCCGTCTGAGCTCGAGCTACCCGACGCTTCCGGCCTCGACTCCGGCCGGTCTGTTCGCGGCCGCGCTGGTCGGCGAAGACATCGGCGGTGAGTTCTACGAGGACGCGGTCAACTTCACCGTCGAGCGCGCGCCCACCGGCTACGCGTACAAGGGCGACGACGCCTTCGTGCAGCGCGCCGAGGGCAACCTCTACTTCTGGTACTACGGCACGCTGGCCATGTTCCGCCTCGGCGGCGAACCGTGGAAGAAGTGGAACGAGAGCATGAAGAACACCCTGCTGCAGGCGCAGGACGAAGACGGCTCCTGGAAGCCGATCTCGATCTACGCGCGCTACGCGGGTGACGACTGGCGCGACAAGTCGTACACCACGGCGATCAACGTGCTGACTCTCGAGGTCTACTACCGCTACTTCACGCCTCTGCTGACGGTCGGACCGATCGACGATCCGAGCGAAGCGGACCAGCCGCGGTGATCATCACCAGGCCGATGACGGCGGCGTAGACGAGCTGCGGCAGCCAGGTCTGCATGGCGTCTTCCACCAGGGTGAACGGCGAAACTGCGCCGGCTTGGGAAGCAGGCACCAACAGGCTGCTGATCGCCTCCTGCTCGCTGGTCAGCAGCGCGCTCGCGGCGAACGCGGCCCAGGCAATCGGCAGCCAGGCAGCCCCGCGCAGGACGGCGCGCCCGGCCGACACACACTGCATGCGGCTGACGTGCCAGGTCGCGAAGGCCTGCAGGGCGCTGAGCGCCGCGGCGAAAAGCAGCATCGCGGAGGCCATGGGCAGGCCGCTCTGGATGGGCAGGCCCGCGTCGGGCAGCGCACCCGTGGACTGCTCGAACTGGGTCGCCCAGGCGGCGCCGAGCGAGAAGGACTGCGCGACCAGAACGCACGGAAGGCCGACGAGCAGGCAGAGCCCGGCGGGGGAGAAGCCGTGGGTCCAGCGGGCGCGGCTCCACCAGGCCGTCCAGGAGAAGAACGGGAAGCTGAGCAGGAAGAGCACGGTGCCCGGCAGGACCCAGGGATCGATGGCGTCCTGCACCGTGGCCAGGAGCGCGTCGAGATCCACCGAGCTGCCTTCAGGCTGCGCGGCCACGGCTCGAACGGCCGCGGATTGCAGGCGATCCGCGCACAGGCAGGCGGCGGCGAGCGTTAGCCAGGGCAGCGCGAGCCGCAAGCGCCGCGCGCGCGCGAAGGCGACGGCGGAAGCCAGCGCCGTGATGGCCGCCGCGAGCGCGAGGGTGATCGGCAGACCCAGGCCGGCGGTGGCATTGGTGAAAGCCTGCACCTCCTCGCTGCTGAGCGCGCGCGGCGGCTCCCCGGCGAACAGGTACCCGAAGAAGAACTGCCGATAGCTGAGGGCCACCGCGAGCGCCAGCTGCAGCAGCACCGCCGGCAGCAGCGCCGGGCGGATCCAGGCCGCCTTGGGCGGCGCGACCGCGGCGAGCAGCGCCATGATCACCGGGGCGACGGCGATCAGGGTGATCAGCAGATCCAGCATCCGGCCCAGCCTACGCCGCGCCGCGCGCAGCCCCAAATCGGCGAAGCATCGGATTCGTCGGCGAAGCACGTGGAGGGGGTGAAGCGGGCGAATCGCGCTTATCATCGGGAACGGCCATGAAGCAGCCCCTCACTCTCGCCGCGCTCGCCTCCCTGTCGGTGGTCGCGTCGATCGCGCTCGCCGGGCAGGAGCCCGCGCGCAAGCCGGTCGACTTTCAGCGCGAGGTGCGGCCGATGCTGTCGGCCAACTGCTTCGCCTGCCACGGCCCGGACGAGAGCAGCCGCGAGGCCGATCTGCGCCTGGACGAGCGCGCCGACGCGGTGCGGCTGCGGGATGACGACTATCAGGTCATCGTGCCCGGCGACCCGGAGGCCAGCGAGCTGATCTTCCGGATCGAGGATGACTTCGATCCGATGCCGCCGGAGAAGCACGGCCATGCCCTGAGCGCCGAGCAGATCGACGTGCTGCGGCGCTGGATCGAGGAGGGCGCAGAGTACACCCAGCACTGGTCCTTCGTGCCGCTCAAGCAGCCGGCCCCGCCGCGCACCGATTTGCAGCCGATCGATTCCTTCGTGCAGGCGCGCCTGGCCGAGGCCGGATTGACCCCCGCGGAGGAAGCGGATCGCCATACGCTGATCCGTCGGCTGTCGCTGGACCTGATCGGCCTGCCGCCCACCGAGCAAGAGGTTCTCGACTTCGTGCACGATGACCGGCCGGATGCCTACGAGCGCGTGGTCGATCGGCTGCTGGCTTCGCCGCACTACGGCGAGCGCTGGGCCGCGGTGTGGCTGGATCTGGCCCGCTACGCCGACAGCAAAGGGCACGGCTCGGACCCGCTGCGTGAGATCTGGCGCTGGCGCGATTGGGTGATCGAGGCCTACAACGCCGACCTGCCCTATGACCAGTTCACGCTGCAGCAGATGGCGGGCGATCTCCTGCCCGACGCCGACGTGAACACCCGGCTGGCGACGGCCTTCCACCGCAACTCGCTGGTCAACACCGAGGGCGGCACCGACAACGAGGAGTTCCGGGTCGCGGCGGTGAAGGATCGCACCAACCTCTCGATGCAGGTCTGGATGGGGCTGACCTTCGGCTGCGCCGAGTGTCACACCCACAAGTTCGATCCGATCACCCACGAGGATTACTACTCGACCTACGCGATCTTCAATCAGACCGCGGATCGAGACAACGACAACGACGCGCCGAAGATCCCGACGCCGACGCGCGAACAGCAGCAGCGTCTGGCCGAGCTGGATGCGCAGCTCGCCGCGGTGGCGCAGGAGATCGACTCGATCCCGATCGACGAAGCCGCGCTGGCTGCTGCCGCCGAGCGCGTGCGCGCGATCGAGACGCAGTGGCAGGAGGCGACCGTGCTGGTGTTCGACCGCGGCGAAGAGGCCGGCGGCCCCGACTACCTGCGCCAGCCCGACGGCTCCTGGGTGCTGCAGGAGCCCTATGTGGACAAGAAGCTGACCGGGCTGCTGCTGGACGATCCCGAGCTGCCGGTGACGGCGCTGCGGATCGAGGCGCTGGCCGATGACGGTCTGCCCAACCGCGGGCCGGGGGCCAGCGGCGGCAACGGCAACTTCGTGATCAACGAGATCGAGGTGCGCGCGTTTCCGCGCGCCGTCGCGGCGCCGCGCTATGTGCGCCTCAGCCTGGAGGGCGAGCAGCGAATCCTCTCGCTGGCGGAAGTCGAGGTGCTGCGCGGCGAGGAGAACCTCGCGCTGCAGGGCAAGGCGCGGCAGTCGTCGACTTCCTACGACGGCCCGGCCGAGCTGGCCATCGACGGCAACACCGACGGCCGCTTCGAGCAGGCTTCGGTCACCCACACCCGCACCGAGGCCAACCCCTGGTGGGAGCTCGAGCTCCCCGAGGCGCAGACCCTCGACGAGATCCGGGTGTGGACCCGCACCGACGGCAATCTGCACGAGCGGCTGCGCGGGCTGCGCGTCGAGCTGCTTGACGATGAGCGGCGTCCGCTGCTGCAGCACTGGCAGGAGGAACCGGCGCAGGAGCACTTCGTCTGGAAGCTGGCGCAGGGCGGCAAGGTGCGCACGCTGCGGGCGCTGGCCGACTTCGAGCAGGAGGGCTGGACGGCGGCCATGGCGATCGATGGCAAGCCCGAGACCGGCTGGGCGATCGCGCCGCGGCAGGGCCGCTCCCACGAGATTCGGGTGGTGATCGAGCCGCAGCCGGGCGTCGTCGAGCTGATGGCCTATCTGCATCAGAACTACGGCGGCGGGCACGTGCTGGGGCGCTTCCGTCCGCAGTGGACCACGGTCGAGGATGTCGACTCGCTGCTGACGCCGACTCCGGTGCGGCGTGCGCTGGCCAAGGCGGCCGGCGACCGCACGGAGGCCGAGCGGGCGGCGGTGCGCGATCACTTCCGCGCCTCCGACCCGGGCGTGCTGGCGCTGCAGCAGAAGCGCGACGCGCTGCAGCGCGAGAAGGACGGCGTGCAGATCCCGACCACGCCGGTGCTGGTCGAGCTGGCCGCGGATCAGCGGCGCACCACCCACATCCTTGAGGCCGGCAACTTCCTCAACCCGGCCGCCGAGGTGCAGCCGCGGGTGCCCGAGGCCTTCTCCTTCGGCGCCGCTCCGGTGCGCGACCGCGCCGACTTTGCGCAGTGGCTGACCCACCCGGACAACCCGCTGACCCCGCGGGTCGCGGTCAACCGGCTGTGGGCGCGGATCTTCGGCCGCGGCATCGTGCTGACCGAGGAAGACTTCGGCGCGCAGGGCGCGTTGCCGACGCACCCCGAGCTGCTGGATTGGCTGGCCGCCGAATACCGCAGCCACTGGTCGCAGAAGCGGCTGCTGAAGACCATCGTGATGTCGGCGACTTACCGCCAGGCCTCGACGGTCACCGCCGAGAAGCTCGAGCGCGATCCGGACAACGTCCTGCTGTCGCGCGGCGCGCGCTTCCGCCTGCCGGCCGAGGCGGTGCGCGACCAGGCCCTGGCCGTCAGCGGGCTGCTGTCGCGCAAGATGTTCGGGCCCAGCGTCTTCCCGCCGCAGCCGGAAGGGCTGTGGCAGGCGGCCTTCAATGGCCAGCGCAACTGGCAGACCGACACCGATGAGGATCGCTGGCGTCGCGGGGTCTACGTCTTCTGGCGTCGCTCCACGCCGTACCCCTCGATGACGGTCTTCGACGCGCCCAGCCGCGAGATCTGCACGATCCGCCGCATCCGCACCAACACCCCGCTGCAGGCCTTCGTCACCCTGAACGATCCGGTCTACGTCGAGGCCGCGCAGGCGCTGGCGCGCAAGCTGCTGAAGCAGCGCTTCCAGTCGATCGCCGGCGGCGAGGATCGCGGGCGGCTGCGCATGGGCCTGGAATGGACCCTCAAGCGCCCGGCCGACCCGCGCGCCGTCGCGGTGCTGGAGCAGCTCCTGAACGAACAGCGCGAGGCCTTGGCCGACGACATCGAGGCAGCGCGCGCGCTGGCCAGCGAGCCACTCGGCATGCTGCCGGAAGGCGCCGATCCGGTCGAGTACGCGGCCTGGACCGTGGTCGCCAACGTCCTCCTCAACCAAGACTCCTTCCTGACCCGTGACTGAGCGCCGCGAACTTCCCCGCGCACTGCGCGACGCCGGCCTGCTGGCCCGACGCCGCTTCCTGCAGCAGTGCGGCTTCGGCCTGGGCGCGCTGTTCGCCGGTGGAGGTGCGAGCTCGCTGGCGCGGGCTGCGGCGGCGCCGGGCGATCGACTGGCTGGCCTGCGTCCGCCCGGCTTCGGCGCGGCCAAGAAGGTGCTCTATCTGCACATGTCCGGAGGCCCGCCCGGCCTCGACATGTTCGACTGGAAGCCCAAGCTCAAGGAGCTCGACCGCACGCTCTGCCCGGAAGAGTTCGTCGAAGGCAAGCGCCTGGCTTTCATCAAAGGGCGGCCGGTGCTGCTCGGCCCGCCGCACGGCTTCAAGCAGGTCGGCAAGAACGGCAGCTGGGTGACGGAGCTGATGCCGCACTACGAGCGCTACGTGGATGACATCTGCATGGTGCACTCGATGCACACCGACCAGTTCAACCACGCGCCAGCTGAGCTGCTGCTGCACACCGGCACGCAGGTCTTTGGTGGTGCCTCGATGGGCTCGTGGGCGATGTACGGGCTGGGTTCGATGAACGAGGATCTGCCCGGTTTTGTGGTCATGCTCTCGGGCGAGAGCGATCCGACCGGCGGCAAATCGCTGTGGGGGAGTGGCTATCTGCCCTCGCACCATCAGGGCACGCTGATGCGCGCCAAGGGCGAGCCGATTTTGTACGTCAACGATCCGAAGGGCATGGATCGCTCGACGCGGCGCGCCACCCTGGATGCGCTCGGCGAGCTGAATCAGCTCGAGTTCGAGCGCACTGGTTCACCCGAGACGCTGTCGCGCTTAGAGCAATACGAGCTGGCCTTCCGCATGCAGGCTTCGGTGCCCGAGGCGATGGACATCACCCGCGAGTCGGAAGAGACCATCGCCGCCTACGGCGCCAAGCCGGGCGAGAAGAGCTTCGCCAACAACTGCCTGCTGGCGCGCCGCCTGCTCGAGCGCGACGTACGCTTCGTGCAGCTGTACGACTGGGGCTGGGATATCCACGGCACCAACACCGGCGACGACCTGATGGACAGCTTCCCGAAGAAGTGCCGCGACATCGATCAGCCGATTGCCGCGCTGATGGAAGACCTGAAGCGCACCGGTCTGCTCGACGAGACCCTGGTCGTGTGGGGCGGCGAGTTCGGCCGCACGCCGATGAACGAGGCGCGCAACGGATCCAAGAAGCTCGGCCGCGACCACCACCCAGACTGCTTCACGATCTGGCTATCCGGCGCGGGCGTGAAGCGGGGCTTCCACTACGGCGCCACCGACGAACTGGGCTACTCCATCACCGAGAACCCCGTCAGCGTACGCGACCTGCAGGCCACCATCCTGCACCTGCTCGGCCTGGATCCCTACCAGCTCAAGTACCCGCACCTCGGCCTCAACCAACGCCTGATCGGCCCCGACGACGACGTGGCCCAGCTGTGCGAGGGGATTTTGGCTTAGCGCGCAATCCACCACGTTGGAGACTAGTACAACGCTTTTGGATTGTTTTTTGGCCCAGGGGGGCGACAACTAGCTCAAACACCCGCGCATCCAGGTCGCCTCCGGACTCATGCTCGGACGCGGCGCCCGCATCGCGGATTCGCGATCAGAGCCGCCGTTCAGGTGGCCCGGTGGCTCAATACCCAGTTCCTGCGGCTGCTGACTTTCGATCGTCCCGACGAGGGCTACACTTGGAGCTTTCGCCAGGACTCCTTTCAATCCGGCGACTTGCCGTTTCCCCCGATGGCCGACCGTTCCCCCTATCTAGAAACTGAGGGCGCCCGATTTGGGTTTTGCGCTCTTGCTGGCGCCTCAGGAACTGCGGGGTTCTCGACACTTCCTGGCTCGACGCGCCGGTGGCGGCTGTGCAGCGTCGCCTTTGCCAATCTTGGGCCTTGTCCCAGCGGCCACCCTCGATTTTCTTTCGGCACCGGTGGCATGATGAAATCAAGTGAGCGCCTCCATGACTAGCACTCAGACCAACCGCACCGATCTTGCCGACGCCGACAAGCTTTGGAAGTCGGCAGATACCCTCCGAGGCCAGATCGACGCCGCCGAGTACAAGCACGTCGTGCTCGGCCTCCTCTTCCTGAAGTACATCTCGGATTCCTTCGAGGCCCGGCGCGAGGAACTGATGGCCGAGTTGGAGGCGGACGGCATCACCGGCCCGCAGCTCGAAGGCCTGCTGGAGAACCGCGACGAATACACCGCCGAGCGGGTCTTCTGGGTGCCACCCGAGGCGCGCTGGCAGAACCTTCAGAACCAGGCTACGCGCCCCGATGTCGCTACGCTGATAGACGACGCCATCCTGGCCGTCGAGCGCGACAACCCGACCCTCAAGAGCAAGCTTCCGCGCGACTACGCTCGCCGCGGCATCGCGCCCGAAAAGCTGAAGGGCCTGATCGACCTGATCGCCGACATCGGGTTCAAGGACGACCGCGCGAAGGCGCGCGACACCCTGGGCCGTGTCTACGAGTACTTCCTCGGCAAGTTCGCCCAGGCCGAGGGCAAGCTGGGAGGCGAGTTCTTCACGCCGCGCTGCATCGTCCGTCTGCTGGTCGAGATGCTCGAGCCCTACGAAGGGCGCGTCTACGACCCGTGCTGCGGTTCGGCGGGCATGTTCGTCCAGTCGGAGCGCTTCGTGGAGGCGCACGGCGGCGAGAAGACGGACATCTCGATCTTCGGCCAGGAGTCGAACCCCACCACCTGGCGGCTGGCGCACATGAACCTGGCCATCCGAGGCATCGAGGCCAACCTCGGTTCGCAACCTGCCGATTCATTTCTGCGCAGTCTGCATCCGGACCTGAAGGCTGATTTCATTCTGGCCAACCCTCCGTTCAATATCTCGGACTGGTCCGGGAAGCTCCTTCAGGACGACGTGCGCTGGCGCTACGGCACGCCGCCGGTCGGCAACGCCAACTACGCCTGGATCCAGCACTTCATCCACCACCTGGCTCCGCCCAACGGTCACGGCGGAGGGGTGGCCGGCTTCGTCATGGCCAATGGCTCGCTGTCCTCCGGTTCCGGGGGAGAAGGTGAGATCCGGCAACGCATCGTCGAGGCCGATCTGGTCGACTGCATCGTCGCACTGCCGGCCCAACTCTTCCTGACCACCGGCATCCCCGCCTGCCTCTGGTTCCTCACGCGTGACAAGACCGGCAAGAACCTCAAGCACGGCGGTCGCGATCGCTCGGGCGAGACGCTGTTCATCGACGCCCGCAAGCTCGGCACCATGCAGACCCGCACCCTACGAGTGCTGACCGGCGGCGACGATGGCGAGACCCTGCTTGCCGATGGTCTGGGCGACCCAAACGCCGATTCCGACATCGGCCGCATCGCCTACGCCTTCCGCCAGTGGCGCGGCGAGCCCGCCCCCGACTGGTGGGACGAGGCCGAGCATGGCGCGTGGGAATACCGAGACATCCCCGGCTTCTGCAAGAGCGAGACGATTGAAGGGATCGGCAAGCACGGCTGCGTGCTAACTCCCGGTCGTTATGTCGGCGCCGAGGAGCAGGAAGACGACGGTGAGCCGTTCGCGGAGAAGTATCCGCGGCTGCTGGCGGAGTTGGAGGCGTGCTTTTGGGAGGGGGAGCGGTTGATGGCCGTAGTGCGGGATCGGCTTACCTCTGTTGCGGCAGATGAGGGTGGCGCATGAACTCTGCGAATTCCCTCGACAATTGGATTCCACACTCAACCAGCGAACTTATCGCCGAACGCAAGCTGTCGATTGGTGACGGCTATCGCGCGAAGAACTCCGAGCTGTCAACGGAAGGACTGCCATTTGCCAGAGCGGGCAACATCGACGGTGGATTTCAATTTGATGACGCCGATCGATTCCCCGAGGAGGACTTGGCCAAGGTAGGAGACAAGGTTAGCCAGCCGGGAGATGTAGTGTTCACGTCAAAGGGTACGGTCGGACGCCTCGCGTTCGTCCGGCCGACGACGCCGCGTTTCGTATACGCGCCGCAGCTTTGCTACTGGCGGTCACTCGACCCTGCCGTCATCGATAATCGCTGGCTCTACTACTGGATGCGCGGCAGCGAGTTCACGCAACAGATCTCCGGTGTCAAAGGGCAGACTGACATGGCCGACTATGTCAGCCTCACCGACCAGCGCCGAATGGAGATCACGCTTCCTCCGGCTTCAATTCAACGCTCAATCGCTGCCGTCCTCGGCTCGCTCGACGACAAGATCGAGCAGAACCGACGGACGGCGCGGGCGCTGGAGCGGCTCGCGCGGGCGATCTTCCGGGCCTGGTTCGTGGACTTCGAGCCGGTGAAGGCCAAGGCCGAAGGCGCGACCTCCTTCCCCTCCATGCCCCAGGAGGTCTTCGACGCCCTGCCCACCCGCTTCGTCGATTCCGACATCGGCCCCGTGCCGGAGGGGTGGGAGGTGAAGGCCGTATCAGAAGTCGTCGATGTCAACCCGACTCGATCGCTTCGGAAGGGTGAGCCTGCACCGTACCTCGACATGAAGAGCATGCCGACGAAAGGGCACGCGCCAGATTCATGGACCGAGCGCCCGTTCGGCTCTGGAATGCGCTTCATGAACGGCGATACTCTGGTTGCTCGAATCACTCCGTGTTTGGAGAACGGCAAGACTGCTTTCGTCGATTTCCTGGACGACGGTCAGATTGCATGGGGTTCGACTGAGTACATCGTGCTTTGCCCCAAGCCGCCGGTGCCTCCGATCTTCGCGTACTGCCTGGCCAGGACCGGCGAGTTCCGCGATTTCGCAATCCAGAACATGACTGGTACGAGCGGAAGACAGCGCGTCTCTCCGAGTGCCATGGAACACTTTCGACTTGCCATCCCCTCGAAGGAAGTGGCCGAGGGGTTCGGCAAGGATTTGAATCCGATGTTCGAATGCATTCGTAGCGGCATGGAGGAGTCTCGCAAGCTCGCGACAATGCGCGACTACTTGCTGCCGACTCTGTTGAGTGGCGAAGTCCGTGTTGGTGACATCAGGTATGAAGCCGAGATAGACGCATGATGAGTTTCACGCGACTATCTCGATTGAAGGATCACGGAATTTATCGAGACCTTTCGTGGCCGCACGATCTCCAAGATTTTGGCCGTTACAACCTGATATATGGCTGGAACGGCACAGGCAAGACAACATTGAGCCGGCTGTTCAGAGCCCTAGAGTTGCGGGAGGTTCCGACTCCCGGGGAGGTCAAAGTTCGCATCGGCGACGACGATGTACCGGGCGTTGATTTCCCCCAAGCGACGCTGCCGGTCCGCGTGTTCAATCGAGACCTGGTGAACGAAAGTATCTTCCCGATCGGTGGTGGCGAAGTGCCACCGATTTTCGTCGTCGGCAAAGAGAGCGTTGAGAAGCAGAAAGAAGTCGAGCGTCTGAAGCAGGCGCGCGTTGAGGCCGACGCCGAATGGAGCGCAGCACGAGCGCGAGATCGGGAGGCTGCACACGCCCTCGATCAGTATTGTCAGGGCCGGGCGCGCGTGATCAAGGACACCTTGCGGTCCTCGGGGCAGAACCCGTTCAACAACTACAACAAGTCAAACTTCCGAGGCCGGGCGGCGCAGCTGGTCGCGGATGATGACGCCGCCTCGCACCGCCTGAACGACTCCGATCGCCAAGCCCTTCTTATCCAGCACAAGGGGGCGCCGAAGTCCAGGCTTGCTGAGATCACCTATCGATTGCCTGACCTGCAGGCGTTGGCCGGTACCACCTCTGCTCTCCTGAAGAAGACAGTCGTTTCGGCAGCGATTCAGTCGCTCAAGGATGACTCCGAAGTTGCGGACTGGACCCGCCGTGGCCTTGGCTTGCACAACGACCGGCATGCCGACAAGTGCCTCTTTTGCGCGCAGCCACTTCCAGAAAACCGGCTCGGGGCATTGGAGGCACATTTCAACGCCGAATACGAGCAGTTCATGCGCGAGATTGACGACCAGATCACGAAGCTGGAGTCGATCCGGACTCAGACATCGGAACTGAAGTTGCCCAGTCGGGCTGAGTTCTACGACGACATGGCTGCCGGGTACGAGACCGCCGAAGGTGCCTTGCGGGAGGCTGCGGATGCCGCCGGGAGCTTCGCGAGATCGTTGGGCGCAGCCTTGGGGAAGAAACGAGCAAAAGCCTTCGAGGCTCTGCCGATGGAGGTGGTTGCTCCTGAGATCGACACTAGCGTTGTCGAAGCTGTAAATGAGGTCATCCGCAAGCACAACCAAGCGTCGGAAGATTTCACATCGCGGGTCAGCTCCGCGCGCGAACGACTCGCAATGGATTTGATCGCGGCGGATATCGATGAATTCCAACGCCTGCAGGATGCGGTCCGGAATGCGTCCGGTGAATCGAGGACTGCAAAGGACAAGTCCGATGATCTTGCTGCCCGGATCAATAAGATCGAGGGCGAGATCATCGAGCATCGGCAGCCAGCAGAAGACCTGAACAATGACCTGCAGCAGTACCTTGGGCATGGCGAGCTGCGATTAGTGGTGAAGGACACAGGTTACACGGTCACCCGGAACGGTGAGCAAGCGCAGATGCTCAGCGAAGGTGAGATGACCGCGATTGCACTGCTCTACTTTCTGAAATCACTTGAAGGGCGAGACTTCGATCTGGCAAGTGGCGTTGTGGTCCTCGACGATCCCGTCTCGAGTCTTGACGCCAATGCGCTCTACCTTGCGTTTGGCTATATCCGCGAGCGGACCGAGGGCGCCGGCCAATTGTTCGTGCTCACCCACAACTTCGCTTTTTTCCGCCAAGTACGTAATTGGTTCCATCATCTGAAGGGGCAGGGGGGAAAGAACCTCGGGCGACGGCCGGCTCGCTTCTACATGCTGGAGCCAGTGCATGGTAGTGATCCGCGGTGTTCCAACATTCGACCGCTTGATCCCTTGCTGAAGCAGTTTGAGTCCGAGTATCATTACCTTTTTTCTAGGATCTACCGACGTGCAACTGCCCCTATAACAAGCGGGCTTGAGGACTCCTACAGCTTGCCAAATATGGCAAGGCGCTTCCTTGAAGCATTCCTCGCTTTCCGGCAGCCCGCCAGCTCGGGCGATCTTTGGAAGAAGGTGAAGGCGTCGGATTTTGACGAAGCGAAGAAGCTGCGAATCCTCCGTTTCCTGCACACGTATTCGCATGGCGATGCCGTGGGTGATCCGGAGCACGATTTATCGGTGCTAAGTGAGGCCGGATCTATCCTGCAGGATCTAATGCAGTTTGTCGAGACACAGGACCCGGAGCACTTTGCTGGAATGGTCGGGCTTATGAATTCGGTGGAGGGAGAAGGAATATGACAATGTCCTCGCCCACCGAACAGCTCGTCGAGGATATCGCCTCCGTCTACTTCGGCGCGATCGGAGTGGCGGTCAAGCGTGGCGTGGAGATCGACGACGCTGGTGAACGCGGTGATGCTTCGCAGTGCGTCTTGAGCGGGCGGCTCAGCGCGGCCCTGCAGCGGCTCAATTCCGGTCTCCCGCATGACACGCTCAAGAGCGTTGCGCGGACTCTGTCTCGCCCGCTCCATCCGACCCTCGTTCAGAACAATCGTTGGTTCCACACGCTGCTCGTAGACGGTGTCGAGGTCGAGTACCGCGATCCTAAGTCCGGCGAGACTCGCGGCGGACGCGCGCGCCTGATCGACTTCGAGAACCCGGCGGCGAACGAGCTACTGGTGGTGCGCCAGCTCAGTGTTGCTGGGGCATCGGGCAAGATCATCCGCCCGGATCTCACGATTTTCCTGAACGGGTTACCGATCGCGGTGATCGAGCTGAAAGACCCGACTGATACCGGGGCGGATCTGGGCGTTGCCATTCAGCAACTCGGCCGCTACATGCACACCGTGCCGGACCTGTTCGTGCCGAACCTCGCCCTGGTCGTCTCGGATGGCATGCTGACGCGGGTTGGGACGCTCACCAGTGGCTCCAGCCGCTTCATGCCTTGGCGTCCGATCCATGAGGGGGAAGCTGGTGGCGCCCCGACCCTGGAAGCGCTGGTCCGCGGGCTCTTTCCGCTACCGGTGCTGCTGGACTATCTGCGGAACTGTGTTGTCTTTGAAGAGGACGAGCGGGGCGAAATCATCAAGAAGATTGCTGGCTATCACCAGTTTCGTGCCGTGCGTAAGGCGCGGGAGAGCGTGCTCGCGCACGTTCGGCCGCCGATCGGCGATGGCGATGGGCGCGGCGGAGTCGTTTGGCACACCCAGGGTTCGGGCAAGTCGCTCACCATGCTGATGCTGGCTGGCGCGCTGATCCGTGAGCCGCAGATGGCGAATCCGACCGTGGTTATGATCACGGACCGCAACGACTTAGACGACCAGCTCTTTGAGACGTTTGCTGCGGGTCGTTCGCTGCTGCGGCAGGATCCGGTTCAGGCGGGGAGTCGGGAGGAGCTTCGGCAACTGCTTGATCGCGCGGCGGGCGGCGTAGTGTTCACCACGATTCAGAAGTTCGCTGAGGCGCACGGAGTGATTTCGGAGCGGGCCAACGTGGTGGTGATGGCTGACGAGGCGCACCGCAGCCAGTACGGATTCGTTGAGGGCGGCGCGCGGTGGATGCGCGAGGCCCTGCCGAACGCCACCTTCGTCGGCTTCACGGGCACGCCGCTGGAGCGCGACGACAAGAACACGATCCATGTCTTTGGCGAATACGCGGACATCTACGACATCCGGCAGGCAGTGGAGGACGGCGCGACCCGGCCGCTCTACTACGAGTCGAGGGTCATCAAGCTGAGGGTGGACGAGGATGGCGCGCGGGTCGCCGAGGAGCAGGTCGAGTACGTCGTGGGCGCGGATAGGGGCGGCGATGAGGCGGAAGATCGAATCCGCGTTCCGCTGGAGGCGCTGGTCGGCGCCAAGGAGCGCGTCGACCGTCTGGCGGCGTTCATCGTCGAGCACTGGGAGAAGCGACGCGCCGCGATGGAAGGCAAGGCCATGGTGGTCACCATGAGCCGTGACATCGCTGCGCGCCTTTACGCGGCGATCTCCGAGCTGCGCCCCGATTGGCACGATTCCGACGACGAGCGTGGTGCGATGAAGGTGGTCGTCACCGGATCGTCCGACGATCCGGATCCGCTACGCAGCCACGTGCGCACCAAGGCCGCGCGCAAACGGTTGGCCGAGCGATTCAAAGACCCTGACGATGACCTGCGGCTGGTCATCGTCTGCGACATGTGGCTGACGGGTTTCGACTGCCCACCGGCGCACACCATGTATCTGGACAAGCCGCTGGCCGGGCACAACCTCATGCAGGCCATCGCCAGAGTGAACCGTGTCTACGGCGACAAGCCGGGCGGCCTGATCGTGGATCTACTCGGGCTCGCCGACCAGTTGGGGGATGCCATGGCCACCTACACGCAAGCGGGGGGTACAGGCGAGGCTGTGCGCAAGGTGCAGGGCGAGGCGGTGCCCGCGATGCAGGCCGCCTTTGAGAAGCTGCGCGGCTTCTTCCACGGTTGCGACTACGAAGAGGCACTGCAGGCCGAGCCACGCGACGTGCTCGCGATCTATCTGCGCGCGATCGACCACGTCTTGGGGCAGAACGACGGCTGGAAACGCTTCCGTACCCTCGTCAAGGAACTCTCGACAGCCTTCGCCCTCGCAGTGCCGCGCCCGGAAACCGAGGCGATCACGCCTCACCTCGCGTTCTTCCAGCGCGCGGTCGCAATGATCCGCAAGCGACTGGCCGATGAGAGCGGCGCCGCCACAGGGCGAGGCCGCCAGCGCGACATCGACGCAGCAGTTCGCCAGGTGATCGGTGGCGCGGTCGATGCCGACGAGGTGATCGACCTGTTCGCAGCTACCGGTCTCGAGGAGGCCCGCCTCGACATCTTGAGTGATGAGTTCCTCGGCCGGGTGGCGGCGCTGGAGCAGAAGAACCTCGCCCTGGAGACCCTGCGCAAGCTGCTGAACGACCAGATCCGGACTACCGAGCGCACGAACCTCGTCCAGAGCAAGAAGTTCCGCGAGGCGCTCGAAGACGCTGTCCTGCGCTACACGAACAAGGCAATCAGCACTGCGGAGATGATCTCGCGTCTGATCGATCTGGCAAAGCACCTGCGCGAAGCCCAGCAGCACGGCGAGGAGCTGGGCTTGAGCAGCGAGGAGACCGCGTTCTACGACGCCCTGGCGGAAAACGAGTCGGCTCGCGAGGCGATGCAGAGCGACACACTACGGCTGATGGCCCGCGAGTTGGCCGAGATGGTGAAGAAGATGCCAAAGCTTGACTGGACCCAGCGCGAATCGGTGCGCGCAAGCCTGCGCCGCAACGTCCGGCGGCTCCTGGCCAAATATGGCTACCCTCCGGACTTGGCTGAGGGCGCTACGCAACTGGTGCTTCGCCAAGCGGAGTTGTCGACCGAGCACGGTGTAGAGTGATATGGATCGTCTCACGGAGGTAGCGCGGCGTCGTGACTGCGGATGGCTTCATGTGAGAGACAATTTGAGTGATGATTAGAGTGCCTGTTGGTCATGAGATTCTGGCCGCGTAGGCGAAAGGCTCGCCGAGTGCCGCACTCGGTTGCAGAATGCAGCCGGTCCCTCTTGGATCTGGCTTGGGACTCAGGTTTGAAAGCTCCGAAGCTGTGGTCGAGGGAACTACGTGATTTCCAGTCGCTACTAGGCGGTTCTGGCGTCTCTGAGGAAAAGATCCATCATGAAATGTGCATCTACTCCGTGTTCGTCGTCGACTATGCTGTGTTCCGGTACTTCCATGGGCGTGACCGCACGCTTGGCCAACGTATTCGGGATCAGCTTCAGGAGCTGGCCTACGCTAGAGTCCTCCCCGGTAGGTCGACGCATCTCAAACCGTATGTCGCCGCAGTCCGTAGGCCTCACGAGCGCGGCCCGGCCTGGACAACGGCTATGGAGTTCTCGCGGCAGTGCGGGGCGCCTGAATCCCTTGGTCTGATCATCGTTGCTTCGTCGCAGTTCGAAGCACTTTTCAAGGCGGCGATAGGTGCCTTGGAGAAACTTGAGATCGAGGGATAGCCCGGATCTGATGCATAGGACTATGCATGGATTTGTTCGGATACTTCGGGCCTTCACGAGCTCGGCAGCCAGCGGGAAAACCGACCGAGCAGTGTCCCGCCTTCTTCCGCGGCCATCTGACCCCGTCCGAGTATGCGACCCGTCGCTGCGGAGCCGGCTAGACCCCACTCCTTCGGTTCCGTAGACGCCTGGACTCCCGGCCGAGCGTCACGGTACGAGGTGTCCAGAGAGTCCAGTCAGGTCACCGCAGGTACTCAAGCGGCCGGGAGGACATCCTGCGCCTCGGCGACGATGTGGGGGCCGATGTGGCGGGAGAGCGCTTCGGTCGTCACCAGGTCGACGCGGTGGCCGAGGACTTCTTCGAGCAGATCCGCCAAGTCGAGGAAACGGCGGTAAGTCTTCTCGCCTTCGGCGAACTGCACGAGCAAGTCGACGTCGCTGTCGGCGGTGGCCTCGTCACGCAGGACCGATCCGAACAGCGCCAGTCGGGCCACGCCGAGGGCGCGAATGGCGTCCTCGCTCGCCGCGATGCGGGCGAAGGCCTGGGCGCGGGTCGGCGGTGCGCTCACTTCACCGATGAATCTACCCGGCCCGTGAGGGAGCGTCCAATCGACGGGTACACCTACGCGCTGCGCCCGAGCGCTCCACCTTTACGCCACTCCGCCGCGCCCATACAAAAGGGAGGGCGATGAAGACGCTCCAGGGTCCCGCCATCTTCCTCGCCCAGTACATGGGCGACGAACCTCCCTTCGACCACTACAAGACGGCCGCGAAGTGGGCCGCCGATCTGGGCTTCAAGGGCCTGCAGATCCCCAGTTGGGATCCGTCGGCGATCGACCTGGAAAAGGCCGCCGAGTCGAAGGACTACTGCGACCAGTACCGCGGCGAGCTCGAGGAACAGGGCTGCGTGCCGACCGAACTGTCGACGCACCTCCAGGGCCAACTCTTCGCCGTCCACCCGGCCTTCGACGAGGTCTTCGACGGCTTCGCGCCGCCCGAACTGCGCGGCAAGCCGAAGGAGCGCCAGGAGTAAGCCCTTGCGAGCCGCTGCTTTGCCGGGCGGACGTGCGTGGCACGGACTGCTGATTCGATTCCGCTCAGCCGTGGACCTGGACGACGGCATCAGCTCCTCGCCCGACCGCCTCGCAGCTGGGGAGTGGGTACTGGGATGACGAGACAACAATGGCAGTTACCGGAGCCAGCTGTGCTCCTCGGCAAAGGGATTGACTCGGGATTGACTCTCGCCTAGACTCACGGATCGTGAGCTTCGGCCTTCGCCTCCGACGCCTCGCCCTCCTCCTGGCGCTCCTGCCCGAGCTCCTGATGCTGGGCTTGGGGCAGGGGGTCGTCCTCTGCATCGCCCCCGGCGGACATGTGCAGGTGGAGGTCGAGGCGAGTGTGTGCTGTGCCGAGGCCGACGCGGCCGCGCACGGCCCGGGGGCCGGAGCCTCGGAGCACGAGCGCGATTGCGGCCCGTGCTCCGACGTCGGGACGACGCTCGACCCGCACGCGGCCCAGGCTCCCGAAGTACAGGGTGTCGAGTTGCCGGCGGCTTCGGCCGCCCTCCCCGAGGACGCACTGGCCCTCCGTGGGGCCGTGGACCGGACCATGCCTCGGCTCCGCGACGATCCGGATGGCGGCCAAGGGCCGCCGCACTTGCTCTGGCTGCGCAGCGTGATGCTGCTCTGCTAGCGAAACACCTCACCGCGTGCGGGCCGCCCTGTCAGGGCCCCGCGGAACCCTACTGGCGGCGCCGGCAAGGCTTTGGCGTCCCCGTTCTCCCTGCGGAGAGGTGTTTTCATGACCACGGAAGAAGAATCGGGCCACCGGCCCACCCTGTCGCAACCGATCCACACGCCCCGGCTCGTCGTCGCCTTCACCCTGGCTGCGGCGCTCGCGGGTTGCGCCTCCTACGAACCCGCCCCCGTCGACGCGGCCGAGATCCTCGCGGATCTGCGCGCGGGTCGCTTCGCGTCGCCTTCCGGCGAGGCTCCCGCCGACGCCGAGGGCGCGGACTTGGAACAGCTCGCGGCCTTCGCGGTCACGCACAACCCCGCGCTCCGGGCAATCCGGGCGCGCATCGGCGTGGGCGAGGCCCTACTCGTCGAGGCGGGGCTGCTCGCCAATCCGACCATCGGTTGGGACGGCATGGACGCGCTCGCGTCGCAGATCGTCGAGGGCACCACCTCGAGCGTCGACTTCCTCGCCGGGCTGGGGGTCTCCTTCCCGCTGCCCAGGCCGGGCGAGCTCGACGCCAAAGAGGGCGCCGCGCGCTGGCGGGTCGAGCAGGCTCGTCGCCAAGTGGCGCTCGGAGAGTGGCGGCTTGCCCGCGACGTCTTCGTCACCTGTGAGGAACTCCGGGAGGTGCAACGCATCCTCGAGCAGAACGAGGAGCTTCTCCGCGTCGCGGAGTCCACGCGCGAGTACTTCAACCGGGCGCGGTCGGCGGGGGCCGCGACCGCGATGCAGGCCAACCTGGCCGCGGGCGAGTTACTCGCCATCCGCGCGGAACGCGTCCGCTTGGAGTCGCGACTGCGCGACGCCCGCCAGCGGCTGAACGGGCTCCTGGGCCTGCCGCCATCTGCCGACTTCCCGATCCTCGCCGCCCAGGCGCGCGAGCCCGAGGACGAACTCGAACTGGGTCCGGAAGCGATCGTCGACCGTTCCCTGACGCTGCGCCCCGATCTCGCGGAACTCATGGCCGCCTACCAAGCTGCGGAGGAAGAAGTGCGGCTCGAGGTCAAGCGGCAGTTCCCGCAGATCTCGATCGGCACTGGAATCTGGCTTGTGCCCGGTTTCTTCACCCGGTTCAACCGCCCGGCTATCGCGACGGCGGTGGCGCGGCGTGAGGCGCTCCGCCACGAGTTTGAAGCCCAGGTACACGAGGTGCGCCGGGAAATTCACGACGCCCACGCCGCCTTCGAGGAGGCCCGCCGTCTGCTCGACTTCCTCGAGTCCGAACTCCTGCCCAATGCCGAGAAAGGCCTGCGTCTTGCCGGTACGGCATTCGAGGCCGGGGAGGTGACGCTGATTGAGATCTTGACGATGCAGCGCTCCCTGGTCGACGCCCGGACTCGCACTACTGAAGCGCGCGCGGAGTTCCGCAGGCGTCTCTGGCAGCTCCGTGCCGCGGGCGGGCTGCTACTCACAACGACCAAGGACCCGGCCTCTCCCGTCAGTGAGCGAGAAGTTCAAGAACGATGACGACACTCCTGAAGAACACCCTCCGCGACGCGCTTCGAGCGCCGCTTTTCCTCTTCTTGGTCACCCTCTTTGCCGCGTGCTCAGGGGGAGCCCGGGGCGAGCAGGAGGCCGCTAGCGAGCACGCGGGTCACGACGAAGAATCCCATTCAGGTCACGACGAGCACGAGGAGGGAGTTGTCGAACTCAGCCAGGCACAGGTTGATGCCGCGGGGGTCCGCGTCGAAACCGCCCAGGGCGGCGAGATCTCCCGCTTCCTCACGCTTCCAGCCGTCGTCACGGCCGACGAAGATGCGGTGACTCACGTCAACTCCAAGGCGCCGGGCATCGTTCGTTCCGTACACGCTCATCTGGGCGAACGGGTCGAGGAGGGGCAGCTTCTTTGCGTGATCGACTCCGTCGAGGTCGGTGATGCCGTGGCCGCCTTCGCGCGGGCCCGCGCGCTCGTCAGTGCGGCTGAGGCAGTGCTCGAGCGCGAGCGCCAGCTGTTCGAGCAGCGGCTGAGTACTGCGGTGCAGGTGCTCGACGGGGCGATCGAGGTCAATCGCAAGATCTACCAACGCGAGGTTGAGCTCCAGGAGAAGGCGGTTTCCACCATCCGTCCCTTGCTCGAGGCCGAGAAGGCGCTGCAGATTGCCAGACTCGAGAAGTCGAGGCAGCTCACAGAATTGCGGACGGAGCGCGATGCGCGGCTGCTGACGCTCGAGGTGAAGCTGACCGAACGGCGCATCATGCGGGATGCCGCTGCGAACGCGCTGCTTGCCCTGGGCGTGTCCGCTGAGCAGGTCGAGGACCTCCAGCCCGGTTCGCCCCTGTTCGCGGGGTCTTTCGAGATCCGGGCACGCCGCGGCGGCATCGTGGCGGCGCGCCACATCACCCTGGGTGAATTCGTCGACTCGGAGACCAAGCTCTTCACGGTCGAGGACCTCTCCCGCGTGTGGGTCGTGGCGTCGGCTTTCGAGGAGCAGGTCCAATCCGTGCGCATCGGACAGCGCGGTCGCGTTCGGCTCGACGCCTTCCCGGCGCGAGGCTTCGAGGCCCAGGTCACGCTGGTGGGCTACGTGGTCGAGCGGGAGAGCCGCGCCCTGGGCGTCCGTTTCGAGCTCGAGAACCCGGCTCTTCCCGAGTGGCCGGTTGACTACCCGTTGCGCCCCGGCATGTACGGGAGCGTGGCCCTCGTCGTGGAGCAGGAGCAGGTGCGGATCGTGCTTCCTGAGGCAGCCATCGTGCACGAGGACGAAGGCGACTTCGTGTTCGTCCGCACGGCCGCCGGGACCTTCGAGCGGAGGCACGTCGAGCTGGGGCCGCCCTCCGGAGACGTGGTCGAGGTCCGTCAGGGCGTCAATGTGGGCGACGAGGTCGCCGTGACCGGGACCTTCTTCCTCAAGTCGGCGCTCCGGAGCGAGGAGCTCGGCGGCGGGCACAGTCACTAGACCAGGAATCTGATCATGATCAACCGACTCGTCGACTTCTCGCTCGACAACCGATTCCTCGTCATCGTCCTGTGGCTGCTGATCGGCGCGCTCGGCTTCCAGTCGATGCGCAAGCTGCCGGTCGATGCGGTGCCGGATGTCACCAACATTCAGGTCCAGGTGCTGACGAATTCCCCGGGGCTCGCGCCCCAGGAGATGGAGTCGTTCGTCACCTTCCCCGTCGAGTCCGCCATGAGCGGCCTCCCGGCAGTCGAGGAGATCCGTTCGGTCTCCAAGTTCGGGCTGTCGGTCGTCACGGTCGTCTTCGAGGAAGGCACCGACATCTACTGGGCTCGGCAACTCGTGTCCGAGCGTTTGGTCGAGGCCCGCGAGGCCATCCCGGAAGGCTACGGAGTGCCCGAGATGGGTCCGATCTCGACCGGTCTGGGCGAGATTTACCAATTCGAGTTGAAGGGGGAGGGCTACACGCCGATGGAGTTGCGAACCCTGCTCGACTGGGTCGTCAACTACCAGTTGCGGACCGTGCCAGGAGTGGTCGAGGTCAACGCCTTCGGGGGCGAACTGAAGACCTATCAGATCACTCTCGATCCACAGAGACTCACCTCCCTCGGCATCTCCGCTGGACACGTCTTCGAATCGATCCGAGGCAACAACCGCAACGTCGGCGGCGGTTACATCGCTCACGCCGGCGAGCAGTACCTGATTCGCGGGGAGGGCCTCGTCGAGAACCTGGAGGACTTGGCTCGCATCGTCGTTGCCAAGGACGAGCGGGGCACACCCGTCTACCTCGAGGACTTGGGGCGCGTCGAGTTCGCGCCCATGATTCGCCAGGGGGCGGTTACACGCGACGGCAAGGGCGAAGCCGTGGTCGGCATCGTGATGATGCTGATGGGCGAGAACTCCCGAAGAGTCGCGGAGGACGTGCACGCCAAAGTTCAGGAGATCCAGCAGACGCTGCCCGAGGGGGTCGATATCGACACCTTCTACAACCGAACCGAGCTGGTCGACCGAACCATCCACACGGTTGCCAGGAACCTGGTTGAGGGCGGGTTGCTCGTGATCCTGGTGATCTTGCTGCTGCTGGGAAACCTGACGGGAGGTCTCCTCGTCGCTGCCTCGATCCCGATCTCCATGTTGGTGGCCATCACGGCCATGGAACGGTTCGGCATCTCGGGGAACCTCATGTCTCTCGGTGCGGTCGATTTCGGGATCATCGTCGACGGCTCGATCGTGATCATCGAGAACATCGTGCGTCACATAAAGAAGCACCGCGACGACACGCGCACGCCGCACCTGGAGAAGATCCGGCGAGCATGCCACCAGGTCGCCCGGCCCGTCGTCTTCGCCGTCGGGATCATCACCATCGTCTATTTGCCCGTTCTGTCGCTGCGCGGGATCGAAGGCAAAATGTTCCGGCCCATGGCCCTGACGGTGGTCTTCGCGATGGCCGGATCGTTGATTTGCGCGCTCACGCTGATGCCGGTCCTGGCGTCCTTCCTCCTGAAGCGCGTGCGCGAGAAGGAGCCGATCTTGTTCCGCATCGCGAGGCGCGTTTACGAGCCGGTGCTTCGCAAGACGGTGGCCCGTCCAGCGCGTACCGCGATGGTGGCGGGGGGCATTTTCGTCGCCACGTTGACACTGGTGCCGTTTCTGGGGGCAGTGTTCATGCCGCGCCTGGACGAGGGCGCGATCGCCATGCAGGTCTGGCGCCTGCCCAGCGTTTCTCTGGCGACATCCAACGAGATCAGCCTGGCTGTCGAGAAGACGATCAAGGAGGAGTTCCCTGAGGTCGAGACCGTCGTCTCGCGCACCGGTCGGGCCGAGATCGCCACCGACCCCATGGGTGTCGAGATCAGCGACACCTACCTCATCCTGAACCCTCGCGACACGTGGCGGTACGAGACCAAGGACGAGCTCCTGGCCGCCCTGAACGAGACCCTCGAGGCTCAGTTCCCCGGCGTGATGTTCAGTTATTCCCAGCCGATCGAACTGCGCGTCGCCGAACTCATCAGCGGCGTACGCTCGGATGTCGGCATCCAGATCTACGCAGGAGGCGGTACTCTCGACGACATGCGCGACGTGGCCGAGGAGGTCGCCACCGTGGTCCGGGGCGTCGACGGCATGGAGGAGGTCAAGGCCGAACAGATCATCGGCCTGCCGACGCTGACGGTGGACGTGGATCGCCGCGCGATCGCACGGCTCGGACTCAACGTCGAGGATGTCCTGAACGTCGTCGAGACGATCGGCGGACGGACGGTCGGGACGGTGATCGAGGGGCAGCGGCGCTTCTTCGTGCAGGCACGTTTTGATCCTTCAGTGCGGGACGACTTGGAGTCATTGCGCACCCTTCCGGTCGCTTTGTCGACCCCCGAGGGCGGTCCGGCCCATTGGGTTCCGTTGCAACAGGTCGCGGACGTGCGCATCGCGACGGGACCGGCTCAGATCAGTCGTGAGAAGATTCAGCGCAAGATCACCGTCGAGGCCAACGTGCGCGGTCGTGACCTGGCGTCGGCGGTCGCCGAGGCGCGCACTGCCGTAGAAGCGGGGATCGACTTGCCCCCGGGCTGGTACATCGAGTGGGGTGGGCAGTTTGAGAACCTCCAGGCCGCATCGGCGCGGCTGTCCGTCCTGGTGCCGCTCGCCCTGCTGCTCATCTTCGTCATGCTCTACACCGCATTCGGCTCCGGCCGGATGGCGGCGCTGATCTACCTGAACCTTCCGCTGGCTGCGTCCGGAGGAATCGTCGCTCTGGCCGTGCGCGACTATCCCTTCTCCATTTCGGCGGGCGTGGGCTTCATCGCGCTCTTCGGGGTCGCCGTCATGAACGGCGTCGTGCTCGTCGAGTACATCCTGCAGCGGCGCCGCGAAGGAGCGAGCCCGACGGAGGCCGCGACCGACGCCGGCCGGATGCGCTTGCGTCCCGTCCTGATGACGGCCCTGACGGACATCATCGGCTTCATGCCGATGGCGCTTGCCACGACTGCGGGCGCGGAGGTCCAGCGCCCGCTAGCCACGGTGGTCATCGGGGGCCTGGCGGGGTCGTTCTTCCTGACCCTCCTCGTCATCCCGAGCCTCTCGCAGTGGTTCGCCGGCCGCCGCACAGATCCGGAACTCTGATGTCATGAAGAAGATCAAAGCCATCATTCAGCCGTTCATGGTCGAGAAGGTGCTGGCCGCCCTCGATGCCATCGAAGACCTCCCCGGCGTCACGATCTCCGAGATCTCGGGCTGGGGCCGCCTGCCCGAGCGCCGGGAGGCGCACGATGTGAAGCATGGGGGGCATGGCCTCACGAAGAAGGTGAAGCTCGAGATCGTCGTGCGCGACGGCCTTGTCGATCAGGTCGTGGAGGTCATCGCGGCGAGCGCACACACCGGGAATGCGGGGGACGGGAAGATCTTCGTGTCAGGCGTCGACGGCGCGTTGCGCATCCGTACCGGGGAGTCCGATGACGAGGCCATCTAGCAAGGCCGATTCCCCGGTGAGCAGAACCGCGAATCATCCCGAGGCTCCGCAGGCGTGGTGGCGCCACCCGCCGTTGCGTAACGCGTTGACTGCTGGTGCCATCGGACTCGTCGGTTTCGTGCTTGCGCGGTTCGGCGTGGTGGCTGAGTCCGTCGAGAGAGTCTTCTACTGGATCGCAATCCCGCTTGGCGGCTTCCACTGGGCGCGCGAGGGCGTCGAAGAACTCGTGGAGGAGCGCGAGGTCGGAATCGAGATCCTGATGCTCGCAGCGACAGTGGGTTGCGCCTACCTCGGCCTGTGGGACGAGGCGGCCGCTCTCGTCGTCCTGTTCGGAGCCGCCGAAGGGCTCGAGGAGCATGCGTTCCAGCGGGCGCGAAACGCCATTCGGGGTCTGTTGGATCTGACCCCGAAGCAGGCCTGCGCGCTGCGGGACGGGCAGGAGGTGGAAGTCGAAGCGACCGATTTGCAGCGTGGCGAGCGCTTCGTCGTGCGGCCGGGCGAGTCGCTGGCGACGGACGGGACCATCGTCAGCGGGAGCACGAGCCTCGACGAGTCGATCGTGACCGGCGAATCCGTGCCCGTCGACAAGGGACCGGGGGACGAGGTCTTCGCCGCCAGTATCAACGGCCAGGGCTCGATCACAGTGGAGGTGACCGCCACCTTCGAGGACAACACGCTCGCGAAGATCATCCACCTGGTCGAGGAGGCACAGGAACAGAAGGGTCGCGCCCAGGCGTGGATCGAGCGCTTCGGCCGACGTTACAGCCCGGCGGTGCTGGCCGGCGCGCTGATCCTCCTCCTCGTTCCTTGGTTCACCGGATCCGGATCCGAGGAGTGGACGCTGCGGGCAGTCGTGCTGCTCGTCGCGGCGGCCCCCTGTGCGCTCGTTATCTCCCTGCCGATCGCGGTGGCTGCCGGGATCGGCGCCGCGGGACGGCGCGGCATCCTGATCAAAGGGGGAGCCCATCTGGAGCACCTGGGTGCGGTGCGGACGATCGCGTTCGACAAGACCGGCACGCTGACCCTCGGCAGGCCGCAGGTGACCGAATTGTTCGCCGTCGATGACGATGAGCGCCACCTGTTGTCCGTCGCCGCGGGCTTGGAGCGAAGCTCGGAGCACCCCTTGGCGCGCGCCATTGTCGCGGCGGCTCGCGATCGGGAGATCGAGCCGGCAGAAGCCACCGGGTTCAGGGCACTCACCGGGGCTGGAGTCCGTGCTGAACTCTCGGGCACCACCTGGTACGTCGGCAGTCCCGCGTTCTACCAGGACCATGGCTACGAGCTCGGCCCGCTCGAAGATCGGATCCGGACGCTCCAGGAGGAAGGCAAGACCGTCGTCCTGGTCGGCGACGACAAGCGGGTCGCAGGCTTGATTGCCTTGCAGGATACGATTCGCTCGGACGCGCAGCGCGTGATCGCGAGCCTGCACGCGATGGGCATTCGGACCGTGATGCTGACGGGCGACAACCGGAGGACTGCCGACCGCGTGGCTCGAGACTTGGGAATCGATGACGTGCGCGCCGGGCTCGACCCCGACGAGAAGGCCGCGGCGGTGCGCGAGTTGTCCTCGAGCGGACCGGTTCTCATGGTCGGCGACGGCGTCAACGACGCACCGGCGCTGGCTTCGGCGACCTGCGGCGTGGCGATGGGCACGGCGGGTTCCGATGCCGCGATCGAAGCGGCCGACATCGCCCTGATGGCGGACGACCTGAAGAAGCTGGAGGAAGCACTCCACCTGGGGCGCAAGACACGGCGCATCAGCGGCCAGAACATCGTCTTCTCCCTGGTCGTTCTCGCCGCCCTCATCCCCCTTGGACTCGCCGGCGTGGCGAGCGTCGTCCTCATCGTGCTGGTGCACGAGGCTTCGGAGCTCCTCGCGGTCGCCAATGGTTTGCGGGTCGGTCGCCTGCCGCGGAAGGCGGGAGCGGCCAGGTCATCTACCGGTGGACCACGACGCACCCTCGGATCATCGGGGACGAAGTGATCGGCGGTGGGGACGTCGATGGAGACGGCACCCCTGACATTGCTTACTACGAGAACAACACCAACACCACCGACTCATGGGTGCGTGTCCGCTCGGGTGCCACGGGCCAACTCCTCTACTCAATCTCCCGCTGGGGTGGTCCGAACCTCCGGACCTACAGCTTCGGCCAGGCACTCGATTTCTGCGCCGACGTCGATGGCGACGGCTGCGAGGACTTCATCGCTGGCGATCCAGGTGGCGCCGCCTCGGTTCTCTCCGGGAAGGACGGGACGGAGGTGTTCTATTTCTGGAGTATCCAGACGGGAAGCAACTTCGCCGAGACTGTGGCTGGGCCTGGCGACATGCACGGAGCCGGTACCGCTGGGGCTGGGACATCCACGGCACCAGCACCGGCGACGACCTGATCGACAGCTTCCCGAAGAAGTGCCGTCAGATCGATCAACCAATCGCCGCGCTGATGGAGGATCTGAAGCGCACCGGTCTGCTCGACGAGACCCTGGTCGTGTGGGGCGGGCTACTCCATCACCGAGAACCCCGTCAGCGTGCGCGACCTGCAGACCACCGTGCTGCACCTTCTCGGCCTGGACCCCTTCCAGCTTGCGTACCCGCACCTCGGCCTCAAGCAGCGCCCGATCGGGCCCGACGACGAAGTCGCCCATCTGTGCGAGGGGATTTTGGCCTAGCGCTCTGCCCGCCTGGTCAGTCCGCTACGATGTGCACCTCAGGGGGCGAGCCGCCCCCCTGGCTGCATCCCGAAATGGCCAAAATCAAAGTCGCGAACCCCGTCGTCGAACTCGATGGCGACGAAATGACCCGCATCATCTGGGCGTTCATCAAGGAGCGTCTGATCCTGCCGTACCTGGACGTCGATCTGAAGTACTACGACCTGGGCATTGAGTCGCGCGACGCGACGGATGATCAGATCACGATCGAGGCGGCGAACGCGATTCGCGAGTACGGAGTCGGTGTCAAGTGCGCCACCATCACGCCGGATGAGGCGCGCGTCGAGGAGTTCGGCCTCAAGAAGATGTGGCGTTCGCCGAACGGCACGATCCGCAACATCCTCGGCGGCACGGTGTTCCGCGAGCCGATCATCTGCTCCAATGTGCCGCGGCTGGTGCCGGGCTGGACGAAGTCGATCGTGATCGGCCGTCACGCCTTCGGCGACCAGTACCGCGCTACCGACATGGTCATCCCGGGCCCCGGCAAGCTGACCATGAAGTACGAGCCGGCCGACGGCGGCGAAGCCCAGGAGTACGAGATCTTCGACTTCCCCGGCGGCGGCGTGGCCATGGGCATGTACAACCTCGACGAGTCGATTCGCGGCTTCGCGCGGGCGTGCATGAACTACGGGCTGAACCGCGCCTGGCCGGTCTACCTGTCGACCAAGAACACCATCCTCAAGGCTTACGACGGGCGCTTCAAAGACATCTTCCAGGAGGTCTTCGACGCCGAGTTCGCCGACAAGTTTGCCGCCGCCAAGATCACTTACGAGCACCGCCTGATCGACGACATGGTCGCCGCGGCGATGAAGTGGGAGGGCGGCTTCGTCTGGGCCTGCAAGAACTACGACGGCGACGTGCAGTCGGACACGGTCGCGCAGGGCTTCGGCTCGCTCGGCCTGATGACCTCCATGCTGATGACGCCGGACGGCGAAGTGGTCGAAGCCGAAGCCGCGCACGGCACGGTCACCCGCCACTACCGCATGCACCAACAGGGCAAGGAAACCTCGACCAACCCGATCGCGTCGATCTTCGCCTGGACCGGCGGCCTCAAGCACCGCGCCAAGCTGGACGGCAACGACGACCTGCGTGACTTCGCCTCGGCGCTCGAGGAGGTTTGCGTCGAGACGGTCGAGGCCGGTCACATGACCAAGGACCTCGCCATCCTGGTGGGGGAAGGCACCCCCTGGCTCACGACCCAGCAGTTCCTCGCCAAGCTGGACGAGGGTCTGCAGAAGAAGATGGCCGGCTAGGCCGGTCCGGCTTCTCAGTCGAGCTTCTCGGCGACCGCGCGGGCCACGCGCTTGGCGGTCTCGAGGTCTGGGGACAGGCCTGCCACGCGGCGGGCCTGCACCTCGAGCCGGGTCTTGCCGGCCTCGGCCGGACCGATCCGCACCTCGACTTCGGTCTCGTCGATCCGGGCGGTGAGCACGCCGCGCTTTGAATCAGCGGCCTCGACCCGACCCAACGACTCCAGGGTGGCCTCCGCGGCCGCGAAAACCGCTGCCTCGCCGTCCCTCAGGATCATCTCGGCGGTGTCCTCGGAGGTCGTGTGCACCACGCCCGCCCCAATCGCCGCGCCGACGGCCAGGGCACAGCTGGGCAGGAGGGCAAGCGGGGCGAGCAGGCAGGCCAGGCGAACTTGCAGCATCCGGCAATCGTAGCGTCGCCGGGTGGCAATATATCAACCCTTAAGGCTTGTGAAAATCTCGCAAACTCCGCCCTGACACGCTCTTTCCATCCGCCTCAACAAGGATTACGGAACTTCGTAAAGCGCGCACCGTCCCTTTGACGTTATTTGGACAGGGAGGAATCTCCCTTCCGGCTCCCCCATGTCCCGTCCCATCCCGCTTCCTGTCGTCGCGGCGCTCTGCAGCGTCGTCGGCCCCTTCGCGGTCGCCCAGCAATACGGGGGCGCCTTCGAGATCGATCAAGCGATCTACAACGCCACGGCGGGTGAGGTCTACGGTGCCGCTTGCGCGGCGATCGAGGATCTGAACAGCGACGGGATCGCCGATTTCCTGGTCAGCGCGCCGGGATTCGATGCCACCGGCCTGCTCAATAGCGGCCGGGTGCAGTTGCTGTCCGGAGCCGACGGCAGCCTGATCCACCAGTTCGAGGGCACGGTCAACTACGAGCGCCTGGGACGCGCCGTGGTGGCCATCCCGGACATCGACACCGACGGCGTCGCGGACATCGCGATCAGCTCGTGGAAGGGGGACGGCGAAGTCACGCTGTGGTCGGGAGCCACGCGCACGCTGATCGCCACGATCTCGGCCCCAGTCGACGCAGAGGACTTCGGCTGTGACCTGGCGGTGCTGCCGGACATCAGCGCCAACGGCTTTGATGAACTGCTGATCGGCGCCGAAAACGCGGTCGTCGGCGGCCTCGCCACCGGCGCGGTCTACGCTTACGACCTCGACACGCTGACTTCGGTTCAGAGCGTCAATGGCAGCGCGATCGGCGACACCTTCGGCTGCGCCCTCGACGTGATCGCCGACGTCAACACCGACGGCCTCGCCGATTACCTGGTCAGCGCGCCGGGTGCGGACGCCGGCGGCCTCAACAACTCCGGCTCGGTCTATCTGATCTCCGGCGCGGATGGCAGCATCCTGCAGCAGATCGACGGCGCGCGCGCCGGCCTGTTCCTGGGCACCTCGGTGGCCGGGCTCGACGACCTCAACGCCGACGGCACGCCCGACTTCGCGATCGGCACGATCCGCGACTTCCCCGGCGCTTCCGGCCTCTACGTGGGTTCGGTCGCGATCGTGAGCGGCGCCGACGGCACCGAGCTGCGCCGCCACTGGGGCAAGGACAACTTCGAGTCCTTCGGGGCCGTGGTCGTCGACGCCGGCGACCTCGACGGCGACGGGCTGTGCGAGTACGCGGTGGGGGCGCCCGGCGATCTCTACGGCGGTCGCGTCTACCTCTACCACTCGAGCGTCAACCTGGGCATGACCATCCTCGAGTCGGAAGGCTCGGATGATCAGCACGGCACCGCGGTCGCCGCCTTCGGCGATCACGACGGCGACGGTTGGCCGGCCTTGCTGGTGACCGCTCCGCGCGCCGACGCCGGCGCGGCGAGCAGCGGCGGCGTCTACCTGCGCGAGCTGCGTGCCTGCCTGACCGCGAGTGCGAACAACGTCAGCAACGCGGCGGGGGGCGTCGTGACCTACGACGTCGACTTCCCGGCCGACATCACCTCGAAGCCGACCCAGATTTATCAGGTCCTGCTGTCGTCCTCGGGCACCGGCCCGACCGATCTGTTCGGCATGGCCGCTTCGGTGACCGATGACGGTCTGCTGCAGGATTCGATCAGCAAGAGCTACCCGGGTCCGCTTAGCTCGCCCTTCGGCAACCTGGCCCCGGACGGCACCGCCAGCTTCTCGGCGACCTTCCCGGCCGGCGGGCTGAACAATCTGGTCGGCATGACCTTCTACGTCTCGGCTGTCTGGTACGAGCAGGGCGGCGCTGGCTTCGTGCTGCGCGGTTTCGCACGGGCTCAGCCGATTACGATCGACGCCTAGGTGTGACCGGCTGCGGGTCCTCGGCTAGGCTGGGGGAACCCGCCTGCCGATGAACCTCGCCTTCGCCCTCACGCTTCTGGCTGCGTCCCCGCAGACGCCGGCCGCGCCCGAAACCGTGCCGCTGGCGATGACCCGCAGCGGCGTGCGCCTGGAAGTGGTCGAGAAGCCGCAGCCCGGCGCGCTCGAAGTGCGCACCGCCTGGGGCATGTACTACACGCCGCGCGATCCGGTGGCGATCGTCATGGATGCGCCGCGCCGCTCGACCTGGCGCACCGAACTGGAAGCGGATCCCAACCGGCCGCTCGGCCCGACCATCGCCGAGCTGGAAGCGGACGGACGGGTCGGCGAGCTGCTCGAGCTGATCCCGATTCTCGAAGCGCGGCTGCTCGCGCCCGAAGTCAGCGCGCAGGCCGAACAGCGTCGCGATGAATTGCTGGCGGCGACGCGCGCGGTCTCGGCCTGGGGCGGCCGGCTCGACCCGCTGCCCGGCGATCTCTCGCGCGCGGAGCGGCTCGAAGAACTGTGGAAGCGCGCGCGCAAGGCGAAGGGCGCCGATGCGCTGCTGCCGGGCGGTCGGCTGCTGTCCGAAATCACCCCAGGCGGCGCGGGCGTGGGCGATCATCAGCTGTCGATCTCGGACCTGCGCGACGGCATGGACGCGAAGAACGCCTACCTGCGTCGCGTCGCCTTCCAGATCAGCGGCAAGGAGGTCATTTACGACGGCGGGCAGAACACCCTGATTCTGCTGGCCAGTCTCGACGATGGTCACCCGGTGGCACGCGACGGCGCGGCCGATGGCATCGTGCGCGTCTGGCCGGAGCAGGCGCGTGAGTACTGGATCGCGACTCTGCTGCGCTGGAAGGAAGTGCCGCGCCACCGCGCGGCCTGGCACCTCGTGCACCACCTGCCGCAGGAAGCCGCGGCGCCGCTGGTCGGCACGTTGGCCTCCAGCGAAGAGCGCGTCGGCCGCCGCTTCGAGGTGGGGGATCTCACCATGAGCGTGGTCAAGCAGGCGCGTCAGCCCGCGCGCATCTTCTTCGATGGCAATCTGCGCCAGAACGACAGCACTGGCGCGAGCATGGGCGCGCTGCCGCGCACCACGCACTGCCCGACCACCGGAGTCACCCTGGGCGCGTCCGCGCCGGGCTCGGCCACGACCGGCCTGAACGCCGGCCGAGTGCCGCGCGGCCTGACCAACGGCTCGACCGCCAAGGTCACCGCCGTCACCGAGGGCCTCAGCGACGCGCTGTCGCGCGCCCTCGCCGAGCTCACCTCAGACCGCGTCGAGCGCGACGTCCAGGGCTGGGTGTCCTGGTACGAGGCCAAGGTAGAGGAACAGCTCGCGCAGAAGCCCTAAGCTTGGGCCATGCGCTGGTTCCTCCCCGCCGCCATCCTGCTGCTCGCCGCCTGCCACGCCCCGGGAAGCCGGGACGGTCTTGAGTTCGAGCCGATGTGGCCGAACGGCATCGAGTCCTGGAGAATCTCCGGCGGTCAGGCCAACTTCGAGTACGAAGACAACACGCTGACGGGCAGCGCGGAGAACATGCGCAACAACAGCTTCCTGGTCAGCCCGCGCGAATACGACAACTTCGTGCTCGAGGCCGAGGTCTGGATCGAGCCGGGCGGCAACTCGGGGATTCAGATCCGCTCCCACGAGCGCGAGAACGGTCGCTTCTTCGGCTACCAGATCGAGATCGATACCTCGGAGCGCGCCTGGTCCGGCGGCCTCTACGACGAGGCGCGGCGCGGTTGGCTGAACCCGCTGAAGGACAACGAAGAGGCGCGCGCGGCCTTCAAGAACGGCGAGTGGAACCACTACCGAATTCAGGCGCAGGACAACACGATTCAGTCCTGGGTCAACGGGGTTCCCTGCGCGAACTACACCGACACCGATCCGGACAACACGGATCTGAGCGGCTACTTCGGCTTCCAGGTCCACGGCGGCGCCAAGGCTTTGGTCAAGTGGCGCAACGTGCGGATCGCCGAGCTCGACTAACCGCGGCTAGTCCCGAGGCATCGGTACGCCGCGCGCGCGCCGCGGCCCCAGGTGGGGGAGCTGCGGGGACTCGGCCAGGATCGAATCGACGATCGCCACCAGGTGGTCGAGCCCTTCGTCGAGCGCGGCCGGCCCCGGCTGCAGGATCAGCGCGCTGGGGATCTCGTAGATCTGGTCGTGGGCGACGGCCGGGATCGTATCCCAGCCCGGCCGCGCGCGGATCTGCGCCGGCTTGACCATCTTGCCGCACCAGCTGCCCACGATCGCTTCGGGCGCGGCGGCGCGCACCCGCTCGGCCTCGATCGTGCGACCGACCGCACCTTGCTCTTGGGCAAGTTCGGGGAAGAGCGGGTCGGCCCCCGCGATCCGCGCCAGCTCGTCGAACCAGCGAATGCCGGAGATCAGCGGGTCCGGCCACTCTTCGAGCCAGACGCGCGGCCGGCGGGGCAGCGGGCGCGCGCGCAGCTCTTCGATCCGCTGCGCGAGCTGATCCGCCAGCGCTTCGGCCGCCGGCGCCCGGCCGACCAGCGCGCCGATCATGCGGATCGCCTGCAGGATCTCGGCGACGCTGCGCTGGTTGAACAGCATCACGTTCAGGCCGCGTCGGCCCAGCTCGCGCACGATGTCCACCTGCAGATCGCTGAAGGCGAGCACCAAGTCCGGCTCGAGCGCTTCGATCTCGGCGGTGTCGGCGTCGAGGAAGCGCGAGATCTTCGGCTTCTCGCGTGCCTCCTTGGGGCGAACCGTGAAGCCGCTGACTCCGACCACCAGCTCGCCGGCACCGATGCGGTAAAGCACCTCCGTCGTCTCCTCGGTGAGGCAAACGATCCGCCGCGGGTAGCCCGCGCTCATCGCTATTGCTGGCTACGCACGCGCGCCAGTTCCTCGGCGGCCACGTGGCGGGGCTCCGGGCCCCATTCCGCGGTGACGTAGCTGAGGACATCCGCCAGCTCCTGGTCCGAGAGCTGGGCCCAACCCGGCATGGTCAGATTCCAGGTTTCGCCTCGCACTTCGATCGGGCCGGACAGGCCGAACAGCGCGATCGAGGCCAGCTCCGGGGTGGGCTTTGCCAGCCACTCCGAATCGGCCAGCGGCGGCGCCAGCCCGGCCAGGCCTTCGCCGTTGCTCTGGTGGCAGGCGCCGCAGGTCTCGGCATACAGGCGCAGGCCGCTGGCGATCGCCTCGGTGTGTTCCGGGCTCAGTTCCGGAGCCGGCTCGGCCTCGGCGGACCAGCTCAGCCGCGCGCGCAGGTGGGCGAGGCGCTCGAGCAGCTTGCTGTCCTGCGATGCGGCGAGTCGTTCCAGAGCAGCCGGCTCGGCAGCGGCGAAGCGATAGCGCTTGTCGCCCGGGTTCTTCGGCACGCCATCGGCCATGCCCTGCATGAGCGCTAGCCGCAGCCCGGTATGGCGCACGCTCGCGGTGCGTTCGGCCAGCCGGCGAATTGCGGTGCCGTCCGCCCCGCGCACGATACAGCGCGCCAGCTCGCGCGCGACGACGGCCTGGCCGGCATGATTCTGCGCGAGCAGCGGGTGTGCCAGGACCCGGTCCAGCAGCGTCGCTTCGCGCCCTCGCGCGCCGCTGATCACCCCGGTGCGCAGGATCGCATCCTGCGGATGACGCGCGAGCATTTGCACCATCTGCCCCAGCGCGGTGGGGTGGGTGGACTCGCCGAGGCTGAGGCCCAGCTGCCAGCGCACTTCCGCAGCATCATGATCCATCAGCCACTGCCAGGCCTCGTGGGTCGCGGGCTCGTCCGCCCAGGCTTCACCCAGTCGAATCAGCTGCGCCAGCAGCTTGGGATGGGATTCGTGTTCGAGACCTTCGAGCACCGTCGCCTGCCGCAGCGCGCCAATGCCTTCCAGCGTCCACAGCGCGTGCAGCCGCGCGAGCGGGGCGCTCTCGCGGTCGCCCGAAGCGCGCTCGAGAGCCTGCACGGTGGCGGCATCGAGTCCTCCGTCACGCATCGCGCGGGCGACCAGCGTGGCCTGCGCCGTCTTGCGCACCCAGGCGTTGGGTTCGTGGAAGCACTGGACCAGCGCGCTGCCATCCAGGCGGGTGTAGTCGACCCGGCTGGAGGGCTCGCTCTCCTCACTGCTCTCGTGCACGATCCGCCAGATGCGGCCGAGCCCGGTGTGTTTGTCCAGTCCGCGCTCTTCGATCTGGCGACGCAGGAAGGAGGTGAGGAAGACCTTGTGCTGAAGGATCCCGCGGTAGAGGTCGACGACGTACAGCGCGCCGTCCGGACCATTCGCCAGGTTGACGGGGCGGAAGCGTTCGTCGGTCGAGACCAGAAACTCGGTGCGCTCGGTGCCGTAGGCATTCTCGCCGCTCGGCCGGCCCTCGCTCTCGCGCATCCGCAGCTGGCGCAGCATGTTGCCGGAAGGCTCGCAGACGAAGACATCGCCGTGGTCGCTGGCCGCGAGCCGCGTGCCGGTGTAGACCTCCGGGCCGCAGGCCGCGGTGTAGCGCGCGAGGCGGCCATCCTCGGCCAAGGTGTTCTTCTGGTAGCCGCGGTTGACGCCGGTGTTGACCCGCCCGGTCCACACGCGGGTGTCGTGTGCCCAGCGCGCGTTCACCCCCTGCGCGCGGCCCAGTTCAGGGTTGCGCACCAGATAGTGGGTCGGCACCAGGTCGCCGTGCACCGGCGCGGAGTTGTAGTTGTAAATGCGGCGGCCCCAGGCATCCTCGCCCAGGCCCCACTGGCCCACCTGCGGCACGGCATCGATTTGCCAGCTGCCATCGAGGCCCAGTCGATAACGCTTGCCGTGATTGGCCAGGTAGATCCAGTTGTCGATCCCCAGGGTCAGACCGTTGGCGGCATGCTCGGGGTTGGAGAGGCCGGCGCCGATGCCGCGATCCACCACTTCGCGCGAGTCCGCGCGACCGTCGCCGTCGGTGTCGCGCAGATAGACGATCTCCGGCGGCAGAATGGCCAGCACCCCATCGCCGACGAAGCACACCGAGCGCGGCAGCACGAGCTCGCTGGCAAATTCCTCGCGCTGGTCATAGATGCCGTCCGCGTCGGTGTCGCTCAGGACTGCGATCGCGCACTTGGGATCGAGCTCGCCGGTCGCGTCGGCGTCGAGCATCAGCTGCGACATCTCGATGACCCAAAGGCGCCCGCGCGCGTCAAAGGCGATGTCGACCGGGTCGTGGATCAGCGGCTCCTGCGCAACCGCTTGGATGCGATAACCCTCCGGCAGGGTGAAGCTGGCTATCGCCTGCTCGACCGAAAGCGGCGGCGCCGCCGGGACCTCGAAGTTGCGGTCCACCATCGGCTGCTCCTCGCCGGCCCGGTCGCCGTTCTGAGGAAGGGGGGCGGCGAAGCCAGCCGGAAGTGGAGACGCGGCCGATGCGAGAGCCGTTGTCCCTACGAAGCTCGCGATGCCCAGCGCGGCAGCTGCGAGCGAGCGCGGAATGGCGCGGAAATCCATCGCGGACAGTATGCCGCACGACCCCCAGCACCTTCCCTCGGATGCTTCGATTCTCTTTCCTGGATACTCTGCTGCGGCGCGGCGTCGACCTCGCCGAGGAGCTGCCGCGCGAGGGTCAAGCGCGTCGCTTTGTACGCGAGTCACTGCCCTGGCTGTTCGTGATGGGCGCTGCCTACGGCTTCTGCATGGGGGCGTACAACATCATCGCGACCGAGACGGTGGAGATCCGCTACGCGCTCGTTTCGGCGGTGAAGGTGCCGATTCACCTGCTGCTGACCTCGGCGCTGTGTTTCCCGGCGCTGTACGTGTTCGGCATCGCGGGCGGCGCCAAGATCCGCCCCGGCCTGTTGTGGGCCTGCCTGATGGCGGCGCTGCTGCTGATGTGCGTCCTGCAGGTGGCGCTGATGCCGGTGGTGCTGTTCTTCCTCTCGACTATTCACCGCTACGCGGTGGTCAAGCTGGTGCACCTGAGCGTGTGGACGATCTCGGGGGTGGTCGCGCTGCGCTTCTTCGGCCGGATGGTGCGCAAGCTCGATGACAGCTTGGCCAAGAACGGTCAGCTGATGTTCTTCTGGATGCTCACCTTTGGCCTGGTCGGCGCGCAGATGGGCTGGATGCTGCGGCCGTTCATCGGCGATCCGGGCGAACCCTTCCGGGTGACGCGCGACTTCGGCGGCAACATCCTGATCGACATCTTCCGGATGATGCGACGCCTCGGCTGATCAGCGCGGCGCTTCCTGCGCGACCGGCACCTGCCGCAGCCCGCCGAAGTGCTGCGGGTGCAGCGCGCGCGGCGAGGCATCGCGTACCCACGGCCCGGGCAGGTCATCGGCGTGGAGCAGCAGCACGGTGGCGGCGTCGGTATCGAGGCGCGTTCCCGGGGCAAAGGCGGAGCCGCTGTAGCGGGCGCCGGTCGAGATGCGTACTTCATCCAGAGCGCCGGCGAACCAGCTGGTCCCGCGGCCTTGGCCATCGACGTCGGCGCCGATGAGCAGCGGCAGCGTATTGCTGCGCCGCGCGCCACGACCCGGAGTGGCGGCGACCTGCTTGCCATCGACGTACAGCCGCACCTCCTCGCCGTCATAGACGCCGGCCAGGTGGTACCACTGGCCCGGCTTGAGCAGCTTCTGCGGGCCGGTCGCCTGGACGTAGCCCTGGCCTTCGAGGTAGACCATGAAGGCGGGGGTGCCGTCGTTGAGGAAGAAGCCCCATTCCGAACTCTCGGTCTTGTTGATGACGCCCTGGCGCCCCGCAAACCGATCGGCGCGCATGCGGAACTCGACCGTGAAGGGGCCGTCCGGCAGAGCGAGGGCCTCGGAGGAAACCTCAATCCGATCGTCCCGGCCATCGAACTGGAAGTGGCCGCGGGCAGTCGCGGGCGCGGCAGGCAGGGACTTGGCGCGGGTCGGAATCGCCGCGGTGCGGGTGGGCAGCGGCACGCGCAGATTTTCGCCTAGGTAGTCGGCCTGCAGCTGCAGGGTGGGCAGCCGCATCGCGCGGTCCAGCGGCTCGGCCCAGCGGTGGACACGGATCGGAAGCTCCATCACCTCCCCGGGCTGAAGGGTGGCGTGATGGTGGTCGGGCGAGAAGGTCCAGCGCGGGTCCTCGCAGAGCCCGGTCAGGGTGATGTCGAGCGGGCGCTCGGCCGGGTTACGCAGCTTGACCGAGAGCGCATGCGTGCCACCCCAGGTCTCGTCGAGCTCGATTCCGCCCGCGATCTCAAGCCGCAGCTCGTTGGCGGTCTTGCGACAGGCGTCGACTAGCTCGGCAGTGACGAGGCGCGGGTCGTCCACGCTGCCGACCGGCAAGGAGGCGACGGCCAGGCTGTCATCGCGGACGGTGATCAGGTGGTACTGGTGCAGAAAGCCGGCCTCGGGGATGTCGCCCGCCTGATGTCCGCCGACCGTGGCCAGCGTGAAGTACTCGATGCCATCGCGCACGCCGGCGTACTTCATCTGGTGGATGTGCCCGGCAAAGACCGCGCTGACGTTGCCCTGCGCGGCCAGCAGGCGGTGCACGCGTTCCCAGTCGTCGCCGTACTTGCCGCCGAACCAGCGCGGGTGATGCAGGAAGACAAAGACGTGGCGCGCCTCGCCGGTCTTGGTCAGGGTCTGACTGAGCCAGTCAAACTGCGCCGGGCTCATCCGCTGCGAGCTGGCCTTGTTGAAGTTGCGTTCACCCGTGTCGGGGTTCGGCTCGTCGCTGTAGAGCACGATGAACCAGCAGTCTTTGTGCTCGAAGGCGTACCAGAGCGGCCCGAAGGTCTGCTCGAAGTGCACCTCGTGCTCTTCGGCGGGGCGGTTGGGGCCGCGCCAATAGACGTCGTGATTGCCCGCCACCGGGAACCACGGCATCGACAGCCGGTTCATGATCCCGAGGAACTCCTCAGCCTGCGCCATCCAGGCCTCGGTCTGGTTGTAGCCTTCGATCAGATCGCCGACGGTCATGACCAGGTCGGGCCCGAGCACGTTGACCTCATCGACCGCCTCGGCCAGCACCTGCACCCCGGCCGCGGGGCCGCCGGTGCGATCGCCGAAGACCACAAAGCTGAAGGCGTCGTCCTCGAGCGGCAGCCGCAACTCGATGGGGGAGTCGCGGTCGGTCGTGAAGCGATCCGGGTGATGAGGATGCTCGTGCTCGCCTTGCTGCGGCGAGAGAGCGAGCAAGGCAAGCAGCGCGAGACTCATGGTCTAACCCTCGTGAGGCACTTCGCCGACTTCGGCCTTCGTCTCCTGGTCGACTTCCGCTTCCGCGGACTCGAGTTCGATGTCGGCTTCCGCCTCGGCTTCTGCATCGCCTTCCTCGACCGCAGCCTCTTCCACCTCGAGCTCGAGCTGGCTGGGATCCGTCGCTGCGTAGCGGTCCGAGAGGGTCTCGAGCGAGTCCTCGGCCGAACCGAGCTCGTCGTTGAGCGCGCGGAGGCTTGCCGACAGCGCGGCGACCTTGGCCAGCTCCTGCTGAGCTTGTTCGAGTTCCTGCTGAGCCTGCGCGGCCGCGAACTCGAGCTGCTCGAGCACCATCTTGACGCCGAAGTGGGCGTAGCTCTGGGTGAGCCAGTCGGCCAGCCGCGGCATGCTGCGATGCAGGAACTCGTGCGCGGTCTGCGTGGCCTCGAGCTGCATGTAGCTCTGGCCAGCCGAACCGATGCGCTTCTGCTTCTGCGAACGCGTCAGGCGGTGCTCGCCCTTAGCGCCCAGCAGGCGGGTGCGGACCTTGTCGACACCGCGGAACAGGATCCAGTCCCAGATGCCCTTCTTGACCGGGATCGGCGCCTTGTGCAGCGGGATCTCGGCGTGCTCCAGGGCCGAGCCGCCGTCAATCAGATCGACGGCGTTCTTGCCGATGGCCTGCAGATCGAGCCCGCATGCGGTGGCCTGGGCAGCCAGCTGTTCGGGCAGCGGAAGGCCGGCAGGCGTGCGATGAATGCGCCGGCGCAGCGCGGCCATCTGGGTGGAGACCACCTCGGCCTGCAGGTCGCGCAGGACGTTGCCCAGATCGGTCTCGACCAGACCCTTGAGGCTGCTGGTCTCGCGGAACCACTCGTCGATGGCGTTCTCGAGTTCGTTCTCGACCTTGGTGGCGAGCAGCTCTTCCTCTTCGCTGGAGGCCTGCTCGAGGTCACTCTGCACGGACTGGAAATCAGCGGCCCAACCGTACTCGCGCAGCTCGGCAATGGCCTGGGCGCGCTGCTGTGCGGCGGCCTGCGTGCCTTCGAGCTCGCGGATGCGCGCCTCCATGTCGGCCACGGCGTCGTCGGCCAGGAGCCGGCGCAGGCCGGTGACCAGGTTCTCGGCCTGGCGCAGGCTGTCGCCGAGGAAGGCGACCAGGTACTCGTCGGAGTCGAGGTAATCCTTCAGGTCGCCGAGGAAGCCGTCGAAGGTGGCCTGCCTGCCGTCCTCGAGCTCGTTGCTCTGCGAGTCATCGAAGTGCTCGCTGAGCCGGCGGCTGGCCGCGTGCATGAGGTCGGCCGGGTAGATCTTGAGCCGACCCTCTTCGCGCGCCTGCTTGAGCGGCGTGCTCATGGACAGGTTCTCGAAGGCCTCGATGAGGCGGATCGGGTCTTCCGACTCGAGCGAGGGGACCAGGCTGCCGTCCGGGCGCAGGTCGCGCTTGGTGGTGTCCAGGTTGACGACCAGGAAGATCTTGCTGAACAGCTCGAGCAGCTCGTGGAACTCGTCGAAGACCTGCTCGAGGAAGAGGTTGTCCGTCTTGACGACGAAGATCGCGCAGGTCGCGGTGTCGCGGAACTCGCGGGTCATCCGGTCGTAGCCGAACTTCATGCGCGAGTAGAGCCCCGGGGTGTCGACGATGACCGTGCCCGAATCCTTCAGAGCCTCCGCCGGGACGCAGACGTCGAGCCGGCGGATGGCCTGCGGGAAGTGCGTGGCCGGGTCGAAATCGGCCCCGGTCGCTTCGACCTGGCGGATGCGCTCGACGAGCTCGGCATGGGCCCGGTTGAGCGCCATGCGCAGCGCGGCGGCGTCGTGGAGTTCCTCGACCTGACCGTCGTAGCGGGTGAGCTTGTAGAGCCGCTGCTTGGCATGCTGCACGAAGACCATGCAGGGGTAGGCCGGCATGGTGGTGACCTCGCTGACGTAGCTGGCCGCGATCGCGTTCATGAGCGTCGACTTGCCGGACTTCAGCGGGCCGAAAATCAGCACATAGGCTTGTTGTTCCTCGACCTTGGTGGCGAGGGACTGGAGCTGGTGCGTGCGATCGCGCAGGCCAGGCAGCAGCCGCCGAATGGGGCTGCCCGGGTCGAGCGACGCGAGGGATTCCGAGGACTTTGCGAGCGGGTCGAGCAGGGGATGGACGACCGCGCCAAACTCGTCGCAGAATTGGCTCAGCAGGGTTCTCACGACTTCAGATTACCCATTCGGCCGCGCGCGTTCCGCGCGGAATCGTAGGAACTTCGTGAAGGCCGCGAGGAGGCCGTTAGGCGATGCAGCCGTGCCGCTGGAGGAGGGCCTTGGTGGCCATGATTCCAGCTTCCTCAGACACGCCGCCCCCTTCGAATTCGATGCCGACGTAGCCCGAATAGCCCGAGGCGCGCACGATCTGCATCATGCGACCGTAGTCGGTGTGGACCTCGTTGCCGTCCGCGTCAAATTCGTGGCTCTTGGCGCTGACCGCCTTGGCGTAAGGCATCAGCTCGGTGACCCCCTGGTAGCGGTCGTAGACCTCGTCGCGGCTCACCCGGAAGTTGCCGAAGTCCGGCAGGGTGCCGACCCGCGGGTGGTCGGTCTTCTCCATCACGCCCGCGAGCCAGGCGCCGTTCGAGGACAGGCCTCCGTGGTTCTCGACGATCACGTTGATCTGGTGCCCGTCGGCGAACTCGCAGAGCTGCCGGAGACCGTCCGCAGCGTTGTTCATCGAGGTGTCCCAGTCGCCGCCGCCCGCGGCATTGACCCGAATCGAGTGGCAGCCCAGCGTCTTGGCAGCTTCGACCCAGCGGAAGTGGTTCTCAACTGCCTTGCGCCGCTGAGCTGTGTCCTGGTGCCCCAGCTGACCCTCGCCATCGATCATGATGAGCAGCGAGCGCACATCCGCGTCCGCGCAGCGACCGTTGAGCTCCGCAAGGTACGCCTGATCCTGCGCCTTCTCCTTGAAGAAGCTGTTGACGTACTCAACCGCCCCAATCCCATGCGCACGCGCCCAACCCGGAAAGTCCAAGTTGGTCATCTCGCCGGACCGCAGTGTCCGATGAAGCGACCACTCCGCGAGCGAGATGCGGAGGACCTGCCGTCCGGTAGTACGCATCGAGCCCTGGTGTCCCCCGGCAGGGGCGTGGCAGCCAGGGAGCCAGGTTGCGCCGGCGGCTACGCCGGCGATGCCGAGGGAGGACTTTAGGAATGTGCGGCGGTCCATGGCGGAATCCTAGCGGAGTCTGACCCCCTTGAGTGGGCTCATTGCCGCGCCATCCGCTGCGGCCAGCGCCACCTCAGGACCTCCTTCAGCTGCCATCGCTGATCACAGACCCCTGCCGATTGGGCAGGGGTCGTTCTCGTTTTGACCGTCACGCCTCGGACGTAGTTCCGGTAGGCCGTCCACAGCCAGGCGTGGCGCTGGAGTCCCTTGATCTTCTTGGCGGCACCCCAGCTGCGCCGCACCAAGCAGGACATCCCGTCTCGCATCATCGCCAGGGTGTGATTGATCGGGAAGAGTAAGTTGCGATAGTCGCGACGTTTGCGGCTATCGGTCGTGCGGTGATAGAGCGCACGGGGGAAGTTGGCTCGCTTGCACTCGGTGGGATAGGTGCGCTTCTTATCTGTCTGCAGTCGGATCGGGAGATCGGGGGCGAGCACACCTCCAAGTGCCTCGAAGCACTCCCGCACGCAGGCTCGCGAAGCAGAGCGCCGCTTGCCTTCCTCCTTCTGGATTCCCTCCAGGCGCTCCTGCTGGGCTTCCGTCCGGCGACCGCGCGCCGCAAGCTGCCCTGCGCGCGTGTGCACGATGAAGTAGCTCTTGCGCTCGATCAGCACCGCCATCGTGACCGGCTTCAGCTTGCGGTGATGCTCGAAGGTCTCGAGCTCGTCGAGCTGGAAGTTGCCGTCGATACCTCCGGCTTCTGTGCATTCCTTTAGGCGAGCCAGGTGGAAGTCCCGAGCGACCTGCGCCATTCGGACGAAGCGGCGCTCGACCGTCTTTTTGTTCACCCCAAAGAGCCGAGCCGCTTGCCGACGCGTGACTTTGGAGCAGAGCGCATGGACTAAGGCGTGATGGAGAAAGGGCTTGCGGTAGCGATAGTTGGCCTTGTAGGTCTGTGTGCTGAAGCCACGATGGCAGACGA
>PAHY01000035.1 GCA_002705055.1 Planctomycetota bacterium
GAGCTCTCTATCACCGCACGACGGACAGCCGTAAGCGCCGCGACTATCGCAACTTGCTCTTCCCGATCAATCACACCCTCGCGATGATGCGGGATGGCATGTCCTGCCTGGTGCGGCGCAGCTGGGGTGCCGCCAAGAAAATCAAGGGGCTCCAGCGACACGCCTGGCTGTGGACGGCGTATCGCAACTACGTCCGCGGCGTGACCGTGAAAACGAGAACGACCCCTGCTCAGTCGGCAGGGGTCTGTGATCAGCGGTGGCAGCTGAAGGAGGTCCTGAGATGGCGCTGGCCGCTGCAGATGCCGCAGCCGTGAGCCCACTCAAGGGGGTCAGACTCTACTCGGGTCTCGGGAAGCACATCACCGGCACATGCGCATGACGCAGAATCGCCTCAGCAACGCTACCCAGCACAAAGCGCCGGAAGCCGGAACGACCATGCGTCGAAAGTGCAATCAAGTCGCAACCGTGCTCCTTGGCATAGCTGGCCACCCGCTCGGCGATGTCCGGTGAAGCAGTGACTGCGCACTCAACATTCAACCCGCTGCCCAGCAGCGCTTTCTGCTCATCGAGTCGATGACGTGCGGCATCGACCAGGTTGCCGACATCGGGGGCTGATACCGGCGGGGCGAGCGGCGCACCGTGCGGGGCGACCTGCACATCCTGCACGACGTGCAGCAGGGTGAGCTTGGCTCCGCTCTCGCGTGCGAGGTCCGCCGCTGGCGCGAAGGCGCGCAGCGATTCGTCGGAGAGATCGGTCGTCAGAAGGATGTGGCTGAACTTCATGAGGGGCCTCCGAGTTGGGTTAGCCTCCGCTGCAACTTAGGCAAGGGGGGAATCCTCTTCGGGTTGGGGGTCGGGGTTGTGAGGGATGTGCGGCTCGGGCGTGTGCACGAAGGTCGCGAACATCAGCAGGCTGAACATCACGAACTGCACTTTGATGGCCAGCGAGGTGTCGGAGCCGCCGCTGATCCAGGCCCACAGGAAGGCTCCGATGATCGGAATCAGCGCGCAGCGCACCCAGATGTGACCGTTGCGGTTAAGGCTGTGGTCGGGGTTGCGGTCGGCGGCATGGGTGATCTTGTCGTAGACGAAGATCAGGCCCATCGAAGCTAGGCCGATGATTGTGAACAGCAGCCACATGCCCTCGGGGTCGTAGGCATCCCAAAGGATCTGCCGCGTCTCCCAGGGATCCGGGTTGCCGTCCACCGTGGCCGTGAAGACATCGAGCACCTCACCGCGGTCGAGCGCGGTCGCGGCCTCCTCGCTCATGTACTCGTTCTCGGCCATGTACTTGCGGGCAAGCTCAACCTTGTCCCCGCCTTCCTGGTACAGGTTGCCGGCCACGATCGAGCCGATCGACCAGCCGATGCCCACCGTGAAGTTGACATAGCCCATGTAAAGGCCTTCCTTGCCCGCCGGGGCGATCGATGCGAGGTAGCGCATCTTGGTTGGCGAAGCGCTCATCTCGCCCAGCGAGAAGATGCCGATCGCCAGCAGCGTCCACCAGCCATTCATCGACATGCCCAGCATGTAGATGGCCGCAGCGGAAATGGCGATCCCCACAATGATCGCCGACAAGGAGCGTACCTTTCCGGTCAGATAGCCCATCGCGAAGGCGAAGATGCTGATCAGGAGGGCGTTGAAGTTGATCATCCACTCCTGCGTCAGGTTGCCGCCATTGACCGTAGGCACACCAGACTCGCCGAAGACGCCCATTAGCATGTCGGCGGCGGCGCGCGAGTCGACCCAGTCGTCGATGAAGTTGGGCAGGATGTCGAACAGCTGATAGAACATCAGCCAGAATCCGGCGAAGGCAATCGTGAAGAAGAACAGGCGTGGTTCCAGTAGGCCGCAGACCGCATCCCAAAGCACGCGTGGGACCGAGCGGGTTTCCTTCTCGCCGTGGTGCTCTGGCTCCTTGAAGAAGAACAGCGGGATGAAGTTGAGCGCAATGCCGATGGTGCAGGCGAGGAAGACGTACTCCCACTCGAGGATGCGCAGGTAGCCTGCCAGCAGCGGCCCGATGAAGCCGCCGATGTTGACCATCTGATAGAAGAGGCCCCAACCGAAGGCCGCGTTGCGCTTCGGCATTTGGTTGGCGATCAGCCCCTGCAGGCCCGGCTTGAAGATGGCGGTGCCCGTCGCCAGGAACATGGCCCCGGCGAAGAAGATCGGATAGGCCAAATCTGTTCCGGCCGCACGCGCTTCGGCGAGCGGCGTGCCCGTCAGCATGTCGCTGAGATGGATGCAGTAGCCCATCAGCACGTAGCCGATCATCTTCAGCACCGTCGAGATCGCGATGTTCAGCTTGTAGCCGTACTGATCCGCGAAGCCGCCGGTGAAGATGGGCACGAAGCTCTGGACCAGCGCCCAGATCGCGTAGACCGTGCCTTTCTGAATGTGGTCGAACTCGGGGCCGCCTTCACTGATCGCTTCGACCATGAAGACGGGCAGCACCACGCGCACGCCGTAGTAGGCGAAGCGCTCGACCAGTTCCATCCAGTTCGCGATCCAGTAGACGCCGCTGAACGAGCCCAGGGCCTTGAGGAATGGATCGGGCTTAAGGTCCGACTCGGAGGGTGACGGGGCGGAAGCCATGCAGGCAAGAAGCTAGCATCGCCCGCGCAGTCGAGGGAGGAGAAGCGGGCGCACGAGTATCCTGGTGGCATGAGCACCACGGCCGCTTCGCTCGATTCCGCCGCCCTGGGTTCCTACGTGAACCGCATTTGGGACGAAGAGATCATCCCCGAACTCGTCGAGTACATCCGCATTCCCAACAAGTCGCCTTTGTTCGACCCCAACTGGGAGGCAAACGGCTACATGCAGCAGGCGGTGGATCAGATCGCGGCCTGGTGCAAGAAGCGCGAGATCGAAGGCCTGTCGGTGGAAGTGGTCAGCCTGTCGGGCCGCACGCCGGTCATCTTGATGGAGATCCCGGGCGAGTCGGACGACACCGTGCTGCTCTACGGCCACCTCGACAAGCAGCCCGAGATGACTGGTTGGCGCGAAGATCTGGGCCCCTGGGAGCCTAAGATCGAAGGCGACAAGCTCTATGGCCGCGGCGGCGCAGACGACGGCTACTCGGCCTATGCTTCGCTCACGGCGATCGAAGCGCTGCAGAAGCACGGCGGTCGGCACCAGCGCTGCGTGGTCCTGATCGAAGCCTGCGAGGAGTCCGGCTCGCCCGACCTGCCGTACTACATTGATCACCTCGCCGACCGCATCGGGCAGGTCAGCCTGGTGGTCTGCCTGGATTCGGGTGCTGGTGACTATGAGCGGCTCTGGTCCACGACCAGCCTGCGCGGCATGATCGCGGGCGATCTGCGGGTCGATGTGCTGCGCGAAGGCGTGCACTCGGGCGATGCCTCCGGGGTGGTTCCGTCCAGCATGCGCGTCATCCGCCAGCTGCTGGACCGCATCGAAGACGCCAGCAACGGGCGCGTGCTGCTGGATGAGTTCCACGTCGAGATTCCCGAGCAGCGCCGCGAGCAGGCGGCGGTCTGCGCAGAAACTCTGGGCGATACGGTGGCCACGCAGTACCCCTTCCTCGAGGGCGTGCAGCCGATGCACGAGGACCTGGCCGAGCTGGTGCTCAACCGCACCTGGCGCCCGACCATTTCTTACACCGGCATGGGCGGCTTTCCTTCGCTGCAGGATGCCGGCAACGTGCTGCGCCCCTTCAGCGCGCTCAAGCTCAGCTTCCGCCTGCCGCCGACCGCGGATCACAAGAAGTGCACCCGCGCCGTGCAGGAAGTGCTGCAGAGCAACCCGCCCAGTGGTGCGACGGTCAGCTTCCACGCCGAGAAGGGCGCCAACGGTTGGAACGCGCCGCCGCTGGCCAGCTGGCTGGAAAAAGCCGTCGCGAACGCCTCGCAGCAGCACTTCGGCAACCCGCCCGCCTACATGGGTGAAGGCGGCTCGATTCCCTTCATGGGCATGCTCGGCGAGAAGTTCCCGCAGGCGCAGTTCTTGATCACCGGCGTGCTCGGCCCGGCCTCGAACGCGCACGGCCCGAACGAGTTCCTGCACATCCCCACGGGCAAGAAGCTGACGGCCTGCGTCGCGCAGGTGCTGCACGATCACTGCCTGCGTCAAAGCTGATGCGCGTCGCCTGGCTGGCGCTGCTGCTGATGGCATGCAGCGGAGAGGAGAGCGCCCAGGCAGGGCAGCCCTCGGCATCAGTGCGACTCATCTACCAGGGCGAGGGCTACCGCATCGAGCTGCGTGACGAGAGCTACACCTGGAATGAAGAGCGCTCCGCGCGTTCGCTATCCGCCGAGGTCTGGCTCACGATGGACGCCGCTCTGCCCGCCGAGCTGCGCCCGACCATGCTGTACGGTCGGCTCTTTCTCGACGTCGACATCAGCGGCGAGTGGTCGGACATCGACGGCGGCACCGCCGGCATTCTTGATGACTCGCTGCGCGAGGCATTCGCGGTGGTGCCCGCGGAAGGGAACGAACTCAAGCTGGGGCCGCTGATCCGCACCGGGGTCCGTCCGATTGATCCGCCTGCCTGGCGCGGGGCGGTCAAGCTGCCCGATGGCAGCGTGGTCGGCGCGAGCATCCCCGCGGAAGCGATCGACGCTCAGTAGCGCGGGATATCCACCGGCCCGCGCGCGCGCAGGGCGGCCGCGACTTCGCGCGGGCTTTCGGCCGCGCAGATCACCGAGGACACGGCGAGCGCCGCCTGCTCGGGAATGCGCCCGGCACGCGCCGGCGTGATCCCGCCGATCGCCACCACCGGCACGCGCGCGTGCAGCAGCACGCGGAGGACCGACTCCGGCCCCAGCCCATGTTCGTAGCCCTTGGTCCCGGTGGGATAGATCGGGCCATAGCCGGCATAGTCGACGCCCAGGTCCGCGGCTTCATCGAGCTGATCGAGGCTGTGCGTGGACAGGCCGATCCACTGCTCTGGTCTCAGCAAGCTGCGCGCTTCTTGCACCGGCATGTCGTCCTGCCCCAGGTGCACCCCGCGCGCGCCCAGCGCCGCGGCCACCTCGACATCGTCATTCACCACCAGCGGGACGCGCAGTTCGAGGCACTGCTCCATCAGCTGCAGCCCCCAGGCGTGGCGCGTCGCGGTGCCCAGCTCCTTCTCGCGCAGCTGGACGCAGTCCACGCCGCCCGCGACCGCTTCGCGCACGACCTCCAGCGGGTCGAGCCGGCAGAGATCGCGCGTCAGGAGCAGGCAAAGCTGGAAGGGCGGGCGTGGTCGGTTCACGGTTGAGCGAGATTAGCATGGAAGCATGCTCGACTCCCCGCGCCGGTTCCTCGCCAGCGGACGCGCCGCATGGTGTGGCGTCCTGCTGGCTCTCGCTGCTTGCGGCGACGCCACCGGGCCCGCGGATGATCCCAGCCTGCGTGCCGACGGCCCGGTGATTCAGACGCTGCCGGTGCTGCCGCGTGGCGCCGAGGAGATCACCCTGGATGGCCGGACGGTCCGGGTGGGCACCGCGCGTAGCTGGGAGTCGGACGCGGTGCAGGTCGAGATGCTGGGGACCACGACGCTGCTGCAGGTCGATCTGGCCGATCACGAGCTCGCTGACTGGCGGGTCTACGCAAGCGCCTTGCAGGGCCAGGAGTTCGTGGTGCGGATCGCCGGGCTGGATCTGATGATTCTGCAGGGCGGTACTCAGGTCCAGCCAGAGGGCTTGTGGCCGATCGGCCCGCGGGCCTCTGCCGAGCCACGGGCCCAGGAGCTGCTCCGCCGGCTGGCGGCCTCCGCGCAGACGGATTGACGATTCGCCTCCGGCGGCGAAGATGGGGGAATGCAACTTCGTCCCCTTCTGGCCCTTCCCCTGCTTGGCGCACTGGTCGCCTGCGGCGGTGAGGAGACACCGACTGAAAACGAATCCCGTCTGAGTGTGGGCGAGTTTGACGCGCGGTCCCCGATCGATCTGCGCGCGAGCGTGTTTTCTTCTTCCTCCCAGTCGCGGACCGCGGTCGATGCGGCTCCGGACGGCAGCCTCTATGCGGTGTGGGATAGCCGGCGTCAGGAAGCCGGCACCTATGGCGTCTACGCCCGGGTGTTCGATGCACTGGGTCGCGCCCGGTCGCAGGAGATTCGCGTCAACGAGACCGCGACCAATATGCAGCAGCGGCCCGCGGTCGCGGCGGCGGCCGACGGCTCGGCCTGGTTCGTCTGGGAGTCGCATGGCCAGGATGGTTCGGGCACCGGCGTGGTGGCGCGCCAGTTCCAGCCCGATGCCGAAGCCGGGCTGATCCCGGCCGGCGGCGAGATCGCCGTCAACCAGGTGCGCGAAGGGGAGCAGGCGCAGCCGGTGGTCGCGGCTCATCGCGACGGCGCGGTGCTGGCCGTGTTCGCCTCGCAGCGCCCGAGCGGTGACGGCGCCGTGCAGTTCGAGCTGCGCGCCCGCCGATTGGATCAGCCGGGTGCGGCCGAGGTGGTGCTGCCCGCGGCCGAGGATTTCAGCGACGAGCTGCCGAGTGTCGCCGCAACCCGCGACGGCTTCGTCGTCGCCTGGACCCGCCGCAGCAGCGACGCGCAGGCGGGGGTCTATTACCAGCTGCTGCAGCGCGATGGCACCGCAGTGGGCGAGGCCGTGCAGGTCGGATCGCTGCGTGATGCGATCGAGCCGAGCGTCGGCGCTTCGGCGGACGGCAGCTTCGTGATCGCCTGGATGGCCCCGCACGCGCAGGGTTATTCGGTGCAGAGTCAGCGCTTTGCCGCCGATGGCGAGCCGATGAGCGCGCCGCGCACGCTGGCGACCCCCGAGGAAGGCTGGCTCTCGGGCGCGGCCGTCGCCACGGCGCTGGATGGCCGTCACCTGGTCGCCTTCAACCGCGATCATGGTGGCGAGCGCGGCGAAGAACTCGTCTGCCTGCAGTTTGACGCTGAGGGCCAGCTGGTGGCCCAGGGCGCAGGAAGCGCTGCACGCGAGGGTCGTCAGGCGCTGCACCCGGGCGCGGGCGCGCGGCGCGCGGTCTGGTCGACCGCCGATGCCTTCGTGCTGGCCTGGGACGGCGATGCCGGCCTCGGCGATGCTTCAGCGGCGCACCTCAGCTACCTGCCGGCGCGCGCGCTGCAGCAGGGCGAAGCGCAGCTGCTGGCGCAGGCCAGCCTCCAGGCCGAGCCCGCGTTGTTCGACGTGGCGGCGCATGATCAGGCAGCGATCCCGCCGATCTGGGATCCGAACTGGGTGCCGCAGGACCGCCTGCTGTTCCCGGCCGCGGCGGCGGGCGACTTCGGCTTTGAAGCCGTGCCCGGCACCGGCTGGACGCCGCCCGACCCGGAGATGGCGGTTGGCCCCGATCGCATCGGCGTCATGACCAACGGTCGGATCGCGATGTTCGACAAGGCCGGCAACGAGCAGTGGCGCGACGAGATCGAGAACAGCTTCGGCTTCTGGGGCAGCCTCGGGGCGACCGGCTTCGTCTTTGACCCGGAGATCTGCTGGGACCCGCACGATCAGCGCTTCGTCGCGATGGCCTGCGAGCGATCCAACACCGGCACCAGCGAGTTCCTGCTCGCGGTCTCGAAGGACGCCACCCCGGACAACGCCAACGACTGGCACAAGTACCGGATCAACGTCACCTCGACCGCCGGCAATGACATCGACTCGCCGAACCTGTCGGTCTCGCGCGGCTACCTGCTGCTGACCGCCGACTTCTTCGGCCCGGACAAGTACCTGCTGCACATCATCGACAAGAGCTCGATCTACTCGGGCGGTTCGCCGGTCTTCACGGAAGAGCTGATCACCGGTACCAGCCAGCAGTCGATGGGCATTCCGGTGGTCTACGACGACACCGACACGCTGTACATCGTGCAGTCCACGGAGTTCAGCAACAACGACGAGATCATCCTGCACGCGGTCCAGGATCCATTCACCTCCTACTCGCGGACGACGCACACGCTGAACGTCAACAACTACACCTACCCGAATCAGCCGCCGCAGAAGGGCTCGTCTTCGCGTCCATTCCTGTTTGAGCCGCGCTTCTGGAGCGTCGCGCAGCGCAACGGCAAGATCTGGGCGGTGCACCACGTCAATAACAGCCGAGCGCGGGTGAAGTGGTACGAGTTCGATCTGCAGGGCTGGCCGACCAGCGGCTCCAATCCCAGCGTGCGTCAGTTCGGCACGATCAACCTGGAAGGCGAGATCCACACCTTCTTCCCGTCGATCCACGTCGATGCGCAAGACAACGTGGCCGTGACCTTCGCACGTTCGGCTCCGAATGAGTACATCTCCATCGGTCGCGCCACGCGCGGTGCCGGCGATCCGCTGGGCACCATGCGGCCCGCCCAGGTGGTGCAGCTCTCGCAGAACGCGCATACCAGCGGGCGCTGGGGCGACTACAGCGGCACACAGGCTGATCCGACGACCCCGGGGGTTTTCTGGGGCCACCACGAGTTCACCAATGGTTCGACCGGCTCCTGGCGCACCTGGGTGGCGCGCTACGACCTGCGTCCGGCGGGTCTGGTGCTACAGGAAGATCCGATCAGCGCGGGTGCGAGCAACACGCTGACGGTCAGCGGCGCGACTCCGGGCGCGCGCGTCTTCTTCGTCTACAGCACGCTCGGGACCGAGCTGACTGAGGTCGCTCCGCTGAGCGTGACGCTGAGCCTGCAGAGCCCGACGCTGGTCGGCGCGGCGACGGCCAACGCCAGCGGCGACGCTTCGGTTTCGCGCAGTGTGCCCGCCAGCGCGGCTGGCCTCACGGTCTGGCTGCAGGCCGCCGAGTTCGGCGAGTCGAGCAACTGGTACTCGACGGTGATTCAGTAGATCCCGTCGGCAACGAGCATGAGGAGTTCCGCCATCAGGTGGAACTCCTCTTCTCTTGGCGTGCTGCGTCGCCAGGCGAGTCCGATCCGTCGCCCCGGGTGTGAGTCAGAGAAGGGCAGGATGCGCATGCCTTCGAGCTTGCGCAGCTCGCCGGTGACCGCCATGCCCGGGAGCAGGGTGGCGCCGATCCCGTTCGCGACCATGTGCACCAGCGTGTTCATGCTGGTCGCGCGGAAATCATCCATCTCCTTGCTCGGGTCCAGGCTGCATGCCGCGAAGGCGTGGTCGCGCAGGCAGTGACCGTCTTCCAGGAGCAGCAGCTCGAGCTGGTCGATCTCTCTCTTCTTGACCGACTTGCGCTTGGCGAAGGGATGGTCCTCCGGGACAGCCAGCACGAAGGGGTCGTCAAACAGGAAGTGTTCCTCGGCTCCTCCGGTGTCGACGTCGAGCGCGAGCAGAAGCAGGTCGAGCTTGTGTTCGTGCAGCTGCTCGACCAGCTCGTGGGTCTGTCCCTCGCGCAGCATCAGGCGCAGCTCGGGATAGCGGCGGTGCGCTTCCGGGGCGAGGCGCGGCAACAGATAAGGGGCGATGGTTGGAATGACGCCGAGGCGCAGGGGCCCGGTGAGCGGCTCCTTCTGCGCCTCGGCCTCGGCGACGAGATCCAGCGCGTCGGCGACGGTGGCGCGGGCGCGCGGCAGCAGGCGTTCGCCGGCAGCGGACAGATGGACCGATCGCCCCGCGCGTTCGAACAGAGTCACGCCCAGGGTTTTCTCGAGCTGCTGGATCTGGCTGCTCAGGGCGGGCTGGGTGACGAAGCTGGCTTCGGCTGCAGCACGAAAGCTGCCGTGATCGACGATGCCGAGGAAGTACTCGAGCTGGCGAAGGGTGGGGAGAATAGGCTGCATGCTGATCGATGAGCGAACTTCGATAGTTTAACCTAATAAGTCAGGGCACAAAAAAATGCGCTGCCGCCGAGGCGGAGCGCAACCCCAGAGCAGCCGGAGGCCGCTTCCCGGGTTTGGGCGCCTGCAATCAGCAGGCGCGATCGATCAAGAGACCCGCTTGTCTTTCTTCGCGGCCTTATCGGCCTTGAGACCGTCCAGGAAAGCCTTCTTGTCAGCCGTGCTGAAAAGGCGCACCTTGGACCCGCACTCGACGCAGAACGAGGAGTCGATGCTTTGGAGATACCGGACGTAGTCCCGACAGCTCGGGCAGTACTTCTTGGCGTTGTAGTAGTGGACGCTCGGGTTCATGACATGGACCAGATGAGGGTCGAAAGAACTGGGAGGGCGAAGCCCTCGAAAAAACATAGGGGGCAAGGGGCACTTGCGTTGCCAAATCTCGGGTGAAAATCCTGTGCGCACAAGGTGGTTTCTAGGAACCCGCAAATCACAAGTGCAGGTGCTTGAGCCGCGGTTCAGGGGCCATGAAGCCCAGTTTTCACGGGTCAAGGACGAAAAAACAAGTTCCAGAAGTAGAAAAATCGCCTAGCCGCCACGCGCCTCGGCGAGGGCGCGATCGATCTCGTCCCGTACCTCGGCATCCTGCTCCTTGGCCCAGGCCGCCTCAAGCGCGGCCCGCGCGTCGAGCCGACCGAGCGCCCAGGCGGCGTGGCCGCGGACCAGCGCGGCAGGATCCTGCTCGAGTGCCAGGCTGAGTTCGGCCTCGCCGCGGCCCAGATTGCCCAGCGCCACGCAGGCATTGCGGGCTAGGCCGGCGCGCCCCGGCCGCCGCAGCGGGCTGCCCTGGAAGTGGGCGGCGAAGCGCGCCTCGTCCAGGCCCAGCAGGTCTTCCAGCCGGAGCTCATCCAGCGCCGGCAATCGACCCCACTCCGCATCGTGCTCGCCGGCGTGATCGCCGAAGGGGCAGACCTCAAGGCAGAGGTCGCAGCCGAAGACCCACTCGCCCAGCGCTGGCCGCAGCTCGTGGGGGATCGCCCCGCGCAGCTCGATGGTCAGATAGGAAAGACACAGCCGGGCATCTAGCGACCAGGCCGCATCGAGCGCGCCGGTGGGGCAGATGTCGAGGCAACGCGTGCAGCTGCCACAGCTCGCCCAGCGGCGCACCGGCTTGCGGTAGTCGGGCAGCGGCGCGTCCACCAGCAGCTCGCCAAGGAGTACCCAGGGGCCGAAGTCCGGGTCGAGCAGCAAGGTGTTCTTGCCGCGCCAGCCCGTGTGCGCCTGGATCGCCCACTCACGTTCGGCGAGCGGCGCCGCGTCGGTGCAGGCGCGAAAGCGGTCGACCAAGCCGGCGGCACGCAGCCGCTTCCCGAGGCGCTCGAGCCGCTTGCCGATCAGATTGTGGTAGTCGCGGCCAAGCGCATAGCGCGCGACGCGCCCTCCGCCACGAAAGGAGCCTGCCTCGCGCGCGTACGGAAGCGCGACCAGCACCATGCTCTGCGCCCAGTCCTTCCATGCCCGGGGATCCTCAAGCAGGGGCGCGGCGGCGGCGAGATAGTCCATCTCTCCGGCGCGTCCTTCGTGCATCCATTGCCGGATGCGCGTGCGCACCTCGGCGCGCAGCGCCTCGACCGGAGTCGTCGCGCGCACCTCAAGCCCCACTTCCTGCGCAGCTTGCTGCAGTGTTGCGAGGATTTGACTGTCCGAGGGCATGTCGCGCGGGGCGGGGCGTCGATCTGGGTTAGATTGCAGTATGGCTCTCTCTCGCAACCAGTTCCTCTTTCTCGTTGGCTGCGCGCTGCTGTGGGCGGTGATGTCCTGCACGCACGCGAACAGCACGCCCTTTGCTCCCGCTGCCGGAGGTGACTCGATCATCTCGGCACAGAACCGCATCCATCGTGACGCTCGCGTCGAAAACCTGGCCCCCGGGATGTGGCGTTCGATCTTTCAGGTGCCCAGCAATCGCTGGCTGGTGATCACCGACTTTGACTACGTCGTGGAAGGCATCGGAGAGCTGCGGTTGTCCGAGTACGACGGCGTCGACTTTGAGACCCGACGCGAGACCTACTTCATGCGCCGCGAAGGGGGCTATCACTCCGAGAGCGGGATGATCTTTGCCCCGGGCACCGATGTGGTCTTCGAGAACCGCGCGATCAGCGGCGGCATCCTCGACGACATCGGCTACACCTTCAGCGGCTATCTGCTCGCCAACTAGGCCGCTTCGACTTCTTCGTCCGGGACCGGCGGCAGGGCCAGAGCCAGGCCCAGCGGCACGAGCAGGAAGGCGGCGCCGACCCAGTACGGGGCTGCGCTGCCAAAGCGCCAATACAGCAGACTGCCGATCACCGGACCGATCGCGCGGCTGAGGCTGCCCATGGATCGGAAGGTGCCCAGGGCTAGGCCTTGGCGATCGGCCGGGCAGTAACGCGAGACCAGCGCGGAGAGACACGGCATGACGAAGGCGCTGCCGACCGCCATGCAGGCCAGGCCGGCGTAAAGCGTGCCGCTCGTCTCGGCCACGCCGATGAGGGCGAAGCCAGGAAGTGTGGTGACGAGGCCAAAGCGTGCCAGGCGCGCTTCGCCGAAGCGCGGCGCAAGTCGGCGCACCAGCCCACCCTGCACGAAGGCGATCACGAAGCCGACGAAGACGAACATCCAGGCCAGCTCGGCGTGCCCATAACCCAGGCGCGCTGCGGCGAGGAAGGTGAGCGTGAACTCAATCGCGGCGAAGGCCGTCAGGTACAGGAAGTACACCAGGTTGGTGCGGACGACCCCGGGGAAGGACAGGGTGCGCAGCCGGGCGAAGGGGTTGAGGCTGCGTTCGCTCCTGCCCTGGCCGCGCTTTTCGGGCGGCAGCGTCTCGGGGAAGGCGCGCAGCACCCACAGCAGGTTCACCAGCGCGAGCGCCGAGCTGGCGAGCGCTGCCCCGGTGAAGGGGTTGATGCCGAAGGTCGCGCCGGTGCTGGCGCCGCGCGCGACGGACTCGAGGTCGGCCTCGGGCTTGGTCCAGCCGAAGAACAGCGCGCCGATGGCCGGTCCGAGGATGAAGCCGAGGCCGATGGCCATACCGACGATGCCCATCCCCTTGGCGCGATCCTTGCCGCTGGTCGTGTCGGCGACCGCAGCCGACGCCGTCGAGATGTTGCCGGCCATCGCGCCGCCCAGCACACGCGCCAGCACCAGCACCCAGAAGCTGGCTGCGGCAGCCCACAGCAGGTAAGCCAGGAAGGTGCCGCTGAGCGTGATGAGCAGCACCGGGCGTCGGCCGATGCGATCCGAGAGTCCGCCCCAGACGGTGGCGAAGACAAACTGCAGCAGGCCGTAGACGGAGCCGAGCAGACCACCGAACAGCGTCTGGACCGCGTTGCGGTCGTCCCCGGCGAACTCCTGCAGTCCGCTGACCACCTGCCCGATCAGGCTGTCGGCTCCTTCGGCGGTGAAGTAGTAGTCGAGCATCCCGGGGAACAGCGGGAAGATCACCGAGAAGCCGACGATGTCGAGGAACACCGTCAGGAAGACGAGGCCAAGCACGGAGCGGGGGCGGTCGGACATGCTCAGGTGCGAGTCTGGCTGTAGTCCCAGGTCAGCAGCGCGAGCAGCAGCGGCAGGTAGATGATCGAGGAGATCAGCACCGCGCGGGCGCGCTTGTGGGTGTGGCCGAGGCTGAACTGAATGACGTAAGCGAGGAAGGCGAGCCCCAGGGTGACAGCGCCGTAGAAGTAGGCCTTGCCGGCAAAGCCGACCAGGACCGGCGCCAGCGAAATCACGAAGAGCGCGATGGCGTAGTGAATCGATTGACGCGCCGTCGCGCCCGAGGCGCTGGCATTCGGCAGCATCTTCAGGCCGCCGCGCTCGTAGTCCTCGCGATACATCCAGGCAATCGCGAGGAAGTGCGGGAACTGCCACAGGAACAGGATCGCGAAGATGATCCCGGCCATGCGGTTGAGGCCCTGGCCGGCGGCGGCCCAGCCCACCAGCAGCGGCATCGCGCCGGGGATCGCGCCGACCACCGTGTTGAGCGTCGTGACGCGCTTCAGCGGCGTGTACACGAAGCAGTAGGTGATCAGCATGATCACCCCCAGCCAGGCAGTGAGCGGGTTGAGGAAGGCTGCCAGCCAAACCGCGCCGCCGACCCCGGTGATGAGGGTGAACCAGCGCGCCTGCGCCAGCGAGATCCGGCCGGTGGGCAGCGGGCGATCCCGCGTGCGCTCCATGCGCGCGTCGATATCGATCTCGAGGATCTGATTGAGCGCGGCGCTCGCGCAGCTCATGCCGGTGAGGCCGATCGCGAGGTGCAGGCCGTCGGCGAAACTCAGCGTGCCGGCCGAAGCCATCCATGCGCAGAGCAGGGCGCCGGTCAGCGAAACGAACTGAATGCGCGCTTTGGAGAGCGCGACCCAATCACCGAAGCTCGCCTGGGCGGTCATGCGCTCGCGCGGCGCGCCTCCAGCGCCAGGTTTGTGGCGGCGGCCATCAGAATGACGCCCAGCACGAGGTGGCCCGAGGCGAGACCGGTCTGCACCAAGAAGCGCGAGCGCTCATCGGCGAGCTGATCCGTGAGCGGCCCGAACAGGAATGCCCAGGTCGCCAGGCCCAGGCCGAGCTGCAGCCCGATGGTGTGGGCCACGCCCTTGGCGGCGCGCGCCAGGCGGGCGCGCCCGCGGAAGTCGCGCAGGCTGCGGAAGACCGCAGTGAGCAGGACCGCGCTGGCCGTCAGCGCCAGCACGAGGTGCCCGGAAAAGGCGCCGGCCTTATGGCGCAGGCTGGCCGCAGCGAGCAGGTTGAGGAACAGCAGCACGAGGCCGGCGCTGGTCCAGAAGCGCAGGCGGCCTTCGGCGGAATCGCCGGCGGCACGCGGGGCGAAACCGCTCCATTGCGGATGGGCACGCTTGAGCAGGATCACCAGCGCGACGATCACGACCTGCGCGCCCATCGCGTGGATGATCGCGCCCCCTTGCGTGTTGCCCAGCACGCGGAACGCGCCCAGCACACCCTGCAGGGAGATGAGCGCGAGCACCAGCGCGGCCATCCGCGTCAGCTCGCGGCGCGTGCGCCACGCCACCACGACGCAGACGATCGCCAGGATGCCCACCAGCGCCCCGGCCTGGCGGTGGGTGTGTTCTAGTGCCGAGCCGGTGCCGTAGTCTTCCGCCAGGCTGGCGTAGAAGAAGTTGAACAGACCCTGCGAGTTGATGTTCGGCCAGGTCGGGTAGGCCATGCCCGTCTCGGTGCTGGTGACCACGCCGCCGATCCCGACCGTCAGGATGATGGTCATCGCGAGGGTCGCGAGCGCCCAGCGATAGAGGGCCGGCGATGGGGAGGCGGCACTCATTAGTCGGAGAGCGAGCGGAGGTAATGCGTGAGGTCCGTGATCTCGGACGGACTCAGCACGCCGGCGTAACCGGCCATCGGGGTGCCGGCGATCCCCAAGGAGATGCTGCGATAGACCTGCTCGGGCGAGCCGCCGCCGTGGAAGGAGCCGTAGCTGAAGTCGGCCGGGCGCACCGGGTTGCCCCAGACGTCGCGCAGGATCCAGCCGTGCTCGGCATCCCAAGCGCCGAGGCCGCGGCCCTTGCCGTCGATTCCGTGGCACTGGGCGCAGCCGGCTTTCGCGCTCTTGTACAGCTCGGCGCCGCGTGCGATGGCCGCGTCATCCGCAGGCGCCGGCACCTCGGTGAAGGCGGTCCCAGGAGCATTGCGCCACTCGGTGCCGACCGCCTCCAGCGCGACGCGCGTGCCTTCGAGGACGCGGAACTCGACCTCGGCCGGGTCCGCTGTCTGCGCGCCGTCGGTCTGGGCCAAAGTCTGCAGCGCGCCGGCGACGCGCGATTCCACTGCGCCGCGCATCAGCAGATACTGCACGTAGTCAACCAGCGTCGTGCGCTCGGCCTCTTCGAGCATCGCGAAGTCCGCCATCGCCGTCGACGCGACGCCCTGCTCAAGGATCCGATGCAGGTCCTCGCGCAGCGGCGGCAGCAGCCCGGGCGTCTGCTTGAACTTGGTCAGGCCGAGGCTGAAGTCGCGCGGCCGCGGCAGCAGGATCTTGGCCGTCTGAGTCGAGGCGTCCCCGCGCACGCCGTGGCAATGCTGGCAGTTGCGCTGATAGGAGGCGCGCCCCTCGAGCAGGCGCGCGGCGATGGCCTGATCGTTGCCGGCGCGCAGCTCGCCCTTGGCATTCGGGGTGTCGCGGAACAGCTCCTGCCAGCCCTCGGGCAGCTGCGGGGCTTCATGCGTCCCCAGCTGATGCTCAAGCTGCGCGACCAGCAGGGACTCCGTGGTTGCGCCCAGCTCCAGCTCGCGGGTGCGCTCCGCCAGCGCGGGCCCGCTGGCCGGGGCCATCGAGCTGCCGCTTACCATCAGGGCCAGCCCGATCGCGGTGGCCACGACGGTCGCGACCACTCCGGGAACATCGCGCGGGTGCAGCTTCATCTATGCCTGGGCGTTGGCCTGCTGGTAGGAGTCGGTGAACACGTACAGCACCAGGTAGATGAGCACTCCGGTGATGCTGACGAAGATCCAGATCGGCGCCGTCACCTTGGCCCACTTGCGGTGCGACTCCCGGCGTTCCTTGAAGCCGAGGTACGCCGTGCGCAGGGCCAGGAAAGGCACCAGCGCGGCCAGCACCGTGTGGGCCAGCAGCATGATCAGGTAGGGGGCCTTGCCCCATTCGGGCCCGGCGTACTTCACCGTCAGGCCGATCAGCGCGTGGTGCGTCAGATAGCTGATCAGGAACAGCGTCGAAGTGACCAGCGCCGCGATCATCATGCGCTTGTGCGCCTCTTCTCTGCCGCGCTTGATCTGCGCGATTCCCATGACGAGCAGCAGGAAGGCCAGGCCATTTAGGCAGGCGTTCAGCGTCGGCAGAAAGGGGAGATCCATCGGTTCAAGCGTCTGGGTTCTGATCCAGCAGGTACTGCACGACGGCGTCGAGTCGCGGGTGGTCCTCTTCGGCGAAGACGTCAAACCAGCCGCGCAGGCCGCGCTGTGGGTCGAGGACCAGCACACGGGAGCTGTGCAGGATGTCGCCGCTGTCATCCATCTGCGTGGCGACCGCCTGCAGGAAGGACTGCTCGGAGAGCTCGCGCACCTTGTCGCGCGAGCCCGTCGCCAGCACCCAATTCTTGCTGGGGAGTCCCAGCTCTTCGCGGTAGGCGCGCAGGACTTCGGGGGTATCGAAGTCGCCGTCGACCGTGATCGAGAGGAAGCGCACGCGCGCTTCGCCCTGCCAGCGCTGGTGCACCTCGCTGACGCTCTCCATCAGCCGCGGGCAGATGGTGGGGCAGCGCGTGAAGAAGAAGTTGACGATCCAGACCTCGCCATCGAGATCTGCCTCGGTGAAGGCGGCGCCCTCCGAGGAAGTCAGCGCGAAGGCTTCGACCGCGGGCATGTCCTGCAGGCCGTCCGGTGTGCGCTGGCAGGCACCGAGCAGGACTCCGAACGAGGCCGCGAACAGGGCGATGAGCAGAGGGAGGCGCACGGGCAAGTCCAATAGGATACGGCCGTGGGCAACTCCTACCTTCTTCTCGGTGCTGCGGGCGCGCTTGGAACCTGGGCGCGCGTCGGCCTCAGTCAGGGCCTCAGCCAGTGGACCGGCTGGAGCTTCCCGGTGGGCACCCTCAGCGCGAACGTGCTGGGGAGTTTCGCCTTCGGCTGCCTGTGGGCGGCGGCCCGTGACGGCGACTGGCTCAGCGAGGAGACGCGGCGGATTCTGTGCCTGGGCTTCCTCGGCGCCTTCACGACCTTCTCGACCTTCGCCTTCGACAATGGCCAGGCCTGGAAGAACGGCGAGTACAGCCTGCTGCTCGGCAATCTGCTGCTGAACAACCTGCTCGGGATCGGGGCGGTCCTGCTGGGCCTGCGGCTGTTCGCCCGCTCAGCTGCGATAGGGGCGTAGCCCGGCCTGCTGGCGACGCTGGTTCACCGCGTGCAGCGCGCGCGGCTCGAGCGCGAGGAACTTCACCAGCTGGCTGATGCTGACGCCCAGCCAGTCGGCCACTTTGCTGAGCTCGTCCTGGTGCAGCGCGATCAGGTCGAGGACCTCGGCCAGGGCCGAGGGAAAGTCGCGATGCTCCGGGTTGATGCGCATCCGGCCGTTGCGCAGGCGCGACTCCCACCACGGACCCGGCTGGTAGGGAATCGCAAAGTCCTCGTCCTCGAGCGGCTTGCGGTAGTCGAGGGCCAGGTTCAGCCGCAGCCGGAACAGCGCGACCTGGGCGTTCTCCTTCTGCGAGCGGCGCTCGCTGGCCTGGCCCATGATCCCGCTCTCGAGGTGAGTCAGACGCACCGCGGTCGCGACGCGATTGCGGTGCTGGCCTCCGGGCCCCGACCCGCGCGTGTTCTCACGGCGGCAGAGGGCGAGGAGTTCCTCCTCGGAAAGGGCGGCGGGGTGCTTGGACAAGCCTTTAAACTAGTGAAGAATCAAGTGCGGCCGTGCACTTGGCCGATGGAGACTCTGCTGCCTCCGGTCACCGGCATTTTGGCGGATAGACTTCGTGAGAAGACGCCGAAAACGGGAACTTCGGGGCATTTGCGGCCCTCCTACCGCTGTCTGCGGCGAAGTACACGACGACCTTCCCTTCCGATGCGCATCACCTCTCCTTTTCTCAGCCTGATTCTGTTCGCCGGCTTCGCCGGGGCGCAACAGCAGGGCAACTCCTCGTCGGCGACCGAGCTGGTTTCATCGGGCTATGGCCTGGACACCTTCCTGATCGCGACGCCGGATGCCTCGAGCAGCCAGGCCGCGCGTCTCAACGACGACCGCGCCGACGGCGAAGGCACCGTCCCCGCGCCGACCGAGGGCTATGTGCTCGGCAATCAGGTCGTGGTCCAGACGGAAGACGTCGATCTGCTCGTCAATCTGGCGCGGAGCGCGGATGAGAACGCGCAGATCTCGGCGCACGCCCTCGCTGGCTTCTACCTGGTCGAGGTGCAGACCGTCGCGGACGCCATCGACATGACCTGGGTGCTCGAGCCGGTCTTCGGCGCAGGCAAGGTGCATCTCGATGTCGAGCGTCCGCACAGCTTCCGCCTGCCGAACGACCCGCGCTTCTCGAATCAGTGGCACCTGCGCAACACCTCGCGCCCGGAGGCCGATGCCAACCTCGAGGATGCCTGGAACGCCGGCTACACCGGCCAGGGCATCGTGGTCGGGGTGGTCGACGGCGGCGTGCAGACCGGCCACGAAGATCTGGCCGCCAACTACAACTCGACGGCTTCGCTGTCGGGGAGTTCCTCCAGCCACGGCACCGCGGTCGCCGGCGTGATCGCCGCCGTGGAAGGCAACGGCAAAGGTGGGGTGGGCGCCGCCTACGACGCCCAGTGGTCGAAGCTTTACTACGGCAGCGCTTCCTATACCGCGACCAACCTGCTGCACCGCAACGACATCAACGACATCAAGAACAACAGCTGGGGTCCTTGGGATGACGGCACGCTGTGGACGATCACGAACATTGAGAAGAATGCTCTGATCGACGGCGCCATGAACGGCCGCGGCGGCCTGGGCGAGATCTACTGCTGGGCGGCCGGAAACGGCAGCACTTTCGATCGGGTCGATTACGACCCCTATGCCTCCAGCCGCTACACCATCGCGATCGGCGGCGTGGGCGATTTGGATCAGCGCTCTTCCTTCAACGAGAAGGGCAGCTCGATGATGGTCGTCGCGCATACCAGCGGCAACAACCGCGGCATCGACACCACCGACCTCAACGGCTACACCACCAGCTTCGGCGGCACCTCCTCGGCCTCGCCGTTGGGCGCGGGCGTCATCGCGCTGATGCTCGAAGCCAACCCGAGCCTGACCTGGCGCGATGTGCAGCATGTGCTGGTGCACAGCGCACGCCAGGTGGACCCGAGCCAGAGCAACTGGTCGCAGAACGGCGCCGGGCACGACATCAACTACAACTACGGCTTCGGCGCCGTGGACGCGGGCGCGGCCGTTGCGCTGGCCAGCGCCTGGCAGAACGTCTCGGCCGAGCAGCTGTACGACTCGGGCGCGATCGCCTACGGCCAGACGATCCCCAACAACGATCCGAACGGCCTGAGCTTCACCATCAACGTGCCGGCCAGCTTCACGGTCGAGCACGTCGAGCTGATCCTCAACGCAGACCACAACACGGTGGGGGACTTGCGCATTCGCGTGACCTCGCCCTCCGGCACCAAGTCGGCCTTCACCGTGCCGCGCGGAGACACCAAGGACGACCTGATCGACTACGTGTTCACCTCGGTGCGTTCCTGGGACGAAGACTCGGCCGGCGACTGGACCTTCTTCATCGCCGATGAGCGCGGGGGCAGTACCGGCACCCTGATCGACTACCGCCTCAAGGTCTACGGCAACGACGGCTCCCACCTGGGCGGTGGCTTCCTGGTCTCGGCGAGCAACCTCGCCGCCGGTCAGACGGCGACGCTCAACGTCTCCGGCGCCACGCCGAGCAGCAACTGCTGGCTGGGCTACAGCCTGTCGGGCCTCGGCTCCACGCCGATCCCGCAGCTGGGCATCACGATGGACATCGACAGCCCGGTGCAGCTCGGCGCGATGCAAAGCACTTCGGCTGGCGGCGGAGCCAGCTGGAACGCCCCGGTTCCCGCCAACGCGAGCGGCGTGCAGGTCTGGTTCCAGGCCGTGCAGCTTGGCTCGAAGAGCGCGGTGTTGGCGGCGACGATCCAGTAGGCGCCCGCGCCTTCCGCGCCCCTGCAAGGCAGTCGGTTCTCCGGCTGCCTTGCCTTCTTTCTGGCCGGGTGTGGCTATGCTGGGCTCATGCAAGAGCGAGTCTGGCATCGGTTCTATGACGAAGGCGTGCCCAACGACCTCGTCTTCGAGGACGCGACCGTCATCGATTACTTCGAGCAATCGGTGCGGGAGCATCCCGATGCCATCGCGATCGTCTTTCTGAACCGCAAGATCAGCTACCGCGAGCTGAAGGATCACGTCGATCGCCTCGCGACCGCGCTGGTCGAGCTGGGCGTCGAGCCGGGCTCGAAGGTGGCAGTGCAGCTCCCCAACCTGCCGCAGACCGTGATCTCCTTCCTGGCCATCCTGCAGCTGGGAGCCCAGGCGGTGATGACCAACCCGCTGTACATGCCGCCGGAGATCGAGCATCAATGGAATGACGCGGGCTGCGAAGTGGCGATCGTCGCCGACTTCCTCTTCGAGCAGAAGGTGCGCGCGCTGCGCGGCAAGCTGCCGGTCACGAAGTACGTCATCGCCTCAATTCCGGACTACCTCAAGTTCCCGCTCAACCTGCTCGCGCCGCTCAAGCTGAAGAAGGCCGATCCGCCGCTGATCGCCAAGGTGAAGGGCGGCCCCAACGTGGTCTTCTTCAAGGATCTGATCAAGAACACCGAGCCGGCGCCGCCCGCGCACCGGCCGGCGCTCGACGACGTGGCGGTCATTCAGTACACCGGCGGGACCACCGGAGTCAGTAAGGGGGCGATGCTCACGCACCGCAACATCAGCTGCAATGTGCAGCAGATCCATGCTTGGTTCCGCGATGTGCAGGTGGGCAAGGAAGTGCTGCTCGCGGCGCTGCCGTACTTCCACATCTTCGGCCTGACGGTGTGCATGGCCTGGCCGGTGCGCGCGGCCGCGACGCTGGTCCTGGCGGCCAACCCGCGCGATATCCCGCTGCTCATCAAGAGCATCGCCAAGCACAAGGTCACTCTGTTCCCGGCGGTTCCGGCGATGTTCAACGCCATCAACAACACGCCTGGTATCGAGAAGATCGACCTCAGCTCCGTGAAGTCCTGCTTCAGCGGCTCGGCGCCGCTCACCGAGGACGTGCAGATGAAGTTCGAGTCGATGACCGGCGCGAAGATCGTCGAGGGCTTCGGCCTCACCGAGACCTCTCCGGTGCTCACCTGCAACCCTCTGCTGGGGCAGCGCAAGATCGGTCACATCGGCATTCCCATGCCCAACACCGAGGTGCGCATCGTCGATCCCGAAGACGGCCGCCGCGAGCTTCCCTTCGGCCAGGAGGGCGAGCTGATCGCGCGCGGTCCGCAGATCATGAAGGGTTACTGGCAGCGCCCCGAAGCGACCGCCGAGATGATCCAGGATGGCTGGCTGTACACCGGCGACCTGGCCGTCATGGACGAGGATGGCTACCTGCGCATCGTCGGTCGCAAGAAGGACATGATCATCGCCGGGGGCTACAACATCTACCCGGACGAGATCGACCGTGTGCTGCAGGCGCATCCGGCGGTGTTCGAATCGTGCACGATCGGCGTCCCCGACGAGAAGCGGGGCGAGACGGTCAAGGCCTACGTGGTGCTGCAGCCGGGCGAGAAGCTGACGGTCGAGCAGCTCGACGACTGGTGCCGGGAGCGCCTGGCCGCCTACAAGGTGCCACGCAGTTACGTGTTCCGCGATGAGCTGCCGAAGTCCTCGATGATGAAGCTGCTGCGCCGCGTCCTGCGCGACGAAGAGGTCAAGAAGAGCTCATGAGCCTCCAGTCCAGCTTGATCCCGCTTCCCGATTTGGCCGGGCAGGTGGCGATCGTCACCGGGGCCAGTCGCGGGATCGGCAAGGCCATCGCGCTGCGCCTCGCGGAAGCCGGCGCCACCGTGGTCGTGGCGGCCAAGAGCGAGCGCTCGCGCGATCTGCTGCCCGGATCGATTCACCAGACCGTCGCCGAGATCGAGGAGGCAGGGGGGAAGGCCCTGGCCATGCGTATCGATCTGCGCGATGAGGCCCAGGTCGCCGCGCTGGTTGCGGACACCCTGGAGCAGTGCGGGCGGATCGACCTGCTGGTCAACAACGCCGGCGCGCTCTGGATGCAGCCCGTCGCCGAGACTCCGCTCAAGCGCTTCGATCTGGTCCATGCCGTCAACGCGCGGGCGCCCTTCCTGGCCGCCAGCCTGTGCCTGCCGGCGATGCGCGCTCAGGGTGGGGGGCGGATCCTCAATATCTCGCCGCCGCTCGAGCTCGAGATGCTGCCCAGCAAGGTCGCCTACTGCATGTCGAAGTTCGGCCAGAGCCTGCTCTCGATGGGGTTGGCCGCCGAGCTGCGTGGCGAGCCCATCGCGGTGGCCTCGCTGTGGCCGGCGACGATCGTCGAGTCCCAGGCCAGCATCAACCACAATATGGGCGGCCCAGAATGGTGGCGGAAGCCCGAAGTCGTTGCTGACGCAGTCCTTGCGTGGATGACGCTGGGTGTGGAAGAGGCCTCGGGCAAGGTCTGGCTGGATGAGGAGGTCCTGGCCGCTGTGGGCGTCGAGGATCTGAGCCCCTACAACTGCGTCGAGGGCGGACAGCCCATGCGCATTGTAGGGGTGGGCGGATGGCCAAAAATGGGCTGATTCCACGGATCCGCGACGGAGCGATGACATGGTCGGGCCCGTTTCGGCAGACATGGGATAGACTGAAGAAGAACTTCCAAGAGATCTGGGTTTTTCGAGTTACCCCTGTTGAGAGGCTGCCCTAGCCTCTCATGCCCAAAACTCCTCCCCATGTCATTCGCCTCCATCAAAACCGAACAGCTCGCCGACTTCGCGGATCGCCTTCGCAGCTTCGGCAAGAGCACGGGGGAGGCAGGCCTGGTCGCCGCGGCGGATAATCTCGCCGGCGCCACCGGGCGCGATCGAGACCAGCTCAGCACGGACCTGATGCGGATTTACCGCGATTCGGCGTCCAATGAAGCCTTCTCCCTGCTCTACGAGCTCAATAACGAGGGGGTGCTCCGGCTGATCTTCCACCACTTGCGGCGCAGCTTCTATGCGGTCGACGCGGCCGATGTGCTGCAAGAGGTTTTCTTCAACATCTACCGGTACCCGTTCAAGTTCAAGCCGGATCGCCCCAGCGCCTTCCGCAACTGGACGCACTCGATCATCCGGAACACGGTGTTGAAGCATTCGCGTCGCGCACAGCGCAACCACGCGGTGTCCTTGAGCACCAGTGTCGAGAAGGAACAACGTGATGAGCTGCCACTCGAGCTCGAAGATGCAGGGGCTGCCAGCCCGCTGGATTCGACGGCCGAGCGGGAAGCCCACGAAGATCTGGTCGGCGCATGGATGCTCTACCTGCACTACTACCTCCATGCGTATCGCTGCCTCACCCCGCGTGAGAAGCGGGCGCTTTACCTGGTCGAAGTCGACGGCCTTCCCTACAAGGAAGCGGCCGCCGAACTGAAGGTCCGGGTGGAAAACCTCAAGATGATGATCTTCCGCGCCCGTCGGAAGATTCACACCATCATGAAGCGCCAGTTCACCACTGGCCAGAACGCGCTGGATCGCCGCACGGTGGCCGGCGCTGTTCGTCGCAACGCGCGCACGGAGGGCCGAGGCTGATGTACGACCGCAGCGGCTTCCTTTCGGCGATTCGCAATGTGCAGCAGAGCCCGCGATTGCTCTGCGCCGGGTTCCAGCGCGACCTCTCGGCGCTCCTCGACCAGGAGCTTCCGGAAGACGCCGCGCGCAAGACCATGGCGCACATGCAGGCCTGCTCGGATTGCGCCGAGTTCTTCGAGGCCATCCGCCTGCAGGCGCTCGCTCACCGCGACCTCGCCGTGCCTGGCTCGCTGTCGCGCCGTCTGCGCCGGATGCGCGGCGACGATCTCTTCGAAGGTCTGACCGACTCGGAGATCATCCGCCGGATGGCCGCGGCGCTCTACCAGCTGGGCAAGGCGTATGTGCTGCTGGCCACCGACGACGAGTACCTGCTGCGCGTCGCCGAAGAGCCGGTCGTCATCGACAGCTTCGCTGCCGGCGAGGCCAACGAGCTGGCCCAGGCCGCTCAGCACACGGGTGCCTGCTGCGTCGACGAAGGTCTGCTGCGCACCCGCACCGAGGACAACCTGGCCCAGGGTCGCAAGCTGCTCGAAGAGGCGCTGCGCCTCAAGCCGCAGTTCTCCGAGGCGCTGCTGTACCACGGTTTCGTCTGCCAGGTGCAGGGCGAGCCGGAAGAGGCACAGCAGGCTTACCACCAGGTGTTCCTGCGCAGCGAGCGGATGACCAACCGCGCCCATGCGGCGATTCAGTTGGGCATGCTCTACGACCGCGCCGGCGATCACCGTCGCGCCCTGCAGATGTACCGCTGGGTCATGGCTTCGGGCCTGGTCCACCGCAAGCCGGAGTTCGCCTTCGTCTTGTTCAATGTCGCCGTCGAGCACGTCGCGCTCGGCGACCTGGACGCGGCTGCTGAAATGTTCAGCCGCATCCGTCGTCACCATCCGACGACTTGGGAGTCCGCCCGCAAGTGGCTCCGCAACTCGCCGGAACTTCTCCAACGGCTCGGCCAGCACGCCCCCTGCCGTGCAGAGTTCGAAGCCACGGATTCAGCGTTTTTCGCTGCCTGAAATGAACCTTACTTTCCTTGACCGTTTTGCCCGACCGGCTCAGCTTCTGCTGGCGTTCGGCATGGTGCTCGGTCTTTCGATGGGCGTCACCGTCACGCAGTTGATCGGCGGCGAGCGTCCGAATGACCACAGCGACCGCGGTGAGAACCCGGTGGTCGGTAGCCTCCCGTGCATGGTCGACGACAGCGTCGAGCTGCTGTTCTGGGAGGGCATGAATGAGCCCGATCCGGGTTTCCTGCCGGCGGCGTACCCCGTCACTCTCGGCCTGTGCAGCGATGATCTGCGCGGCGACATCGAAGACGCCTGGGGTGAGCCTTTCGGCAAACTCAATGATCGTTGGGATTGGCGCGGCCTCGGTCTGCAGAAGACCGCGCGCGTCATCGTCCCCAGCTGGAAGGTTGCCAACGGCGACTTCACGGCTTGGCTGTGGGTGCCTCCGGGCTACCACGGCGGCGAGGTCTGCATCAGCTCGCCCTTCGGCGACCGCCGCGCCAAGCTCGGTCGGGATGCGCGCGAGTTGCCGGTGGCCGATCTGGTCCAGCTGGCCAATGGCGCGGTCACGATCGCCAACTTCATGGTGAAGCCTCCGGCCGGCTCGAGCCAGCCGGTGATGCACATGCGCATCACGGTGCTCGGCGTCATAACGGTGATCGAGTTCCTGTAGTCGGGCGGGGTGGGCTCACTCACCTTTGAGTGAGCCCACATGGCGTGGCGCTGCCGAAGCGCCCTCTCTTATTGCTTTCCATGTCACTTTGCACCTTCTTATTGCTCGCGGCAGTGCCCGCGCAGATCACCCCCCCCCTGTCTATCTATGTAGACGGGACAAATCAATCGTCTAGCCCGGACGGGACGGTCGCGAATCCCTGGACGACCCTGAAAGACGCCTTCGATCCCAATCACGGTTACGCAGACGGGGTCAGAATCTTCATCGCGCCTGGGGTCTACGAGGATGTCGCGGTCGGGGGCGAGGAAGATGGCTTTCCGTATCCCGTCAAGCCTGGCGTTCGGATTGAGTATTGGGATCGAGCCGGCAATCTCCCGGGATCGGTTCCGCCGGTGGAGTTCACTGGTGCTTCGCAAGGGAGTTCCGGAAACGGCTATGCGTTTGCGCTCAAGGAGGGCGCGACGGTCTCCGCTGACTGCGGGCTGTTTGGCTTCCTGGACATCGCTTCGCCCGCAGAGCCAGAGGACCGCGCCGGGTTCGTATTTCGCAACTTCGATGATGGAGCGGTGTTTGTGGATCAACTGGGGATCTATCCCTGGGCCGCAAACTGGCGTTGGAATGTAGACGGGTGCCTCGTGGAAGACTGCGCACGGTTTGTAAACGTGGTTTCCGGCACCGGGGTCAAGAAGGACGGCCTGTGATCCTCTCCCGCTCCTTCGTGCGCCTGCCCTCCTCGACCGCGCCTGGTTACGTCGAGGCGAACCTTCCCATGATCGAGGCCGAGATCGATGGGAACTCTGAGCTAGGGCTCCGCCTAGAGGGCATCGACATTCGGCCAAGCGACCAGGTCGGTGGAACCAGTTTGGTCACCTTTCGCGTTGCCAGCTCGGAATCTGCAGGGGCACTTCGCATCGAGAATTCGGTCTTTGAGGGTCGAGACCGCGGCGCGTCAACTGCGGGGGTTGGCTTCAAGGGTGCGGGCATTGAAGTTCTGGCGCAGGCGCGGGCCGGGGTTGAGCTTCTTGCAAAGGACGTGGTGATCCGTGACGCCTTTGGTGACGGAATTCTCGCAGTCGTCGAAGGGGGGATCGGGACTGGTGATCGGACGGTGGGTACGCTCGAACTGGATCGTTGTGAGATCTCTGAATGTGGGCTGAATCTGCCAGCGAGTCCATACCTTTCGTCCGCGATTGCGGAGTTCAGTCGAAGTGGCGTCCATATCGCGGTCGGCGAGCTGGGCCGATGGACCTCCACCAAGATCGATTCTTCGGAGGTCCGTTCAAACTACCGACATGGGGTGCATTATCGTTCCAGAGGCCGGTTCGAGTATTCGCCAGGCTTCCCTCTTTGCGAGATCCTTGAGACCCAGGTCGTCGAGAATGGGCTCGTCCTAGATCCGAATATTCGAGGGGATGGAGTCCACTGCGCGCTATCCCATGATTCTATGACTCTGGGGATAAGCCGTTGCTTGCTCCGTGGCAATCAATCTGCGGGCATCTTTGCCAATGTTGATTCCAACGACGAGCAGTACCCAGACTACTTCCGGCTACTCGCGGTCAACTCCGTCATCACAGAGAACAAGGGAGTGAGAGGTGATCAGCAGATCGGGAATGAATACCAAGCACCGATCTGCGTCACGTACACCGAGGCGGCCAACGCGTCAGGTTGGTTGAAGCTCAGCGGCGTCACCGTGACGGCAAACATTGCGCCCTATGGCCTTGCGGTCTTCGCTGAGGATGACTTGAGCTACTCACGAGCGGAGCTCCTCGGGTCAGGCGCAACCGTGATCGAAAACTCTGTCTTCCGCGGCAACGTTCCGACGCTCGGGTCTGAGCAGAGCTTCTTCCCGTTGCCAATGACCTCCATCTGGGATGCTCTTTGGGCACAGACCTTCAACTGCTGCCTTGTTGGCGATCCGGCGTTCTATCAGTCTGGGGTGCGCAACAACCTGATGGTCGACCCAGATCTGCGAATGTACACCGCTGCCGGGGTTCAGTTTGGCACGACCTTCCCCTGCACTCCTGCCGGTGGGTGTGCGACGACGAGCCCGCTGATCGATGCGGGGCGTGCGCCGGGCGTTCCCCAAGCGCTGGGCACCGATATCCGCGGGTTCAGCCGCCCCGGCTCAACTCCTGGTGATGTGAGCTACGATATTGGAGCGTTTGAGGTGCAGGGCGGTGAATAGAAGGCTTGGAATCATATGGATCTGCGTCGCCTCGCTTTCCGCGTCCTCGGTGGTTGCGCAGGATGCATCGGCCGGAGGAGAGTGGAACGCCGCGGTGCGACTTCCGAATCAGTTCAATGGAACTAAGACGGCGTATAGCTATGGGATTGATGATCTCACTGGCGATGGAATCAGCGAGATACTTGAACTGCGCAGCAGTAGTGGAGTGAACGATACACTCTTCTGCTTGGACAGTGGGACAGCTCAGCCACTATGGTCGATGCGGTATCCTCCGCCAGCCTATTCGGATGAGTACTTCAAGCTAACTCGAGACCGTGATGGGGATGGAGTCAGGGACTTGCTTTCGCTGGCGGGGCGGTTCTACCCCGAAAGAGATTTGCAACTCATGTCGAGTGCGACAGGTGCGTTGTTGTGGTCTGCGTTCGACTCTGGCGTGAGTCCCGACATATTCCCGTGCTCAAGCGGAAGCAGAGTTGCGTTACTTGGTGACGTCGATGCCGATGGCTTTCGCGAATTTGGTCTGGTCGAACCCTCGTACCAGGTGGGCAATCACGGTTACGGAGTCCTGGTCGTCTACGACGGCCGTACTGGGGCAGAGCGATTTCGCGTCTACGCTGAGCCGTTGGTTTACTTCGCGACGGATGTGGAGGTCACTCTCGATCACAATGCGGATGGGGTGATGGATATCTTGGTAGCCCTAGATCGTGGCAACATGGCGGTGCAGGTTCGGTCTGGAATCGATGGAGCCTTGCTCGATGAGTTTCCAGTCACGAGCAACTACTATGCGCAATTCACCCCCTTCCTGTCGGATCTCGACGGCGATGGCCGTGCTGAGATCGTGATCACTCACTGGCGCGATGATCTCGGCCAATCCGGCGCGGAGTACGGTTCGATACGCTGCTACTCAAGCCGAAATGGCGCGCTCCTTTGGGAGGCCACAGGCGGTAGCCCCGCTGAGCGCTTCGCGACTTCAGTGGCGCTCGGCGGCGACTATGATGAAGACCTAATTCCCGACCTTGTGGTCTTCTCGCCTGGCAAACGCTCCAAGGTCTTGGGACAGAAGGTCGGCGGGGTACGGGTGATCTCGGGCGCGACGGGAGAGCGCATTCGCTCTTACACCAGCGAGCGCAGCGGGCAGGAATTGCGGTGGCTACGCGGCAACACCCTGGGCGACGGCATCACGCCCAAACTCACGGTCTGGTACCAGGAAGATCTCGGCCTCGGCAACTTCCTGGTGGAGTACGTCGACCTCTGGCTGGAGCCGAAGCTGCGTGGGCCGAGCGAGTTTTGGTCCGCTGGGCTCGGCGTGAGCGAGTACCACCGGCTCGATTTCGGCGCGGACATGGCCGGCGCCGAGTACCGCTACCTGATCTCTCGAACCGGCACCGGCGAGTGGGACGTGCCTGGGGTGGTGATTCCGCTGGAGGTAGACGCCTGGGTGCGTCGCGGTGTTGCAGGAACTGGTTATCCCGGCTTCTTTGCCACGGCCGGTCAGCTGGATCAAGACGGACGCGCCGCGATTACGGTGCAGCTTCCGCCGGGTGTGATTTCGTCCCTAATCGGCGAGACAATCGCGGTCGCGGCTGTGGCGGAGCATCCGGTCACTGGCGAGCGCGCCAGCTCGATTGCCTGGTCCATCCAGATCTTGCAGTAACTTACAATGGCGACGTGATTCCCCGCGTCGCTGTCCCCCAAGGCGACCTCGGCGGCATTGGCCCCGAGGTCGCTCTGAGCATTCTGGCTCGCCCCGCGCTGCGGGAGCGGTGCCGACCGCTGCTGCTGGGCCATCGAGCAGCGCTCGAGCAGATCGCCAGCGAGTGCGGGATCGAGCTCGAGCTGCAGTCTGTCCCCGATGCCGAAGCCGGCTTCGCCGTGTCCGCTACGGATGCGGTCCCGGTGCTCGAGCTGGAGTGCCCCGCGCCGCAGGACGCGCCCGGTGCCCCGGCGGCCTCCTTCGGCACGGCGGCGGTCGAAGCCGTGCTGCGTTCCGGCTCGATGTGCCTGGAGGGCCGCGCGGATGCGGTAGTCACGCCGCCGATTCACAAGGAGTCGATGCATCTGGCCGGCTTCGCCTTCGAAGGCCAGACCCAGATCTTTGGCGAACTGTCGAACAGCCGCCGCTACGGCATGCTGGCCTGCAACGGCGAACTGCGGGTGCTGCTGGCAACGCGGCACATGTCCTTGCGCGAGGCGCTGAACCGCCTCGAGATCAACTTGCTCGCCAAGCAGATCCGGATCGCCTTCGAGGCAGCGCGCGACGACCTGGGCGTGGCCGAGCCGCGCGTTGTGCTGGCGGGCCTCAATCCGCACGCCGGCGAGGGCGGCGCCTTCGGCAAAGAAGAATCCAAGATCCTCGAGCCGGCGATCGAGATGGCCGAGCGCGAGTACGGCTTCCGGGCCGCAGGTCCGGCGGTTCCCGACGTGGTCTTCGGCGAGGGCGTCGAGGGCAAGTGGGATGTCGTGATCGCGCTCTATCACGATCAGGCTTTCATCCCGCTCAAGCTGCTGGGCCGCGATCGTGCCCATACCCTGTTTGTGGGGGGCAAGATCCTGAGGGTCTCGCCGATGCACGGCGCCGCCTATGACATCGCGCGCAGCGGCCAGGCCGACCCCGAGCCTTTCGCCTTCGCTTTCGATCGCGCCCTCGAATACGCGACGCGTCGGGCGGAAACGAAACAGGGAGCCAGCCGAAGCTGACCCCCTTTCCGTCATCGGGCGCGAGCGCCCGGGCGATCAGTTGCCGTCGGAAGCTCCCCCTGGCTCTTCCACGGTGCTGATGCCGTGTTGCAGGACGCGGACGGCATTGCGCGCCGCGCGCTGCACGATGTTGCTCTCGTCCTTCATCATCCGAATGATGCGTGGCAAGTACTCCCGGGCCCCGAAGGAGGCCAGCCCGTCGATGGCGGCGGCGCGGATGTCCGCGTCCTCGTCGTCGAGCATCTCGACCAGCTCGAGCACGGCCTGCGTCTCGGTGGCCTGGCGCTTCTCTTCCCCGGCCCAGTACTCAGCTTCCTGCAGATAGGAGCGGATCTGCGAGAGCTTTTGCTGGATGGCTTCCTGGACGTGCGGCGCGGCGGCGGCACCCAGGCACTGGACCAGAACCTCCCCGGCCTCGCGCGTCATGAAACTACCCATGGCAATTACCAAGTGAGACTGCTTCGAAGCATCGGAGGATCCTTGGAAGATCGCGTGCATCACTGGGAGAAACTCTGGATCCCGGAGCTTCGTCGCAGCGTTGATTGCGGGCTGGTACAAATGCCCTTCCGAGGAGTTCATTGCACTCAAGAGGATTTGCTTGTCGCCATCACTCCAGTCGCTTTCTTGACTAAGCACATTGAAGGCGCGAGTCGCAGCTTGGGAGTACTTCGAATGCGCCGATTCAAACCGAGGAGCCAACATCTGACGTGCGATCTCGACTTGGTCCTTTGCTTTGACTGAAACGGCAGCATCACACGCTGCGAGCACGACCAAGGGATCTGCGTCTTCATGGGACAAGAGCGTCAAAGCTCCCCGGACTCTATCTTCTTCGTTTAAGGAGAAGAACACATGCGTGGAACTGCGTGCCGAGAGCATCTCAGGGCATCTCGTCACCGCTGTTAGCGTTGCTTCGAGTGAGCCAGGAGCATCTGAATCGAGGAGCGCGTTCAAGAGCACTTCACGCGCACGTAAATCAAAGCGAGCGTCCTGAACAAGCGCGAAGTAGGGCTCCGGTGAATGGTCCTTCCAGTTCAGTGTTTGGAACTGAGCCCTTGCGTACTTGCGGGTGAGAATCTCAGGTGCTCTTTCTGATCCAAGAGCGATAGCCAGCAGCCTCACCCTAGAGGAGTCTGCCCAGTTGCCAAGTGCCTCGACGAGAATCGCTTCACTCTGAGGCACGGCGTAAGACAGAAGTTCTGCGTCATGCAAATCAATCGAGATATGAAGTGCCACGATGCTCCCCGCAACGCTGCTGTTTAGCCGATGGAACAACGGGCCGAAGAGATCTCTCAGTGTGGTGCTTCTGTTGTTCGTCACGGCTGCAACGTCAATTGGGCGCTCCTCATCGGTTGCTCGAGTGATGAGTATTGGACCAAGAGCGAAGGCGTTAGCTCCCCAGTCGGCATCGATGAAAAGAAAGTGGTCCAACACCACACGAACCTCAGGAGAAGGGCTCTTCGCGAGGGTTCCAAATACCCTCTGACGCACTTCGGGGTCCGGGTATGTGGCGCTGAGCAAGAAGCTAATCGTCTGTGGATTCTGGCTTGCAGCAGCAGAAAGATAGGGAGAGGCATCATCGAAGCTCCAACCACCTCGGCCCAATGCGCTCGACGCCATGAGTTGCACCTGCGGGTTGGAGTCGCTGAGCAGCGCGGCCAGGGCTTGGGTCGATTGCGGATCGACCGAAGGGGCGATGCGGCGGCTGGTCCCCGTCGCGGCGCTGCGCGGGTTGCCATAGGTCGGCTTGGCGATCGAGCGGACAGTCAGCGACTCGGCGACGGCGAGGCGGACGGCTTCATCCGGGTCGGCGTAGGCCTCCAGCAGCGTGTCGGAGTGGTCGTAGTTCTTCAGCGCGCGGGCGGCGGCGCGCCGCACCCGTGCTTCGGGGTGCAGCATGGCCTGCTCGAGGATCGGCTTCACACTCGCGATCGGCGCGCCGGTATCGAGGTTGGCCAGCAGCTCGACCGCGTTCCGCTCGTCTGACTCGGAAACCGCTTCGATCAGCGTGGCCTGCATCGCCGGCGTGAGGGCGTCGCGGGTCGCGATCTGATCGACCAGCTTGAAGACGCGGGTGCGGGTGCGGCGGTCGGAAGCGAGCTTGGCGACCAGATCGATCCAGTACGGAGTCTGGCAGCGCGGCGGGTGGAAAGTCAGCGCGTTGCCCTCCGCGATCGGCGCCGGGTAATCCCAGACATCCGGACGGTTGAAGGGCTGATAGCTCTCCAGCATGCTGAGCGCGCGCAGGCGGAAGCTCTGCCCGCCTTCGTCGAAGTGATCGACGGCCAGGCGACAGGCGCCGCCGGGGTCGACCGTGGCCAATGCAAACAGCGGCTCGATGTCTGAGTCGATTTGAATCCCTTCCAGGTCACTCAGAATCAGCGCCGCCAGTGCCGGCGTCGCCCGCAGCCCCAGCGAGGCGATCACGGTCATGTTGCCGTCTTCGACCGCCTGCTTGACGCGACCCGCCAACTCGGGCGAAGTCACGCCGAAGTGTTCCTGGATGTAGTCCTGCTGCGCCGCAGTCAGTCCATTGGCTTGCGTCTTCGGATCCTGTTCCAAAGCAAGCGCGAGCGCGGCGCGCTTCTCTTGCCACCAGTCCGACTGTGTCCGCTGGTAGACCTGCTGTGCCAGGCCTTCTTCCAGCGCGATGGACCCGACCCCCAGCTCTGCGACGTCACGCAGGGTGAAGTAGGGCGTCGCGGCATACGAGGCCGCGAGTGCAAAATCCCCTTTGGACTGAAGCAGCTCGACGCGCGCGCGACTCACCTTGTCAAGATTCTGCGCGTACAGCAGGTCGGCGCCGCGCATCGTGCCGTAGCGCTCGTCGAAGCCTTCGAAGTAGTTGACCTGGGCCCAGAGGAGGTTGAGGTCGCTCTCGGCCAGATCGAATTTGCGCTCGGCTTTCAGCAGGTACTCGACGCGGGCCAGACGATCGTCAATGGTGTTGCGCTCCGGGTACTTGGCGGCGGGGCGCTTCATCGGCCGGCCGTCCTGGTCCAGGCCGCTCCAGGCGCGCGGGGCGGGAACCCCCGCATCAGAGAAATCGACCTGGGCGCGCGCCAGCCCGCTGAGCATCAGCGTGGCTGCGAGCAGCAGCAGGTGAAGGCGAAGGGCAGGGATCTGTCTCATGTCTGCATCCTCGGTCGGGATCCGGGCCAGCTTGTCATGGGGGAGTGGCCGGGTTGTCACGCAGTTGTAAACCCCGGGCCGCGAGGCCTCAGGCTTCCAGCTCGAAGCGGTAGCCGACACCGTGCACCGTGCACAGATGGCGCGGCTCCTCAGGGTTGAGCTCGATCTTCTTGCGCAGCTTCAGCACGTGGGTGTCGATGGTGCGGGTGGTCGGGAACTCATCTTCGCCCCAGACGGCGTCCAGCAGGCGGGCGCGGTCGAGCGCCTGGCCCGGGTTCTCCAGGAAGTAGCGAAGCAGCTCCAGCTCCTTGCGCGACAGCCCGAAGCGGACGCCGTCCCGCTCGACGCAGTAGCCGGCAAAGTCGACGACGACCGCGCCGAAGCGTGCCTTGCCGTCGCTCTGCGTCACCCCGGGCGTGCCGCCGTCCGCGCGCCGCAGCGCGACCTGAATGCGCAGCAGCAGCTCGCGGGTACTGAAGGGCTTGACCAGATAGTCGTCGGCGCCGTACTCAAAGCCCTGGATGCGATCCCACTCCTCGCCGCGCGCAGAAAGAATGATGACCGGGGTCACCAGTCGGTCCTCGCGCAGGCCTTTCAGCACCGAGAAGCCATCGCGCTTCGGCATCATCAGATCGAGCAGGATCAGGTCGGGGTCCCGGGTCGTCGCGGCCGTGAAGCCTGCCTCACCGTCCGCGGCCTCGAGCACGTCAAAGCCCTCGCTGCGCAGCGCGTCACCGAGCGCCATGCGAAGCGGATCTTCGTCTTCAATCAACAGAATGCGAGTGGTGGTCATGATGCGCTGCGACGAGGAAGTTCGAGCTGGAAGACGGCGCCGCCCTCCGGGTGATTGTGTGCGGAGGCCCGCCCGCCATGAGCGCGCGCGATCTCCGCGACGATCGCCAGGCCCAGGCCGGCACCCTTGCCATCGGTGCTGCGGGATTCGAGCTGCTCAAAGGGTTGGAAGACGCGCGTCTCGCTGCCGGCAGGGAGTCCGGGGCCATCATCGCGGCAACTCAGGCGCAGCCGGTCGGCGTCGGACTCCAGGTGCAGCCAAAGCCGCCGCGCGCGTGCATGGCGACGCGCGTTGTCGACAAAGTTGAACAGCGCCCGGCGGACCGCTTCCCGATCCAGCTCGGCTTCGCCGCTCCAGCCTTCCGTCTGCCAGTCGAGCTGCATCCCGTGCTGTGCGGCCCAGGCGCCCAGGTCGGCGTGCAGATCCTCGGCAAAGTCACCCAACTCCACCGGCTCCATCCGCGCGCGCGGACCCTGTCCGCGATCCAGTCGCGAGAAGTCGAGCACATCATCGACCAGCCGGCGCAGTCGCTGCGACTCGCGCAGGATGAGCTCGTGGTAACGCTGCTGCGCCTCCGCGCTGATCTTGCCCGCGCGCAGGTTCTCGGCCATCAGCAGGATCGAGGAAAGCGGCGTACGCAGCTCATGCGAAACGTTGGCGACGAACTCGCTCTTCAGCTGCTGCACCGCGCGCTCGCGCAGACGCTGTCGATGCAGCGCGAGCCCCAGCAGCACGCTCATCACACCGAGCGCGTGCAGGGTGATGCGCAGCCAGCGGTAGCCAGCGCCGATGCTCTGCTGATAGCCCGCCGGATCCCGGAACCAGGCGACCACTCCGTAGGGTGTCTGGGTCAGGCCGCGCGGCAGCAGTTCGGGGAAGGGGGGCTGTTCATCGTTGCGGATCAGCCGGATCTCGACCTCCTCCGGAACGCCAGCCTCCTGCTGCAGCCAGGCGCCCAGCTGGGCGCGCAGATCGTCTTCCTCGAGCACCCACGCCGCGGCAGCTTCCGGTGCCAGGAACAGCTCACCGACGCCGATCCCGGTGCCGAGCTCGAAGGAAGTCGTGCGCCGGATCTCGGCCTCCCGGCGAAACTGCAGCGCGCCGAACCGCTGACTGATCCAGGCATAAGGGTCGTGCTCCAGCCGTGTGCGCGCCGCGTGCGCCAGCGCCTCGCCGCCGTGTTCGATGAGCGGCGCAAGATAGAGCGCGCGGATCGGATCGAGCCTCAGCGCGATGCCCTGCTCGGTCTCGCTCAGGAGCCCCCGCAGACGAGGGAGCGCGAGCTCGCCGCGCAGCAGCGCCTGCGTGGCCGCCGCTTCGAGCTGATCCAGGGCCGCGTGAAGCGCCTCATCGTCCAGCTTGCGCAGGGGCAGCGAGGTCGTAAGCGCGGTCAGCACCACCGAGACCCCGCCGAGCGTCTCATCGCCCTGCGCCGACTTCAGCAAGCGTTCCAGCGCGGAGGCGAGCTGGCTGGTGTTCTCGGTCTGGGCTGCGATCTGTACCGCGCGCAGATCGGCGAGCACCAGCCGCCGCGGATCATCGGTGCGCGTGCGCGCCTCAGCCAGTTCCGCGAAGGCTCGCTCCCAGTCTTGCTTCAGCTCCGCGCGTTCGGATTCGCCGAGCAGGAAATCGAAGGCCGAGTCGCGCTCTTCCGCGGCCAGGTCGATCGGTTGGCCGACGCGCTCGTCGGGCACCGGGAGCAGCTTGGACTGCGTCGTGGCCGCGATCGGCTCTCCGGCCGGGCGAAACTCACCGCGACTCCAGGCCCGCTGCACCTCGGTCTCGACCGAGCGGGTGATCAGCTCCATCTCGCGGCTGATGTCCGCCTCGCGATCCAGCAGCGGGCTGCGGGCCAGAATGACCAGAGCCGTCCCGGCGACCGCGCCGATCAGCAGCGCGCCATTCTCGCGCAGCCACGGGGCGAGGCGGCTGGAGCGCGGGCGGGGAGACGGAGAGTCGTTCAGACCCTCAGCCTAGAAAGGAGGAGCGCCGGCACCGTCAACGGGATGTCAACAGTGCCGGCGCTCAGGAGCCGGGGCCGCCGGGAGCGGCCTCGGTCGGGCCTACATCGAGGTCAGGTAGCGATCCAGCTCCCAGGGGTGCACCGCAGCGATGTACTCCTGCCACTCGGCGCGCTTGGCGTCGATGAACTGGTCGAAGCAGTGCTCGCCGAGCGCTTCCTTCATGACCGCGCTCTTCTCGAGCGCATCCAGAGCTTCGCCGAGGTTGCCCGGCAGGCTCTTGATCTTCTGGCGCGAACGCTCGCGCTGGCTCATGCGGTAGACGTTGCCGGTGACGGGCTGCGGCGGCTCGATCTCGTTCTTGATGCCGTCCAGGCCGGCCGCGAGCATCGCCGCGAAGGCCAGGTACGGGTTGCAGGAGGGATCGGGCATGCGCAGCTCGATGCGGGTGCCGATGCCGCGGCGCTCCGGGATACGGATGAGCGGCGAACGGTTCTTCATCGACCAGGCCAGGTGGGTGGGGGCTTCGTAGCCCGGCACCAGGCGCTTGTAGCTGTTCACGGTCGGGTTGGTGATGGCCACCAGCGCGGTCGCGTGCTTCAGCAGGCCGCCGATGTACCAGCGCATCTTCTGCGAGATGCCGCCCCAGTCGGCGCCCTCTTCGAAGAAGATGTTGTTGCCGTTCTCATCAAACAGCGACTGGTGCACGTGCATGCCCGAGCCGTTCTCACCGAAGATCGGCTTCGGCATGAAGGTCGCGTGCAGGCCCATGTCGCGGGCCACGCGGCGGACGACGAAGCGGAAGACCGAGAGGCGGTCGGCGGTTGCGAGCGCGTCGCCGTACTTGAAGTCGATCTCGTGCTGGCCGGCAGCGACCTCGTGGTGAGCCGCCTCGATCTCGAAGCCGAGCTTCTCGAGGGCGATCACGATCTCGCGACGGCACTCTTCGCCCAGGTCGATCGGCGCGAGGTCGAAGTAACCCGCCGAGTCGTGGGTCTTGGTGGTGGCGCCGCCTTCGGCGTTGCGCTGAAAGAGGAAGAACTCGGCCTCGGGGCCGGCGTTCATCGTGTAGCCCAGCTCTGCGGCCTGGGCAGCGACGCGACGCAGGATGCCGCGCGGGCAGCCGCCGAAAGGCGTCTCGTCCGGGCCGTAGACATCGCAGATGATCGAGGCGACGTTGCCGTGGGTGGCGGTGTGCGCCCCCGACGAGCCCCACGGATCGACCCGGTAGGTGTCGTAGTTGGGCTTCAGCAGCATGTCGGACTCTTCGATCCGGGTGAAACCCTGGATCGACGAGCCGTCAAACATGATCTCGCCGTCGAGCGCCTTTTCGAACTGGCTCGACGGGACTTCGACGTTCTTGTTGGTGCCAAGAATGTCGGTGAACTGCAGGCGCAGGAAGCGAACATCGTTCTTGCGCATGTGTTCGAGGATGGATTGCCGGTTCCAGGCGGTTTCCACGGTAGGTGTCGGGGATTTCGTGGTCGAGGTCATGGGGAGCCCTCCCGGGCTGTGGACGCGGGATTATCACCCGCGTGACCTCGCAATGCTGCAGAATTGACTAGGAAATCAGATCAGTTCTGCAAAATGCCGGGCGCGAACCGCTTCTCAGGCGGCCTAATTTGCAGAATTGACTAGAAATCTCTGCGGCGGATCTGCCACAGCGCCACCCCGAGGCAGGCCAGGATGACCACTCCAAAGGAAATGGCGGACGCCCAGGGGTAGATCCCGACCTCAATCGGCAGCAGTCGATCCAAGTCCACAGTCTTGTAGACGCTCCAGTTCCAGAGGTCCTTCACCATGTAGATGGCGAGCTGGAGCAGCATCAGCCCGATCACGATCAGCGCGGGCTTGAGCTGGTGCTCGGCGAAGGTCGAGAGCGTGGCGGCGACCGTAAACACGGCGGCGACGAAGAGGCTGAGGTGGAGCTGGGCCAGCATCACCATGCCGAACGGCAGGCTCTCGTCGACTAGCCCGCTGCAGGCCCAGGCGGCGACCGTCGTGATCACGAACGGGAGCTCGACGAACAGCAGGCCGCTCAGCCAGCGCACCAGAAACAGCCGCGTCCGGGAGACCGGCCGCGAGAACAGGAACTCGGCAGTGCGGTTGTCGGCCTCGCGGGCGATCAGCAGGCTGCCGAGGATCGCCGCCGCCACCATGGCCGCGACCCCGCCGCCTTTGAAGAGCTGCTGAATCCCGAAGTACGCCCAGTAACCCTGCTCTTCGAGCATGAAGACCATGTCCCGGAGGGTCTCGCTGGGGATTAGCTTCATCACCGCCGGGATGGCCTCGATGTTCTCGCGCAGCTCGGGCCAGTAGGCGATCGCCGCGGCGATGTTGACCAGCAGCAGCAGCTGATAGCCGAGCACCAGGAAGAGGTGCTCGCGCAGCATCTGGCGGAACAGCATCAGGCGACCTCCTCGAAGGTGGAGTGGGCGGGGGCTTCGGGGCCGTAGAGGCTCTCGAAGATGTCTTCCAGGCGGCCGCTGCCGTCGCGGATGCCGACCAGCGGCAGGCCTTCCAGCCGACTCAGGGTGATCGGGAGGTCTTCCTCGAAGTGCAGCCGCCAGCGCGTCCCCGATCCTTCCCACGACCAGCCCTCGCGTGCGGGCAGCTTGTCCGTCGCCAGCTCGTGGGCGAAGGTCAGATGAAGCACCCGACTGGCCCGGGCCAGGATGTCATGGATGCTGCCCGTTTCCATGATCCGGCCGCCGCGCAGGAAGGCGACGCGATCGCAGATGCGCTCCACGCTGGCCAGATCGTGGGAGGAGAAGAAGACGGTGCGGCCCTGAGCGGCGGCCTCGACCAGCAGCTGCTCCACCGTGCGGCGTGCATCCGGATCGAGCCCTTCCATGGGCTCGTCGAGCATCAGCACCGGGGCGCCGCAGGCGAGCGCCTGGCTGAGCAGCAGCTTGCGCTTCATGCCGTGGCTGAAGCCCTTGATCCGCTTGCGCGGCGGCAGGCCGAAGCGTTCGAGCAGCGCGCGCCCGGCCGCCAGATCGGCCTGCGGGTAGTGGGCCAGGGCAAAGCGCAGAAAGTCGTCGGCGCGCAGGCTCTGATACAGCGAGGTCTCGCCGGGCGAGTAGCCGATCCGGCGGCGCGCTTCGAGCGGACGGCGGCGCGCATCCACCACATCCGCGCCCTGGCCCAGCTTCATCTCGCCCGCGTCCGCGCGGACGATGCCCAGCACGCACTTCAGGAAGGTGGACTTGCCCGCCCCGTTGGGGCCGACGAAGCCGAAGACTTCGCCGTCGTGCACCGCGAGTTCGATGCCGGTGAGCACTTCCTGCTCGCCGTACGCCTTATGAACTCCGTGGACCTCAATCATTGTGTTGCAACGCGCGAGCCGGGAACCACATCGAGGCGGCCATCGGCCTCGAAACGGACCCAGCACTTCGAGCCGCCATCGTAGTCGCGCGCCTGCAGCAACAGCTGCGCGGGCTGTTCATAGGCGAGGCAGGGGCGCGATTCCGTCGCATCCAGGCCGCGCCAGGCGCGCACAAAGGGGTTGTGCTCCCATTCATCCGCCAGGCTGCTCGGGTCCATGTGGCCGGGGTAGATGGTCATCCCGTGGGGCAGCTTCATCAGCACCTCCATGATCGAGTGCTGCAGGTCCTCAAAGCGGGTGTGGTCGGGGGCGCGCGTACCCCCGACGCTGCCGCGGAACAGGGTGTCGCCGGTGAATACTGCGTCGTCGTCGACCACGAAGGCAAGCTGGCCAGAGGTGTGGCCGGGAATGTGCAGCGCCCGCAGCTCCAGCGCGCCGACCTGCAGGACCTCGCCATCGTGCAGCTTGGTGTTGGCCCCAGGCGTGCGCTCGAACTCGGCGGGGTGGGCGCAGATCGGACAGCCGAATCGATCGGCATAGTCCTGGTTGTGGTCCACGTGATCGTAGTGGTGGTGGGTGCAGAGGACCCGGCGGACGGAGAGCCTCTCGCGCTCGATGACCTCCAGGATCGGCTCCATCGGCCCGCCGGTGTCAATGACCACGGCCTCACCGCCAGCGCGGTCGGCGAGCAGCCAGGTGTTGGACAACCAGGTCGGATGCATGGAGCGGGCGACCAGCATGGGGCGAGGATGACGGTCTCTGAGGACTTCGGAAAGCCCTCACCAGATTTTCATCGAGCCTGGGGGCTACGATATTCGCCCGGGCGAATATGCTTCCGGCCATGCGCACCGTTCTTCCCGAGCATCGATTCCGCGCCCTGGCCGATCCCACCCGTCTGCGGCTCCTTGCCCTGCTGCGTCAGGAGGAGATCTGCGTCGGCGATTTGGTGGCTGCGCTCGATCTGCCGCAGGGCACGGTCTCGCGCCACCTAGCGACGCTGCGCCGCGTCGGCCTCGTCGAGTCACGCCGTGATGGCTGCTGGGTCTACTACCGGCGCACGGAGATTTGCGATGCCGTGCGTCCGCTCGGCCTGGCCGTCGAAGAGGCGGTCGCGGAGCTGCCCGAGGTCGCCACCGATCAGCGGCGGCTCGAACGCTACCGCAGTCAGCACGGGGGCTGCTGCTGATGCGCGTCGGCATCAACGGCTTCGGGCGTATGGGCCGGCTCGCGCTGCGTGCCGCCTGGGAGCGCGCCGATCTGGAGTTCGTCGCGATCAACGAACCGCAGGCTTCGGCCGAGAACCTCGCGCTGCTGCTCGAGTTCGACAGCGTGCAGGGGCGGTGGAGCCGTGAAGTCACCGCGACCGAGAGCGCGCTGCAGATCGAGGGTAAGGAGCTCGCGCTGCGTGACCATGCCGATCCCGGCGCGATCGACTGGGAGGCGCACGGCGTCGAGTTGGTCCTGGAGTGCTCCGGTCGCTTCCGCACGCCCGAGAAGATCGCCCCGCATTTCCGCGGGCCGGTCCAGTCGGTGCTGGTTTCCGCTCCGGTGGGGGGCGAGGTCCCGGACATCGTCGTCGGCGTCAATCACGACGCCTACGATCTGGCGCAGCACCGCATCGTGACCGCGGCTTCGTGCACCACGAACTGCCTCGCGCCCATCGTCCGCACGATGCACGACGCCTTCGGCATCGAGCGCGGGCTCGTGACCACCATCCACGACCCCACCAACACGCAGCGCGTCCACGACGCGCCGCACAAGGATCCGCGTCGCGCCCGCGCCGCCCAACTCAGCCTGATTCCGACCAGCACCAACAGCGCGGTGGCGGTGACCCGCATCGTGCCCGAGCTGCTCGGCAAACTCGACAGCCTCGCCGTGCGCGCCCCTGTCTTGAACGCTTCGCTGACGGACTGCGTCCTCCAGCTGCAGTGCTCCACGACGGTCGAGGAAGTCAACGCGGCGCTGCAGGCGGCAAGCGAGAGCGAGCGGCTGCGGGGGATCCTCGGCTACGAGGAGCGCCCGCTGGTCAGCGTCGACTATGCCGGCGATCCGCGCAGCGGCATCGTCGACGCGCAGTCGACGCGCGTCACCGACGGCTCGCTGGTCAAAGTGCTGGCCTGGTATGACAACGAGTGGGGCTATGCGAATCGCATGGTCGAACTGGCGGGCATGATCGCCGCAGCCAAGTGCGCAACTACCTGATCGTCACCTTCGCGTACTGGGTCTTCACGCTGACCGACGGTGCGCTGCGGATGCTGGTGCTGCTGCACCTGCATGAACAGGGCTACACCGCGCTGACCCTGGCCGGCCTCTTCCTGCTCTACGAGTTCTGCGGGGTGATGACGAACTTCACCGCGGGCTGGGTGGGAGCGCGCTTCGGCCTGAAGAGCACGCTGTGGTCGGGCCTCAGCCTGCAGATCCTCGCGACCAGCGTGCTGGCCTGGCAGGCCGACGCACTGACCGTCGCCCTGGTCGTCGCGATGCAGGGTCTGAGCGGCATCGCCAAGGACCTCACCAAGATGAGCGCCAAGTCCTACGTGCGCCTGCTCGCGCCGAAGGACGAACAGCTGCTGCATTGGGTCGCGCTCCTGACGGGCTCGAAGAACACGCTGAAGGGCGCCGGCTTCTTTCTGGGCGGACTGCTGCTGGCGACCTTGGGCTTCCGGGATGCCAACCTGGCAATGGCGGCCGCGCTCGCCCTCGCGCTGGTGGTCTCGCTGGCCTTCCTCCCGCGCGCGATGGGCAAGCGCAAGGAGGCGCCGCGCTGGCGCGAGCTCTGGCAGGCCGAGCCGCGGATCCGCCGCCTGTCCTGGGCGCGTCTCTTCCTGTTCGGTTCCCGCGATGCCTGGTTCGCGATCGGGCTTCCGGTCTTCCTCGTGGAGAGCCTGGAGTGGTCGCAGGCATCGGTCGGGGCGTTTCTGGCGCTGTGGGTGGTGGGCTACGGCTTCGTGCAGGCGAGCGCGCCCAAGCTGCTCGGCCTCGCGCGCCGCGCGGACGCTCGCGCCCTGGTGGGCTGGACCGGCATCCTGCTGGCGCCGGTTCTGGGGCTGGCCGCGCTGCTCCACCTGGCGGTCGACCCAGGCTGGACCGCGCCGGCCCTGATCGCCGGCCTGGGCCTGTTCGGTGTTCTGTTTGCAGGAAACAGTTCCCTGCACAGCTACCTCATCCTGCGCTACAGCGAGTCCGAGGACGTCGCGATGCGGGTCGGTTTCTATTACATGGCCAACGCGACCGGGCGCCTGTTCGGAACGCTGGTTTCCGGCCTCGCCTACCAGCTTGCGGGCGGCGGGGCCGCGGGCCTGGCGGCCTGCCTGTTCGGCTCGGCGGTCTTCCTGGTGCTGTCGACCTGGGGCGCGCAGCGATTGCTTCGGCTGGAGTCTGCTACGGCGAGGGCATAGACTTTCTTCGGGCCCTCCAACGGCCCATGTCGGCCCCATCGACAGAAATTTGAACTACCTCGAACTCTTCAACGAGAGTTACGCACGGATTGTGCTCGACCCGCAGCGAGTCGAACGCTTGGTCGCAGTTTTTTACGACCGCTTTCTCGCTCGCTCCGCGCGCATCCGCGAACTCTTTTCAGGCTCCGATATGGAAGCGCAGCGCGTCATGCTTCGGCGCGGCCTTCTGACCGTGGGCACTTTCGTTACGACCGGTCTGCGCGCGACCGCGCAGATGCGCCGCCTCGCGCAGGTGCACCAGGAGCTGGGCCTGACGCCGGCGGACTACCTCGAGTGGACGGACGCGCTCATCGAGGCGCTCGCCGAGGTCGACCCGCCGCTGCGGCCCGAAGTCGCCGACGCCTGGCGGGTAGCCCTGGCGCCGGCGATTCAGTTCATGCAGTTGCCGGGTTCTGTTCCGGAACCAAGCTGAGCCCGTTCTCGTCGGCGCGCACGTGGATCGTGGTCGTGCCGGCGTCCTCGCCGCGCAGCAGCTGCTCCGCGAGCGGGTTGAGCAGCTCACGCTGAATCACCCGGCGCAGCGGGCGTGCGCCGAAGTCCGGGTCGTAGCCCTTCTCGGCGAGCCAGGCGCGCGCGCTCTCGTCGACCTGCAGCGTGAGCTGATGGTTCTCCGCGAGACGGTGCGCCACCTGCTCCAGCTGCACATCGACGATCTTGAGCAGGACCTCGCGCGCCAGCGGGCGGAACACCAGCACTTCGTCGATCCGGTTGAGGAACTCGGGACGGAAGTGTTGCGCCAGGGCCTGACGGTAGCGCGCCTCGTATTCCTGGTCGTCGGCATCGACGGCGCCGAGCGCGCCGCCCAGGTTCGAGGTCATGATCAGCATGGTGTTGCGGAAGTCGACCGTGCGCCCCTGGCTGTCGGTGAGGCGCCCGTCATCGAGCACCTGCAGCAGCGTGTTGAACACGTCGGGGTGTGCCTTCTCGACCTCGTCCAGCAGCACGACGCTGTACGGCTTGCGGCGCACGGCCTCGGTGAGCTGACCGCCTTCGTCGTGACCGATGTAGCCCGGAGGGGCGCCGATCAGGCGCGCGACGGTGTGCTTTTCCTGGTACTCCGACATGTCGAGGCGGATCAGCGCGGACTCGTCGCCGAACAGCTCGGCGGCGAGCGCCTTGGTGAGCTCGGTCTTGCCGACCCCGGTCGGACCGAGGAAGACGAAGCTGCCCAGCGGACGGTTCTCATCCTGCAGGCCGGCGCGCGCGCGGCGGACGGTTTCTGCGACACGGGTGACGGCCTGATCCTGGCCGATCACACGCTCGCGCAGCGTGTCCTCGAGCTTGAGCAGCTTCTGCCGCTCGGTCTCGACCAGTCGATCGACGGGCACGCCACTCCAGGCCGCGACGACCTCGGCGATCTCCTCCGGGCCGACCTCCTCGCGCAGCAGCGGGCGGTCCTGCTGCATGGTGCGCAGCTCCTCTTCGGCCTCCGCGATCTTGGCTTCGCGCTCGGGCACTTCGCCGTAGCGGATCCGGGCAACCTCCTCGAACTTGCCTTCGCGTTCCAGCTGCGCGGCCTGCGTGCGCTGCTCCTCGATCTCGGCCTTCAGCGCGTGAATGCGCTCGATGACCTGCTTCTCGTTCTCCCAGCGCGCGCGCAGCGCGGTGGCCTCCTCTTCGGCTTCCGCAATGCGGCGATCCAGCTCGTCGAGCTTGGTCGGGGCGTCGGGGGCGTTCTCCGCCTCGATGCCCGCGCGCTCGATCTGGAACTGTCGAATCCGCCGCTCCAGAGCGTCCAGCTCGGCTGGCATCGAGTCCAGCTCCAGGCGCAGGCGTGACGCCGCTTCGTCGACCGCATCAATCGCCTTGTCCGGCAGCTGACGGTCAGGCAGGTAGCGGTGAGTCAGGCGCGCGGCCATCACCAGCGCGGCGTCCTGAATCTTCACCCCGTGGTGCAGCTCGTAGCGCTCCTGCAGACCGCGCAGAATCGCGACGGTCTCCAGCTCGCTCGGCTCGTTGATGCGCACCGGCTGGAAGCGTCGCTCCAGCGCCGCGTCCTTTTCGACGTGCTTGCGGTATTCGTCGATCGTCGTGGCGCCGATGCAGCGCAGCTCGCCGCGCGCGAGCGCCGGCTTGAGCAGGTTGGCAGCATCGACCGCGCCCTCGGCGGCCCCGGCGCCGACCATGGTGTGCAGCTCGTCGATGAACAGGATGATCTCGCCGGCGGCGTCCTGCACCTCCTGCAGCACACCCTTCAGGCGCTCCTCAAACTCGCCGCGATACTTGGCGCCCGCCAGCAGCGCGCCCAGGTCGAGGGCGAGCAGGCGCTTGCCCTGAAGACCGGAGGGCACGTCCCCCTCGACGATGCGCTGCGCCAGTCCTTCGACGACCGCGGTCTTGCCCACGCCCGGTTCCCCGACCAGCACCGGGTTGTTCTTGGTGCGGCGGGACAGGATCTGCATCACGCGGCGCACTTCTTCGTCCCGGCCGATCACCGGGTCGAGCTTGCCGGAGCGGGCCGCCTCGGTGAGGTCGGTCGCGAACTTCTTCAGCGCCTCGAGCGAGGCCTCCGGGTTGTCGGTGGTCACGCGCCGGTCGCCGCGGACCTGCTTCAGCGCCTCGCGCAGCGCCTCCGGAGTCGCGCCCGACTCGCGCAGGCTCTGGCCCAGCGGCAGATCACTGGCGGCCAGGGCCACCAGCAGGTGCTCGACGGAGAGGTAGTCATCGCCTCCGGCCTGACGCGCGGCGTCGGCGGCCTCGAGCAGCCGGGCCGTGTCCTGACCGAGCTGGGGCTGCTGCCCGCTGACGCGCGCTTCGCGTGCCAGCGCTTCGTCGGCGAGGCGTTCCGCCAGCAGCGGGGAGACCCCGGCGCGGTTGAGCAGCGCGGGGGCGAGGCCCTCCTCCTGATGGAGCAGGGCGAGCAGAATGTGAGCCGGCTGCAGCGCGCCGTGCTGGCGCTCACGCACCAGCGCTTCGGCGGCCTGCAGGGCTTCTCGGGTCTTCAGGGTCCAGCGGTCGGGTTGCATCGTCCGAATAATGGCAATCGGCGTGCCAAGAATCCGAAAGAGCCTGCGCCTGGAATTCCGGGGTCTGAGCCGAGACTCTGCGGAATCATCCCCGCTTACGCTGCCACAATGGCAGGAATTGGCATGCTGGCCCTCGGAATCGCTGCGCTCAAGGTGCTCCTCAGCCTCGGAGGAGTCCTGGGCTTCCTGCTGATTCCCTTCGGGCTGCCTGGAAACTGGCTGATCGCCTTGTGCGCGCTGCCCGGCCCGTGGATCGGCCTGGGCTGGACTCCTTTCCTGATTCAGCTCGGTCTTGCCAGTCTGGCCGAGCTCTTCGAGTTCACCTCTGCGCTCAAGCACGCCCGCCGCAGCGGGGCGAGCCGGGCCGGGGGCTGGGGCGGCATTCTGGGCTCGATCGTGGGGGCCTTTCTGCTGACAGGCCTGGTGCCGGTCCCGATTCTGGGCACGCTGCTGGGGGCGGCGATCGGCGCATTTGCTGGCGCCTTCCTGGCCGAAATCGCGTATTCCCAACGCAGCCACGGCGATGGTCTGCAGTCCGGTTGGGGTGCGTTTCTCGGAACGCTGATCGGGAAGTTCCTCAAGCTCGCGCTGGGCGCGGCGCAAATGGTGCTTCTGGGCCTCCATTTGGCCGGCCTGCTCTGAGCCTCGCTTCGGAATCGCCGCTGGCCCCAGATTTTTCCTGTTCCGGCCCGGACTGCCCCGTAAGTCGGGACCCCGGGTACAATCCAGGGTCCACGTCTGCATAGACGCTCAACAACATGCTCCGTACTCTCATCCTCACCCTCGCCGGCGGTCTCGTCGTCACTGCTCCGCTGACCGCCCAGGAGTGCAGCGGCTGCAAGTCGAGCTGCGACTCCGCCACTGTCGCCACCACCGCTTCCCAGGACGAGCCGTCCGCTCTTGCTAAGGGCCTCGCTGCTCTTGCCAAGAAACCGTTCAAGTTCGACATGAAGATGTCGATCGCCGATGGCCCCGGTAGCGGCACCATCGACGGCACGGTTGCTTTCGGCGATTCCAAGCACTTCGCGATGAAGCTCAACATCGCGATGAAGGAAGGCGAAACCACCAACAACGCCAAGGTCCGCCTCGTCGCCGATGGCACCTGGCTCTACTACAACATCGATTCGCCGGATATCCCGGCCGAAGCCGCTGCGATGTCGCTCGGCAAGGTGCAGCTGTCGATGTTCGATCAGCTCGCCAAGGGCGCCATGTCCATGTCGCCGATGCCGATCCTCGACGAGAAGGGCAACGTCAGCGCTGCCACTATCGACAAGGCTCTGGCTCAGTCCGGCATGAAGATCAGCCGCGACGACGAGAAGGGCATCGTCAACCTCTCGATGGAAGTCCCGGGTGCTGCCAACGGCGAAGCTGGCAAGATGGCCATCATCCTCGACGGCAAGAACTACCTGCCGAAGACCATCAAGATGGATGCCGGCAAGAACGCTGAAGGCGTCCAGGAAGGCATGACCGTCACCTTCTCGAACGCCAAGGTCCTCAAGGACATCAAGGAGTTCGGCGAAGGCGCCTGGAAGTTCGAAGTTCCCGAAGGCACCATCGTCAACGACATGACCGCCATGCTTCAGATGATGATGGCGCAAATGATGCCCGCCGGTGGCGACGAGGAAGAACTCGAGTTCTAAGACTCGAAGATTCCCGCAAGGAAGCCGGGTCGCCTCAGGGCGGCTCGGCTTCTCTCGTTCCTACTCCGGCGTCGCGGCCAGGATGCGGTCCTGCATCTCGCGCACGGCCTGGTCGAGACCCACGTAGACCGCGCGCCCCACGATGGCGTAGCCGATGTTGAGCTCCTCGAGGTAGGGGAGCTGCGCGATCGGCAGGACGTTCTCGTAGTCCAGGCCATGGCCGGCGTTGACCCGCAGCCCCATTTCGTGGGCGTAGGTGGCGGCCGTCTGCAGTCGCTTGAGCTCGGCTTCGCGCTGCACGCCGCGCGCGTTGGCATAGGCACCCGTGTGCAGCTCGACGTAGTCCGCGCCGCAGCGCGCCGCATCTTCGATCGGCTCGGGGAGCGGATCCACGAACAGGCTCACCTCGATCCCGGCCTGCTTCAGCTTCGGCACTTCGGCGCGCAGCTTGTCGAGGCAGGAACTGGTGTCGAGCCCGCCTTCGGTGGTGAGCTCCTCGCGCTTCTCGGGCACGATGCAGACCTGATCCGGGCAGACCTTCAGAGCGATCGCCAGCATCTCATCCGTCAGCGCCACTTCGACGTTGAGCAGAGTCTTGACCGTCTCCTTGAGCAGGCGGACATCACGATCCTGAACATGACGACGGTCCTCACGGAGGTGCACGGTGATGCCGTTGGCGCCGGCCAATTCGCAGATGCCGGCGGCGAAGACCGGATCCGGCTGGTCCGAACGGCGCGCCTGGCGCACCGTCGCGACATGGTCGATGTTGACGTGGAGACGCGGCATGCGAGCGGTATTCTACCGGCGTCATGTTGCGGATCACCGGGGGCGAACACCGCGGCCGGAAGCTGCGGGTTCCGGATGTGGCCGCGACCCGGCCGTTGGTCGAGCGGGCACGCGAAGGGGTCATGAATCACCTCCGCGCCGAGCTCCCCGAGGCCGTGGTCTGGGACGTCTACGCGGGCAGCGGGATCCTGGGCCTGGAGGCCCTGTCGCGCGGAGCGAGCCAGGTGCTGGCCGTCGAGCGGCACCGGCGCGCCGGCCAGCAGCTGCTGGACAACGCCAAGCTGCTGCGGCTCGACGACCGGCTGCGGCTGCTCCAGGTCGACGCGCACCGCCTTCCCGAGATGTTCACCGCCGGGGCCGCAGAGCTCCCACGCCCCGACCTGATCTTCTTCGACCCTCCCTACAAGGACTTCCGCGACGGCGGACCGCCGCGGAAGAAGGTCTGGAGCCTGTTCTGCGCCCTGGCCGGGCTGCTGGAAGCGGGCGGAGCGGCGATCGTGCACACTCCGAAGGGGATCCTCGACGAGGAAGAACGCGGGAGCCTTCCGGGGATCGAGCAACGTGACTACGGCAGCACCTCGCTGTATTGGTGGCATAGAAACGACGCATCATGAAAGGCATCCGCGCACGCATTTGGCTCCAGGGCCGGTTTCGCGAGGGCTACCTCGTCTGGGAGCGCGGCAAGCTGGTCGCGGTGGGGGCGGGCGAACCGCCCCGCAAGTACAAGAAGGCCTGCGTCGACCGCGGCCGGGCGCGCATCACGCCGGGCTTTGTGGACACGCTCTGCCATGGCTTCGCGGGCGTCGGCGCAGCCACGGCGGCGGCGGTGGATCTCGACCGGATGGCGCGCGCGCTGGCGCGAGTCGGTGTGACCACGGCTTACGCAGGGTTTTATCCGTTGAGCCTCGGCAAGCTGCGCGCCGCCGCAAAGCGCTGGGATACCTACGCCAAGCTGCGCGGCGTACGCACCCGCTTCGCCGGCTGGCACGTCGAAGGCGTGTTCGTCCACCCCGAGATGGTCGGCGCGTTGCCGCCCGAGGACGTGCTCGAACCCAGTGAACGCAACGCGGAGCGCTTTGTGAGCGCCTGCGGCGGCTGGCTGCGCATGTCGACGATCGCCCCCGAGGTCCCGGGCGCACTCGACGCGGCCGAAGTGCTGCGCGCCCATCAGGTCATGCCGTCGATCGGCCACTCGCAGGCGGAATACCTGCACTGCGAGGCGCTGGCGGCCAACGGCCCGGTGGCGATCACGCACCTCGGCAATCGGGTGCTGCCGCTGAGCGCGCGCGAGCCGGGGCCGATCGGCTTCGCGATGGAAGGCCGCGCCGACCACGTCGCGGTCATTCCGGACGCGGTGCACGTCGCGCCGGAGACGCTGCGGCTGTGGGCGCGCACCAGCAAGCTGCGCGATCGGCTGATGGCGGTGTCCGACAACCTCTCCCATGCCGGTCTGCCGGCCGAGGATTTCGAGGCGGGCGGGCAGCGCCTGCACCGCGACGGCCCGGTGGCCCGCAACAAGAAGGACGAGCTGGGCGGCACTCTGGATCCGCTTCCGGAGCTCCTCATGCGCCGCGTCCGCGACGGGGTGCTCACGATGGCCCAGGCGATTCGCATGGGTTGTGAAGTCCCGGGCCGCCTGCTGGGTGACTGCGGTCGCTTCGAGGAAGGCCTGCGCGCCGACTTCGTCGAGCTGCGCGAGGACAATCGCATCGCGCGTGTCTGGGTAGGAGGCCGCCAGGCTTGAGCCGCGGCGATGGCCTGCGCAACGGCGAGGTCGCGCCGGGCATCAGCGAGCGCTGGCTCGCGCAGCATCCCTACGTCGGTGGATTGCTCGAGGAGTGGCCGCCGGAGCGCGTGCGTCAGGTCCTGGACGCGGTCCTCGAGCTGTGGGGCTGCCTCGATCTGACCACCGCGATCGACTGGCGCTGGAACCCGCGGCTGCGGACCACGGCGGGGCGCGCGGTCTTTCTCGACATGCTGATCGAGCTCAATCCGCTGCTGCTGGCGCGCCACCCCGAAGAGATGGAAGGCCTGCTCGTCCATGAAGCGGCGCACCTCGTGGTGCAGCGGCTGCACGGTCGACAGGCGCCGCACGGCGAGCACTGGAAGGCTTACATGCGCCGGGCCGGGCAATCGACGCGCGCCACCCATCAGCTGGATGTGCGCGGCCTGCGCCGCAAGCGCAAAGCGCGCCGCGCCCGCCCGCGCCGCGCCACCACCAAAGTCGAGCAACTCCTCCGCAAGCTGCTCCAGGGTGGGGCGGGACCACGGTAGGCTTCGGCGGGATGGCGGACCACAAGCTCTTCTGCCCGGCGTACGGGCTGCGCGACGCCGACGCGCTCTGCGAGTGCGGGGCCAGCGCGCAGGCTGCTCAGGCCGCTGAGGCGGAGCGGCGCGCGGCGCTGGTGGGGGATGGGGTGGTGCGCGTGGGGCGCGAAACCCAGGGCCGCAAGGGCGGCGGCGTGACGGTCGTGACCGGCGTGCCGCTCGAAGGCAAGGAGCTGAAGGCGCTCGCCAAGCGGCTGAAGCAGCTGTGCGGAAGCGGGGGGGCGCTGGCCGACGGCCGAATCGAGATTCAGGGCGATCACCGCGATCGGATCGTGGCCGAGCTCAGCAAGCGCGGCTGGACGGTGAAGCGTGCGGGGGGCTGAGCCGCACGGCTAAACTCGATTTCGGTGAGTTCCGAACCACCCCTCGAGCCTCTGCTCTTCCAGCGCCGCGCCCAACCGGCGGTGTGGGGCGGCCGAGCTTTGGCCGAGCAGTTGGGGGTCGCGAGCGAGACGGACGAGCCGATCGGCGAGACCTGGGAGCTCTCGGACCTCCCTGGGGCCGAGACGCGGGTGCGCGGCGGTGCCTTCGACGGTTGCCTGCTGCACGAGCTGCTGGCTGAGCGGGCAGACGAGATCCTCGGCGAGTCGCGCGCGGGGCGCGACGGCCGCTTTCCGTTGCTGGTCAAGTTCATTGAGGCCCGCCAGGACCTCTCGGTGCAGGTGCATCCGCGCGACGGCGACCTGGGGCTGACGGTCCCCGGCAAGACCGAGGCCTGGTACTTCCTGCCGGATTGCACCCCGGAAGCCAGAGTCATCGCCGGTCTGAAGCCCGGCGCGGCGGTCGAGGCCTTCGCGCGCGATGCCGCGTCGCGCGCAGTCCTGGATCACCTCCGCGAGACGCGGGTGCACAGCGGCGATTGTCTGCTGATTCAGGCAGGAACGCCGCACTCCATTCGCGCGGGAGCGGTGCTGCTCGAAGTGCAGCAGAGTTCGGACGTGACCCTGCGCATGTACGACTGGGATCGAGTCGGCCTGGATGGCCAGCCGCGTGAGATCCACGTCGACCAAGCGCTGCAGGTCATCGACTTCGCTGCGTCCGCTCCTGAAGTGGTGCGGGCTTCCTTCCCGCCCTCGGACCCGCCTCCGCTCGCGCGGATCGCCCCGCTCGCCAGCTGCGAGTTCTTCCGGCTGCATGAGGTCCGTCTCACCGGCGCGGCCGACCACGACCCGGAGGGCTTCGCGCGCGTGCTGGTGGTGGTCGATGGATCGGGAACCGTCAGCGGTCCTTCCGGCGAAGCCAAGCCGCTTCGCTTCGGCGACACCATTCTGTTGCCGGCCCGACTGGGCGCCACGGCCTTCGAGCCCGGGCCGCGCGGTCTGCACCTGATCGAAGCCGTCGCGTTGTAGCGGAACCCCTTTGATGCGCACCTTCCCTGTCCTGATTCTGACTTCGCTGATCATGTCCGGTTGCCAAACCCCCAGCTCTTCCTCGACGGCGCCTGCCGAAGCGCCGCGCGCCAAGCAGATCCCGCATGTCCTGACGGGCGCACTGGGCGACGAGCGCCACGACCCGTACTACTGGCTGCGCGAGCGCGAGAACCCGGAAGTGATCGCGCACCTCGAGGCCGAGAACGCCTGGACCGAAGCGCAGATGCAGCACACGGCCGAGCGGCAGAAGGAGCTCTTTGAAGAGATCAAAGGACGGATCAAGCAGAACGACTCCAGCGTGCCGGCGCGCAAGGGTGACTGGTACTACTACTCCCGCACGGTCGACGGCAAGCAGTACCCGATTCACTGTCGGCGCGCTGCCGGCCCTGAAGGCCCGAGCGGCGACGAGCAGATCCTGCTCGATGTCAACGCGCTCGCCGAGGGGCACGAGTTCTTCTCGGTGACGGGGATGCGCGTCAGCCCCGACGCCAAGCTGCTGGCTTACTGCACCGACACCCGCGGCCGCCGGATCTACACCTTGCACGTCAAGAACCTGGAGACGGGGGAGGTGCAGGAAGAACTGGTCGATGAGATGGCGGGCAACGTCGCGTGGGCCAACGACAACCGCACCCTGTTCTACACCAAGCAGGATCCGCAGACGCTGCGCAGCCACCTGGTCTATCGCCACGAGCTGGGCGCCGGCGGCGAGGATGCGCTGGTCTTCGACGAGACCGACGAGACCTTCTACTGCTCGATCTACCGCTCGCGCTCGGGCGAGTACCTGTTCATTCACTCGGGGCAGACGATCACCGATGAGGTGCGCTACCTGCGCGCCGATGACCCGCGCGGCGCGTGGCAGGTTTTCGAGCCGCGTGAACGAGGCCATGAGTACGGCGTCGATCATGCCAACGGCGCCTTCTGGGTGCGTACCAACCTGGAAGCCACCAACTTCCGGCTGATGCGCGCCGAGGCCGGCGCGACCGGACGCGTCGGCTGGCAGGAGTTCCTGCCCGCGCGCAGCGAGGTCTTCCTCGAGGGCATGGAGGCATTCCGCGATCACTTGGTTGTCGTCGAGCGCGAGAACGCGCTGACCCGGCTGCGCGTCATGCGCTGGGATGGCAGCGAGGACCACGCGATTCAGTTCGACGAGCCGGCTTACATCGTCGCGCTGGATGACAACCGCGAGTGGGACACCGACCTGCTGCGCTTCTCGTACGAGTCGATGACGACTCCGGATTCGATCTACGAGTACGAGATGAGCTCGCGCGAGCGCAAGCTGCTGCGCCGGGACGAGGTGCTGGGTGGCTTCGACCCGGCCGACTACGTGACCGAGCGGCTGTGGATCGCGGCCCGCGATGGCCAGAAGGTGCCGGTCTCGCTGGTCAAGCGGCGCGACGCTGCCGCCGGCCCGCAGCCGCTCCTGCTGTATGGCTACGGCAGCTACGGCTCGAGCATGGATCCCTATTTCAGCGCGCCGCGTATCTCGCTGCTCGACCGCGGCTTCACCTTCGCGATCGCCCACGTCCGCGGCGGCCAGGAGTTGGGTCGGAAGTGGTACGACGACGGCAAGCTGCTGCAGAAGCGCAACACCTTCACCGATTTCATCGACTGCGGCGCGGCGCTGTGCGACTTGGGCTGGACCTCAGCCGATCTGCTGTACGCCCAAGGAGGCAGCGCCGGTGGCCTGCTGGTCGGGGCGGTCGCCAATATGGCGCCCGAGCTCTTTCACGGCATCGTCGCGCAGGTGCCCTTCGTCGACGTGGTCACGACCATGGAAGACGACAGCATTCCGCTGACCACCTTCGAGTACGACGAGTGGGGCAACCCCGCCGACCCGGTCTACTACGAGTACATGATGTCCTACTCGCCGTATGACAACGTCGAGGCGAAGGACTATCCGCACATTCTGGTCATGACCGGGCTGCACGATTCCCAGGTCCAGTACTGGGAGCCCGCCAAGTGGGTCGCGCGGCTGCGTGATCGGAAGACGGACGATCGTCAGATCCTGTTGCGCACGGAAATGCACGCCGGTCACGGCGGCGCCTCGGGGCGCTATCGCCGCTACGAGGAGATCGCCTTCTACTACGCCTGGCTGCTCGACCGCGCGGGTCGCTGATCAGCCGGCGTCGGCACCGCGTAGCCGGGAGCGAGGTGATGCTCCTCGTGGCAGTAGAAGTTGAAGGTCAGCTTGTTGACCAGCTTCATCAGCCCGCGATTCAGCGTGCGCGTGTCCTGGCCGCGGCCGACCGGCAGGCCGACGTGGGTGATGTAGTTGAAGTGCGCCATCAGCATGTGGCTCGCGAACAGCGGGCCGAGC
>PAHY01000036.1 GCA_002705055.1 Planctomycetota bacterium
GAGTGCAAGCGAGCCAACTTCCCCCGAGCTCTCTATCACCGCACGACGGACAGCCGTAAGCGCCGCGACTATCGCAACTTACTCTTTCCGATCAATCACACCCTCGCGATGATGCGAGATGGAATGTCCTGCCTCGTGCGGCGCAGCTGGGGCGCCGCAAAGAAGATCAAAGGGCTCCAGCGCCACGCCTGGCTGTGGACGGCGTATCGCAACTACGTCCGCGGCGTGACTGTCAAGACGAGAACGACCCCTGCCCAGTCGGCAGGGGTCTGTGATCAGCGGTGGCAGCTGAAGGAGGTCCTGAGATGGCGCTGGCCGCTTCAGATGATGCAGCCTTGAGCCCACTCAAGGGGGTCAGATTCTAACCGTGGAACTGACGCCCGCCGACCGCAGCCTGCACACGCGCGTCGGCGACAATCGCCGCGAGCTCGTTCGGCAGCAACGCCTGATCCTTGTCACTCCGCGCCTCTTCAGGCCGCGGGTGCGCTTCGACAATCAGGCCGTCGGCCCCAGCAGCCACCGCGGCGGCGGCCAGCGGCCGGATGTAGCGCGCGACCCCTACCGCGTGGGCCGGGTCGACGATGATCGGCAGGTGAGTCCATTCCCGAAGCAGCGGAAGCACCGTGAGGTCGAGGGTGTTGCGGGTCGCGGTTTCGTAGGTGCGAATGCCTCGTTCACAGAGCACGACCTGCGGACAGCCGAAGGCCGAGAGGTACTCCGCCGAGTACAGCCACTCGTCCACGGTGCCGGATAGGGCGCGCTTTAGCAGGACCGGAATGCCGGCCCCGGCGATCGCCTTCAGCATCGTGAAGTTCTGCATGTTGCGCGCGCCGATCTGCAGCATGTCAATGCCGTGATCGACGAAGGCCGGCAGGTGCGCGGCGTCCATGATCTCGGTCACGACGGGCATGTTGAAGTACTCGCCAGCCTCCTTGAGCTGCGCGAGGCCTTCGACTCCGAAACCTTGGAAGGTGTAGGGCGAAGTGCGCGGCTTATAGGCACCGCCGCGCAGCACATGCGCGCCGGCATCTTTGGCCAACCGCGCCGCTTCCATCATGATCTCGCGTCCTTCGACCGAGCACGGGCCTGCCATGACCACGCACTTGCCCGGGCCGATCTCGACGCCCCCCACCTTGACGGTGAGCGGCTCCTCGCGATAGGCGCGTTCGACCATCCGTCGGTCGCCCCGGCAAGCGTGAATCGCCACGATGCGCGGATCCGCACGCAGCTCCTCTTGGAGCGCCTCCGGCACCTTGTCCACCACCCCGACGATCGGCCGCGCGGTCTCGGTCGAGAGCAGCGTGCGGATGCCTTCGCTCTCCAGCCGTTCGCGGACGGCCTGCACCTGGTCATTGGCGGTGCCCTTCTCGAAGTGCAGAATCATCGCTCTCCTCCTGCGGCGCGCGCGGCATCGCGATCGACGCAGCCGGAATCAATGATCTCGAACAGCGGCGCCAGCGCATGCGCATCGAAGGGGCCGTCGTGGCGACGCAGCAGATCGTCGACCAGGGCCCGGCGGCCCGGATCGTCGACTTCGACTTGAGCAAGCAGGCGCGCGCGTTCGTTGAGCAGCGCGAGCAGCGTGCGATCGAGGTGAGCCAGTTGGTGGCGGAGTGCGGGTTGCATGGCAGGTGGGAATCAGGAAGTCGAAGGGGCGCCGGTGCCGGCGACGAGCTCGCGCACGAAGGACTCGGCCGCGCTCACGGCTGCCGCGTCATCGGGACCCGCGGCGTGAATGTGGCGCACCAGCGCCGTGCCGACAATCGCGATGTCGGCGTGTTGCGTGGCGGCGGTGACATCGGCCGCGCTGGCGATGCCGAAGCCGACCGCAGTGGGCAGCTCGCCGGCCAGGCCCGCGACGCGCTGCAGGAAGCCCTGCGCGCCGTCGTCGAAGGTCGTGCCGGCGCCGGTGACCCCGGTGCGGCCCACCACGTACAGGAAGCCCTGGCTGGCTTCGACCGCGCTCTGAATGCGCGCGTCGGAACTGGTCGGCGCAGCGAAGAAGATCGTGCACAGCCCGGCGGCCTCGGCGGCGGCGCGAACCGGCGCGCCTTCCTCGACCGGGAGGTCGGGCAAGATCAGCGCGTCCACACCCGCCGCTGCCGCCTGGGCGCAGGCTTCGGGCCAGCCACGATGGCCGAGCGGGTTGCAGTAGGACATCAGCGCGATCGGCAGGCTGCCTCCTTCGTCGCGGAAGCGCTTGACCGTGGCGAAGATCCCGTCGACCGTCGTACCCGCAGCCAAAGCGCGATCCGCCGCCGCCTGCAGCACCGGCCCGTCGGCGATCGGATCGCTGAACGGCACCCCTAATTCACAGCAGGTCGCGCCGGCTCTTTCGAGCGCGTGGAGCAGAGCGCAGGTGCGGTCGAGTCCGCCGTCGCCGGCGGTGATGTAAGGCGACAGTCCGCGCCGCCCATCCCTGCGCAGCGCGGAGGTGGCCTCGATCAGCCGGTTGGAAGCGCTCATGCGACCACCTCCGAAGCGTCGGCTCCGTCCGCGGCCGATCCACCGCGCAGCGCCATGATCGTGCCCAGGTCCTTGTCGCCGCGACCGGAGAGATTGACCACCACGCGCTTGCCCTGCAGCACGTCGCGCTCGCGCATCACCCAGCCCACGGCGTGACTCGACTCGAGCGCTGGCAGGATGCCTTCGCGCTCGGACAGCGCCGCAAAGGCCTGCAGTGCCTCGTCGTCGGTGGCGTACTCGTAACGAGCGCGTCCGCGCGCCTGCAGATCGGCGTGTTCCGGGCCGACCGCGGGATAATCCAGACCCGCGCTGACGCTATGGGTGTGCTGAATCTGCCCATCCGCGTCCTGCAGCAGCCATGTGTAGCAACCGTGGAGCACGCCCGGCGTCCCGCCGGAAAAGCGCGCCGCGTGGCGCCCCGTCTCGGGGCCTTCGCCGCCGGCTTCGACTCCGACTAGCGCCACGCTCTCATCGGCGAGGAAGCCACGGAACAGCCCGATCGCGTTCGATCCGCCGCCCACGCAGGCGACCGCCAGGTCGGGCAGCCCACCGGCCTGATCCAAGACCTGCGCGCGCGCCTCGCGACCGATCACTTCATGGAAGTCAGCGACGATCGACGGGAAAGGGTGCGGCCCCAAGGCCGAACCCAGCACGTAGTGCGCCTGCGGGTCACTGACCCAGGCGCGCATCGCCTCATTGATCGCGTCCTTGAGGGTGCGCTGACCGTGCCGAACCACCTCGACGCGCGCGCCCATCAGTTCCATGCGCAGCACGTTCGGCTTCTGTCGCGCCACATCGACCTCGCCCATGTAAACCACGCACTCAAGGCCCAGCTTGGCGCAGGCCGTGGCCGTCGCCACGCCGTGCTGCCCCGCGCCGGTCTCGGCCAGGATGCGCGTCTTGCCCATGCGCTTGGCGAGCACGCACTGACCCAGCGCGTTGTTCAGCTTGTGCGCGCCGGTGTGCAGCAGGTCCTCGCGCTTGAGCCACAGCTCGCAGCCCAGCTCGTCGGAGAGGCGCTCGGCATGCGTCAGCGGCGTGGGCCGACCGGCGTAGTGCTGCAGCAAAGACTGCATCTCTGCCTGGAAGCCCGCGTCCGCGCGCAGCGTGCGCCAGGCCTGCTCCAGCTCCTCAAGCGGGGCCATCAGAGTTTCCGGGGCGTAGACGCCGCCGAAGTCACCGAAACGTGTGTCTTGCATCAGTCGCGCTGCGAAGGGGATGGAGAATTGGACGGGAGAGCGGCCAGCGCGGCGCGGGCCGCCGTCACGAAGGCGTAGACCGCGGCCGGATTCTTGCGGCCGGGGGCCAGCTCGAGGCGCGAGGAAGCATCGACCCCGCGCGGGCGCACTGCCTCGATTGCCTCGGGGGCGTTGCCGGCGGACAGCCCTCCGGCGAGCAGGCAAGGCGCTTGGGTCGCGAGTTCGGCGGCGAGCTGGAAGTCGACGGTCTGACCGCTGCCGCCCGCGGAACGCGGATGGTCGAGCACGAAGCCGGCGGCCACGCCGCGCCAGGCCTCGACTTCGGCCGCCCCGCTTGCATCCACCGGGATGCGCCGCAGCACCGGCACCGGGCACGCAGCCCAGGCCTCTGCCTGCTGCGCGCCGCACAGCTGCAGCGCCCGCACGCCGCTGCGCGCGAGGAAGTCCTCGACCTGCGCCGGCGCAAGATCCACGACGACGCCCACCGTCAGGACTTCGGCCGGAACCTCGGTGAACAGCGCGGCCATCGCCTCGACCTCGACCGAGCGCGGCGAGGGCGGATAGTGCACCGCGCCCAAGGCATCGGCACCGGCCGCCAGTGCGACCCGGACATCCTCGAGCCGCGCCAAACCGCAGACCTTGATCTGCGGCAGCGCTTGGCTGGACGAGCTCGGGCTGTTCATCGCTGCACCTCGACCTCGCGGAAGGAACGAATCTTCGCTGCCGGATCTTCGGCCAGCATCAGCGTCTCGCCGACCAGGACCGCGTCGGCGCCGACGCGGGCCACGCGCGCCACATCGGCCTGGTCACGGATGCCGCTCTCGGCCACGCGCACGAATCGATCGGGCACCTGCGGCAGCATCTCTTCGATGTGCGCGAGATCAATCTCGAAGGTGGTGAGATCTCGCGCGTTCACCCCCAGGCAGTCGGGATCGACGGCCAGCGCCCGCTCCAGTTCGTCGGGCGCGTGCACCTCGAGCAGGACCGCCAGCCCCAGCTCCCCCGCCAGCGCGCGCAGTTCGCCGAGCAGCGGATCCGGCAGGCAGACGGCCAGAAGCAGGATGGCATCGGCGCCGGCCGACAGCGACTCGAGCACCATGCCCTCGTCGAGCACGAAGTCCTTGCGCAGCCGCGGCAGCCCCGCGCCGGCGACGTTGGCGAGCTCGGCCAGTGATCCCTTGAAGTGATCCTCTTCGGTGAGAATCGACAGCGCGGCCGCGCCGCCGTCGGCATAGGTGCGCGCGCGCTGCGAGAGATCAGCCTCGTCGCGCAGCATGCCCTTGGCCGGGGAGCGCCGCTTGCACTCGGCGATCACCTGCATCCCGGGCGCGCGCAGCGCCTCAATGAAGCGCGCGCGCCGCGCCGGATCGGGCTGGACCTCGGCACGCAGATCCGCCACCGGCTGCACGGCCCGACGCGCGGCCGCGCGCGCTTGGACCGAAGCCAGGATCGGGTCGAGTCGCGTGCCGGTGCGGCTCACAGCTGATTCTCCGCGGCCAGATGGGTGGTGGCGGTCCAGGTGCCCATCTTCTGGCGGGCCGCGCCATCGGCGAGCGCTTTGCGGGAGCGCTCGACCGCATCCTGCGCATCCTCGGTCACACCGGCTGCCAGGAGGGCGGCCGCCGCGTTGAGCACCACCGCGTCGTGGATCGGCCCGGTGGCGCCGTCGAGCAGCTCGCGCAGGATCGTCAGGTTGCGGGTGGCATCGCCGCCTTCGAGCGCTTCGACCCCTGCCGGCGCCAGGCCCAGCGCTTCGGCGTCGAGGGTGACAGCAGGTGCGCTGCCCACGACCTCGACCTGATTGGGACCGGCCAGAGTCAGCTCGTCGGCACCGCCTGCGCCGTGCACGACGTAGGCGCGTTCAAAATCCAGTTCGCGCAGCACCCCGGCGAAGTCGTCGACGCGCGCGGCATCAGAGACACCGAGCAGGTGGCGGCGCACGCCGCCCGGATTGCAGATCGGGCCCAGGAAGTTGAAGATCGTCCGGATTCCCAGCTGCGCGCGCACCGGCGCGACGAAGCGCATCGCCGGGTGGAAGGCCGGCGCGAACAGGAACACGATCCCCTCGCGGGCGAAGACCTTCTGCGCCTGCTCGGGCGTAAGCTCGAGCCGCACCCCCGCCGCCTCGAGCAGATCGGCGCTGCCGCACTTCGAGGACACGCTGCGATTGCCGTGCTTGATCACCTTCGCCCCGGCCGCGGCCGCGACCAGCGCCGAAGCCGTCGACAGGTTGAAGGAGCCCAGCTTGTCGCCCCCGGTGCCGCAGGTATCGACCGCATCCGGCGCGTCGTGCTCGAAAGGACGCATCGCCCCGCGCAGCGCCTCGGCGGCACCCGCGATCTCCTCAACCGTCTCGCCCCGCTCGGCCAGCGCCTGCAGCAGCGCCGCGAGACTCTCGGTGTCGAGGTCCTCGCGGAACGCCTGATCAAAGCAGGCGCGCGCCTCGGCCGGGCTCAGACTACCGCCCGACTGGACGCGCTCGAGCGCCTCGCGAAAGTTCATCGCACCTCGCCCCCGTCGCCGGTCATCGCCAAAAAGCGGCCCACCATGCGATCGCCGGTGGGCGTCAGGATCGACTCGGGATGGAACTGAATGCCAAAGCGCGGCAGTTCGACGTGGCGCACGCCCATCACCAGCCCGTCCTCGGTCCACGCCGTGAGCCGCAGGCACTCGGGCAGGCTGTCCCGCCGCGCCCGCAGCGAGTGGTAGCGCCCCGCCGGCAGCGGGTTGGGCAGGCTGCGGAACAGCCCGTCGTTGTCGTGGTGCATGATCGAGGACTTGCCGTGGACCGGCACCGGATCGACCTCGAGCTCTGCGCCGTAGTGCTCGCACAAGGCCTGATGCCCCAGGCAGACGCCCAGCATGGGCAGGTGCTCGGGCATCGCCGCGAAGAGCTGCGGCGTGATGCCGGCATCCGCCGGACGCCCCGGACCCGGGCTGATCACCAGACCGCTCGGTTGCATGGCCAGGATTTCGTCCACGGTGATGGCGTCGTTGCGCCGCACCTCGACCTGGGCGCCCTGGCCCGCCATCGACTGGTAGAGGTTCCAGGTGAAGCTGTCGTAGTTGTCGACCAGGAGAATCATGATGCCGAGGGGCTGGAGAAGGCAGGGGTGACGGCGAGCTGCACCGCTTCGAAGAGCGCCTGCGACTTATGCAGCGTCTCCATGTATTCGCTGGCCGGAACCGAGTCGTAGACAACCCCGGCTCCTGCCTGAACGGAGAGGGTGTCTCCGTGCACAGCGACCGTGCGAATGTTGATCGCCATGTCCAGGTTGCCGCGGTGGTCGAGGTAGCCGAAGCAGCCGGCATAGGCGCCGCGCGGCTCCTTCTCGATCTCGGCCAGCAGCGTCATGGCGCGCACCTTGGGGGCGCCGCTGACGGTGCCTGCTGGGAAGCTGGCCGCCAGCGCATCGAGCGCATCCTGTCCGCCGGCGAGCTTGCACTCGACGCGGCTGACCAGGTGCTGCACGCGCGCGAACTTCTCGAGCGCCGCGTGCTCTTTGACGGCGACGGTGCCGACGCGCGCCACCCGCCCCAGATCATTGCGGCCGAGGTCGACGAGCATGTCGTGCTCGGCGCGCTCCTTGAGGTCGCCGCAGAGTTCAGCACCCAGGCGGGCGTCCTCTTCCGGGTCTTCGTGCCGCGGACGCGTGCCGGCGATCGGCCGCGTCTGGGCGACGCCGTCCTGCACGCTGACCAGCCGCTCGGGCGAACTGCCGACCAGAGTGAGATCGTCAAACTCGTAGAAGAACATGTGCGGCGCTGGGTTGGCCAGCCGCAGCACCCGGTAGAGCGTGAATGGGTCGCCTTCGAAGCGCTGGTCGAAGCGCTGAGCGAGGACGGCCTGGAAGATCTCGCCCTGGCGAATCGCCCCCTGCAGCGACTCGACGCCGGCTTCATACTGCTCGCGGCTCATCGACGGCCGCGGCTCCTCGTCGAGCAGGCGGAAGGCCGGCAGCTCGGCCGGCTCGCCGCCCAGCGTCTCAGCCAGCTTGTCGAGCGTCTGCATCGCCTGCTCGTGGCCGGCTGCCCCGGCGCGGCAGGCGGTGATGAGAATCAGCTTCTGGGTCGCGTGATCGCAGGCGACGACCGTTTCGAAGAGATGAAAGCGGGCGTACGGGTTCTCGGCCAGCGTGGTGCGCGGCATGCCGGTGCTGGGTTCGAGCACGCCGGCCCACTCATAGGTGAAGCCTCCGACCCAACCCCCGCAGAACGGCGGCAGCCCGCGCGGCGGCGCGGGCTGGTGGTAACGCTCGGCGAGTTTGCGCAGCGCGCTGAGGCCATCGCCGTCAAACTCTTCGCGGCCGTCCTGGCCTTCGAAGACAGCACCGTCATGAGCAGCCCGGAAGCTGCCAATCGGATCGACGCCCAGAAAGGAATAGCGCGCCAGTCGCTCGGGACCTTCGGCGGACTCGAGCAGACAGGCCCGGTGACCCGCCCCGCGCAAGGCGAGGAACAGACGGACCGGGGTATGGAGGTCCGCTGGGAATTCGGCCCAGGCAAGGCCGGAACGATCAGCGTCCTCGGGAGTACTGCGATGCAGAAAGTGCATGACGGAGGTTGAGCATTGCGCCCAGCGGTGTTTTCTTCGGTAGGGATCCGGGTAAAAAGTTTGCGGGCCTCTGTCTTTTCAGTCAGAGGCCCGCAGGTGGATTTCGGAGGGGGATGCGCGTGATCAACTCATAGCCGCGCCAGCCCCCGGCTTCCGCCCGGGCCCAGTTTTCGGCCACCACCAAGAGTTGAATCGCGTCGGTCGCATGGTGTTTTGAGTCTAGCACAGGAAATCGGCCTGCCTAGCCCCTTGGCTGGAGGAAATCTCAAGCCGATGCTTCGCCGGCCAGCATCTTGAGCAGCGCGGCCTCGTCGAGGACCGCGACACCGAGCTTCTCGGCCTTGGACAACTTGGACCCGGCCTTCTCGCCGGCGACCAGGAAGTCGGTCTTCGCGGAGACCGAGCCGGTGACCTTGCCCCCCGCCGCTTGGATCTCTTCGGCAAACTCGGGCCGAGGCCGGGAAAGAGTGCCCGTCAGCACGAAGGTGCGACCCTGCAGCGCTCCGCCCTCTGCCTTTGGAGCGGCGGCGCCCTGCGGCTCGACCCCGAAACGGGCCATGTTGGCCAGGGCCTCGCGGTTGCGCGGCTCGAGGAAGAAATCGACCAGCGAGCGGGTGGCGATCTCGCCCATCAGCTCGACTTCCTGGAGGCGCACCGTGGCATGGGCAGCGCGCAGGACTTGTTGTGCAGCGCCCGGGAGGGTGCTCGAGCCCTGGGCTGCGAGCGCCTGGTCCAGCTCGGACAGGAGGGGCTGGGAATCCGGCCAGGTCGTCTCGAGTTGAGCCTTGGGCACCAGACGGAGAGGAATGGCCTCCAGATCCTGCGCCAGCTTCTGGTCGCGGTACTTCTGGAAGTGAGCGCTGAGCGGCTTGCCTTCGAGCAGTTTTCGCACGTACCGGAGGATGGCGGCCGCCGAGACGCTGCCCGCTTCCTCAAGCGCGGGATCATGGAAGGGACCAGCAAGCAGGCAGCAGGCCTCGATCGCCCCCCAGCTTCCGAAGCTGTGCGCGAGCGCCCGGGCGACCTCGCCGCCGATCTGCTCGATGCCGAGGGCGACCAGGAAACGATCCAGGGCAGGCCTGCGGGCGCCCTCGACCTCTTTGCGCAGTGCTTCCGCGGACTTTTCACCCCAGCCATCGAGCTGGGCGATGGCCTCGTAGTCGAGGTCGAAGACGGTCTCGACCCCGGGGAGCAGGTCTTCGGCGGTGAACTGTGCGACGGCCTTTTCGCCCAGCCCCTCGATGCGCAGGGCGGTGCGCGACGCCAGGTGCAGGATCCGCCGTTCGCGTTGCGCCGGGCAATCGAGGTTGACGCAGAAGCGATGTTCGCCGCGCTGAAACACGCTGCCCTGGCAGGACGGACAGGCATCTGGCCAGACAAAGCGCTGCTCCTTGCCGGTGCGCGCCTCGGGGACGGGGCCCAGCACCTGAGGGATGACATCGCCGGCGCGGCGCACGTGCACCTTGTCGCCGATCATGAGGTCGAGCTCGTCGATGTAGCGGGCGTTATGCAGGGTGGCGTGCTGCACGGTGGTGCCGCCCAGCTGCACCGGCTCGAGGGTGGCGCGCGGCGTGAGCCGGCCGGTACGCCCCACCTGAATCTCGATGTCGAGCAGGCGCGTGGTCTCTTCGCGCGGCGCGAACTTGTAGGCGCACACCCAGCGAGGCGTGCGGGCACGCGAACCAAGCTCTTCTCGCTGGGCGCGTGCATCGACCTTGAAAACGACCCCATCCATTTCGAAGGGGATCTGATCGCGGCGCGCTTCGAGATCGTGGTGGAAGCGCAGGACCTCGTCGAGGCTCTTCGAGCGGAGTCGCTCTTCGCTGACGGGAAAGCCCCAGGCAACCAGCGCATCGAGGGCTTCGGTGTGGGTGGCGAAGCCCTGGCCCGGCTCGAGCCGCACCAGCTCGAAGGCGCGGAAGCGCAGGCCGCGTTTGGCCACCACGCCGGGGTCGAGGCGCTTGAGCGTGCCCGCGGTCGCATTGCGCGGATTGGCGAAGGGCGGATCGCCGGCCTCGAGGAGACGCTCGTTCATGGCCTCGAAGGTGGCGGTGGGCATCATGACTTCGCCGCGGACCTCGAGGAGAGCAGGAAGATTCTTGCCCTGCAGAACGAGCGGCACGCCCGCGACCGCGCGGAAGTTGTGCGTCAGGTCCTCGCCTTCGCTGCCATCGCCGCGGGACAGCCCCTGGACCAGTCGCCCGTCCTGATAGATGAGCGCGGCCGAGACGCCGTCCCACTTGGGCTCGGCGACGTAGACCGGGCTGGAGCCGTCGAGCCCTTTGCGGACGCGGGCGTCGAAGTCGCGGACTTCCTCTTCCGAGAAGAGTGACTCGATCGACACCATGGGCACCACGTGAGCGACCCGCTGATACTTGGTGCCCTCGGGCAGGGGCGCGCCAACGCGCTGCGTGGGTGAATCCGGGGTGAGCCAGTCCGGGTGCTGCTCTTCGAGCTTCTGCACCTCGCGGAAGAGCCGGTCGTATTCGGCGTCGGACATGAGCGGCCGGGCGAGCACGTAGTAGGCGTGCTCGGCCTGGCGCAGCGTTTCAACGAGCTGGTCGTAGCGGGCGCGCTGGTCGCTGCCCATGGCCGACTAGACCGATGCTTCCTGGCGCAGTTCGGCCAGGGTCTTCTCGACGAACTGCCCCGAACCGGCGGACACGATCATGACGAAGTCAGGGTTCGTGACCTGCTCGAGGACCCGGATGGAAGCCGCCGGGAACACCGGCAGCTGGCCCGAGGTGGGCGTGTAGTAACCAGCCCGCACGATGCGCCGCGAGCCGTCGACCCGGCTGGCAGCAATCGCGTTGACGATGGGGCAGAGATCATCTGCGGGGTCGTCGAACTCGAGCCGACAACCCCGATAATGCCGCCCATCATCGGCGAGCACCGTGCACCCCGCCAGGGGGCCGCGCTGCACCAGCGAGGTAGCTGCCGCCTGTTCTGCCACTGCGACCAGATTGCGATCGTCCATACGGGCAGTTTAGCCCTGCCTGCCCCCGGGCGGTGCCGGGGCGTAGCCGGTGAAAGGCACCCGGTTTTGGCGGCGCTTGACGCCGGTCATCGGATCTTCGCGCTCTTCCGGGGTGACGGTGACACGGGCCCGTTTGCCGAGCAGGGAGACACCCTCGAGGTCGAGCTTGCCATCGGCGGCGAAGCCAAGAACGCGCAACACGAAGCGCGCGCGTGCCAGGCCGCGCTCACTGAAGTGCAGGGAATCCCAGCACGCGGTGCGGCCGGACCATTCCCCTTCCACGACTTCCCAGCGCAATCCCCAGCGGGCATGCCCGGCGGGACTAATGGACTCGCGGACTTCGGAAACCGTGCAGGTGTATTCACCCGCCGGGACAGAGCAGAGGTCTTCGACCTCGGGTACTTCGGAGAAATCGATTTGCATGTTGCGTCCTCACTCAGGAAGACGCGCAGCGTTTTCTTTGGTTACACCTTGCATCCGCACTCTTGAACCTCTTCAATGCGAGCAACCGTTTCGGTTCCCCCCGTGCTTCCGACCGACCAGTTTGTCCAGGACGCGCCCGGCTCGCCCGCGGCGCTCACTTCGCTGGGAACGATCGTCACGATCGCCACCTGGGTCCTGCTGATCGCCATCAATCTCTGGTGCCTCCGGAAGCTCTTTGCAGGCGATCCGCCTTCCTCGCAGGAAGGCTAGGGAATCGCCGCCGGGGCGGCTCGAAATAGGATTTCGCAAGGCCGCGAGGCGCGCCGACGCAGGTTTGCTCAAGCCGCTTCGGGTCAGACGACGAAAAGGAGGCTGGACTTTGCGCCCCCCAGCAACGATGACAGCGACTCCTATTGATCAGGCCAAACTCGAAGAGCTGATTGACCTCTTCGGCGACCGGGAAGAGGTCCGTGATCTCTTCGAGGAGTTCTTTGCCGAGCTGCCGGCTCGACTGGAAGCGCTGCGCACCGGTCTCGCCACGGCGACGGCCGAGGAAGTCAACCACGCGGCGCACGCCCTGAAGGGCTCCAGCGCCAGTCTGGGCGCACTGCAGGTCCAGGAGACCGCCCGTCAGCTTGAGGAATCGGCTCGGATGGCCCAGCTGGAGCAAGGTCCGGACGCCCTGGAGCGCCTGGAAGCCGAACTCGCCGCGCTGCAAGCCTGGCTCAAGGACGAAGGCCTGCTTGGCTAGGCCGGCTGACGCGCGTAGAACGCGCTGATCGCCGCCACGACCTCTTCACGCTGCGCTGCATCGGCGCCCGGATAGATCGGCAGCGCCAGCACCTCTTCGGCAGCCCGCTCGCTGTGCGGCAGCTGCCCCACCTGACCACCCAGCTCGGCGAAGCAGGGTTGCAGATGCAACGGCAGCGGGTAGTAGACCGCCGAGCCCACGCCCTGCTCCCCCAACCAAGCCTGCAGCTCGGGGCGACGCTGGGCACGCACCACGTACTGGTGATAGACGTGGCCGGGGACGCGCTCGGGCACCAGCACCTCGTCGATGCCGGCCGCGGCGAACAGCTCTTCGTAGTGCGCGGCCCCTTCGGCGCGCGCCGCGTTCCACTCCAAGAGCTGCGGCAGGTGCTCCAGCAGCGAAGCCGCCTGCAGGCAGCTCATCCGGAAGTTGTAGCCCACCTCGTCGTGGTAGTACTGCCGCCCGCCCCCATGCTGACGCAGGGCGCGCATCCGTTCGGCGCGCTCGGCATCGTTCGTGGTCGCGAAACCCGCGTCGCCGGTCGCGCCCAGGTTCTTGGTCGGGAAGCAGGAGAAGCCCGCGGTCTCGCCCAGTCCCCCGCAGGGGCCGTCGGCTTGGACCGCTCCCACCGCCTGCGCGGCGTCTTCGACGATCGCGATCGGCCGGCCGGCTGCCTTCTCGACCGCGGCGCGCAAGGCGCCGACGTCGACCGGACGACCGTAGAGGTGGACCGGCATGACCGCCGTGGTGCGCTCGGTCACCAGCGACGCAGCCGACTCGGGCGAGACGAGGAAAGTCTCCGGATCGATGTCCGCGAACACCGGCGTGCAGCCGATCCGCGACACCGAGCCCGCGCTGGCGAAGAAGGTGAAGGCCGGCACGATGACCTCATCGCAGGGCTTCACCCCGGCCGCGCGCAGAGCCAGGACGAGCGAGTCCGAGCCGTTCGAGCAGCCCACCACGTGCGGCACCCCCAGAAACTCGGCCAGCGCGACTTCGAGTTCTTCAATCTCGGGGCCGTTGACGAAACGGCCGTGCTCCAAAATCGCCTGCCAGCGCTTCAGGATGCGGGCGCGCACGCCCTCGTCGAGGTTGTAGTGGATGTCGAAGAAGGGGACGCCCATGTCCCTCCATTCTAGACGCACCCCCTCGGATTCCCGCGTCTAGGGCTGCTGCAGCCGGAAGCGGATCGGGACGCGGGCGGCGCCCGGCACCGGCTTGCCGCCTTCGGTTGCGGGCTCGAAGCGCCACTTGGCGACGCCATCCTGCGCCGCGCGGTCGAGCAGGCCGTACCCCGAGCTCTCGAGCACGCGGACCCGGGTGACGGCGCCCTGCGCATCGATCTCAGCCAGCAGCACCACCACCCCTTCCATCCCGCGCCGCAGCGCGGCCGTGGGATAGGCCGGCTGCGGGCTGGCCTGCGGGTCGGGCACCGGGTCCACGCGAGCCGCGGTCTCCGTCCCCGGCGGCGAGGCAGCCGGCGCGCTCGGCAGCGGCGTCGGCTCGAGCGGAGCAGGCGCGGTCTCCGCTTCGGTAGGCGGAGCCAGGTCCACCTCGGTCTCGACCCGGGTCAGCGCCGGACTGGTCGGGGCGGGGCGGCGATAAGACTGCGCATCGCTCACCCAACTGCTCGGCAGAGGCCACATCTCGAGCGGCGATTCGCCTTCCGGCACCGGCTCCAGCTCGAGTTCGCTCTCGACCAGCTGCGCCTCGGCGCGGGTCGGCGGCAGGACTTCGACCGTCTCGAGCGGCGGCGGCAGCTGCGCCGAAACAGCGTCGCCCCCGGCCGTCATCGTGATGACCGGGGGCGGCGTCGGCTCACTGCGCTTCCAGAGAATCCACGAGCCCAGGCCGACGGCGACGAGCACCGTGAAGTGCAGACCGAAGGAACCCAGCCAGGCGCGGACAGGAAGCGAAGGCAAGCGCGGTTAGAAGCGGATGTCGAGCCCGAAGATGAGGTTGAGGCCCGGACCGTTGACCCCCGAGCCGTGGACGCGGTAGTCGACATCGCCGACGTTCTCGAGCGCGACCGTCAGCAGGGCCTGCTCCGCGACCGGCCAGCCGGAACGGAGTCCCACGATGGTATAGCCCGGCGTGCCGTTGGCGAAACCGTCGCCGTCCCGGTCGGGGATGCGCGAGTCATCGCGCTCGTCTCGCAGGCTCAGATCATCCTGGTTGTCGACCGCCCAGACGTAGGCCTCGGCCCACCAGCCCTGCGGATCGGGCTGGTACACCGTCGTCAGCGTGGCCTGCAGCGGCATCAGGCGGGTGATCGGCCGACGCACGCGCTGTGCCCCCGGCTGCGGCAGCCGCTGATCGGACTCGCCGTCCATCCAGCTCGCGCTGAGCTCGGTGCTCCATTCATCCGTCCAGGAGTAGCCGACCAGCGCTTCCACGCCGCGGATCCAGCCATCCGAGTTCTCCTTGAGGACCTGATTGCCGGCCGCGGCCTCGGGGTTGCGGACGATCATGTCCGAGATCCAGGTGTTGTAGACCGCGCCCTCCCAGTGCCAGTCGCCGTGGCGACCGCGGCCTCCGATCTCGGCCTGGAGGAAGTGCTCAGGCTCGAGATCGAAGTCCGGGCTCTCGGCCACGCTGGTCTCATCCAGCGAGGTGAGGTCGTAAAGGCTGGGCGCGCGGAAGCCCTGCGAGAGTCCGCCGTACCAGACCTGGTTGGTATTCACGGTGTAGAGCGTGCGCAGACTGCCGACGATGCTGTCGTAGTCGCGCTCGAAGGCGGTGGGGTTCCCGGTGTCGGGATCTTCAGCGCGATCCACATCCACTTCGATGCGCTCGGCGCGCAGGCCGGCGATCAGGCTCCACTGATCGTTGAGCTGAATCTCGTCCTGCAGATAGGCCGCCAGCGTGGTGTAGGTGGCGTCCGCTGCCAGCGGGCCCTGAATCTCCGTGCTCGTGAACACCCGATTGGCGTCGTACTTGCGCTTGAACGAGCCGATGTCCTCGCGGTGCATCTCGATGCCGTAGGCCCAGCGGTCGCCCCAGGCGCCGTCGGTCTCCAAGCGAGCGGTCAAGCCCAGGTCATCGACGTCGAAGCCCTGGAAGTCCCCGCCGGTTGCGACTCCGCCCGTGCCCTTCATGCGGTCGCGGGTCTCGTCGTGACGATGGAAGGACAGCGTGATGGCGCCGGCATCGGCCCAGCCGCCGGAACCTTCCCATTCGGTGCGCAGATAAGCGAGCTCACGCGTCTGGTCGTGGTTGCGGTAGATCTCGCTCTCGATGTCGAGGCCATTCCAGTCGATGCCGTGGATGGTCTTGTGAGTCCGCGGGACGTCGTCCATCTTGACCCGCTGAAAACCCAGTGTGATCCGGGCGTCGTCGCCCATGCGCCGAGTCAACTTCAGGTCCGTGCCGGCGAAGTCATAGCCGGTCTCGTTCTGCGTCCCGACTTCCTTGCCGCCGCGCAGATCGCCGTAGGCCGCAATCGTCTGACCGATCTGCAGGTTCCAATCCTCGTTGGCGATCTCGCCTTCCAGTCGCCCGGTGTACGAGGATTCGGCCGAACTCCAGCGGCCATAGAAGCGGCCATTCGCCAGGGTCTGCCCTTCGGCGGCGAAGCGTGGGTCGGCCGAGAGCGCCTGGACTACACCACCGACCGCCTGGCTGCCATACAGCACGCCCTGCGGCCCGGACAGCAGCTCGAGCCGGTTGATGCCGTACATGTCGACCGTGCTCCAGTACTGGTTGGGCCCGGAGCGCATCGCCGCATGATTCAGTCGCACACCATCGACCAGCAGCACGTTGTGGTAGCCGGTCAGACCGCGAATGTAGGGCGAAGACTGGCCGTAAGCGGTCTTCTGCACATGCACCGACGGCAGCCCCGTCAGCGCCTCGGACATCGTGCGCGAGCGCGCCTTCAACTCGGTGCCTTGCAGCACGCGAATGCTGGACGGCGCATAGAAGCGCTCCTGCTCGAAGCCACCGCGACCGGTGACGACGTACTCAGGCAGCTGCGCGGCGGGGCGATCCGGCTCTTGATCGTTGCCGGATGGCGCAGGCTCCTGCGCGACAGTTGCCGTAGCGCCGAACCAAAGCGCGACGAGGGAGGAGAAGAGAATCGGAGGGGAAGCAATCATCAGGTTGCGGAGTCCGAAGCCAACGCGCCTTTCTTGCGACCGGTTCGCAAAAACTTAGAGCGATGCGCCCGACGGCGAATCGAGCGACCAGTTAGCTAGGCGATAGAGCGGCGCGAGCCGCAGCAGATCCTCGACCACGCCTTCGTCAAAGTCCTCGCCCGCCTCGGCGACTGCCGCCGCCGGCATGCGCTGGATCACCTCCAGCGAAGTCTCGCCTGGGCGTACCGTGCCCGCGAGGTCGCGCCAGTCGCGGTCGCTCATGCCTTCCAAGGGGCGATCCCCTTTACCATCGAGTCGCAGGATGTACCCCGGCGCCGCCTGCGCGGCGGCCACCAGTTCGGCTCGACCTTCGCCCTCCTCGGCGCGCTTGATCAGCACGTTCAGGTCGTACCAGGCACCCTGGTCAATCCGCAGCCCCCAGTAGGCGCCGTCGACATCCAGTCCGAGCTGGAAATGCGCGTTATTGACCGCGCTATCGAGATCGCGTCCCAGTTCTTTCCCGAGGAAACTCTGCAGCGCCTTCTTCGCCTTCTTGTCGCGGAACAGCATGGTGCGCTGCCGGCGCACCTTCTTGCCATTCGAGGCATGCGGATTGTGCAGACTCTCGCGCCGATCAAGCGCGATGCCCTGTTCGCTGAAACGCTGTTTCAAATCGTCGCCCAGCGCCTGCAGTCGGCGGCGGATCTCCAGCCGGCGACCGTTCCACTCGGGGTCCGATTGAAAGCGCTGCTGGTAAATCTCGAAGTCGGCGAGCGTGAACATGGCCGAGGATTTTCCGCGCGCGGCAACAAAAAAGACAGCCCCGACCGAAGCCGAGGCTGCCTACTCCATCCCCTCAGATGGCACCTTTCGGTGTAGCCGCCGGAAACGACGGTTGTCTGAGTATAGGTAGAGCCGGGGATGGTCTGACGCAATCCCTGCAAAATCCGGTCGACAAGGGGCTTGCGACCGATTTCTCAGGGCTTCCGCCCCTAGAAAAGTTGATTCATCAACAAACCGTCCTGGACCTTTCCGGCCTGAATCACCCCGCCAATCGAGGTCGCGAGCAGATCCAGATCGCCGTCACCGTCCAGGTCGGCCAGCAGCCCGCCGCCGGCGACGAAGCTGGTTCCGGGCGCCCAGAAGCCCGGCTGCTCGCGGAATTCCCCGGTCGAGCCGCCCTGCAGACCGCCCTGATTGACGAACAGCGCCGGGCTGCCGACCAGCGATCCCTGCGATCCCATGAACTCGTGCGGCAGCACGATCAGGTCGCGGTCGCCGTCGCCGTCGACATCGCCCGCCACCGCGTAGTTGCGGATCGTGAGGTTGTCATCGAAGGCATCGGGGAAGCGGGTGGCGTCCGCGTCGGCGAAGTAGCCCGGAGCGCCCGCGCCGGCGTTCATCAGCAGATCGCCGGAGGCTTCCGGGCCGATCGTCCAATGGCTGTTGCAGACGTAGAGGTCGAGGTAGCCATCCCCATCGAAGTCCTCAAAGATCGCCGCGCCTGACTTGTCCGAGAAGCCGGGGAGCTGCCGGGACCCCGCCGAAGTGAATGCACCGCTGCCGTCATTCAGCACCAGATCGTTCTCGCCCCCCTGGCTGCCGGTCTTCGAGACGAAGAGGTCGAGGTCGCCATCGTTGTCGACATCGCCTAGAACGGCGCCGGTCACGGTCGCGCGGTCGTGGTTGAAGGAGCGGCTGTTGGCGAAGACCCAGTCCTCGACAAACTCCCCCGCCACGCCGCCCTGCAGGCCCGCCTGATTGCGGAACAGCGCCAGCGTCTGCGCCGAGCTGCCACCGCCGCTGTGCTGGCCGCCGATCGTCAGGATCACATCCTGGTCGGCGTCGCCGTCGATGTCCCCCACCACGACGCGCGAGCCGTTCTCCAGGTAGGATGGCAGCGCCGGGCCGAGCTGGAACTGGCCGGTGCCATCGTTCCAGAGCACGATCGGGTTCTGCCAGTCACCGGTGCTGGCGCGCCGGCCGACGAAGACCAGGTCCAGGTCGGCATCGCCGTCCAGGTCCGCCACGTCAAAGTCCGTGCAGAGGCCGACGACCCCGGGGAATCGCCCGGCGCTGCGGTCCACGAACTGCCCTCCCTGGTTCTCGAGATAGAGCACGGTCTGCTCGCCCAGCACGATCAGGTCGAGGTCGCCGTCGCGATCGAAGTCGCCAGCGTGCGGGATGGTCGTCGCCTCGGTGGACAGAATCGACGGCAGCGCCGCGCTTCCATCGGACCAGCTCGCGGCGCGATCCGCCTCGGCGACCAGATCGATGCGCGGCGAAAGGTGGAAGCGCCCCGCGCTGTCCTGCACCCCGGCCTGCCAGGCGAGGCGCTGCCCGGGCCGAAAGGCGCCCGAAGGCAGCGGCAGGCGCGGCGCGTAGAAGCCATCGGCGCCGATCTTGCCGGTGAACAGCCGTCCGCTGCCAAAGGGCAGGACGCCAAACAGCGGCTGGCCAGCGCCGGCCAAATCGAAACTGCCGGCCGGGCCGACCGCCAGGAAGGCGCGCGCCCCCACCTGCTGCGAGCGCACCCGGGCCTGCAGCAGCTCTCCGACCCGTGCGGGGCCATCGAGGCGCAGCTGGACCGGCTCGACGACCTGGGTCTGCGGCGAAAGCAGAAGAAGCGACAGCGAGGCGAGCGTTGTCATGGTTCACGGAGAACCTAAGTCAACGATCGCACTCCCTGTCACCGCTCCGTCATCTTCGCCGCCCTCTTCTAGCGACTGCTTCCCGCCACGACCTCGCTGCCCTCGGCGCACTGCGGGACCACCGGCTCGGGCGACCAGTCGAAGAGCACCAGCTCCGAGCAGAAGGCCGGGCCCATGGCCAGAATCATGCCGAGCGCGTCCTCGCCGGGCGAACCTTGGCGCAGCGTCTCTTCGAGCACCATCAGCACCGAGGTGCTCGACAGGTTGCCCTGCTCGGCGAGGGTCTTCCAGGCCAGCGAGACGGCGTCGCGCCCCAGACCCAGACCTTTGGCCAGGCCGTCCAGCACCTTGGGGCCACCCGGATGGCAGACCCAGCTGTCGATCTCTTCGCGCTCGATGCCGTGCTCGAGCAGGAAGGCGTCGAGGCCCGGAGCGACCTGCGACTCCGCGATCCGCGGCACCGCCGGGGACAGCACGATGTCGAAGCCGCGCTCCGAGATCCGCCAACCCATGACGTCTTCGGTGTCGTGATAGAAGATCGAGCGGGTATCGCGCACGCGCAGGCCGCCGGCTTCCATCTTGCGGGCGCGCTCTTCGCCCAGGACCACCACGGCCGCGGCGCCGTCGCCGAACAGGCCGCAGGAGATCAGGTTGGCGACCGAGTGATCCTCCGCCTGGAAGGTAAGCGAGCTGAGCTCGACCGAGACCAGCACGGCGACCTGATCCGGGAAAGCGCGCACATAGTCGACGGCGCGCGCGATGCCGGCGGCACCCGCGACGCAGCCCAATCCAAAGATGGGGACGCGCTTGATGTCGCTGCGGAACCGCATCTTGTTGGCGAGCCGCGCGTCCAGGGACGGACTGGCCACCCCGGTGATGGACACCGCGAAGATCGCGTCGATGTCCTGCGGGCTCAGCCCGAGCGGCTCCAGGGCGCGACGCAGGGCTTTCTCGCCCAGGTCGACGGAGGTCTTGATCCAGGCGTCGTTCGCCTCGCCAAAGCTGCGCGGCTTGCCGTACTCCTCGAGCGGCAGCGCCAGGTGACGGGTCTCGACCTGCGTGTTCGCGTGCAGCTGGGGCAGGCGGTTGACGATGGAAGGATGATCGGCCCAGATCTCCTGCAGCTTCGCGCAGATGTCGGTCTGCGCGTACTGATGCTCAGGAAGGGCACGTGCGACGGAGGCAATTCTCATGGAAACAACCGAGGGATGAAGTAAGGAACTCGGCGTTGATACCGAGCGAACTCCTCGCCGTGAAGCGCGCGGAAGCGCTGCTCCTTGTGCAGCGGACCCAACAGGCAATAGCCAGTCCACAGCAGGGCGAGAAGAAGGTGATCCGGAGTCCAGACGGGTCCGGTCCAAAGGGTGAGCGCGAAGCCCAGGTAGATGGGCTGGCGGCTGCGCCGGAACAGGCCGCGCGCCGGCATCGCGGGGTAGCGCGGCGGCGCGCCGCGCCACATCGCGGTCCAGCCGATCGATCCCGTCTGCAGGCCCAGCCCTGCGTCCAGCAGCGCCTTGCCCAAGAACAGCCAGGACAGGAGAAAGGCCGCCGTCGCGATCGCGCTGAAACTGCCCCCCGGCATTCTCCAGACGAAATCGGACGGCGACCAGAACACGAACACCGCGAGCAGCTGCCAGGACGCCACGGTCGCGTAGAGGGTCGGGGTGAGGGTGCTGCCCCAGGCGCGCGGAGCGAAGCGCGCCAGCAAGCGACGGCCGCGTGGCGTCAGCAGCCAGGAGTGCAGCAGCGGAAACTGCGCGAGCAGCAGCAGGTTGGCGGCCCACGCCGCTCCGCCGTGCAGCGGGCCTAGGCCCGACTGCATGCCGCTGTACAGCCCGAACACCATGGCGAGGATCGCGGCGGCGAAGCTCAGATGGCAGACGAGGCCGTAGGCAAGCGCGATGGCGCGGCGCGGTTTGGCGGCGAGGCTCATGCTTCGAGCCTCCGCAGGAAGGCGTGATAGCCGGGGCCGCGACGGGCACGACGCAGGTGAATCGTCCAGCTGCGCAGCGTGGCGAAGATCGCCGGCCGCTCGCGCTGCAGCGACCGCAGCACCAGGCCATGCTCCTTCCCAAAGACCGTCAGTTCAGCGGGGCGCACGAAGAGGCGGCCGTCGTGGGTGCCGCGCGGCACGAGACCCAGGCCTTCCGCCAAAGTCACCACGGTGAAACGACTCCACCAGCTGCGGTCGAAGGTGTTGACGAACAGCTCGCCGCCGGGGCGCAGGATGCGCGCCGCTTCGGCGATCGCTTCGCTCGGCTGCTCGATGTGCTCCAGCACATCCGACATGACGACGAAGTCGGCGCTCGCTGCCTCCAGGCCGGTCTGCCGCAGGTCGCCGGTCTGGAACTGCGCGTCCAGCCCACGCTCGGCCGCCGCCTGGCGCGCCGCCTCGACCGAACCGGGCGACTGATCGATCCCCTGGACCTCCGCACCGGCCGCGGCCAGCGCCAGGCTGACGCCGCCGCCGCCGCATCCTAGGTCGACCAAGCGCGCGCCCTGCAGATGCTCCCCCCACTCCCATCGCATGCACCCGGCGTGGAAGTTCCCCACCGAGTGCAGCGAACGGAAGAAGCGATCGGAACGATCCCACCACGCGGAGGCGTGGCGTTCGTAGATCTGCAGGTCGTTGGCCGCGCTCATCCCTCGATCTCCCGGCGCAGAATCACCGCGCCTTCCTCGCCGGTGAGTCGCAGCCAGCCATCGGCCGTCATCTCGACCGTGGCCGGCGCGGCCTCGTCCAACTGCAGATGGTCGGCCTGGTAGGACCAGTGGCCGGTCAGCACTTCAAAGTGCGGCGGCGCGCCGTCGATCAGCGCGGCGCCGGTGTAGTTGCCTTCCGCGTCGAAGCGGTAGACCAGCTTGAGCAGCACCCCGGCGACCGCGCCGCTGAGGTGCTCGGAGACATAGGTCCCGGGGATTGCCTCCGCGGCGGCCGGGCTCCACTGCAGGTCCTCGTAGCCCATCACCAGCGAGCGATCCCCCGGGTCCACCACGCTCGGCGCGATGCAGGAGGTGCCCAGCAGCAGCAGGCTCAACAGCGTGGCGGAGCGACGCATCAGTTCGCCTCCTCGGCGCGCACGCGGGCGCGCAGGCGCACCCAGACGCGGACTTCCTCTTCCATCGTGATGACCCCCAGCTTGTTGGGCACCGGAACCTCGTAGTCGGGCAGGCTCAGCGGCATCTCGCCTTCGATCACCAGACGGCGGGCGTCGTCGACCTGCGCGGAGACGGGCAGCTCGACGTCCACGGTCTTGCCGCGGATGGTCATCCGACCGGTCAGCGTGCCCGCCACGCTCTTCTTCGCGGCGTCGACCTGCGGGGCGCGGAAGCCGGTGAGGACGAAGCGGATCTCGGGATGCTGCTCGGCCTCGAGGTGCTCGAGCATGGCTTCGTCACGGCCCTCCAGACCGGTGATCAGCGAGTCCGCGCGCACTTGCAGCTCGCCCTCCACCCCCTGCTCGGGATGGGCCAGATCGACCGTGAACTTGCCCTGCACCTTCTCCGAGATGCCGGTGAAGTCGTGCAGCGTGGTCTTCGCGTCGAAGCCGACGCGGGACAGGTCGCTCAGGATCTCAAAGCTCTGCTCGCCTTCGAAGTGGAAGTCACGATCCGGCAGGGAGAAGGCCAGGAAGCTCTTGCGGGCGGGCGGCTGCGCGGGAGCCTCGGGTTCCGGCCCCGGGATCACTTCCGGCTCCGGCGCCGGCTCGGGGATCTGCACGTCGATCGGCTCCGTCTCCGTCAGCAGCGCCGTCGTGACCGTCGTCTCTGCCGGCTGCACACCCTGACGGAGCTGCCCGGCGAGCGCTTCGACCTGACGCAAGCTGCTCTGCAGCGCGCCGACGGCCTCCCGTGCCGCCAGCGCCGCGGGCATCGCGCGCTCCAGGGCAGCAAGGCGCTCTCCGGTACGCGCCGCGTCGACTGCGGCACGGTCCCCCTCCTCGGCGAGCGCGGTCGCGAGCAGCTGGAAGTTCGAACCCAAGGCTTCGACGAGCGTGTCGAGGTCGGCCGAGAGTGTGTTCAGCCGATCCTCCAGCAGCGCGACCTCCTGGTTCGCCTCTGCCCCTTCCTCCTGAATGACGACGCGGAGCTTGGTCTTGACCTGCGACCAGGCAAACAGACCCAGCGCGGTCCAAGCAAGCACCGCGAAGATGCCGACTGCGGGGAAGAACTTCTTGAGCATGCGGCGCTTGATGCAAGCACCGTGCCAAGTCGAATCTCCCGTGCAGCGCCGGAGAATCAGCCGAATCGGACAGGCTTGCCGGTCGGACTTACCGGCGGCCGGTAAGACTTACCGGCCGAGTCACGGCGAAGGCGGTCCCAGGCGCCGTCCGGAGATGGCACGTCAGTTGCATCCAAGCGCGCGTGACCTCGCGTCGTGCAGCCTGGCTTCGGATCGCAAGCTCGATCCCCCTGCTTCTGCTTGCTCTCCTGGGCAAGGCGAAGCTGCAGATCGACGTCGAGAACCTGGCGATGAAGTCGCGCGGCACCGCCGAGGAGCGCGTCGCCGAAGACCTCGCCGCGCAGTTCGACCCCGCGCCGCGCATCTTCCTGCTCGCGACCGCGATCGCGCCCGCCCTGCTTGAAGCGATCGACGACCAAGCGGTCGATGCGTGGATTCAGGCCCTCCGGGATTCCCCGGCGACGCGCAGCGTGGATCGGCTGCCCACCCCCGAGGTCTCTCAGGTCTGTCTCGCGGTCGTGCCCGTTCTGGATGAGCTCGGCCGCTACGCCGCGTCTTGCGATTCCATCGTCGCCCTAGCCCGCGCCGAGCAGCCCGCGAGCCACCGACTCGCGATCGGCGGCGTCCCGGTGGTCGAAGTCGCGATCGCGCGCGCGCTCAGCGAGGAACGCGCCTGGATTCTGCCCTGGATTGTGCTGGGCCTGGCCGCGGTGCTCTTCGGGGTGTATCGCCACCCCAGCCTGGTGCTCGCCGGGCTGCTCTCGCCGCTGCTGGGCACGCTGCTGCTCGAGGGAATCCAGGGATGGTGGGGATGGGGTGTGGATCCGGTCTCGGCGCTGCTGGGGCCGACCGTGCTCACCGTGGGGGTCGCGTCCAGCGTGCACCTGATCGAGCGCACCCGCCGCCTGCTTCGCGAGGGGCATGCCCCCGCAGCTGCCACGCGCCGTGCCGCCCGCGCCCTACGCATGCCGATGGCGCTGACCGTCCTCACCACCGCCGCTGGCTTTCTCGGCCTGGGCGCCAGCCCAATCCCAGCCGTGGTGCGGTTTGGCTGGCTGGCCTGCGTGGGCATTCTGATCGTGGTCAGCGCGACGCTGTTCTACCTGCCGCCGCTGCTGCGCATCCTGCCGCTCGGGCGCAGCGTGCACGCTCCCGCTGCTGCCGCAGGTCGGAATCTGCCTCCGCACAACCCGCGCAGCGCGGCGGCTTGGGCCACTGCGCTCTGCGTCGTGCTGTTCCTTGCCGGTGCCTTGGAGATGCAAGGAACGCGCGTGGACAGCGATCCGCTCCAGGTGCTGCCGACGACGCACCCGGTGCGCCAGGATGCCGCGCGTTTCACCCAGCACCTTGGCGGCAGTGAGACCTTCTCACTGCTCCTGCCCGCGCAGGAAGACGCGCGCCACGCCGCCGCGCTGGGGCTACTCGCTTCGGTGAGTTCCATGGATGGCGTGGTCGGTCCGTCCGCGCCGCCACAGCGCGCGGCGAGCGGCGCGCAACTGCTGAGCTTCCTGCTCGCGCCGGCGACCAGCGCAGAGCGTATTCGACTCTTTGATCATGCCGAGGAACTGGCGCGCGCCGCGGGCTGGCCGCAGGCTCACGCGACCGGTCTGAGCGTTCGGATGACTCGCGACTCGCAGGCCCTCATTGCCGCGCAACGCCGCGGCGTCCTGGCGACCGCGGCCGCACTGTTCCTGGTCATGGCGATCGGCTTCCGCTCGCTGTGGTTGGGCTTCCTCGGCCTGATCCCCAACCTGCTCCCGCTGGTGGTTCTGCAGGGGGCACTGGCTTGGCTGGACCAGCCGTTGACGGTCGCCTCGTCGATGATCGGCGTCGTGATGCTCGGCCTGGTGGTCGACGACACGATTCACCTGCTCCATGCCTTCCGCGAAGCGCGCGGGAGCGGACCGGAGCGGACCGATGCAGCGCTGCAGCTGGTCCGCCGCCCGATCGTGATCACGACCTCGGTCCTCTGCGTCGGCTTCGCCGCGACGGCGCTGGGCAGCCTCGAAGCCACCCGTGAGTTTGGGCTGCTGGCCGTCGCCACGCTGGTGCTGGCGCTGCTCGCGGACCTCTACGTCCTTCCCCTCCTGCTCGCCGGCGGACGCGCGCCGGCGCCCCACCTCCAAGCCTCCGAGTCGCTGTGCTGAACCCACCTACCTTTGACGCGCTGATCGTCGGCGCCGGTCCCGCCGGCAGCCACACGGCTCTGCGGCTGGCGCGCGCCGGCCATCGGGTCGGACTGCTCGATGCGCGCAGTTTCCCCCGCGCCAAGCCCTGCGGCGAGTTTTTGAGTCCCGCCTGCTTGCCGATGTTGCAGGAACTTGAGCTGCTGGATCCGCTGATCGACGCCGGCGCGGCGCAAGTGCGCGGCATGCACATCGCCAGCCCGGCCCACCAGACGCAGGGCGATTACAGCCCGCTCGGCGGCTACGCCAGTTCACACGGTCACGGCCTGGGGGTTCGCCGCGAGGTCCTCGATACGCTTGCAGTCGAGGCCGCGGGGAAGCACCCAGGCATCCGCCTGCTGCTGGGCTGGCGCGCCGAGCAGCCCTTGCGCGCGGAGGATGGCCGGGTCTGCGGTCTGACGGCGCGCGATCCGGAGGGTCATTCGGCGCCGCTGCGGGCCCGCTTTCTGATCGCCGCGGACGGCTTGCACAGCCGCATCGCCCGGGAGCTCGGCTGGAGTCGGCCGGCATCCACTCCGCCGCGCTTTGCGATCGTGGCCCGCTTTGACGAAGTTCCGGAGAGACAGATGGCGGGGCTGCACGTGCTGGGCCGCGACTACTTCGCCGCCTGCCCGATCGACGGCGGGAGCTACACCGCGAACCTCGTGGTGGACCGCGCGCAGATGCGCGGCGGACAACACGGTCTGCGCGCACTGTTTCAGGAGCGGCTGCAGGAAGCGCCGGTCCTCGCTCGCGTACTGGGCGACCGGAAGCCCAGCGAAGCGCTGCTCGCCTGCGGTCCGCTGCGCTCGCGGACGCGCCGCACCACTGGCCCCGGAGCCGCCCTGGTCGGGGACGCCTGCGGCTTCGTCGACCCGATGACGGGTGAAGGTCTCTATTACGCGATGCGCGGCGCCGCCCTGCTCGCCCCCGCCGTGGACTGCGCGCTGCGCGCCCCCACGCAAGAGGCCCGCGCGCTGCGTCGCTACGTCCGGGCGCGACGCCTCGAGTTTGGGCCGCGTTACGCACTGGCCCGCCTGCTGCAGCGCGGTCTCCGTCAGCCGGGCCTGCCCGATCGCGTCGTCGGCATGCTGCAGCGCTCACCGCGGGTGCAGGCCCTGCTGCTCGGGCTGACCGGGGACTATCTACCCCCTTCCGCGCTGCTCCGGCCGTCCGTGTGGCGCGCTGCCGGGCAGCCTTCGACTTGATCCTTGGCCTTCCGCCGGACTGCACGCACAATGCCTGAGATGGCTCGCTTTCGGACGCTGACGCAACGATTCGGGACGCTCTACGCGCTCGTGATCGCAGTCCTGCTCAGCGTGGGCGCGGTCGTGATCTACCACCTGCAAACGATTCGGGTCGACGCGCAGCGGCTGGTCGAAGAGGCGCGCGAGCAGGCGCAGATCAGCGCGATGATCTCGACTCTCGACAGCGTGCGCGATTCGCTGGAGAGCACCGACCGCTGGGGTCCCGACGAGATCCGCCGCGCCACGGATCAGCTCCTCACCTGCCGCGGTGAGATCGAGCTGATGAGCTCGGAGAGCGAAGACCCGTCGCGTGAGTCCCACCAGGAAGAGGAAGAGCGCGTCGCCGAGCAGCTGCATCTGCATCTGACCGAGGCGGAACGGCTGCTTCCGCTCTCAGCCCAGGCCTCCCATCGCGCCCGCTCGCAGGAAGAGCTGCGGCTGGCCAAGCACTTCGCTCAGATCCTGCTCGTGGAAGCGCGCAGTGAAGGCCTGGAGGCGAACGAAGACCTGCAGCGGCGAGCCTCGATGACGCGGGTCACGCTGCTCGTGCTGGTTCCGGTCGGCGTCCTGCTGCTGAGCGCCGCGCTGATCCAAATCCAGCGCGCCGTGGTCCGCCCGCTGCGCGCGCTGCAGCTGGCCACGAGCCGCTTCGGCGGCGGCGATTCCAAGGCGCGGATCGCCACCACGACGCCGGACGAGATCGGTCTGTTGAGCGCATCCTTCAATCGGATGGCGGATCAGATCGTCGGCGCGCAGGCCGACCTCGAGAGCCGGGTCCGGCAGCGCACGCAGCAGTTCATCCGGGCCGCGCGGCTCGCCGACCTGGGGGTGCTCGCTTCCGGAGTCGCCCACGAACTGAACACCCCGCTGGCCTCGATCAGCTCCAGCGCGGAGGGCCTCGCCCGCCGCCTCGACGGCGAGTCGGCGCCCTCCCCCGAATTGCTGCGCGACTACGCCGCGACGATCGTGCGTGAAACCGATCGGGCGCGCGAGATCACCACGCGGATGCTGCGGCTGGTGCGGCAGGAGGCTTCGGAGATCACCCGCGTCCCACTGCAGCTGGTGGTCGACCAGGCGGTCTCCGCGATGGGCCACCGATCTGCCAAGCGATCCGTCGGGGTCCACGCCCAGCCCGTCGACCCGGCCGCCCAGATCGAAGTCCACTCATGTGAACTGGTGCAGGTACTCGTCAATCTGCTCGCCAACGCGATCGACGCCAGCGAGCCGGGCCAGGAGGTGGTGCTGACCGCCGACCTGGAAGGCGACCGCCTCGCCTTCCGCGTGCGCGACCACGGCGCGGGGATCTCCGCCGAGGCGCTGGACCGAATCTGGGACCCCTTCTACTCCACCAAGCCGGCGGGCGAGGGCACCGGACTCGGGCTTGCCCTGGTCTCCAGCATGGTGCAGTCCCGGCAGGGTGAGATCTCGGTCAAGAGCCGGGAAGGCGAGGGCACGCTGGTCGAGCTGGAGTTCCCGGCGCGCTGGGAGGACCGCGCATGAGACCCCCTCGCCTGCTCTTCGTCGAGGATGACGACAGCTTCCGCGGCGTGCTCTGCCGCGAGCTCGAGGCCTTTGGTTACGAGGTGCTTGCCTACGCCTCCGCGGAGGAAGCGCTCGCGGCCGGTCTTGCGGTCGAACCCGAGATCGCTCTCCTCGACCTGGGCCTGCCCGGCATCGATGGCATCACGCTGATGGAGCGGCTCAAGGAACGCATCCCCGAGCTGACCATCACCTTCCTGACCGGCCACGGCGCGGTCCCGGATGCGGTGCGGGCGATGCGCGCCGGAGCCTTTGATTTCCTGATCAAACCGACCCGGCTCGACGAGCTCGAGATCACGCTGCAGCGCGCAGTCGAGCACACGCGGCTCCGTCAGGACAACCAGCGGCTACGTCAGCTGGTCGACCGCGATGCCACCAGCGAGCTGATCGGCGAGAGCGCGGCGATGCACGAGCTGCGCCGTTCGATCGAGCGCCTCGGCCAGAGCGAAGCGAATGTCCTGATCTACGGCGAGAACGGCACCGGCAAGGAGCTCGTGGCGCGTGGGATCCATGCAGCCAGCCCGCGCCGCGACCGCCCCTTTGTCGCGGTCAACTGCGGCGCGATCCCCAGCGAGCTGTTTGAGGCCGAGCTGTTCGGTCATCGCCGCGGCGCTTTCACCGGCGCCTCGTCGGAACGCCAAGGGCTCGTAGCGCTGGCCTCAGGCGGCACGCTCTTCCTGGACGAAATCGGCGAGCTGCCACTCCATCTCCAGCCGGCCATGTTGCGCTTTGCCCAGTTCGGTGAGTATCGCCCGGTCGGCAGCGAGCAGCTGGCGCACGCGGAGGTACGCCTCGTCGCCGCGAGCAACCGCGACCTCAGCCGCGTTTCAGCCGGCGAGTTTCGCGAAGACCTCTACCACCGAATCTCCACCCTGGGTGTGGTCGTTCCGCCGCTGCGCGACCGGGGCGAGGACGTGGTGCAGCTTGCTCAGCACTTCCTGGCCCGCGCCAATCAGAGTTTGCCAGCGGCCGAGGCCCATCGGCTCCAGCCCGATGCTCTGGAAGCGCTCCGCCAGCACCGCTGGAGCGGCAACGTGCGCGAACTGGAGAACCTCATCGTGCGCCTCGTCACGCTCAGCGACACCCCGGCGATCTCTGCCGAGCACGTGCGCCGTCATCTGCAGCCGATCGGCGAAGCGCCCGCCGAAGCCAGCGCCGAGACCTTGGATCTTCAGTCGCTCGAGCGCGCCGCCGTGGTGCGCGCGATGCGGCTGCACCAGGGGCGCCGCGAGCGCGCGGCCGCCGAGCTGGGCGTGGCCGTGAAGACGCTCTACAACAAGCTGCGTCATCACGGCATCGATGCCGCCGAGTGGGCGAGCGAGCCGAGCTAGAACTCGACCTTGACCGGCTGACGCGCCTCGGGGATGTCCAGCTCGAAGAACTCGCGGGTGCCGAAGCCGAACATGCCCGCGATGATGTTCGAGGGGAACTGCTGCACCTTGTTGTTGTTCTCGCGGATGTTGCCGTTGAAGAAACGCAGCGCGGCCTGGATCCGGTTTTCGGTGTTGGTCAGCTCGCCCTGGAGCTCGAGGAAGTTCTGATTCGCCTTCAGATCCGGGTAGGCCTCGAGGCGAACCATCAGGTTGCCGAGGGCCTGCTGGAGGCGCACCTCATCCTGGGCCTGGCTGGCCAGGCTGCCGTGGTTGCTGGCCGCCTGTTCGCGCATCGCGGTGACCTGCTCGAGCAGCTCCTTTTCGTGCGAGGCGTAGCCCTTGACCGTGTTCACCAGGTTGGGGATCAAGTCGTAACGGCGCTTGAGCTCGGTGTCGACGTTGGACCAGGCCTCGTCGCACTGGTTGCGGATCGACACGAGCCCGTTGTAGAGGCCGATGACGATGAGGGCAAAGACGAGAAGGACGCCGAGGGTGACGAGAAGCGGAACCATGGAAAATCAGTCTTGGGAATCCCCGAACCAGACATTCATCGCAATGCCCAGGCCGACGAGCAGAGCAATGATCAGGGCTGCGATCCAGATCATGACGCAGGATTCTAGCAATCGTTGGTATTTCCTGCCGTCGATGACGCGCCGGTGACAGGGAGTTTGCATTCCGACCTATCTTCCTCCGCTTGAGGGCCGCGCCCTCTCTTCGCCATGAAAACACGCTTCCTCCTTCCCCTCTTCCTCGCCGCCGCGCCGGCGGCGGCCGCGCAGGACGCTCCGACGCCGAACTCGCTGACCACCTACTACGCCAGCGACTTCGGCTACGGCGGCGTCATGTTCGACCTGCTCCCGGCCACCGACCTCGAGGTCACTGCCTTCGACGTCAACCTGAGCGCCCGCAACTTCGTCACCGTCGACGTCTACTATCGCGTCGGCTCGAGCTTCGGCTTTGAGGCCGACCCGAACGGCTGGGTGCTGCTGGAGAGTGTCCAGGTGAACGGCCAGGGCACCGACAACCCTTCGTGGGTGCCGCTCACGGTGCAGGCGCCGACCTTCCAGGCCGGCCAGGCCTATGGCATTTACCTCGAGCTGCAGGGGGTCACGGCCAGCAACACCCTGCGCTACACCAACAACCCCAGCACCAGCTACGCCAACGCGCAGCTCGAGCTGACGACGAACTGCGCGAAGGCCGCCGGCGGCATCACCGCCACCACCTTCTCCCCGCGCGAGTTCAACGGCACGGTCTACTACAACACGCTGGACGGCGTGAAGCCGGCGCTGGCGGCGCTCAACTTTGTGGCCGGCCAGACGGCGACGCTTGAGTTCCGCAACGGCACCCCGGGCGCCCAGGCCCTGGTCGCCTACTCGCTGACCGGCGCCGGCCCCAGCCTGACCCGTTTCGGCACCGTCGAGCTGAGCGCACCCTTCCGCACGCTGCCGCTGGCGACGCTCGACGCCAACGGCGCAGCCGACTTCAGCGCCGCGCTGCCGGCCGGAGCCGCCGGCCGCATGATCTGGGCGCAGGGGGTGGACCTCGGCGGATCGCTGCTGACCAACGGTCTGGCGATCACAGTCCAGTAAGGGAGAGAGGTCTGACCCCCTCGGGGGTTGGATTCCAACTGGCTATCGGGCATTTGCCCTGGCGGGCAGGAGGTGGGGCCTCCTGCCCGTTTTTCCTTTCTAGTCCCGGAACAGATAGCCCGGCATGTGGCTGCGGATCGCGTCGATGTGCTCGAGCAGCGGCTCGACTTCGTCCGGCTCGAGCTTGTGGCTATCGAACACGGCGATCCAGTTGCCCTGCAGCTCGAGCGGGGTCTTCGGGTGCTGGAGCAGGTACTCCATCATTCCGGTGTTGCAGAAGTCGAAGGCGAACTTCTTGTCCTTCGACTTGACCTCGAACTTCTTCGAGAACTCGATCGACTCGAAATCGATGTCCTGCGCCCCCAGCGCGTGACCGATGCGGTGCAGGAAGGACTCGGGGCTGATCTTCAGCTCGGGGAAGCCGTCCCCGGAGATCTGCGAGGCGACCACCCCCACCCAGTGGTGGTGGGTCTGCCGATTGCCCTTGCTGTCGGTCGAGTAAGTCTCCCAGTGGAAGCTGAAGCCGATCGAATCGCGGCCTTTCCACTCGCCCTGCACCACGTGCGCGGCGTAGCGGTTCGAGCCCTGATTGAGCTTGTCGAGGAAGCTGAATCGGTGGTAGATCGAGCGATCCTTGGCGTGGGAATAGCTCCAGCCGTGCTGCTCCGCCCAGGATCGGAAGGCCTCGCGGCGCTTCTTCTCCATCTGCCAGGCGAAATACCCGATCACGGCGATCAGGGCGACGATTCCGATAACGATGAGCGGCTCCATCTGGCGGACCAGCATAAACGCGCCTAGACTTCCGCTCGCCATGGCCACTGACGTCCAGATCGCCCGCCAGTACACCGCACGTCCGATCAGCGAGATCGCCGCCAAGCTCGGCGTCGCTGAGGAGGACCTGCTGCCCTATGGGCGCGAGATCGCCAAGGTCGATGTCGCGGCGCTGGCGCGGCCCCGCCAGCGCGAGCAGCAGAAGCTGGTCCTGGTCTCGGCGATCACGCCGACGCCGGCCGGCGAGGGCAAGACCACGACCTCGATCGGACTGGCGCAGGCCTTCACCGAGCTGGGCGAGTCGGTGTGCCTCGCGCTGCGTGAACCCAGCCTGGGCCCCTGCATGGGCGTGAAAGGCGGCGCTTGCGGCGGCGGGCACAGCCAGGTGATGCCGCTCGATCGAATCAACCTGCACTTCACCGGCGACTTCCACGCGATCACCAGCGCACACAACCTGCTGGCGGCGCTGATCGACAACCACCTCCACTTCGGCAACGAGCTCGGCCTCGACCCGCGCAAGATCGTCTGGCCGCGCGTGCTCGATATGAATGATCGCGCGCTGCGGCGGATGGTCACGGGGCTGGGCGGTCCCGGCCAGGGCATGCCGCGTGAGAGCGGCTTCGACATCACCGCCGCCTCGGAGGTCATGGCCATGCTCTGTCTGGCGACGGACGCCGAAGACCTGCGCACCCGGCTGGACCGCACGCTGATCGGCTACACCCGCGACAACCAGCCGATCTTCGCCGGCCAGTTGGACGGCGTCGGCGCGATGATGGCGCTGCTGCGCGACGCGATGAACCCGAACCTGGTGCAGACCTTCAACGGCACCCCGGCCTTCATCCACGGCGGCCCCTTCGCCAACATCGCCCACGGCTGCAACTCGGTGCTGGCGACCCGCATGGCGATGCACTTCGCCGACTGGACCGTGACCGAAGCTGGCTTCGGCGCCGACCTGGGCGCCGAGAAGTTCCTCGACATCAAGTGCCGCACCGCAGACCTCAACCCCGACGCGGTGGTGCTGGTCGCCACAGTGCGGGCGCTGAAAATGCACGGCGGCGTGGCCAAGGACGCCCTGGCCGAGCCCAACCCGGGCGCGGTCGAGGCCGGCCTCCCCAACCTCGACAAGCACGTCGAGAACGTGCGGCTGTACGGCAAGCCGGCGGTCGTGGCGCCGAACCAGTTCGCCACCGACACACCCGAAGAGATCGAGGCCGTGCGCAAGCGCTGCGAGGAGCTAGGCATCGGCTTTGCCGCCGCCCGCCACCACGCCGAAGGCGGCCCCGGCGCGGTCGACCTGGCGCGCGCGGTGATCGAAGCTGCATCGGGCAGCTCCACCCCGCTGCAGCCCGTCTACGCGCTCGACGACGCGGTCGAGGACAAGATCCGCAAGGTCGCCACCCAGGTCTACGGCGCCGATGACGTCGAGTTCGACGGCAGCGCGCGCAAGGACATCGCGCAGGCCGTCGCGCTGGGCTACGGCGAGCTGCCGATCTGCATCGCCAAGGTGCCGGGCTCGCTGTCGGATGACCCGAAGAAGATCGGGCGGCCGACCGACTTCACGGTCACGGTGCGCCGCGTGCAGATCAACGCCGGCGCGGGCTTCCTGGTCGTGCTGACCGGCGACATCTTCCGCATGCCGGGGCTGCCGCGCGTGCCCGCCGCCGCCGGCATCGATCTGCTGCCCGACGGCACGATCACCGGCGTCGAATAGTCCGGCGATTTAGAGCGACTGCTCGAGCTCGGCGTACTTGGCCTGCAGCGCCTGCCAGGCTTCGCCGAGCTCGACCGAGGCCTTGTCCCAGGCCTCACCGCCGGCGGCGCGTGCTTCGGCGATCTTCGCGCTGAGCTGCGCGCGCTGGTCGTCCAACTCGGCGACGGCGGCCTGGTACTTCTGACGGGCCTCGGCGCTCATCGCGTCGAGCTTGGCCTTTGCCTGTTCGCGGAAGACGGCGAACTCAGTCTCGAAGTCCTGCATGCGATCCGACCAAAGCGCGGCCTGCTCCTGGACCTGCTGCTGCACGGCCTCGCCGGCGCGACGGAGGTCCTCCTGTACGCGCTCCAAGGCCTCTTCCTTCCCGCAGGAAACGATCGACAGGAAGCACGGAATCACAACGAAAGCGGCGCGGCGCATGCCGGATTCTACTCCGGCACACCCCGCGCCTTCGTGATGCCCGCGCGAACTACTGCAGCTCGAGGCTGACGCGCGTGGTCTTGCCCCACAACACCGTGGCGCGCTCGCGGTCGCGACCCACGCCGCGCTTGGCGGCGCGGACGACACCGCGGCTTTGGGGCAGGCGGTCGAAGCCGAACACGCCGCGCCGGTTGGTGCTGGTCTCGAGCATGTAGGTCCGGCCCGAACGCAGCGTCATTTCGATCTGAACGCGCGCGTCGGCGACCGGAGCGCCGTTGGCGTCGACGACGCGGCCGACCATCATGCCCGGGGAATGCGCGGCCGACGCAGCGACCACGGTGTTGCTCGGCATCAGCAGCGGAGCCGAGAAAAGAAGACAGAGTGTGAGGAGAGTACGCATGGTGAGGGATCCAGGGGGGGCGTGAGGTGGGAACCCGGCCAGGCCGGCTTGGTTCCAGAAAACCCGGATGGGGCCCTTACCGCGGCAGAATGAGGCCCCGATAGATCACGATCGCCGCCAGCGAGCCGTTCCCTAAGGCGATCAGGAGGAGGAGCCAGCCGAAGCGGGTGCGTCCGCGCAGCGGATCGAGGCGCAGGAGGTCACGCAGCCGGACGGCGAGGAGGACGCCCATGCCGACGCCCAGAATCGGCTCGTCGTAGGACGGACCGCGGAGCTGCATCGAAATCAGCGTCGTCGTCGCGCCCAGGGCGAAGCCGCTGAGCACCCCCACCGAGGCCCGCGCTCCCAGCCGCCAAGCGAAGGGGAATCCCGCCACGAGGATGCCGACGCGTATGGCGACCAGCCCGGTCCAGGGGACCGACGTGGCGGGTGTCCCCGCCATGAGCCACCAGGGGTCGTGGTACCCGGAGGCGAAGAACAGCTCCAGGCCGAAGCCCCCGAACACAAACGTGAGCAGCAGGAAGAACACGGCATAGCCCAGCGCGGCGCGGCAGAAGCTCCCTCGCAGCATCGTCTGCAAGGATGGACTCATGCTGCTCTTCGCGACGATCTGCTCGAACATGCGCGGCGTGCAGAGCAGCCCCCCGGCGAGCAGGATCCGTCGGGTCCGACGCGGAGCGCGGAACGCGACCAGGAAGAAGACTCCAAGGACTGCAGCCAGACTTGCAGCCAAGATCGCTGCGAGTGGAAGCTCCCACGGAACTCGGTTGCGACCGCCGAAGAAGGCATGCGCCACACAGGCGCCCAGCAAGGCGCCGCCGCCCCAGGTCTTCAGAGTCTCCATGAAACGCGGCAAGCGCTCCGGCGGCAGAAAGTAGACCAAGCCCAGAAGCGCCCCCCATCCAGCGAAGAACAGCGGGTGAGGCCAGACGGAAGGCGGGCAGAAGGTGAGCAGCATCAGCCTCCTTCATCCTGGTCGGCGCGCCTTCGCCAGCCTGTGAAATGACTGCAAAACGATGAACTGATCGTTTCACACAGCGCCGCGCGTGGAATGATCGGAAGCATGCGCGGCTCCCCCCTCCGCATGCTACTCGCTCTCGGCCTGACGCTGCCCTGGGCTGCCTCCACGAGCGCGCAAGAGCAGCAGGACGCCCCTCGCCCCAACATCATCCTGGTGCTGGTGGACGATATGGGGTTCTCGGACATCGGGCCTTACGGCGGCGAGATCGAAACCCCCACCCTCGACGCCCTGGCCGCCGGCGGCCTGCGCTACTCCCAGTTCCGCAACACCGCGCGCTGCTGCCCGACCCGGGCGATGCTGATGACCGGGCTGCATCCGCATCAGGCCGGTATCGGCTGGATGACCCTGGGCCCCAACCAGCAGCCCGATCCGCAGCGACCGCCGGCCTACCAGGGCTATCTAAATGAGCACTGCGTCACCCTAGCGGAAGTGCTGAAGTCGGCGGGCTACGCGACCTTCATGACCGGCAAGTGGCATCTCGGCCGGCACGAGCCCAGCCTCTGGCCGCTGCAGCAGGGCTTCGACCGCTTCTGGGGATCGGTCTCCGGCGCCTTCAACTTCTTCGCGCCCGAGCACCCGCGCGGAATTCATGACGGCAACGCGGCGATCACGGCTGCGGATCTGAAGTCCACGACGGACCGGCGCTTCTACACGACCGATGCCTTTACCGATCATGCGATCCGGTTTCTCGACGACCACTTCCAGCTGAACGCGCTCGAGGAGCCGGCCCCCTTCTTCCTCTACCTCGCTTACAACGCGCCGCACTGGCCGATGCAGGCGCACGAGGAGGACATCGCCAAGTACCGCGGCAAGTACAAGCTGGGCTGGGATGCGCTGCGGCGTCAGCGTTACGCGAGGCAGATCGACCTGGGACTGATCGACGCGGACTGGCCGCTGAGCGAGCGTGACGGCCCCGCCCCTGCCTGGGACGAACTGGACGAGGCCAAGCAGGACGAGATGGACCTGCGCATGGCGATCTATGCGGCGATGGTCGATCGCGTCGACCAGAACTTGGGCCGACTGGTCGACTTCCTGAAGGAGCAGGAGGCCTATGAAGACACGCTGATCCTGTTCCTCTCCGATAACGGCGGCTGCGCCGAGGGCGGGGTGCTGGGCAATCACGACATCTACGACCTCGAAGCGCGCAACGCCGCTTATGACATCGCCTATGGCCTGGCCTGGGCGAACGCGTCCAACACGCCCTTCCGGCTCTACAAGCACTGGTCGCACGAGGGCGGCGTCGCCACGCCGTTCATCGCGCACTGGCCGGCGGGCATCGCGCCGCAGGCCGACTGGTATCGCGAGCCGGCGCAGCTGATCGACCTGATGCCGACTCTGATCGAGCTCGCGGGCGCGGCGTACCCGTCCGAGGTCGACGGCCAGTCGATTCACCCCCTGACCGGCGTCTCGCTAACGCCCAGTTTCACCGGGGCGCCGCTGCAGCGCAGCGGGCCGATGTTCAACGAACATGAAGGCCACGGCTTCATGCAGGACGGCCGCTGGAAGCTGGTGGGCCGCAACGTCGCGCGGCGCGATGGCTATCATCCGCGCGGCTGGGAGCTCTATGACCTCGAAGCCGACCGCACCGAGCAGCACAACCTGGCTGGCGAGCAGCCGGAGCGGCTGAGCACGATGGCGCAGGCCTGGGAGCGCTGGGCCCACGAGACCGGCGTCTTCCCGAAGCGCAAGCCGCCGCAGGGTGCGCCCAACGTGCTGCTAATCCTCGCCGATGACCTCGGCTACTCCGATCTGGGCGCCTACGGCGGCGAGATCCCCACCCCCAACCTGGACGCGCTCGCTGCAGAAGGCGTGCGCTTCTCGCAGTTCACCAACTCGGCGCGCTGCTGCCCCTCCCGCGCCTCGCTGCTGACCGGTCTGCATCCGCACGAAACTGGCGTCGGCTCCTTCGCGACCGCGCAGCCGCGCGCCGGCGGCGGGCCGGCCTACACCGGCCACCTCTCCGCCGACTGCGCCACCCTGGCCGAGCTCCTGGGCGACGCGGGCTACTCGACCTGGATGGTCGGCAAGTGGCATCTCGGCACGCCGGGTCCGATCGAGCGCGGCTTCCAGAACTACTACGGCTACCGCAACTTCCTCGCCCACTCGGAGAATCAGTGGGACCCGTCGAAGTACGGCCGTCTGCCGGCATACCGAGAACCGGAGCTGGACTTCGGCGAGGACTTCTACGTCACGGATGCCTTCACGGCCTACGCGCGCGCGTTCCTCGACCAGGCGCGCGAGCAGGAGCGCCCCTGGTTCCTCTACCTCGCGCATTCCTCGCCGCACTTCCCGATTCAGGCGCCGCGCGCCTCGATCGACCGCCACCTCGCGACCTACCGGCGCGGCTGGGATGTGCTGCGCCGCGAGCGTCTGGAGCGCATGCAGCGCCTGGGGCTGATCGACCCCTCGCTGACCCTGCCGCCGCGCAGCCTGGTGCCGGTCGACCGGGAGGACATCGCCAACGGCTTCCCCGGCCAGCCGAACCCGGCCTGGGACGCGCTCACGCCGGCGCGCCGCGAAGACCTGGCCTATCGGATGGCGACCTTCGCGGCGATGGTCGAACACGTCGACCAGGGCATCGGGCGGATCGTCGAAGACCTGCGCGCACACGGCGAGCTCGACAACACGCTGATCCTCTTTCTGTCCGACAATGGCGCCTGCTACGAGTGGGGTCCCTTTGGCTTTGACGGTCCTTCGCGACGCGGCACGACCACGCTGCACGAAGGCGAAGCGCTGCTGCAGATCGGCCAGGACGGCACTCATCAGAGCTACGGCTCCGGCTGGGCGATCCTCGGCAACACGCCGCTGAACCTGTACAAGCACTTCGCTCACGAAGGCGGAATCAGCAGCCCGCTGATCGCGCATTGGCCGGCGCAGCTGCCAAGGCGCACGGCATGGGTCACCGAGCCCGCCCACATCATGGATCTGGTGCCGACGGTGCTGGAAGCGGCTGGGCTGGAATACCCCGAAGCGCGGCGCACCACCCCGCTGCAGCCGCTCTCCGGCCTATCGCTGCTTCCCGCGATGCGCGGCCAGTCGCTGGTCGACGCCGAGGATGAGGTCGTTGCGGAGCGCGCGCTCGCCTACGAGCATCAGCTGGCGCGCGCGCTGCGGCGCGGCAAATGGAAGCTGGTCTGGGGCAAGCGCATGCCGACGGAGCCACGCTGGGAGCTCTACGACCTGGAAGCGGACCGGACCGAACAGCACGACCTCGCCGCGCAGCACCCGGAGCTGGTGCAGGAGCTGGCGGCGGAGTGGGAGGCTTGGGCGCGTGAGGTCGGCGCCGATCCCTTCCCGCTGCCGGACCCCGCCGGGGACCCCAGCCTGTGGATCGCGGATCGAGCCATTCATGTAGCCGCGCTCGTCGAGCTGGAGGAGGACGCGCAGGGGGTCCTGGTCGCCCAGGGCGGGCGCGTGCATGGCTTCAGCCTGCACCTCGATCAGGGAGTGCCGGTCTTTGAAGTGCGCAGGGACGGCGCGGTGCAGACCCTGCGCGCGCCGCGGCCCGTGACCGGGCGTGCGCTGATTGTCGCGGAGCTGAATGACGAACACCTTGAGCTGCAGATCGACGGCGAACTCGTCGCGCAGGCTGCGTCGCCCGGCCTGCTGCCCGGCCAGCCCACCGACCCGCGCGAAGTCGGACGTGACAACCAGACCGCCGTCGGCAGCTACGCATCCCCCCACGCCTTCCGCGGCGGGCGGATCCTGGACACCGACGTGTTCTGCCTCGAGGTCCTGCGCGACTAGAGCAGCCGCAGCCCCAGCAGCAGGAAGCCGATCTGTCCGGCCCAGACCAGCACCCCTGCGAGCAGGGCGCGCGGCCCTTGGCGCAGCAGCACCCGCAGCTGCAGCTGCAGGCCGATCCCGGCCATCGCGATCGTCAGCGCGATCTTGGCGAGGTCGCCCAGCACCGCGGCGACCGCATCGGGCAGGAAGCCCGCCGTGCGCGCCGCAGCCAGGACGAGGAAGCCGAGCAGATAACCCGGCAGCAGCTTGTGCAGCCCGCGCGGCGCGGCGGTGTCCTGGATGCCGCGCCGGCGTGACTGCCGCAGGGCCAGGAACAGCACGATCGGAATCAACAGCGCGATCCGACCCATCTTGACCGCCGTCGCTCCGACCCCCACTTCCTCGGAGACGGTGTAGCCGGCGGCGACCACATGACCGACCGCGTGCAGACTGCCGCCGGTCAGCACGATGGCGTCGTCGGCCGGCGCCTGCAGCGCGAAGACCAGCGCCGGCAGCACGAAGATGCCGACCGTGCCGAGCAGATTGACCACGCCGACGGAGAGCGCGACCTCTTCTTCCTCGGCGTCGACAAAGGGCGCCGCCGCGGCGATCGCCGAGGAGCCGCACACCGCGGTGCCCACCCCCAGCGTCCAGCCTAAGCCGGGACCCAAGCCGCAAAGCCGCGCGATGAAGACGCCGAGGAACAGCGTCGCGGCCATCATCGCCACCAGCAGCAGGGCGGTCGGCCAACCGAGTTCGGCCAGCGCGCCGCCGTCGAGCCGCGCGCCCAGCAAACCGATCGCCAGCGCGAGCACCGTCTTCTCGGCGTACTTGAGCCCCGGTCGCGTCGTGGCGCTGGGCGTGACGAACTGGCCGATCAGAAAGCCAAGCAGGATGGCTAGGCTGACGCCACCCAGGCTCCAGCCGTCGATCGTTTGCTGCAGCCAGGGCGTCGCGAAGTGACAGCCAAGGCCGAGGGCGGCGGCCCATGCGAGGCCGGGAAGTTGCGGGGGGCGCGGAAGCACCGTGGCGCGCAACTTACAATCCCCGCGTGAACGCGTCCTCTCCCGCCGAGGCTCCCTTTGCCGAGCGCGTCGCCGCCCTGCCGCAGCTGGGGCTGGGGATCTCGACGGAATACGAGGCGGGCAAGCATGGTCTCGATCCGCTGGCGCTGCACCGGGCGCACCCGGAGCTGGTGCAGTTTCTCGAGGTGGGCGCGGACCTCGAGCGCGGGTTGGACGCCGACGCGCGCGCCTGGGCGCAAGCCGGCCTGCCCACCACCTACCACTTCCTGGACGTCAACCTGGAAGAGGGCGAGGACCTGGAGCGCGACTGGACCGCTGCCACGGTCGAGGCCGCGCGCTCGATCGGCGCCGCTTGGCTGTGCGGCGACGCCGGGCTCTGGCACATCGGCGTGCGCGACCTCGGTCACGGCGTGCTGATGCCGCCGATTCTTGAACCCGAATCGGTCGCCGAGATGGCGCGCAACGTCCGCCGCCTGCGCCGCTGGTCGGGGATGGAAGTGCTGCCGGAGAACCCGCCGGCGCACGTCTACCTGGGACGCATGCACCTCGCGGACTACTTCGCGAGCGTGGCCGAGCAGGCGGACTGCGGCTTGCTGCTCGACGCCGCGCACCTCGCCGCCTATCAGCTGGTCACCGGGCACGACCCGCTGGAAGCGCTCGATCGCTTCCCGGCCGAACGCATCGTCGAGATGCACGTCGCCGGCGGCCGACGCTTCGCGCACGAAGGCGAGACCTTCATCGAAGATGATCACGGCGTGGCGGTGCTCGACGAGACCTGGGCGATCGTGGAAGAGCTGATTCCGCGCGCCAGCAATCTGCGCGCGCTCGTCTTCGAGTGCGAACGGAACCGCGCCAACGAGGTCGTTCCTACCTTTGAACGCCTGGCCGGGATGCTGGCGCGATGATCGACCACCGCCTGCTGCAGCGGACGCTGTTTCGCGCCCAGATGGACCCGGCCTTCGCCGCGGAAGTGCGCGCCAGCACGGATCCCCGCCTGGCCCTGCTGCGCGCAGCATCTTCAGCCGGCATCACCGCCGACCCGCGCGGTACGCGGCGGCTGCAGGTGCTTGGCAACGCCACCCTGGAATATCGGCTGTGTCTGGCCAGCTGCGACGATCCGCGCGGGCGACTTGAAGCCTTCGCCAGCAGCCCGGAATTTCACGCCGCGATCGAGCAGGACCAGCCGCTGCCACACGCCGCCGGCAGCTATCTGCAGCGCGTGCTCGCCGAGCAGCCCTGGCCTGCCGCCTTGGCGAAGCTCGAGGCACAGCTGGCGAGACTGCGTCGGGCCCCCGATGGTCCGCAGCCCCCAGCCGGCTGCTGGCAGCGCAGCCATCGCGCCTGCGTCGTGCGCCTGCCGGCCGGCACCCTGGCCTACGCCGCGGCGATTCAACAGGCGCTGCACGCCGGCCAGCCCTGCCCGGCCGCGCCCGCGCCGCCCTCGGGCGAAACGGAAGCGCTGCTGCTGCACGCTCCCCCGTCGACGCATCGCTGGAAGCTCGCGGACGCCATCCCGGAGGAGGTCAACGAGGCCGTCGCGGCTCTGTTTGAGCGCGCGGGCGAAGCGCTCGATGAGGCCGCCCTCGAAGCCTTCGCCGCCGCGTACGGCGCGCGCGCGGAGGATCTGCTGCCGCTGATGCACGACTACGCGCGCGACGGCGCCCTCGTGCTGGGAACATGAACCAGTCCGGCGAAGCGCGATCCTCCCCTAGCGAACGGCCGCGCTGGGCCTGGCCGCTGTTGTTCGCCGCCGTGCTCGCCGTTTCGACCGGTGCGCTGTTCGTGCGGCTCGCCGACCCCGCCCCGGCGATGGCGAAAGCAGCCTGGCGCTGCACCATCGCAGCGCTGGTCCTGCTCGCGGTCGGGCACCAGGCCACCGCACGCGCCTGGGCCGAGGCCAGCCCGCGCACGCGCCGCCAGCTCATCCTGGCCGGCTTCGTCCTGGCGGTGCACTTCGGCACCTGGATCCTCTCGCTGTCGTACACGACGGTCACCAGCACGATGGTGCTGGGCTCGACCGCTCCGGCCTGGACGGCGCTGCTCGCGCCGCGGCTGATCGGCGAGCGCACCACCCGCGCGCAGTGGCAAGGCATCCTGCTCTGCGGCGTCGGCATCGCGCTGCTGGCTTTCTGGCCCGATGCGAGCCCAGGCGGGGACAGCGCCGGCCCGACGGCCTCCCAGCCGCTGCTCGGCAACCTGCTCGCCCTCGCCGGCGCGATCAGCTTTTCACTGTTCTTGATCGTCGGACGCACCGCGCAGCGCTCGGTCCCGGCGCTCCCCTACCTCGGCATCGCCTATGCCGGCGCCGCGGTGTTTCTGATCCTCGGCTGCTTGCTGCTGGGTCTGCCGCTGACCGGCTTTGACGCCAGGACCTACGGTTGGCTGCTCGCGCTCGCTCTGGTGCCGCAGCTGATCGGGCACTCCGGCTACAACCTGGCCCTGCGCTTTTTCTCTGCCGCGACGGTGTCCATCCTCCTGATCGGTGAACCGATCTTCGGCACGGTCCTGGCCTGGCTGTTCCTGGCCGAGCCACCCACCACCGGCGAGCTGCTTGGTGGCGTCTTTCTGCTGCTCGGCATCGTGCGAACCGCGCGCGGCGCGGCGCGCTAGCGCTCGGCGCAGCGCCGCCTACCAGGGGCTGCCGGCCCCGCCCTCTTCCGGCAGGCTGCCCGGCTCGTCGGTGACCCAGGCCCAGAGTTCCTGGTCGAGGACCTCGCCGTCCTTGATCGCGCTGCGCCGCAGCAGCGCTTCGCGGACATAGCCCGCCTTCTCGAGCACGCGCGCCGAACCCCGATTGCGCTGGAACAGCCGCGCCTCGACGCGGGTCAGGCCAAACTCGCGCACCAGCCAGGGCGTGACCGCCTGCACCGCCTCGGTGGTGATCCCGCGGCCGGCGAAGGCCGTGCCGATCCAGTATCCGATCTCGCGCGTCAGCCGCTCGACGTCATCGCGCAGCTTCCAGCCGATGGTGCCGACGCAGGCGCCGTCGACCTCGATCGCCAGGACGTGCGGCGTTTCCTCGGCCAGGACCGTCGACAACCACTTGTGCGCGTCGCCCAGGCCATAGGGATGCGGAAAGCGATCGGGCAGATCGCGGGCGACCACCGGATCGTTGGCGTGCTCGGCCAGCGATGCAGCATCCTCCGCCCGCAAGGGGCGGATCCGCGCCTGACTCAGATCAAACTCCACGCGCCAAGCTTAGTCGCCACGCGCGAAGCTCGCACGCGCGCGCAGGTCGGAGCGATAAGCCCAGGCCGCCAGCGCCGCGCCCACCGCGGCATGGAAGGAGCGCGTCGCCAGCGTCACGGTGTCGCTCTCGCCGAAGTAGAACACGAGCGGCGCGAAGCCGACCGAAGCGAGGCAGATGAAGAACCAGCGGCTGGGCGTCAGCGGGCGACCGCGGCGCGCCAGCAGCAGGACCGGGATCCGCACCAGCAGCCAGGCCAGAGCGATCGCCAGCAAGCTTCCTTGAGTCGGCAGCCATCGGTCGAACGCGGACCCGGTGATGAATCCGGCGATCGTCACGACCTCGACTTCGAGGATGACCGCGGTGATCAATGCCCAGAAGGCCGCCGCGCGCGGACGGCTCGCCGGGTCCAGCGGGCGCTGGGCGTTGGCATAGGCGTAGAGCATCGGCCCGATCAGCCACAGCCAGACGATCGAGATGACGCCGAGGCCAAACCAGCCCATTGCCCAGAGGCCGCCCTCGTGTCGGGCGTCGAGGCCAAACTCGACCAGCGCGACGGCCACCCCGGCCAACCAGAAGCGAGTCAGACTGCTCAGCCCGTAGGCCCAGGTCGGCGAGCCTCGCCCCGCGGCACGGCGGCGCTGCGCCCAGCGCTTCCACAGCAGGAAGCCCGGGAACCAGGCCGCGGTCCCCGCCAGCCAGGAGCAAGTCGTCAGCAGCTCCCCGGGCTCAAAGAGCGGCAGCAACAGCAACAGCTCGACGAAGGCGACCCGGACCTCTGGCGCCAGCGGAGCCACGCGCTGCGGGTCGGGTAGATCCGCGGTCTGCGCCGCGCGCGCCCATGCCCTGGGGTAAACGCCCTGAGTGAGCACGACCCAGACAGCGGCCAAGCTCATCCACTGCTCGACTCCGTGGATCCACCACCAGCCAAGGACCAGGTCGATCACGGTCAGCCACAGAAAGAGCACCGCCGCGCGCAGAACCAGCACCCAAAGCCACACCAGCCAGGGGAAACGGCGGACGGCTCGCTGCGCCTGCAGCGCGGGAATCACGATCAGCAGCCAGCCGAGAAGATAGGGCGGCGCGAGATGCTGCACCCCGATCAGGGCGAGGCTGCTGCCGCTCGCAAGGAAGAAGCCGGTCAGAAAGGCAAGGACGACCACGCCCCCCGCCTCGATCGCCAGCGCGCGCCCCAGGCTGGGCCAATGCAGCGCTGGCTGCGGTCCGGGCACGGTGCGCAGACCGTGCGGGTGGACGGGCTGGTCGAGGCTCACGCCAGCTTCGCCTCGCGGAGTTTCACCGTCCACGCCTCGGCGTAGCGCAGCTGGCCCCAGGTGACGACGGGGATCGAGGCAAGGACGAAAGCCGGCGAGGCGTCCAGGTAGGTCAGCTTGTTCACAAACCCGGGAAATGGCGCGACGAGCATGACCCAACGCAGCAGTCCTACGCCGAACTGCACTCGCTGCGGGATTTGCGCCCGGCGCCCCACGCGTGCCAGGACGGGAATCGCCAGAGCCCAGCCGCACGAGACGGCGAACAGCACGTAGGCCGCGCAGCCGAGAAACAGCGCCACGTGAATTCCGTCGCTCTGGATCACGAAGAGAAGGACCAGCAAGCTGACGAGGAGGATGCACTCCGTGACGGCGACCCGGGCGAGGATGCCTGCGTCATAGACCTTCCGCGGGCGCTGCGTGCTGGACGTGCGGGTACCGCCCGCGTCGAGCTGCCGCCGCTCCCAGCTGGAACCGTAGGCGATCCCGCCGATCAGGGCCCAGATCGAGCCGCCCCAGTAGAAAATGCTCGGTACATCCATGACATAGAAAAGGGGATCGATCGCACCCGACGCAACGTCCGCGTCGATCCTCGCCGCCCAGAGATCCCCGACCCAGAACATCCCCATCGGCATCGCGCCGCGTGCGACGCACACGACGAGCCAGAGCATCCAGGGGAAGCGCTCGCAGCGACCTTGGAGCGCGAGTATCCCGAAGGCGAACAGCCAGCTGAAGGCGTAGCCGCCCAGCAGAATCAGCAGCGCCTCCAGGCCCACCCAGAAGGAGAAGATCGGGAAGGCCAGCAGCAGGAAAGCGATGATCGCCAGCTCCAGCGGCACCGCGGCGCACAGCGCGCGGCGGTCGACCAGAGATCGAGGCGGAGAAATCGCGGTCATCGGCTGCACGGGGGCAAGCGATCCGTCAGAATCGAGGCATGGTTCGCCTGCGCATCAATGGCGAGGAGCGGGAAGTCGAGGTCGACCCGACCACCCCGCTGCTCTGGGTCCTGCGGGACCACCTTCAGCTTACTGGGACCAAGTACGGCTGCGGCCGCGGCTTGTGCGGCACTTGCACCGTGCACCTGGGCGGCAACCCGGCCCGCGCCTGCATCCTGCCGGTCAGCGCTGCGGCCGGTCAGGACATCCGCACCATCGAGGGGCTGGAAGGCGCCGCCGGCGAGGCCGTCAAGGATGCCTGGCGCGAGCACGCGGTCCCGCAGTGTGGTTTCTGCCAGGCCGGTCAGGTCATGAGCGCCGCCGCCCTGCTGGAAGGCAATGACGCGCCCAGCCAGCAGGACATCGACGACGCGATGAGCGGCAACCTGTGCCGCTGCGCGACCTACGATCGAATCCGCGGCGCGATCAGCGACGCGGCCGCCAAGCTGCGCGGGGAGGGCGAGTGATGACGAAGAGCACCACCATCGAACGTCGCAGTTTTCTCCGCATGCTGGCCGGAGGCGGCCTGGCGCTGGCCTTCGGCACGCAGGCTGGTAGCGCCGCGCTGCTGAGCTGCCAGGATGTCCGCGAAGCCGAGGCCTTCGTCCCCGAACTGTGGGTCACGCTGTTGCCCAGCGGCGAGGTCAAAATCGTGGCGCACCGCTCCGAGATGGGCACCGGCATCGCCACCTCGCTGCCCATGGTCGTGGCCGATGAAATGGAGGCCGACTGGGCACGCGTCACCATCGAGCAGGCGCCGGGCGACGCGCGCTACGGCGACCAGAACACCGACGGCTCGCGCAGCGTGCGGCAGTTCTACGAGATCATGCGCCAGGTCGGCGCGGCCATGCGCCAGATGCTCGAGCAGGCCGCAGCCAACCGCTGGGGCGTGCCGGTCAGCGAGTGCAAGGCGCAGCTGCACGAGGTCGTCCACACCAGCGGCAAGAAGCTGGGCTATGGCGAGCTCGCCACCGAGGCCGGTCAGCTCGAGAAGCCGGCCGAGTCGGAACTGGTGTTCAAGAAGCCCAGTGAACGTCGCTACCAGGGCAAGGGCGTGCCGATCCGCGATATGGAAGGCATCCTCGACGGCACCGCGCAGTACGGCGCCGACGTCCGCATCGACGGCATGAAGTACGCGGTGATCGCGCGGCCGCCGGTGCTCGGGGCCACCCCGACCAGCTTCGATCGTGCCGCCGCCGAGGCCATCCCCGGCGTCGAGCAGGTGCTCGAGATGGACGCGCACGCGCCCGCCCAAGCCCCGGGCTTCAACCCGCTGGGCGGAGTCGCGGTGATCGCGAGCTCGACCTGGGCTGCGATGCAGGGTCGCGAAGCCCTGGCCGTGAAGTGGGACCTGGGCCCGAACGCCGCGGCCGGGACCGAATCGCAGATGGAGATGCTGCGCGCGTCCTCGCGCGAGAACGGCGAGATCGCCCGCAAGCGCGGCAACGCGGTGAAGGCCATCGCCGATGCGCCAGACGACAAGGTGATCCGCGCCGAGTACGAAGCCCCGTACCTCGCGCACGCTTCGATGGAGCCGCCCTGCGCGGTGGCGCATGTCACTGAAGAGGGCTGCCATTGCTGGGCTCCGACCCAGAACCCGCAGGCCGCTCAGGGCACGGTGGCGCAGGTGCTCAACCTGCCGCCCAACCAAGTGCGGGTCGACGTGACTCTGCTGGGCGGCGGCTTTGGTCGCAAGTCCAAGCCGGACTACGTCGCCGAAGCGGCCGTGCTGTCGAAGAAGATCGGCGCGCCGGTGCAGGTGTTCTGGAGTCGCGAAGACGACATCCGCCACGACTACTACCACTCGGTCTCGGCGATGCAGCTCGAGGCCGCGCTCGGCGAAGACAACTTCCCCACCGCCTGGCGGGCGCGTTCGTCCTTCCCGGCGATCGGCACCAGCTTCAACCCGGCGGCGGATCGCGGCTCGGGCTTCGAGCTGGACCTCGGCTTCAAGGATGTGCCCTGGGACCTCCCCCACATCCAGGTCGAGTCCGGCAAGTCCTCCGGCGTGGTGCGCGTGGGCTGGCTGCGCTCGGTGTGCAACATCTTCCACGCCTTTGCCGCGCACAGCTTCGCCGACGAACTCGCGCAGGCTGCCGGCATGGACTCGCTTGAGTTCCTGCGCAAGCTCATCGGACCGCCGCGCAAGATCGACCTCGCCAAGGACGACGCGCAGTACAGCAACTACGGCGAGCCGATCGACAAGCATCCGATCGACACCGGCCGCATGCTGGCGGTGCTGAACCGCGCTGCGGAAATGTCAGGCTGGGGCCGCCGCCAGCTCGCGCCCAACCGCGGCGTCGGGATTGCGGTGCACCGCAGCTTCCTGGCTTACGTCGCCAACGTGGTCGAGGTGGAGGTGGCGCCGAATGGCCGCCTCTCCATCGAACGCGTCGACATCGCCTGTGATGCCGGCACGGTGCTGCACGAGGAACGCGTCCGCGGACAGATGTCTGGCGGGGTGCTGTTCGGCCTCAGCGCCGCGCTGCACGGCAACATCACGGTGCGCGACGGCGCAGTGGTGCAGTCGAACTTCCACGACTACCCGTTGCTGCGCATGAGCGAAGCCCCCAAGGAGATCAACGTCGAGATCCTGCCCAGCGATGCCCCGCCGTCCGGCGTCGGCGAAGCCGGCACCCCGCCGGCCGCCCCGGCGCTCGCCAACGCGATCTACGCGGCCAGCGGCCACCGCCTGCGCCGCCTGCCGATCAGCGGCCAAAACCTGGCGCACGGCTAATCCTGCGGCGGCTCGGCCGCGAGCAGCCACTGTCGCGCGTCTTCCAGCTCGTCGAGATGGAAGACGCGGACCTCGCAGGACATGAACTTGCGGAAGGGAACGATCATCCACTCGATCCACTTCTGATCCGCGACGACGGCGACGTGGGTGAAGCTCTTGATGTGCTTCGGCCCCCACTTGAAATCCGCCCAGATCGCCGAGGGCTGGATCTTGCCGATCCGCTCGATCACCTCGAGGAAGCGCAGCTGCCCGAACTGCTCGATCATCTCGTCCGCTTTGGCGGTGAGCGCGTCGTAGTCCTTGCGGATGAGCGGGCCGTCGAGCGTGCACTCGAGCAGATTGGTGTCCTGGTACTGTTCGAACTTCAGCATGGATTCCCTCCACCATGCCCTAACTCGGGGTGCGTTGCCGAAAAGGGTTGACCTCGCCGGAATCGCTGCGTATCTTCCTCGCCCCATGTTCACGAACCTCACCGACGAACCGAAGCTGCGGCGCGACCTCTTGTCGCCCGTATCGCTGCCGGGTCAGGTGTAGGCGGAACATCCGCGGCGCGCGTTGCGCGCTTTCTTCCTGGGCCCGGTGGCAAATGCCCGCCGCGCGGCCCGGAAGCAGCACCCCCCGGTGCTAGCCTCGTACGGCGCCCGGCAGGCAATCCACCTCGCCCGCTTTTTCAGCGAATCATGCCTGTACGTCAAACCATCGAAGGCGGCCTCGTCCCGGTCAAGGTCTACACGACCGACATCGAAGATCAGGCCATGGAGCAGCTGCGCAAGCTGTCTCTGATGCCCTTCATTCACTCCCACGTCGCCGCGATGCCGGACGCCCACCTCGGCCGCGGTTCGACGATCGGGTCCGTCATTCCCACTTCCGGGGCGATCATCCCGGCCGCGGTCGGCGTCGACCTCGGCTGCGGCATGGCCGCGGTGCGGCTCGATATGAGTTCGCACGATCTGCCCGAGAACCTGCGCTCGATTCGTCGCGCCATCGAGAAGGCCGTGCCGCACGGCCGGACCGCGCACGGCGGACGCAACGACCGCGGCTCCTGGGGCCAGACGCCGAAGGAGGTGCTCAAACACTGGCGCAAGATCGACATCGAGACGCAGCTCGGGCACGTGCTCGCCCGGCACAAGAAGCTGATCGGGCCGAAGACCAACACGCACCGGCACCTGGGCACCCTGGGGACCGGCAACCACTTCATCGAGCTCTGCCTCGACGAAGAGGACCGCGTGTGGGTCATGCTGCACTCCGGCTCGCGCGGGGTGGGCAATCGGATCGGCAGCTACTTCATTGCCTGCGCCAAGCACGAGATGGACCGCCGCGGCATCCGCGTGCCCGACGAGGATCTCAGCTACCTGCCCGAGGATTCCGAGCTGTACGACGACTACGTCGACGCGCTGAACTGGGCGCAGGACTACGCTGCCTGGAACCGTCGCGTCATGCTGGAAGCTACGCTGAGTGCGATCCAGAAGGTGCTGAAGCGCAAGGCATTCGTCACCGAGAAGGCGATCCAGTGCCACCACAACTACGTGGCGAAGGAGACCCACTTCGGCCAGGAGGTGCTCGTCACCCGCAAAGGCGCGATCCGCGCCGGCGCCGGGGAGCTGGGCATCATTCCCGGGTCGATGGGTGCCCAAAGCTACATCGTGCGCGGCAAGGGAAACCCGGACAGCTTTTGCTCGTGCTCGCACGGCGCCGGCCGCGCGATGTCGCGCAACGCCGCCCGCCGTCGCTTCACGACCGCCGACCTCGAGACCCAGACGGAGGGCATCGAGTGCCGGAAGGACGACGGCGTGCTGGACGAAATCCCGGGTGCCTACAAGGACATCGACACCGTGATGGCGAATCAGGCGGACCTCGTCGAGGTCGTCCACACCCTGCGCCAGATCGTCAACGTCAAGGGTTAGGATGGCGGAAGGCCCCTTGCGGGCCTTCTGCCATGACTGTGCGCCCCTTCCTGCTCCCCGCCGACCCGCTTGACCGCTTCCTCGCGCTCTATCAGCAGGCGCGCGACACCGGCCGCTGGTGGGAGAAGCAGTCCAACTCGCTGCGGCATGCCTGCCTGGCGCTGGTCACGCTCGAGGGGCGGCCGGGTGATCTGATTCGGCGACTGCGCCGGACCGCCGACGAGCTGAAGTCGCGCAGCGGGATGTTCAGCCCGATGCAGAACGCGATGCGTTACGTCTACGCGGCGCATCTGATGGCGATCGAGCTCTCGCCCGAGCGCATCCTGAAGGAGAGCGAGCGCCTGAAGCAGATGCTCAAGGCAGAGAAGCTGCCGCGCAGCACCTCCGCCTACAACATCGTGACCGCGCTGGTGCTGCTGGAGCAGTCGCTGGAAGCGGGCGGTTCGGCGCGGATCAGCCGCGATCAGGTCGCGCGCATGGCGCAGATCTACCGCGCCTTCAAGGAGGATCACCCGTGGATCACCGGGGGCGATGACCTGGCCCCGGCAGCCCTGCTGGCGGGCGAGCCGGGCGCGCCGCGGGCGATCGCCAGCCGGGTCGAGTCGGTCTATCAAGAGCTGCGCAGCTTCAAGTACGGCCGCGGCAACGCGCTGCAGACGGCCGCGCAGCTGCTCAGCCTGCACCCGCAGGCCGCCTCGGGCGCGGTGCGCCAGTTCGACGCGATCTACCAGGGCTTCCGTGGCCGCGGGCTGTGGATGATGGAGTGCGACTACGACGAGGTCGCGGCGCTGAGTTTCGTGTCGGCCACGCCGACGACGATCGTGGACCGCACGTTGGACCGCCGCGAAGCGGTTCGCGCGCGCCGCTGGGGTCTGGGCAAGAACGAGACCTTCAGCGTGGCGTCATCCCTGACGATGCTCGAACTGCTAGGCCAAGCCGCGAGCCACGAAGAGCTCGCCGCCTTCTCGATGATCGTGCGCATTCAAGCAGTGATCCAGGCGCAGGCCGCAGCCACCGTGGCGGCAAGCAGCGGCGGCGCCGCCGCGGCAGCGAGCTAGTTGGGCAGCTTGAGAAAGAGATTGCTGATGGACCCGTCGATCCGGTGTCGACCGAGGTCGACGTAGCCCCGTGAAGACCGCAATCTGGCCAGAAAGCGGTACTCGCCAGCTTGCGGCACATGGACCTGAACCGGGCGTGGGGTCGAAGAGTCATGCACGATCGGCTCCGACTCGTTGCCGTCAGCATCGCGGAAGGTAAAGCCTGTCCGCGCGCCGATGTTGGCCGTGAACATGCCGACTTGACGACCTGTCTCGTCCAGATAGAGCACTCGATCGATCTGCTCCCAATCCCCTGCGCCGAGCTCTGCTCCAATCGAAAGGCCTGCCTCGCTGAGTTCGACATCAAAGACGTTCTCTTCTCCTTCGACGACGGTTCCCTCGAAGCTCGTGAAGCCGAAGCCATTCCCACCGACGTGAAAGCGGTACTCACCCGGGGCGATCAGCTTGCCCTCCGGGTTGGGCCGCCCGCCGTCGGTGGAGAACCCCCGCGAAGCGGGATTGCGCAGCGGTTGATCGATCCGCTCGTAGCTCACAAAGGCGATGACTCCCTCGCGACCCGAGCGCGGATCCGTCGCAGTGATCGTCACCGTGGTCGCCCGGGGAAGACGCACTTCAAGGGTCTGGTGCTCGTCGGTGATCACGACCGGCAATTCCGCCGGCGAGCAACCCAGCTGCTTGAGAAGAAACGGCTGAAAGATCTCTTCGCCGACCCGCAGGACGTATTCTCCGGCAGGCACGGAGTCGAACTGAGCAAGTTCACCATCTCGGATCGGCGCGAACTTCAGATGGTCGCGACTGCGTGCCTCGAGTGGATCCACCGGGTGCAAGCCCACCGCGAGTTGGGTCGGAATCTCGACGCCTTCAGGCGGAATCACGCGCACCGTCAGACTGCCCGGAGGCAACTCCAATTCGACGTAACGATCCTTGCCGTCGCTGAGATCCACGCGCTCTCCGGCGCCGGGCGCATGGATATACCCCGCGCGCACCAGCACACTCGCCGCCCGCGGCATCAGAAAGCGAAACTCGCCACGCGCGTTGGTCAGCGTTGCAAACCGCGCTTCGCCGTCGGATGCGTGGATGTGCGAACCCGCTTCGGGTACCCCTGACCGGCGAACAGTACCCGTGAGCCTCAATTGCGCCTGTTGCAATGGCACCACAACCCGCTCGACGCCCTGGACCGGAAACCACCCTTCGCCGATCCAGTCCTGCTCCTTCTCGTCCGTCCATTGCACGGCAAAGAAGAGCTGATCGGCCTCCTCTTCCACGATGCGCAGCCCGCCTGGCCCGGGCAGCCAGACGCGTGGCTGCGCCCCGCGGTAACCATCCACCCGAGTCGGCGTGACTTCCTCGCCGCTTGGAAGAACGCCCAGCAGCAGAACGCCGTTCAGATCTTCTGCACTCGGCTCCACCTGCTGACGATGCGTCGCGCGCGGAGGCCCTGGAACTTCGTCCGCCTCCGCCGGCTTCGCGGTCGGTGCAAGTCCAACTGCCGATTCGGTCGTCGATTCCGGTGCCGCCTCCGTGCTGCCCGCCGAGATTTCCTGCGACCGCGGCCAGATCAGCCCGGCGAGAAGTGCGAGGAAAAGCAGGCCCGCGACGGAATAACGCATCCTCGCCATCCTACTCCTGTTCGGACTCGGTGGACGGCAAGCGCAGCTTGCGGATCTCGGGGACGCCTTGCTTGCCCTTGGGATTCTCGAAGTCGGCAAAGTCCGGCCAGTGGCTGTTGGCGACGAAGTAGAACCAGCCTTCGTGGACGAGGCCCAGCGTCGGCTCGCGCCATTCGGGAAGGCCGGCGGCGAGGACCTGCCAGTCAGTGACGGCAGTGCCGTCCTCGGACAGGCTCAGCCACAGGATGCGCTGCGGCGCGAAGCCGTTCTGAATCGCGATCAGGTGACGGCCGTCTTCGGTCGCCGCCAGGCCGTCGATGCCGAGATCGCAGAGCTCCTCCGGCTTCACCAGCGGGCGTCGCTCGCCATCGTCATCGATGCGGTGCAGACCGGTCGAGTAGTCGGCGAGGTAGACGAAGCCGGCCGCCTCCGCCATGCCCTGCGGGGATGGCAGCTCAGGCCCCTGCAGCCAGCGTTCGAGCCAGGGGCCTTCGCTGTCGGCATCCCAGCCATCCGGGTCGATCACCCGCCAGATCGTGCCGCCTTCGGCGTCGCTGGTGAGCACCTCACCGTTCGCGCGCACGAGGACATCGCCCAAGGAGTTGGGCTGTTCGCCGGGGACGGAAACCGCCTGAACGCCGCCGCCGTAATGCACCGGGCCGTGGGACATCACCGAAGCGAGCTCCTGCTCGTCGACCCGAATCCGTACCAGCAGACTGCGCCCCTTCCAGTTGTCCCCCAGGAGCTCGACCCATTCTCTTGGCGGCTCGTGATCCGCTTCCGTGCTCACTCCAGGGGGAAAGGCGGTCGCGGCCCAAAGCACGCGTCGCTCGGCGTCAAACTGCATCCCGAACACGCCTCGCTTTCCGGTTGCAGAGAAGACTGCTTCCGCTTTCTCGCGAACGATGAAGGGAACCGCGACTCCGCCGACGTACCAGTCATCACGCTGCGCGTCATAGGCAATTCCCTCTGGGAGAATTTTCGTCACCGGGCCAAACTGAGTCGGTCCAAAGGAAATCGACCGGTGCAACGGCGTCTCCCCCAGCGGCTCGGCGTTGCGCGCCAGCTGATCCGCGGCGCGCTCGAAGGACTCATGGCCGTGCATCCCCTCGAAGGCCGGCTGCGCGCGGACGTTCAACCCCACTCCCATGCGCGCCAGCTTGGCGAGGCGGAGCCGGGCCTGGGCGGTGTAGCCGGCCTGCGCCTCGAGTGCGGCGGCGTTGTAGAGCAGGGTCGGGTGGTTCGGGCGCAGCGCGGCGGCCTGCTGGATCGCTGCCAACGCCGTTGCGGCGTCGCCCTCCTGGTCGGCCGCGGCCGCGAGCGCGAAGAGCTCTCGCGCCGCATCCACCGAGGCGGCCGGATCGGGATCGACCGGGGGCAGGCTCTGACAGGCGCCCGCGACAAGGCCGAACAGCAGCAGAATGAAAACTTGCATGCGAAATCCCGAAGGAGATCGTGCGGGGAAGCCCGGCGCGGACGAGGTCCGCTCCCCGGGTGCGCACGATTCTCGTAGTCTAGAGCCACCCCCGCGTCACCCGGTATGAGCGAAGAGAAGCAAGATCCCACCCCGGAGCCGACTCCGACTCCCACTCCAGCCCCGACCCCGCCGGCGGCAGAGCACAGCCACACGCACTCGCACGTTGAGAACACGCCTGCGCGCTCGCTCGAGGTCGTCGTGCGCCCGCTGCCCAAGGTGATTTTCTTCTACCCGATTTGGATCATCTCGGCGATCTTCGCGATGTTCCCCGAGCCAGGCGGCATCGCCGGCCAGATCTGGATGGGGATCTTCTTCTTCAATCTGCTGGTGATCGCTGCCGACTTCAACGAGGAGCGCTCGCTGATCCTGGGCCTGGGCGGCGTCGCCACCGTGCTCGCCCTGCTCTACTTCGACGTGCTGGGTTCGGTCGGCGGCTGGCTGGCGGGCCTGCACCCCGTCATGAATCAGACCTTCTACGCGCTGATCTTTGGCGGCCTCACCCTGATCTACTTCTTCGTCTGGCTGCGCAGCCGCTTCGACTACTGGACCTTCCGGCCCAATGAAGTGGTCCATCGCTTCGGCGTGTTCCCGAAGATGAAGCGCTACTCGACCGAGGACCTTCGCTGGGACAAGGAAGTGCCCGATGTGCTCGAGCGCCTGCTCGCGGGCTCGGGTCGGATCATCCTCACCACCCCGCACGAACGCCACCCGGTCATCATCGAGCACGTGGTCCGGATCGGCAAGATCGACGACCAGATCGCCGATCTGCTTGGTGTGAAGGCGGTTGTGCACACCGAGCCGAAGAGCCGCTAGGCCATTGCGAACGCGCAACCGGGTTCGCTTGAACCCGGTCGCCCGGGCCGCGATGATCCTCGGCCCATGGTGACTCCCACCGTCCGCCTCAACCCCGAGCAGCAGGAAGCCGTCGAACACACCGAAGGCCCGCTGCTGGTCCTGGCGGGCGCGGGCACGGGCAAGACGCGGGTGATCACCGCGCGGATCGCGCATCTGCTGCGCAACGGCATCCTGCCCGAGCAGGTGCTGGCGATGACCTTCACCAACAAGGCCGCGCGCGAGATGCGCGAGCGGATTGCCGGCATCGTCGGCGAGGAACGCGCCCAGTTCCTGACCATGGGCACCTTCCACAGCTTCTGTGCGCGTCTGCTGCGCCGCCATGGCGAGATCGTCGGCCTGCCGCGCCAGTACACGATCTGCGACTCGGCCGATCAGCTGGCCACGGTGCGCGCCGCGCTGCGCGAGCTGCGGGTCGGCGAGGAGAAGGTCAAGCCCTCGGCCGCGCTCTCGCAGATCTCGCTGTGGAAGAATCAGCTGATCGGCCCGGAGCAGGCGCTCGACCTGCCCGGCGATGATCGCGACGAGCTGATCGCGCGCGCTTTCCGCAAGTACGAAGCCTCGCTGCGCCGCTCGCGGGTGGTCGATTTTGACGACCTGCTGCTGATGACACTGCGGGTCATGCGCGAGGACGCCAAGTTGCTGGGGCGTCTCCAGGAGCAGTACCGCTACCTGCTGGTCGACGAGTACCAGGACACCAACGGGCCGCAGTACGAGATCCTGCGTCTGCTGTCCTCGCAGCACCGCAACCTGTGCGTGGTCGGCGACGATGACCAGTCGATCTACGGCTGGCGCGGCGCCGATGTGCGCAAGATCCTGCGCTTCGACCAGGACTTCCCCGAGGCCAAGATCGTGCGACTGGAGACCAACTACCGCTGCACGCCCGAGATCCTCGACGCCGCCAACAAGGTCATCGCCAACAACCGCGCGCGTCACCCCAAGGAGCTGCGCGCCTTCGAGGATTCCGGCGTGCCGGTGACCTGGCTGGGCCTGTACGACGAGCTGCAGGAAGCCAGCATGATCGTCACTGAGATTCGCCAGACGGTCGAGCGTGGCGAGGCCAACTTCGGCGACTTCGCGATCCTGTTCCGCACTCAGTCGCAGCCGCGCGCCTTCGAGGCCGAGCTGCGCCGCCAGAAGCTGCCGTACCAGCTGACCGGTTCGCAGTCCTTCTTCGATCGCAAGGAGGTCCGCGATGTGCTGGCCTACCTCAAGCTGCTGGCCAACCCCGAGGACGAGGTCTCGCTGCTGCGGGTCATCAACACGCCGCCGCGCGGGGTCGGCAAGGGCACCATCGAGGCGCTGGTCGGCGCCGCCACCGAGGCCGGCTCCACGGCCAATCAGATCATCGATGGCCTGATCGCCGACGAAGCCTCTGGCCCCAAGATCCCGCCGAAGGCGATGAAGTCGCTGCGCGAGCTGTTCGGCAATCTGGGCTCGCTGCGGATGCAGCTGGCGCACGGGGAGCCGCTCTCGGAGATCGTCGCCGAGCTGCTGACGCGGGTCGACTACAAAGCCGAAGTCGAGCGGCAGTACGACGACCAGCAGACCCGCGAGGCGCGCTGGAACGGCGTGCTGGAGGTCGTCGACTTCGCGGTCAACTACACCCGGCAGGCCCGCAAGCCGACCCTGGACGGTTTCCTCGAGGAGCTGGCGCTCAACGCGGAAGACCAGCGCGAAGAGGCCGAGGAAGAGCGGCCGCAGGCCGTCTCGCTGATGACCCTGCACGCGGCCAAGGGCCTGGAATGGCCGCGCGTCTACCTGGTCGGCTTCGAAGAGGGCACCCTCCCCCACAAACGCAGCGCCGCCGAGGGCAGCGTCGAAGAGGAGCGCCGGCTGGCTTACGTCGGCATGACGCGGGCGCGCCGGGTGCTGACCGTCTCGTGGGCAGAGCAGCGCACCCGCTATGGCCGCCCAGCCCCCTGCCACGTCAGCCGCTTCTTCTTCGAAGCGACCGGCGAGACCCCGCACCGCGGCTGGGTGGCCGCGGACGCGGCGCACCCGGTGCGCTAGGGCGCGGACTTACTGACCGAGCCCCAGGGTCTTCAGGAAGGCGTCGTTGCTTGGCTCGCGCTGCAGGAAGCGGCGCACGGCCTCGGAGGGATCGACCGAACCGCCCACTTCGTAGATCTGCCGGCGCAGGCGCATGCCCGCTTCGCGGTCGCGATAGCGATCCGGCGCGTTCTGGAAGACCGTCGCCATGTCGGCGGCGATCGCATCGGCCCAGGCATAGCCGTAGTAGCCGGCGTCGTAGCCGGTGAGATGGCCCCAGTAGGCCGCGAAGTGCGTGCCGGCCTGCGGCGGGAAGAAGGCCTCGGCGGTGGCGGCATTGACCACGGCCTGCGGATCCTGGACCTCGCCCAGGTGCAGACGCAGATCGCTGAGCGCCAGCGACAGCTGACGGCGGTAGTACACCCCCTGGGTCGCCAGATCGGCCTCCTTCATCGCCGCGAGCGTCTCCATCGGGATCTTCTTCGACGGATCGCGATAGTCGATCGCGAAGTCGCCCAGGATGTCGGCGTCCCAGACCCAGTTCTCGAACATCTGGCTGGGCGCCTCGACGAAATCGCGGGCGACGTTGGCCCCGGCGTAACGGGTCGACTCGGCGCGCGTCAGGATCGAGTGCATCGCGTGACCGAACTCGTGGAAGATGGTCTCGACCTCGTTGTGCGACATCAGCGCCGGCTCGCCCGGCAGCGCCGGCGTGAAGTTGCAGACCAGAGCCACCACCGGGCGCTGGTAGCGACCGTCGGGCAGCCGCTTGCCGCCGATGATGTCGAACTGAGCGAAGTGGTTGTACTTGCCCTCGCGCGGGAAGTTGTCGAGGTAGAACATCCCCAGCGGCTCGCCGCTGGCGGCGTCCTTGACCAGCCACAGCTCCAGATCGTCCGCCCACTTCTGCGGCGGCTCGACCGCCTCAAACTCGAGGTCGAAGATGCGCTCGTAGGCGGCGAACATGCCGTCGAGCACCTGCGGCAGCGGGAAGTACACCCGCAGCGCTTCGGTATCGACGCCGAAGCTCTGCTTCATGTACTGACTCTGGTAGTAGCGGAAGTCCCAGAAGTGAATCTCGGCGTTCTCGTTGCCGGTGTCGATCACCTTGAGCTTGCGCAGAGTCTCGACTTCGTCCTGGAACTTCGGCTCGAGTCGTTGGATCAGATCCTCGACGAAGGCCACGGCGGTGGCGCCGTCGCCGGCCATCTTCGGCTCGGTCTGATAGTCGGCCCAGTTGGCGTATCCGAGCAGCGAAGCGATCCGTTCGCGGGTCGCCACGATCTCGGCCAGGACGGGGCCGTTCTCGGCCATCGCCACGGTGTAGCGAGCGAAGTTGCAGCGCTTCCGCGTTTCCTCGCGGCGGGCGTTCTGCATGACCGAGAGATAATCCGAGGTCACGGTGACCCGCACGCGGTGGCGGCCGTCCGCCTGCTGGCTTGCGGTCAGGAAGGCCTCAGGAACGCCGTCCAGCTCTTCGGTGGTGAAGTGAATCTCGACCTGGGCATCGGTGATGTTGCCGTCGAACTCAGTCTCCAGCTCATTCAGCTTGTTGCGCAGCGCTTCGACTTCGCCGCGGGTGGCGGCGTCGAGGTGCAGGCCGCTGCGCCGGTAGTCCCGCATGGTCTCGAGCATCAGCTTGCGCTGCTCCCCTTCCAGCTTGGGCAGCTCGCCGCGGGTGTAGCGGGCGAGGAAGGCCTGGCAGGCCTCATACACGTCCTCGCGATAGGACAGCGCCACGAACCACTCGTTCATGCGCGCCACGGCCTCGGTGCAGGCCTCGCGCATGGAAGCGTCCGGCTGCGTCTCCTTCATCAGCCACATGCGGTTGAGCATCGTCGTGACCGGATAGACGATGTCATCCAGCCGCTGAATCGTGCTGGCGTAGGTCGCGACGCTGAGATCCTGGGCCCCGAGGCGATCCAGCGCGGCATCCGCCCGGGCGAGGATGGCATCGAGACCGGCTTCGACCTCGGCGGGAGATTCCTCGAAGGCCGGAATCTCGAGCACATTGCCGTACGGTGCCGCCAAGGCAGCAAACTGATCCAAGTCGGGCTCCGGCTCAGGGGCCGGCGCGTTCTGGGCACAACCGGCGAGCATCGCCAGCGGAATCAGAAACAGCGAGAGCAAGCGCATCCGGGCATGGTAGCGCGGCCCGATCTGCTAGCGTGAGCCCCATGCCTGAACCCGTCTTCGTGCCGTTCGAAGATCGGTACGTGCCCGCCGGCCCGCCCGAGGTCGAAGCCGCACGTTTCCACGATGCTCTGCGCCGCCGGCGCAGCGTGCGCATGTTCAGCGATCGCCCCGTGCCGCGGGAAGCGATCGAGAACATCGTGCGCTGCGCCTGCACCGCACCCAGCGGCGCCAACAAGCAGCCGTGGCGCTTCGTGGCCGTGTCCGACCCCGCGCTCAAGCACCGCATCCGCCTCGGCGCCGAGGCCGAGGAGCGCGAGCTGTATTCCCGCCGCGCCAGCGCCCAGTGGCTGGCCGATCTCGAGCCGCTCGGCACCGACGAGAACAAGGCCTACCTCGACGTGGTGCCTTGGCTGATCGTGGTCTTCAAGCTCAGCCGCGGCGATGACGGCGGCAAGGTCTACTACTCCGAGGAATCAGTGGGCATCGCCACCGGCATGCTGCTGGCCGCCGCGCAGATGGCGGGGCTGGCCACGCTCACCCATACCCCCAGCCCGATGGCCTTCCTCGGCGAGATCCTGGGCCGGCCAGCGCACGAGAAGCCCTACATGCTCATCCCCGTCGGTTACCCCAGCGAGGACTGCACCGTGCCGCAGCACGCGCTGGGCCGCCGTCCGCTCGAAGAATCGCTGATCATCGACCCCACCCTGGGAGCCCCGGCGTGAACATCGCTCTGATCTCGATCCTCGCCGCGGTCAATCTGTGGACCTTCGTGACCTGGGGCCTCGACAAGCGCCGGGCCGTCCGCCAGGCGCCGCGCACCCCAGAATCGACCCTGCTGCTGCTCGCCGCGGTCGGCGGCGGAGTCGGCGCCTGGCTGGGGGTGCGCCTGTTCCGTCACAAGAGCAGCAAGAAGTCCTTCCTGCTGCCGCTCATTGTGGCGACGATCGTCGGCGGGCTCGCCTGGTACACGATCCTCGATCTGCTCTGGCAGACCAAGCCGACGGCTTAGGCCAGCACCGGCGCCGCGGCCGAAAGCATGTGCCGCTCGATTTCGACCTCGAGCAGGCCGCCGGCGGCGTCGAGCACCCGGAAGTTGCCCTCAAAGCTGCCCCATTCGGTGGCCAGATGGACGGTGCTCGCGAAGTCGTAGCGGGCACCCGGCAGCAGTTCCGGGCGCTGCCCGGCCACGCAGGGACCGCGCAGTTCCGCGACCCGGTGGTCGGCGTCGATCAGCTTCCAGCAGCGGGACAGCAGGCGCACCGCGCGCTCTCCGTGGTTCTCGACCTTCACGTGCACGCGAAAGCGGCTTCCTTCTCCGCGCTGCCCGGGCTGGGCATCGACGCGCAAATCCACCCGCACATCAGGCGGGGAAAGCACACCGATTTCCTGGGACGAAGTCATGACAGGTCAGAAAGGCCGGAGCCGGAAAACCGAAAGGATAGCCGGGCCGACGCAAGCCGCCAAGGGGGGCATTCCGGTGGTAGAATTCACGGCACTCCCCGGCAGATTCACGCTGCCTTCGCCGGATGCCACGCGTCGGCCAGGTCCAATTCCCTGGTCCCGCGACCCCTGATCCGCATCTTGAACTCAGCCCGCTCCACGTCGACCCCGGCCGGTTTCCTGGCCGTTCCGGCGTCGCTCCAATCGATCCTGGTCGAGAAGGGCCCCTACCGCCTGCGTGTCGCCACGACGGCAGAGGACCTGCGCACCTCTTGTGAGCTCCGCTTCCGGGTTTTCAATCTGGAAATGGGCGAAGGCCTGCCCGAGTCTTTTCAGACCGGTCTGGATCAGGACACCTTCGATCAGCAGTGCCACCACCTGGTGGTCGAGCACCGCGGCGTGCTGCAGGAAAGCCATACGATCGTCGGCACCTACCGGCTGCAAACGCTCGAGGCTGCGACGGCCGGCGTCGGTTTCTACTCCGCCAACGAGTTTCAGCTCGAGGATCTGCCGACCGGCATCCTCGAGCAGGCCGTCGAGCTGGGCCGCGCCTGCATCGACGCCGATCACCGCAACCGCAGCGTGCTGCTGCTGCTGTGGAAGGGCCTGCGCGCGTACATCGAAGGGCAGCGAAAGCGCTACTTCTTCGGCTGCAACTCGCTGACATCGCAGGATCCCGCGCTGGGCTGGGCGACCTACCGCTGGCTCGTCGAGAAGGGGCACGCTCACCCCGACTTCACGGTTCGACCGACCGAGGCCTTCTCCTGCGGCGAGCCCGAAGAGGTGGAAGCAGCGCTGCCGCAGGTGCAGATCCCGCCGCTGTTCGCGGCGTACATGCGCTACGGCGCCAAGATCTGCAGCCCGCCGGCGCTCGACCGCGAGTTCGGCACCATCGATTTCCTGACGGTGCACGACTTGCTTGAGATGGCGCCGGAAGAGCTGGCCAGGTTCCGCTAAGCTCCCGCGCATGAGGCATCTTCGTGCCTGCCTCCGGCTCCTGGGGCTCGGGGCAATGTCCGTGTTTTGTGCGGGCGGCGTGCTGGTCAACTGGATCATCACCCGCACAGGCTCGGACCGTCAGATCCGCAATCACACCTGGTGGGTGCGGCTGTGGGCGCGGACGGTCTTCCGGATCATTGGTGTGCGGGTGCGCGCGGAAGGGACGCCGCCGCAGCGCCCCCATATCTTGGTGAGCAATCACCTCTCCTATCTGGACATCCTCTCGCTCTGGAACTTCGCCGATGGGCTGTTCGTGTCCAAGGCCCAGGTGGCCCGCTGGCCATTTTTCGGCCGGCTCAGCCAGATCGGCGGCACGATCTTCATTGACCGCACCAAGAAGTCGGATCTCAAGCGGGTCCGCGAGCTGGCCAACGAGAGGCTGGCCCAGGGCTGGGGGCTGATTTTCTTCCCCGAGGGCACTTCCACGCCCGGATACGAGGTTCTCCCCTTCAAACCGGGGCTGTTCAGCCTGGTCCTGGATAGCCGCGCGCCGGTCCACGTCGCTAGCATTTGCTACGCCACGCCGGAAGGCGGGCCCTCCGCTCCCGAAGCAGTCTGCTGGTGGGGCGACATGCAGTTCTTCCCCCACCTGTACCGCATGCTCCAGATTCCTCGTATCGACGCCCGGGTGCGCTTCCACCCGCAGCCCGTCGAGGCCGAGGACCGCAAGGAGCTCGCTGAACAGGCGAAGGCCCGCTGCGACGAGGTCTTCGAGCGCGTCGACGGCGCGCAACCCTTCGACTGGAAGGGGCCCGACACCCCGTAGACCGCCTCCTTGCTTCGCAAGCTGCTGTTCGCCTACCTGGCCGTGCTGCTGGTTTCGCACGCGGTGGCGCTGCTGCGCGGTCCGACGCCGCCGGACGAGAAGCCTGGCTACGAGCTCGCCGAGCTCGCGAACCGTGACGGCGCTCAGGAGCTGCCCGGAACGATGCGCCTGGCCTATCGGGATCTGCCTGGAGATGCCGCAGACGCCCCGGTCGTGCTGCTGGTCCACGGCAGCCCGGGAGATGGCGACACCTTCGACCAGATGGTCGAGCAGCTGCAGGGGCCGTACCGACTGATCGTCCCGGACCTGCCCGGCTTCGGCGCGTCCGAACGGGTGCTGGAGGACTACTCCTTCCTCAGTCATGCCCACGCGCTGCTCGACCTGCTGCGCGCGCTGAAGATCGAGCAGGCGCATGCCGTCGGCTTCAGCATGGGCGGCGGCGTGATCCTGCACATGGCCGAGGCGGCGCCGGAGCGGCTGGCCTCGCTCACCCTCATGGCCGCGATTGGGGTGCAGGAGCTGGAGATGTTCGGCAAGTACGAGCTGAACCACGCCGTCCACGGCTTCCAGCTGCTCGCCTTCCGGACCATGGCCTGGATGCTGCCGCACTTCGGCGGCTGGAGCGAAGGCAACGCGATGCGCAACTACGCGCGCAACTTCTACGACTCGGATCAGCGCCCGCTCCGCGCGATTCTCGAGACCTGGCAGGGGCCGATGCTGATCGTGCACGGCGACAAGGACTTCCTGGTGCCGGTTGCCGCAGCGCGCGAGCATGCCCGGGTCGTGCCGCAGGCGCGCACCGAGATTTGGGAGGGCGTCAGCCACTTCCTGCCCTGGCGCGACCTGACCCAGCCCACCGTCGACGCGATCAGCAGCTTCGTCGCCGA
>PAHY01000037.1 GCA_002705055.1 Planctomycetota bacterium
CGGCCAGCGCCACCTCAGGACCTCTTTCAGCTGCCACCGCTGATCACAGACCCCTGCCGACTGGGCAGGGGTCGTTCTCGTTTTCACGGTCACGCCGCGGACGTAGTTGCGATAGGCCGTCCACAGCCAGGCGTGGCGCTGAAGCCCCTTGATCTTCTTGGCAGCGCCCCAGCTGCGTCGCACTAGGCAGGACATTCCATCCCGCATCATCGCGAGGGTGTGATTGATCGGGAAGAGTAAGTTCCGATAGTCACGACGTTTGCGGCTGTCCGTCGTGCGGTGATAGAGGGCGCGGGGAAAGTTGGCTCGCTTGCACTCGGTGGGATAGGTGCACTTCTTGTCGGTCTGTAGTCGGATCGGGAGATCCGAAGCGAGCACGTTCCCGAGTGCCTCGAAGCACTCCCGCACGCAGGCTCGAGAAGCGGAGCGCCGCTTGCCTTCCTCCTTCTGGATCACCTCCAGGCGTTCCTGCTGAGCTTCTGTCCGGCGACCCCGTGCCGCAAGTTGCCCCGCGCGCGTGTGCACGATGAAGTAGCTCTTGCGCTCGATCAGCACCGCCATCGTGACTGGCTTGAGCTTTCGGTGATGCTCGAAGGTCTCGAGCTCGTCGAGCTGGAAGGTGCCGTCGATGCCGCCCGCATTCGTGCACTCTCGCAGGCGAGCCAGGTGGAAGTCTCGAGCGACCTGCGCCATCCGGACGAAGCGGCGCTCGACCGTCTTTTTGTTCACCCCAAAGAGCCGAGCCGCCTGGCGGCGGGTGACTTTAGAGCAGAGTGCGTGGACTAAGGCGTGATGGAGAAAGGGTTTGCGGTAGCGGTAGTTGGCCTTGTAAGTCTGTGTACTGAAGCCACGATGGCAGACGAGGCAGCGGAATCGCTGGATCCAACGACCGTCACACTTACGGTGATAGGAGCCGGAGCGGCGATAGCGGAAGGCGAGATCGCGCTCCGCGGAGGGGCATCCATTGCGCGGGCAGAAAGGTGGATGAAACAAGAAGCGTCCTCCAGGTGGGTTCACCTAGAGGACGCTTTGCGAGGGTGGAAGTTACGGATCGACCCGAGAATCGAGCCCACTCATGGGGGTCAGACTCTACTGGAGGCGGAGCAGCAGGCCGTTCGAATCAGCAAAGTCACCGCCAGTCGGAACAACCACCTCAATCATCGCGCCGATCGCTCCAAGGCTGGCCGGAACGGTGCCACTGAACCCGCCGGTGCCGCTCGCCGAGGTCACCCCCGAGGCAATCTGCAGGTACTGCGGCGACACGTCGAAGACATGGTTGCCGAGCACCGCGCCCGGCGTGCCGGCGAAGGAGGCGACGGCTGCCCAGCCCTTCTGTGCGGGGGCACCGCTGAACTGGTACTGCGCGGAACTACCCGCTGCTGCGAAGGTGGTGCCGTTCAGGTAGATCGTGTTCGAAGGCGATCCGCCCATGCGCGTCACCGCCTCGTTCACTGCGTCAGCGGCATTGGCGCGGCCGTAGCCGTAGAAGTTGCTGAAGCCGCTGCCGTTGTAGCTGCCGCCTGCGACATCGACCTTCTCCGCGGTGTCGAGCAGCACGTCGATCGCCTCAGCGCGGGTGAGGCTGGGGTTCACGGACAGGATCAGGCCCATCACGCCCGCGGCCGTCGGACTGGCCGAGGAAGTTCCGCCGAAGCTGTCGGTGTACTCGGTGTTGCTGTAACCCTTGGTGCCCAGGCGGTCGGTGGTGATGATGCCGTTCACGCCGCCGTTTGAGGGGGCGCAGAGGTCGACGGTCGAACCAAAGGAGCTGTAACTGGACAGCACGCCCTGGTCATTGACCGCAGTCACCGCCAGCACGCCCGGGTAGGTGGCGTAGCCGTTGCCCGAGTTGTCGGCGCCCGAGTTGCCGGCTGCGAAGAAGATCACCGAGCCCAGCCCGTTGCGGCCGAACTGGTTGCAATCATCGATCGCCGCCTTGGTCGAGGCAGGCAGGGTGGCCGAGCCAGCCGGACCCCAGGAGTTGTTGATCACCGCCGCGCCGTTCTGGCAGGCGAAGTTGAAGGCATCCGCCTCGTCCTGGACCGTCGGCGTCGGGCCGAACAGCTCGGACAGGAAGCGGATCGGCATGACCGTGCAGCGCGGGGCGACCCCCGAGATGCCGATGCCGTTGTCGCCGCGGCCAGCGCTCACGCCGCAGACCGAGGTGCCGTGGCTCTCTTCCCAGCGGAAGATCCCCAGCCAGACGCCGTCCTCTGCCTGCGGGTTGTTGTCGTTGCCGAGCACGTCCACGCCCTGGACCAGGTTGTCGACGAGGTCCGGGTGCTGCAATTCGGTGCCGGTATCGACGACCGCGATAGTGACGCTGGCGGTGCCGCGGGTGATCGCCCAGGCCCCTTCGGCGTCGATGTCCTCATCGACTCCGGCGCCGTTGATCCCGGTGCTCTCCAGGTGCCACTGGTAGGCGTAGAAGGGGTCGTTCGAGCCCGAATACCGGACCCGCTCGATCCGGAAGTCGGGAATCGCGAACTCGACGAGGCCGCTGCTCGCCAGCTCGTTGGCGCGGGCCAGCAGATCTTCGCTGGGATCGACCGCGTAGACCTCGCCCGGGTTGACGGTGTAGGCAAGGGTGGCGGTCCGCTCGAGGCCCTGGGTCCAGGCTTCGCGCTGGCCGGCGCTGACGCCGTCCTTCCAGCGCACCAGGATCTCGTCGGTGAGATAGAGCGGCTCGCCCGTCTCGGTGGCGATCAGGCGCGGGGCGGCCTCACGCACCTCGGCCTGCGCCGAGATCTGCTCGGCGAGGCTCCAGGCCTCGTCGGCGCTCAGCCCGGCAGCGAGCTCGACCACGACGGCGTGGCCTGGCCAGACCACGGCCTGATCGGCCTGGCCGCCGGCGAGGCCGGGAAACTGGGCGATCCGCGCGCGGATCTCCGCCTCGCTCAGGGAGTCGGCGAAGACGATGCCCAGGGAGTCCGGTGAGGTCGCCAGCGGCTGCCAGTCGGGGCCGTTCCAGTAGCCCAGGCCGGCCGGAGTCGGCGCGGACTCTTGCGCGGCGGCAGGGGCGGCAAGGAGCGCCCCTGCGATCAGAAGGAGAGGGGATGTTGCTGCAGATCGCATCCCCCCAGCCTAACCGATTTCCTTAGCCCAGCTTCTCTTTCAGCGCGCCGCTGGTGTGCAGCGCGGCGAGGTCGTCGTAGCCGCCGATCAGCTCGCCGTCGATGAAGATCTCGGGCACGGTGGTGCGGCCGCCGGAGCGATCCAGCATCTCCTGGGTGCGGTCCGGGTGGACCGTCAGGTCGATCTCCTCCCAGGTCTGACCCAGGGAAGCGAGCAGGTCCTTGGCCATCTTGCAGTAGGGGCAGAAGTCCTTGGTGTAGATTTCGATTTTCGGCATGACAGGGATTATGGGAGAATGCGCGGGACGCAATCGAGGCGCGTCCTATAAGCGATTTCGCATGGTGATGCAAAAAGAACAAATCGAGATCCTGGTCGAGGACGGCCTGGGGGGCGCGGTCTGCAAGGCCCGCGACCTCACCGGCACCGAAGATCACTGGGGCCTCGAAATCACATGGGCCGGCTTCGAGGGCATGTCGCGCCTCGAGGCGCACAAGACCGTGCTGACCGTCCTCCGCCCGCACATGGACGAGGGCAGCGGCGAGATCCACGCGGTCCAGATCACCACCCGCCTGCCCCAGGCCTAGGCGTCCACCACCCCTGAACCAACCATGACCGAACTCCGCGAGCAACTGGAGAAGGCAATCGCCGACACTCCGATCCTGCTGTTCACCAAGGGCAACAAGATGTTCCCGCGCTGCGGCTTCTCCGCAGCCGTGATCGACGTCTTCAACCAGATGGGCGTGCCCTTCGAGACCATCGACATCTTTGAGGATCCGGACATTCGTCCGACCCTCGTGTCGATCACCGACTGGCCGACCACTCCGCAGATCTTCATCGGCGGCGAGTTCATCGGCGGCGGGGACATCGTCCGCGAGATGTTTGCTGCCGGCGAGCTGCAGCCGGTGGTCGAAAAGGCTCTGGCCGCGGCTCAGTAAGCTGAGCCCAGAACGAAGACGGCCGCTTCCTCGCGAGGAAGCGGCCGTCCTTTGTTGGGCGCCGGGTGCCTACTGAATCGACAGCGGCACCAGGTTGGAATCGAGCACGCTGCTCGAGCCGGCGTCATAGCTGGCGCCTTCCACGTAAACCGTCAGGCCGGCGGCCGAGGACGGAATGTTGGCCGTGAACTCCATGTCGCCCAGCGGGCCGGTCAGACCCTGCGAGACGATGGTGTAGTTCGGGCCCACGTCAAACGAGTGCCCCGCGATGGTCGTGCCGGCATCGCTCAGCGAGTAGATCAGCCAGTACGGCGCGCCGGCGGGGGCGCCGGTCATCATGTAGCTCACCGGGCCGCCGGCGGTGGCGGTGGCCGGGCCACTTAGCGTCAGGTAGTTCTGGCCGTTGGACGGCGCGAGGGCGTAGACCTCGACGTCGTCGATGTTCCAGCCGCCAAACTCGAGGCCGCCATCCGAGCGCAGAATCCAGCGCAGTTCGACCGCGGCGTTGTTGTCCGCATAGGCCGAGATGTCGAGGTCGTGCAGCACCCATTGGCTGTCGGCGAAGTTGCCGTTGACCGGGTTCTCCCACACGGGGTTGCCCGCCACGCGGATGCGCGCCTGGTCGTATTGGCCTTCCTCCACGGTCAGCCAGCGGCGGTAGCGCAGGCGCACGTCGGTCTTGCCGGTGCAGTCGATCAGCGGCGACACCAGGCGGATGTTGACGTTCGACTGATACTCGCCGTTCCAGCCCGAGCCGCCGATGTCATTGCCCCAGACCTTGCTGCCGCTGAAGGCGCCGATTGGGTCGCCTGCCTTGCCGGCGGGGGTGCCGCGCTGCCAGTCATCGTGGCTGTTCGAGGTGCCTCCGCCGTAGACGTGGGTCCATCCTTCGTCGCCCGCGCCCTCAAAGTCATTGAAGTAGATGCGCTCGACGTTGCCGACCAAGAAGGAGTAGAAGGCATCGCCCGGAGTGAAGGCCTCCGGAACGGCCCGTTGCACGCCGTTGCCGTCGGTCGCGACCACGTAGTACTCGACCGTCGAGGGCGAAGGCTGGCCGGGGATCGCGCCGCCGTACTCGCTGCCGCGGCCGGTGGCCTGCATGCTCTGCTGGTTCCAGGCGCCGCCATCGACGCGCCAGAACAGCTCGACCGAGGCGATGCCCTTGCCGGCCGGGTCGTCGACCAGCACGCCGGGGTAATACGGCCCGAGGTCGTTGCGGGTGTCTTGCAGCGGCTGGTGCACCAGGTTCAGCGAAACCGGGCGGGCCAGCTCGGCGACGGTCGCCAGCGCGCCCTGGGTGATCTGCGTGGCCAGCACGAAGTCATTGGCCGAAGTGCCGACCGTGTCGTTGCTGGTGTGGATGTACGGGCTGTACTGGCCGACGTCCTCGAAGGGGAAGCAGGCCGGGAAGCCGTTCTGGAAGAAGCTGCGGTGGTCGCTGGTGCCGCCCGAAAGCGAGCCCTGATTCACCGGCAGGCCGGGGACGTAGGTCTGGTAGGCCTGAATCGCGAAGTCGTTAAGCGCCGGGGTCGTGTCATTGGTGACGAAGTCAACCGAGCGCGAATCACCCGGGGCGCGGTAGGCGATCATGTCGAGCTGCACCATGCCCACCACGTCGGCGCCAATCGAGGCCAGGTAGCTGGCGTAGGCCTCGGAGCCGAGCAGGCCCAGCTCCTCGCCGGACCAGCCGCAGAAGCGGATCGTGTAGTCAAACTCGTATTGCGCCAGGATGCGCGCGATCTCGAGCACCGCGGCGACGCCCGAGGCATCGTCATCCGCGCCCGGGGCCGGGCCGCTGGCCGAGACCGAGTAGTTGATCGAGTCGTAGTGCCCGCCGATGATCACGATCTTGTCGGGCTGGGTCGTCCCGGTGAGCTCGCCGATCACCACGTCGGCGCCGCTGTCGTAGTCGAAGGTGCTGGTGTTCAGCCCGAGCGCCTGGAAGCGGCTCTCGAGGAAGTTCTCGCACTGCACCTCGCCCGCCTGGCCGTGACGCCGCGTGCCGAAGGCGACCATTGCGTTGACGTCGGTTTCGAGATTGGCCTGCGCGACCTGGGCGACCATCGCGGCGACGTCGGCGTTCGAGGCAAAGCCGAGCATGCGCTCTTCGAAGCGCGCCTCGACCAGGGGGGTGTCCAGCTCGATGGCGCGGAAGGCCCCGTGGCAGCGGAAGGCCACGCCGCCGGCCAGCTTGATCTCCATCGGCGTCAGGACGCGCAAGCTGATCGAGGCGTCCGGGGCGGTCCAGACGGCGGTCCCGGCAGTGGCGGCCGGGTTCGCCTGCGGCGAGTGCGCGTGCTCGCGCACGGCGACCAGCGTGCGCCGCGGCAGGAGCGGCGGCAGCGCGGTCGTCTCGACGCCGTGGCGCTTGGCCAGGGCCTCATCCGCCTGGCCGACCAGCCATCCCCCGAGGTCCTCGTACATCTCGCCCTGGGCGATCAGTCGGTCGCGCAGTCGGGCATCGGTGCCGTAGTCGAACAAGGCCAGGGCCTCGGACTCGGCCGGCTGCTGGGCGAGCGGGGCGGCGACGGCAGAGGCCGGAGCCGGAATCAGGGCGCCGCCCAGACCCAGGGCGACGACCAGGCTGCACGCAGCCAGGGGGGAGCGGCGGGGATGCATGAATGCGAGACGGGGGAAGGGGTGGCGACGTTCCCTGGGAAGTGCGGAAAACAAGGTAAGATTCCGCGCCGGACTTGGCCGATAGGGAGTTCGCAGAGTAGCGCGTGGCTTCGTAGTCCGCTTTCCCTGGTAGGTAACCGCCTTTTGGCGTATGGACTTAGGGAACATCGCGGGTCGCACCACCGTCCCATCTGTGCCCGAACCCGGCTTCCACGAACATGCAGAACCTCCTCCGATCCTCCCGTGCACTGAGCTGGCTCAGTGTCCTGGCCCTCGTTTTCGTCCCCGCCTGCGGCGGCGGAGGCGGCGGCAACAACGGCGGGGGTGCCACCGGTGGCACCTCGAACCCGTTCTCGCCCACCGACCTGGCCGGCGCATGGACGGGCACGCTGGTCCCGCGCGCCAATGCGGGCCTGCCCTGGTCGGATGGCGAGAAGCGCATTCTGTCGCGCAACTTCGTGGTCCGCGCCGATGGGCAGGGCAACTTCCAATTCTGCCTGCCCGGCACGGAAGAGACCTACGACGTCGTCGCCGGAACTGCCCGCGTCTCGCAGTCGGAGATCGGCACCCAGGGTCGCTTCAGCGTGACCTTCAAGGAGCTGCAGAAGAACCGCGAGCAGCTGGTGCTGGTCGGCCGCCTGAACAAGGCGCGCAACCGCATCGTGGGTGAGTACGAGTTGCGTTCCCGTACCGAAAACACCACGGGCAACGAAGTGGAAGCGGTCGATGCCGGGGATTTCGAGCTGCTGCTGTCCTCGGGCGTGGGGCACTTCCAGCCCAGTGACTTGGAGGGCACCTGGAGCGGTCGCAACTACCACTACGCTCCGCGCTACTCGAACATGAGCATCACGATCGATTCGAACGGATCGGTCACGGCGGGCGGCATCGAGACGGCCTCGGATACCTATCCCTTCGCGCTCGATGGCTCGAACGATCTGCTGTTCGGCCTGCTGACCGACACCTCGATTGGCATGATCGAGAACGTCGTGATCACGCTCGAGAGCGGGGTGCAGGTCAAGATGCTCTATGCCCTGGTGGACGACGGCGGCCGCTACATCACCGGCCCGCTCGAGGACAACCACGGCAAGATCACCTACTTCCGCCTGGTGCGTCAGTAGGCCTCGATCCCAGCGCGGCCCGCGCGGCCGACCCAGCGGGGGAAGGATGGCTATCATCCTTCCCCCGTGCGCGTTTCCCCCCTCCACCTGCTGTCCGATTTCGACGGCGTCTGGACCGAGCCCACTCGCGAGATGGAGGCGGTTCACGACACGGTGGTCGGCGAGCTGGCGCGCCTGGGCGGCCACAGCCGCGCGCGCATGGAAGAGCTCTACGCCGGCTTCGCCCAGCAGATCCTGGGACGGCCGCAGGACTTCGGCTGGCGCATCGAGGGGCGGATGAGCTCCTACGTCGACGAGGATTTCTTCGCCATGCCGACCGCGGTGGGGCAGTACATCGACGAGCAGCCCTGCGCCGAATCGGCCGCCTTGCGCGCCGCGGTGCTGCGCGCGTGGCCGGAGGTGATCCAGTTCCTCGACCACTGCTACCACAGCACCTGCGATCGATTCCGGGCGCTGAACAAGCACGATCTGGCGCCCGGCGCGGCGCGGGTGCTGCGCTGGATGCTCGACCACGGCATGACGATCTGCTTCGCCACCAACGCGCCGGCGGTCAAGGTGATCGACTGGTTCGCGCATCACGGTTTTGAGGTCGCGGACGCTCGGGAAGTCGGGCCGGACGAGGCCCCGCTGCGGGTCTACGGCCGGGCCGGCAAGCAGTGGCTCAGCGAGCAGCCGGAGTCGATCGAGGTCGGGGGCCGGGTGGTCCAGACCGACCGCCCGCAGTACCGCCAGATCCTCGAGCGCGAATGCCCCGACGCGGTCGTCGGCGACGTCTTCAGCCTCGACCTGGCGCTGCCCGCCGCGCTGCGCGCCCAGGGCCTGCCGGGCGGCCCGCAGGCCATCGGCCTGATGCACATGCGCCACACGCCGGCCTGGGTCCAGGCGGGGGTGGGGCTGCAGCCGCAGGGCTGGATCGACTGGATGGTGCCCCACGTCACCGCGCTGCCGCGGCTGCTGGCCGGGATCGAGGCCCGCCCGCGCCCGGTGCCCTCAGCGGGCCGCTAGGATACGGCCCCATGCCACTCGACTTCGACCGCGTCTGGCTGCCGTACCTCTATCTGTACGGCGTTGGAGGGATCTTCTTCCTCGGCGGCCTGTGGATGGTGGTCCGCAGCGAGGGCTACAACAAGCTCCGCCCCGGCGACCGCCGCTGGCTGGGCCTGATGTTCTTCGGCTTCGTCTGGTATGCCGGCCTGCACGGCGCCGGGATCCTCGCCGCGACCTCGCTGTCCTAGCCCGCTGTGTCGATGCTCTCGTCCCTCCTGGCTCTGGCGCAGCACGCCGCCGACCCCGCCCAGGCCGAGGCCATGACCGCCACCGCGGCGGCGGGTCAGTCGCCGGTGTTCTGGGTCATCGTCATCGGCTACTTCATGCTGGTGCTCGGCTTCGGCGCCTACTTCGCAGGCTTCAACCGCTCGACCAGCGACTTCTTCTTCGGCGGCCGGCGCTTCAGCTGGTGGCTGATCACGATGTCGATCGTCGCGACCGGCGTCGGCTCGCACAGCTTCCTGAAGTACAGCTCGAAGGGCTTCGAGCACGGCTTCTCGAGCTCGATGACCTACATGAACGACTGGTTCTTCGTGCCGTTGTTCATGTTCGGCTGGCTGCCGATCATCTACTACATGCGGGTGCGCTCGATCCCCGAGTACTTCGAGCGCCGCTTCAACCCGCAGGTGCGCGTGCTGGCCACGGTCGCGCTGCTGCTGTTCATGCTCGGCTACATCGGCATCGGCTTCGTCACGATGGCGAAGACCCTGCTGCCGATCATCGAGCCGCACCTGGGCTGGGATCTGATGACCATCACCTGGGTGGTCGCGGTCGTGGCCGGGGTGTACATCACCTTCGGCGGCCAGACCGCGGTGATCTTCACCGACCTGCTGCAGGGCTTCGTGCTGCTGTTCGCCGGGGTCTTTCTGTTCCTGCTCGGCCTCGACTTCCTGGGCGGCTTTGACGCCTTCTGGAATGCCTTACCAGCCGAGTTCAAGCTGCCGCTCGCCAACTTCAACGACGACCCCGGCTTCAACTTCGTCGGGGTGTTCTGGCAGGACGCGGTGGCGGGCTCGATTGGCTTCCTGTTCATGAACCAGGGCCTGATCATGCGCTTCATGGCCTGCCGTTCGGTCAATGAAGGGCGCAAGGCCGCGGCCTTCAACGTGTTGATCGCGCTGCCGATCTCGGCGATCGCGGTGTCGAACGCCGGCTGGATCGGGCGCGCGATCGCCAACACCAGCCCCGAGTTGGTGTCGCCGGCCACCGACCCGGACAAGGTCTTCGTCACGGTGACCGCGCTGCTCACGACCCCGGCTGGCTTCGGCTTCTTCGTGGCCGCGGTGACGGCGGCGCTGATGAGCACGGTCGACACGCTGATCAACGCGGTCGCGGCGGTGACGATCAACGACATCTACCGGCCGCTCAAGGAGCGCCGCGGGCAGACCCCGGACGACAAGCACTACCTGCGCGCAGCCATGATCGTCTCGGCGATCGCGACCCTGATCGGGGTCGGCGCGGCCTGGGGCTTCTCCCAGTTCGACTCGCTCTACGAGGCCCACGGCTTCTTCCAGTCGACGCTCACCCCGCCGCTGGTCGCCGCCATCTTCCTGGCGATCTTCTGGAAGCGCTTCACGACCGCCGGTGCCATCGCGACCTTCCTGGTGGGGGGCGTGCTGATCGTGCTCGGCAACCAGCTGCCCGAGGTCTTCGTCCGCCCGCTCGCGCACGGCACCCCGCCGCTGCCCGGCGAGGACGGCTCAGCTGGCGGCGGCTACGTCTACATCGGCGCCCTCTGGAACCTGGTCGCCTGCTTCGGCACCGGCATCGTCGTCAGCCTGTTCACGCAGCACCACCGTCGCGAAGAGACCGACGGTTTGACGATGTGGACGGTCGAATCCGCGCGTCGCTTCTTCAAAGGCGGCGAGCCCAACGACCGCCCCGGCTTCACGATGAAGCTGCGCTGGGAGCGTCACGCCGAGATCCCGCACGGCACCGTGCAGGTCGACCGTGAGACTCTCGAAGGCCTCGCGGCCGACGGCGGCGAGATCGTCTACGTCACCGACGCGCGCGGCTGGCTAGGCGGCCTGCGCTCCACCCACGCCAAAGTGCTGGCCGAGCCGCACGACCACGGCGAGGTGGTGTACGTCGCGCCGGACGTGGCGGATAACGGGCACTTCCTGCCGGGGCGGATGCTCAAGGTGGAGAAGGAGATGTAGCGGGGGCGGGGGTTTTTGTGGGGCGGGTGCTGCCTCGGTGCGGCCCGGCGAAAAGCGGTCGGCCCGCTGCGCGGGCCTCCAACGCTTTGTCGCCATACCGCACCGGGCGCGCACCCTCGACTCACGTACCCCTGGACCCCGACAACTCCTCTCTTGCCAGTCTTCGTTTCTGGGGGGCTCAGGGCGAGGCTTCCTGACGGATCCTTCTACCCAGGACCTGCCTAGGCGGAGCGTCAAACCGGGTGCGAGGTGCAGGGGGAAGGCGTGCCCGGCGCGCGCAAGCGGAAACCGTAGGAGGCCCGCGCAGCGGGCCGACCGGTTTGCCGCGGTGCGCGCCGTGGCAAGCCGTCCCTCGCCATCACCTAAACCCCCGGTTCCCGCCTCAGCCTCGTCTCGACATCCTGATCCCAGCCTTCCGGCAGCGGCTCGGCAAGCGGGTACGACTCGTCCTCGTTCGGGAAAGAGCGGTCGAGCATGTCGGAGCGCAGTTCACCGAGGGCGCCGCGGATGACGTCGGCCAGGTTGGCGTAACGACGCACAAACTTGGGCGCGGGCCCCATGGTGAGGCCGACCACGTCGTGGAAGACGAGGATCTGGCCGTCGGTGCCGTTGCCGGCGCCGATTCCGATGGTGGGGATGCTCAGGTGCTTGGTGACGACCTGGGCGACTTCGGTGGGCACGCCTTCCAGCACGACGGCGAAGGCGCCGGCTTCCTCAACGGCGAGGGCGTCGGCCAGGACTTGGCGCGCGCTCTCGACGCGCTTGCCTTGGATGCGGTAGCCGCCCTCGGTGTTGATCGACTGCGGCAGCAAGCCGACGTGGCCCATGACGGGGATATCGGCCTCGACCAGGGCGCGGATCAGGTGGGCGCGGCTGCGGCCGCCCTCCAGCTTCACCGCCTGGGCGCCGCCTTCGCGGATCAGGCGCAGCGCGTTGGTCAGCGTGTCTTCGACGCTGACGTGGTAGGTGCCAAAGGGCATGTCGGCGACGACCAGCGGGCGGTCGGCGGCTCGCTTGACCGCGCGCGTGGCGCTGATGATCTGGTCGAGCGAGAGCTTCAGGGTGCTGGCGTGGCCGAGCACCACGTTAGCCATCGAATCGCCGACCAGGATCAGGTCAAAGCCGGCCTCGTCGACGAGACGGGCGGTGGGCGAATCGTAGGCCGTCAGGCACAGCAACGGACGCTTGCCCTTGGCCGCGCGGAAACGCGGCACGGTGACCTTGGCAGGCTGTGGGATCTCGGCGGGGCCGCCGCCGTAGACCGGATTTTCGGGAGCGTCGCTCATGGAGGACCCCACCTCGGGGGAAGCCGTGAATCTACCATCGGCGCTTGAAAGCGGGGCCTCAACCCGTTTCCTGGCGTCGAGGGGCCGGGGCTGCTCTAGGCCGTCTGGAGAGGCTCGCCGCCGCAGGCCGCCTCGCAGGCGGCGTCGAGTTCGGGCGTCCATTCGACCTCGAGGGCCTTCATGTTCTGCTCGATCTGGCTGGTCTTGCTGGCACCCAGGATGACGGAAGTCAGCTCGGGACGGCGCAGGCACCAGGCCACGGCCAGCACTGGCAGCTCGATCCCGAACTGCTGCGCGACCGCCTCGATGCGGCCGAGGCGCTCGTAGGCCTCCTCATTCGAGATCACCTGGTCGAGGAACATGCCCGACATGCCGAGCTGCGCCTTGCGCGAGTCCTCGGGGATGACGCCCGGGCGGTACTTGCCGGTCAGGAAGCCCTGCGCCAGCGGCGACCAGTTGATGACGCCGATGCCGAGCTCGGCGCAGGTCGGCAGGACCTCGTCTTCGATCTGCCGCGACAGCATGTTGTAGGGCGGCTGTTCGCTGATCGGGCGCGGCACGTGGAGGCGGTCGGCGATCTCGCAGGCCTCGCGCAGCTGCGCGCCGGTCCAGCAGCTGGTGCCCCAGTAGAGCACCTTGCCCAAGCGGATCAGATCGCCCATGGCGCGCACGGTTTCGTCGAGCGGCACCGTCGTGTCGAAGCGGTGGCACTGGTAAAGATCGACGTAGTCCGTCTGCATGCGCTGCAGGCTGTCGTCGATCGACTCGAAGATGTGCTTGCGCGACAGGCCCCAGTCGTTCGGGTTGTCGCTCATATTCCAGTACACCTTGGTCGCCAGCACGATGTGCTGCCGGCGATGCTTGGTGAGGATGCGCCCCAGCATCGACTCGGCCGCGCCATTGTCATAGACGTCCGCCGTGTCCAGGAAGTTGATCCCGCGCTCCAGCGCGTAGTCGACCATCTTGCCCGCATTCTGCGGCCCGCCCTGACCAAAGGTCAGCCACGAACCAAAGGCGAAAGGCGTCACGCGCAGCCCACTGCGACCGAGGAACCGGGTCTCCATGGGCACAGGATACGAGGGCATGCAGGGCCAGGCTTCCAATTCGGCTCCCACACCCGGGCATTGTGGGGTGTAGAGTCTTCGGCTAGGGTCAGATGCTCGGAGGCTCCGAGTCGCGCCTTTTCTTCAGCCGGATACCAAGAATGAGCCACGCAGAGTTTCTCGTCGTTTTTGTTTCCATCATCCTCGGCTTCAACTTGTCCGAGTATCTGCAAGGCGTCAGTCGCATGGTCAAGGGTCGGCGCGAGGTCAAGCGTTACCTTCCGCACAGCTTTTGGCAGGTCATGATCCTGATCATGATGGTGCAGTGGTGGTGGGCGTTCTGGCTTTACCACGCTCGGACGACAGAGCATATGGGTGGTTTCTTGATCGCGCTTGGGATCCCGACCTTCTACAGCCTGGCGATTTCCTTCTTGATGCCTTCCGACTCCGACTTGAAGGAGCATGAAGGAGACATGGAGTCATTCTTCAAGAATTCCTCCGGCATCATGTACGTTTCGCTCGCGCTGATCTTCGTTCTGTACTCGGAGACTGGGCTGCGATGGCTTGGCGAGGAGCCATGGAGCGGCCACATTCTGTTCCGAGGCTTAGTTTCACTCTCGTGTCTCTATGCAGCATTCTCTGCCAAGCGGTGGGCCGACTACATCGCCATGGCCGTGATGAGTGCGAATATGGGCTATTTCTATTCCATCCGTTTCTTCGAAACGAGCTGATGGGGCGAGAAAAGATGACTCCGATTCTTGAGTCTGACTGCCTTCACGCTGGTCGCGGTGATTTGGGAGCATGGGTATCCCGCCGACTTTGAGTGCTCCAACCCTGGCAGTGATGATGCGGCGGGGGCGCCGGAGCATCTGATTATCGACGGGCTCCAGTCTTTCTCCATGGCGGGCGAAGAGGAGCATGGGACCCTGTGTTTCTCGAGCGTTCGCGGGCGGCAGTGCTCAATCTGGGACGAAGTACCTGGCTGAAATCGTTCCAGCCGCAACACCTTGCACGCTGTTCGCACTTCCGAATCTTCTTCGATGACGAGGTCTTTGACATCGACTGCGGGGGAGTGCGCACGGGAGACGGGCCTTTGCCTGATCAGAGTCCAGGGGCATGCTCAGTATGATGGTGACGGACAATGAAGCATGATCTGGGAGCCGTGAACCTCCTCTTCCTCTGCGGCAGGAACCAGTGGCGCAGCCCGACCGCGGAGAAGGTGTTTGAGCGTGAACCTGGGCTGGCGGTGCGCTCGCGCGGGGTGAGTCGCAGTGCGCGCCGCAGGGTGACGGAGCAAGATCTGTATTGGGCGGATCTGGTCCTCGTGATGGAGAGTAAGCACAAGCGGAGGTTGCTGGCGGACTTCCCCGGAGAGGCCAGAGCCGCGGAGATCCACGTCTTGGATATCCCCGATGACTACCGCTATATGGATCCGGAGCTGGTGGAGATTCTGCGTGAGGCGGTGAGTCCCCTGATTGAATCAGCGCGGGGAGATGAGCATGCCTGAGGAGGGGATGCCGCGCTCACTTCGGATCGGTGGCTGTTCCAAGGAGGAGCTGCGGTCGCAGCTTGAGGCTGCCGGGGTCTCGCTGAATCCGGCGGCCGAGCGTCTCTTCGAGGATGACCGATGGGAGACCGCGTCGGATGTGCGACGGGTCAAGATTCGAACGATCAGCGTGGCCGAGCTTGGCTTGGCGGAGGGTGCGACCTACCAGCAATGCGTCGCGCTGGCCCGGGAGCTGGGCTACTCCGAATGCCCGCTTGAGTTGGCGGCTGCACTGCGCCTCGCCTATGCGGACCAGCCCGTCGCCCCCGAACGGCCTGCCGATGCCGAGCCCGGCTCGCCGCCCGGCGCGATCACCGTTGCCTCAGCGCCGCTTGACGCATCGGAGGAAACCCCGCGCGGCTTCTACCTGCGCAACATCAACGGCACCCTCTGGCTGCGCGGTTACTGGTCCGATGACGAGCATGTCTGGGCGCCGGGCGATCTGTTCGTCTTCATGCGCAATGAAGGCTAGGCTGGAGCTCCCCGGAGCTTCGCAATGAACACCCTCAAGCAAGTCATGGCCGCCCTGAAGAAGCAGGGCAATCCCGAGCGCATTCAGGTCTTCGCCAACCACGGGGCGCCGCCGGATCAGATGTTCGGCGTCAGCGTGGCGGACATGAAGGTGATTGCAAAGCAGATCAAGGGCAAGCAGGAACTCGCCTACGAGCTGTACGAGACCGGCAACGGCGACGCGCAGTACCTTGCCGGTATGGTCGCCGATGGCGCACAGATGACCAAGGTGCGGCTCGATCAGTGGGCGCGCAAGGCGCTGTGGCAGATGGTGTCCGAGTACACCGTGCCGTGGGTCGCGAGCGAGAGCAAGCACGCGCAGGCGCTCGCGCTGAAGTGGATGAACGCGCGCAAGGAGGGGGTCGCGACCAGCGGCTGGAACACCTATTCCGGCATGGTCACGGTCACGCCGGACGACGAGCTCGACCTCGCCGAGGTCGACATGCTGCTCGACCAGATCGACGAGGGCATCGACGACGCGATGAACCGCGTGCGCTACACGATGAACGGCTTCGTCATCGCGGTGGGCACCTACGTCAAACCGCTCTCCAAGAAGGCTAAGTCCATCGCGCGCCGCCTCGGCAAGGTCGAAGTCGAGCTCGGCGGCACTTCCTGCAAGGTGCCGCTCGCCACCGAGGCGATCTCCAAGGCCGAAAAGGCCGGCCGCGCCGGCAAGAAGCGGAAGACGATCAAATGCTAGAGTGGTGTCGCTCGTGTCACTGAGCTTCGAGCGCACAGTTCTCTCTTGTCTGCCCTCGCTATGACTTTGACTCGCCCCATTTCTTCTCTGATGATTCTTGCGGTGCTGCCGATTGGCTGCGCGCACCCTGTCGTTCAGGAGCCTGAGCCCGAGGTTTTCGAAGTTGAGCGCCCCTCGGGTGGATTGGCGACGATGTATTTCCACGATCCGCTCTCGTGCAAGTTGAGTTTCGAGGAGGGGGCCGAGGGGGGTGTCATTCAGGATTACATGATCAAGAACGCCGGAAGTGATATCGATTTCGGCCATTACAACCAGGGCCAGTTCACCGTGGGCATTGAAGGTGGGCGAGAGGGGGTCATCGTGGATCTTGGTTCAGGCGATGACCTGAAGGAACGGTATGGCTTTGCCGAGACGGTTGGCGGAGGACAAGGCTTCGCGTCCATCCGGATGGAGGAGGGGGCGCTTGTCGTTCTGGCCGACTACGACGAGCAAACGGTGCAGCCGCTAGGTGAGAACACGCAGCTCTTTGCGGAGTCACGGTCTCGGAACAGTTCTGCGCCGATCGGACTCGGGCACATTTACGTCCTGCGGCTCGTCGATCGCCATGACCCCGAGTTCAGTCGCATCGTCAAGTTCAAGGTGGTTGAGTACACCCCAGACGTGAGCGTGACTCTCCGCTGGGTACGGATTCATGAGACCGAGTAGGTGAATGCTCGCGGACCGGTCGTGGGTCGAGTTGGTGTTCCGTGGGAGTAGGATCTGGGGGATGATTCGCGGCCTCCTCCTTGGCGTATTGATGGCGATGGGCGTGCCGTGTGCGACGGCGCAGGACCTCGCGAAGGGTTGGGTGCCCGACGACGAGGCGAAGACCAACCTGGTCGTGATTTTCTGCGACGACCTGGGCTGGGGAGACCTGGCCAGTTTTGGACACCCGACCATCAAGACGCCGCGGCTGGATCAGATGGCGGCGGAGGGGGCGCGCTTCACGCAGTTCTACTCGGCGTCTCCGGCGTGCACGGCCAGCCGTTATGCGCTGCTGACGGGGCGGGTGCCGAAGCGCTCGGGCTTTTCGTGGGTGCTGGGGCCGAAATCGCCGCGCGGCATTCATCCGAACGAAGTGACGATCGCCGAGGGGCTGAAGGAGCAGGGTTACGCCACGGCGATCTTCGGCAAGTGGCACCTGGGCCGGCCCGAGGAATACCTGCCGCTCGCGCATGGCTTCGATGAGTACCTCGGCCTGCCGTACAGCAACGATATGCGTCCGCCGAAGTGGGAGGACATCCCCCTGATCGAGGGCAATGAGGTGGTCGAGCTGAACCCGGATCAGCGCAAGCTCACCCGGCTCTACACCGACCGCGCGATCGAATTCATCGAGCGGCACCAGGAGCAGAACTTCTTCGTCTACCTGCCGTACGCCATGCCGCACCTGCCGCTCTACCCGGGCGAAAACTTCGCGGGCAGCTCGGCGCGCGGCACCTATGGCGACGTGGTGGAGGAGATCGATCACCACGTCGGGCGCATCCTCGATCGGCTGACCGAGCTGGGTTTGGCAAGCAACACCCTCGTCGTCTTCACCAGCGATAACGGCCCGTGGATCATCAAGGACGAAGAGGGCGGCTCCTCCGGTCTGCTGCGTGACGGCAAGGGAAGCACCTGGGAAGGCGGCGTGCGGGTGCCCACCGTCTTCTGGCAGCCGGGCGCGATCGAAGCCGGCCGCGTCGTACGCGAGGTTGCCAGCACGATGGACTTGCTGCCGACTGCATTCGTGAATGCCAATCAGGCACTGCCCGAATCGCGCGCACTCGATGGGCGGAGCATCGCGAACCTGCTCTATCATCCCAGGCTGGTCGAGGCGTACGACGAATGGGAGTCTGACGGGATCCTCGAGCGCAAGCCGCTGTTCTTCTACGGCCCTTCCGAGCTGCACGCCGTGCGCTCCGGGCCCTGGAAGCTGCACATCCGTACCAGCAGCCAGACCGGGATCAAGCACTTCGGGGGCAAGCTGCCGCTGCTCTTCCACCTTGAGCACGATCCGAGCGAGCAGTGGGACCTCGCCGAAGAGCACCCCGAAATCGTGGCCGAGCTGCAGGCGCTGATCGACGCGCACCTCGCTGAGGTCGCGGCGACCGGGAACGACTTCGATCCGCCTGCGGAAGCCTCGGGCGATTAGTCCGCCGGGGCGATCGCGGCCAGCGCCGCGTACGCGGGGATCGTGCCGTCAACGGGCCGCGCCAGCGACTCGGGGCCGATCCACACCGGACCATGCTCGGCGCTGCTCGGCGGCCGCCCGTGCGAACCCTGCACGACGCTGGTGTCCAGGCCGATCAGGTCCATGGTCGTGCGGAAGCCCAGCTTCTTCTTCAGCAGCTTGAAGGCCGCGCGGGCCATCGGCGCCGACAGCTTCGGGTCGAAGCACAGCTCGCAGGGGTCGTAGCCCGGCTTGCGGTGGATGTCGACGGTGCGCGCGAAGTCGGGCTCGGGCTCATCGTTCCAGTAGCGGTACCCGAACCAGCTCCCGGCCTCGGCGAGCAGGACGATCTCGCCGCTGCGTTCGTGCGCCAGACCGGCCGCCGCGATCGCCTCGCCGGTCCACCATTCGCCCACGCCCGGCAGCTCGCCCAGCGCCGCGGCGACCTCCTCGATCTGCGCCGGATCCTGCACGTAGACGTGCGCCAGCTGGTGATCACAGACGGCGAAAGCCGCCGAGTTGCCCGGGTCGAGCAGGCTGCCGTTCTCAGCCGGGTGAATCGCCAGCCAGCCGCGCTCGCGCAGCAGGCGGTTGGGCTCGACGCAGTGATCGACCGGGTCGATGCCGTACTCCGACAGCACGATGATCTGCTGCCCGGCGGCCTCGGCCTGATCCAGCAGCGGCGTCAAGGCCTCGTCCAGCGCGCGCGCCGCGGCCTCGGCTTCCGGGCCGTGCGGGCCGAAGCGCTGCAGGTCGTAGTCGAGGTGGGGCACGTAGACCAGCGTCAGCCCCGGCTGCTCGGTGCGCAGCACGTCGGCTGCGGTATCCAGGATCCACTTCGAGCTGGCGATCCCCGCGCCCGGGCCCCAGAACTGGAACAGCGGGAAGTCACCGTGCGCGCGGCGCAGACGCTCGCGCAGCTGCGGCGGATGCGCGTGGACATCCGGGCCCTTGCGGCCGTCGGCGTAGTAGGTGGGCCGCGGGGTCAGCGACAGATCCGCGCGGCTGGGCAGATTCCACCACCAGAACAGCTGGGCGCTCTTCGACTCCGGGTGCGCCGCGCGCCAGCGATCGAACACGGTCGGAATGGCCGCGTCCGTCTGCGGGCCCTTGCCGCGATCCGCTACCCCGGTGATCAGCTCGCAGGACTGCCGCCACAGCCAGACCTCGGCCAGGTCGCGGAAGTACCAGCCATTCGCCACCGCGCCGTGGCCGGCGCCGAGCGCGCCATCCGCCCCCGGCTTCCGCCCGGTCAGCATGCTGGCCTGCACCGTGCAGGTCACCGCCGGCAGGTCCGGGGTCAGCGCGTAGTTCGCCTGCGTCGCCGCCCAGCGCGCCAGGCGCGGCATCTGCGCCAGCAGGGCGGGCGTCAGACCCACCACGTTCAGGACCAGGATCGACGGCGTCGCACTCATCGCTCTTGCATCATGTCGCGCAGCGCCAGCAGCTTGGCGATGACCCGGTCCGCGCCCTCTTCGTTCATGCGGATCGCGGCCTCTTCCAGCTCGACCCAGGCCAGCGTGCGCGACTCGCCCGCGGCCGGGCGCAGCCCCTGGTCGCGCGCCGCCACGAACAGAAAGCGCACGTCGAGGTGATCGTGCGCCGGCATCGCGCCGCGCGCCGGGATCTCGTGCACGTCGACGTCCCAGATCGCCGGACCGCCGAAGAACTCGAAGGACTCCAGCCCGCTCTCCTCGGCCAGCTCACGCACCGCGGTCTCGACCGGGCTGCGCTCGCCCTCGTCGTGGCCGCCGAACTGCAGCCAGCGGTCCAGCTTCAGGTGATGGTGCAGCAGCAGGTGCTGGATCTCCGGGTCGACCACGAAGGCGCTGCCGGTGACGTGCCCGGGCAGGGTCTCGCGGTGCCACCACTGTGGCGTCGCCTCGACCTGCGCCAGGATCGCGCGTCGGTGCTGCTCCTCTCGCTCGTCCACGCCGCGGTAGTCGCGCAGCGCGGCAGCCAGCAGCTCCTGGTGGGGGGCGAGCGCGGTCACCGGTCTAGGAGCCGGCCTCCACCTCGAGCAGCGCCTGACCTTCCTCAACGTCGCTCGAGTCCTCGACCAGGAAGCGGACGATCTTCGCCTGCTCGGGCAGCGCGCCGCCGGGCTGATACTTGACCGGATTGAAGGTCTTCATGACCTCGAGCAGGCCGACGGTCTTCCCGGCCTGCACCGCGTCGCCGGCCTCGGCGAACACGGGGGCCTCCGGCGCCGAGCGGCGATAGAAGCGCCCGGCCTGCGGCGCGGTCACGACCAAACCCTGGGCGGCGGTCTCGGCCGCCGCCGTGGCCGCCGCGCCGAAGCCCTCGGCGTCGGCCGCGCGGCGCAGCTCAAACAGGGTGCTGCCGAAGCCGACCGGCTCATGGCGACGCTCGGGCGGCGCGCTGGCTACGAAACCGGCGACCCCATCCGGCATCACCAGCCGATGGACCCGGTCCAGCACGATCAGGCAGCCGCAGTCCTCGCCGGCGCGGAAGGTGCTGCCTTCGCGCGGCGCCTCGGCGTAGAAGCCCACCGCCGGGCTGAGCAGCCGCCAGCCGCTGCCGTCTTCCAGGGCTTCCGCCTTCAGCACGAAGCGCGCCTCGCTCATTGCACGCCCTCCGTCAGCACGTCGAGGTCGTGCATCGACCAGATCCGCGGGTTCTTGATCCGGCGCGCGCCCTGGGCCTGATACGAAGCCTCGATCAGACACTCCAGATAGCTGCGCAGCTCGGACGGCGCGACGATCTCGTCGGTGTCGCGCTGGCTGGCGGCGACGTAGGGATCCATATCGCCCTCGATCCGCGCCTCGACCGCGGCCATGCCTTTCTCGATCGCGGCGCGCTCCTCCGGATCCTCGCTGGCGATCTGAAACTCATCATCCAGCTTGGTGTTGTAGGCGGCGATCGCCAGCGTGCGGCCTTCCATCACCGACTGGCGCGCGATCGGCGTCGACAGCTGCAGCACCGGCTCGTAGGGCAGGCCGGACATCGCGTAGTAACCCGCGCCGCTGGCCTTGCGTAGCAGCACCGTGAACATCGGGGTCTCGTTGGTGCTGTTGGTGTAGATCAGGTTCGATCCGTAACCCAGCAGGCCCTGCGCTTCGGCCTCGGTGCCGATGTCGAAGCCGGAGATATCCTGCAGCCAGACGATCGGGATGCCGTCGGCGTTGCAGGCCCGCGAGAACTGCGAGATCTTGGCGATGCCCTCGCGGTACAGAATCCCGCCGGGCTTCACCTTGCCGCGGTGCTCGGGGTCGTCGACCGGGCCCTGCACGTTGGCGATGAAGCCGCAGTACAGCCCATTCACGCGTCCGATGCCGGTGACCATCTCGCGGCCGCGATGGGGGAACAGCTCCCAGAACAGCGAACGGTCCACCAGCCGCGCGATCACCTCGCGGACGTCATAGGCGTGGCGATGGTCCGGCGGGAACAGGGTGTCCAGCTCGCTGGCGGGGTACTCCGGCGCCGCCGCTTCGACGCCGCCGCGGCGGAAGTCAGCCGCGCTGTCCGCGGTGCGCGCGATCTCGCGGCGGATCGCCGCGAGGCATGCGGTGTCATCCGGTACGCGCTCATCGGCGCAGGCCGACTGATGCACGTGCACTTCCGGCCCGCCGATCCCCAGCGAGGTCAGCTTCTGCGACTTGGCGCCTTTGATCAGCGCCGCGCCGGCGATGACCATGTAGGCCTGCTCGGTCATGTACACCCGATCGCTGATGATCGGCATGTAGCCGCCGCCCGCGATGCAGTCGCCGAACACGCCGGCGATCTGCGGCACGCCCTCGGCCGACAGCTGGGCGTTCTTCTTGAAGATGTGGCCGGCGCCGTAGCGCCCCGGGAAGCTGCGCGACTGCTCGGGCAGGAACAGCCCCGAGCAATCGACCAGGTAGACCACCGGGATCTTCAGCGACAGCCCGATCTCCTGGGCGCGCTCGATCTTCTCTGGCGATTGCGGCCACCACGACCCCGAAGCCACCGTGTTGTCGTTGGCGATCACCACGACCCAGCGGCCCTCGACCTTCGTTAGTACCGTGATCACCCCTGCGCCCGGCGAGACCATCTTCTTGCCGCCCTGGTCGTACTCGACGCCCCAGTTCACGAAGGTGCCGACGGCGTGCACCGGCGCGCCCGGATCCTTCAGCGCCTCGACGCGCTCCCAGGCCGTCATCTTGCCCTTGGCGTGGGTGCGCTCGACGTACTTCTCGCCCCAGCCGGCGCGCACCACCTCGCGGCGCTCGCGCAGCGTGGACAGCCGCTGCTCCATGGCCTCGGCGTGCTGCTGAATCTCGGCCGAATCCAGGAAGCGCTCGCGCGGGGATCCGACGGGGTGGAGCGGGACGAAGGCCATCGCGCCCACAGAATAGCCTCGCCCCCCGGAGGGAGGCGAGGCAGGGGCCGCTCGAAAGCGGGCGATTCAGCGCAGCCGACGCTATTCGGCGGCGCGCTTGTACTCCATCTTCATGACGACGACGTTCGGCTCCTTCGGCATCGGCGCCTCGGGGGTTTCCGGGATGGTGTCATACATCTCCATGATGGTGTGATCATCCGACTTCTCGGTGATGACGTACTTGTACGGGCGGCCTTCCGGGGTGACGAAGTCCTTCATCGTGCCGCGGTAGACGATCTGGTCCTTGCCGACGCGCTCGCCCTCGGAGAGCATCATGCGGGTGCCGAAGGAGTCGATCCACATGGTCTGGTACTTCTTCGACAGGTTGTCGAAACCCTGGACCAGCATGCCCTTGGTCTCCATGCCCATCATCTCGAAAGTGGTCTGCTCGACCATGTAACGGCCGCCCATGATCATCGTGATCTTGGAGCTGCCCTTGCTGTATTCCCAGGGCGCGTCAGGCGACATGCGCATGCCCATGGTGACGTCCCACTTGCCGGCCGACTTGGCGAGCTGCTTGTGCTCTTCGCCAGGCGCGCCCATCTTCATCATGAGCTCCATGACTTCCATCTCGGACATTTCATGGATGGCCTTGCCGGGCTCTTGGGCGACGGGCTCCTGAAGCTCGGAAGTGATCCAGGACGAGGTGGCGGCCACCGGGACCGCGGTAAGAATGATTTGAAGCAGAGTCTTCATGACGAAGGTGCTGAGGGTGGTGGAAGAGGTCGGGCGCACGGGCGCCGCAGGGACCTCAGTCTAGATCCGGGATCGGAATCCGGGGGGCGCCGGGGCCAGGGGCCGCCGGGCGGGGGCGAACGGCGCGGGAGGCCGCCTACAGCCTTCCTGCTTCGCGCTCGCGGCCCAGCCACAGGGTGTCGCAGCGGCCGGCGCGGAAATCCGCGTGGGCCAGGATCGCGCGGTGCAGCGGCAGGGTGGTGGGCACGCCTTCGATGCGTGCGCCGGCCAGCGCCTGCTCCATGCGGGCGATGGCCTGCTCGCGGCTGTTGCCGGTCGCGATCACCTTGGCGATCAGCGAGTCATAGTGCGGCGGGATCTTCGCGCCCGGCGCGAGGTGGGTATCGACGCGAATGCCCTCGCCTTCGATTTCGAAACGCTCCAGGGTGCCCGGCGCGGGGCGGAAGTCGGCGGCGGGATCTTCGGCGTTGATGCGCACCTCGATCGCGTGACCCTGCCAGCGCACCTCGTCCTGCCGCAGCGGCAGCGCCTGCCCGGCGGCGATCCGAAACTGCCACTGCGCCAGATCCAGGCCGGTGATCTGCTCGGTGACTGGGTGCTCGACCTGCAGGCGGGTGTTCATCTCGAGGAAGTACAGCTCGCCGTCCTCGGCGCGCAGGTACTCCATCGTGCCGGCGCCGGCGTAGTTCCATTGCGCCGTGGCCGCGGCGGACAGCGAGCCGTAATGAGCGCGCGCGGCATCGTCGAGCTCCGGCGAACCGGCTTCCTCCAGCAGCTTCTGGTGACGCCGCTGAATCGAGCACTCGCGCTCGCCCAGGTGAATCGCGCCGCCGTGACCGTCGCCGAAGACCTGGAACTCGATGTGCCGGCCGCCCTCCAGATACTTCTCGAGGTAGAGCGCGGCGTCGCCGAAGGCGGCCGCCGCTTCACGGCTGGCTTCCTCAAAGGCGACGCGCACCTGCTCGGCGTTTTCACAGCGGCGGATGCCGCGCCCGCCGCCGCCGGCGTCGGCCTTGAGCGCGACCGGGTAGCCGATCTCCTCGGCGACCCGCACCGCCTCCTCGGCGTCGGCCAGCAGCCCTTCGCTGCCCGGCACGACCGGCAGGCCCGCGGCCCGCGCGGCCTCGCGCGAGGCGACCTTGCGGCCCATTCGATCCATCACGCCCGGCGCCGGGCCGATGAAGCGCACCCCGTGCTGCTCGCACATCGAGGCGAAGCGCGCGTTCTCGGCCAGGAAGCCCCAGCCCGGGTGCAGCGCCGAGCAGCGGGTCTGCTTGGCGGCCTGAATCAGCCCTTCCATCGCTAGGTAGCTCTGCGCCGCCGGGCCCGGGCCCAGGCAGACGACCTCGGCCGCGCGCTCGAGGTAGGGGTAGCCCGCCGCCAGATCCGCGGTGGAAGCGCCGCAGACGGCTTCGACGCCCAGCTCTTCGCAGGCGCGCACCATGCGGGCGGCGACTTCGCCCCGATTGGCGATGAACACGCGATGGAACATGCGGCTCAGGATACCGCTGCGGAGCCGCCGTCTGCTGCCAGCGCCAGCACTGCCGCGCCCACCACGACTAGGACCGCGCCCAGCCAACCGCGCCAGCCGGGCCGTTCCTTCAGGATGAGGACGGCGAGCGGAATCGAGATCAGCGGCGTGGTCGCGGCAAGCGCCGCGGCGACTCCCTGCTTGGCCCACTTGAAGCCGCCGGTGAGCAGCGCCATGCCCAACCAGGTGCCGAGCGCCGAGGGCAGCAGGAACAGCTTCCAGGTGGGGGCCGAGCTGACCGAACGCAGCGCCGGCCGCAGCTCGCCGGCGAAGGTGCGTACCAGCAGGATCCCCAAGGTGCCGCCGACCAGACGCCACGAGGCCCCGGGGATCGGCTCGGTGTTGCGCACCCCTTCGGCCATCATCGTGTTGCCGACCGCGAAGGCGAGCACCGCGCCCAGCGCCGCGGCGACCCCGATCCCGTCGGCGTGCCCGCGCCGTTCGCGTCGGCTCTCGGCGATCCAGCCGCCGGCCACGATCCCCGCGACGCCCAGCCACTCCATGCCGTTCAGCCACTCGCCGTGCGTGAACCAGGCGAGGAAGGCGGTCAGCACCGGCAGCGTCTGCCCCAGGATCAGGGTGCGGCCGACGCCGATATGGCCGAGCGCGACGAAGTACAGCCAGTCGCCCAGGCCCAGGCCGATCATGCCGGACAGAATCAGCCAGCCGATCGAGCCCGGGTCGGCGCTGCCGCCGCCGCGTTCCGGGCCGAGTACGAAGGCCAGTAGCCCCAGCACGATCGCGCCGCCGAGGTTCTTGACCAGGACCGCGTCCGAAGCCTTGCCCTTGCGGAAGGCGAAGGTGAACCACACCGTCGCCACGCCCCAGACCATGGCTGCCGAAAAAGCAGCCGCCTCGCCGGCGCCGGGAAAGGGCGCGGGCGAGGCTTGCAGGAAAGGAGACGCGAGCAGCATGCGGCGGGGGCCGCCGCGGCGGTCCGGGAGGGTCTACGGGCGGTAGACCAGCGTCCGTCGCAGCTCGGGAGCCTGCGCGGGAATGATGAGTTCCTCGCGCACGATCTTCCCGCCGAGGCGGAACAACTCGACGGTATAGCGCCCCGGCGCGACCGGGCCAAGCTTCTGTTCCATGCCGGCGAAGTAGGCCTGGTTGACGGCCTGGGCGTCCTCCATCGAGAACAGCATCGAGATGCGCACACCGCGCTCATCCTTGAGGGTGGCTAGCACGCCCGTTGCGGGCTGCCCGCTGGCGTCGAGCACGCGCAGCCATACCGTGACCCCGGCGTCGAGCTGAACCTCCTGCTTGGCGAGTTCTCCGGCCGTCAGGTTGACGGTGAACTCCTTCTGGCCGCCGGTGGGGTGCTTGATCAAGATGCGGCCGGGGCCCGCCGGCAGGCCGGTGAGCTGGGCCACGCCCTTGCTGTTGGTGGGCTTCATCGACAGCGAGCTCAGCGGCTGCCCGTCCTCGCGCAGATAGAACATCGAAGCGCCGGCGAGCGGCGTGGAGTTGGCGCCGAGCACCCGCACGCGGAAGCTGGCGCCGGCCTCCAGACGCAGCTCGACGCGTTCGCGCTGGCTGCCGACCTGCACAGAGCGGGAGCGCGAGCCCAGCGCGCCGTCGCCGCCGAACAGTGGCATGGCCGCGGTGCCAGCGGAGATGTGATACGGGCCCGGCTGCAGGAAGCGGAAGACCGCCTTGCCCTCGGTGTCGGTCAGGGTGAAGGCCGGGTTGCCCAGGCTGTCTTCGGAGGTGGCGGTGACCGGCGTGCCCGCGACCGGGCTGCCGTCGGCGTCGCGCAGCACGAAGACCTCAAGGCCGCCGCCCGGCAGCTCGTAGTCGAGCTGGTTGTCACCCGATTCGACCGCGACCTCGACCGCGTGGGAGGTCGCCTGACCCATGCCGATCAGGAAGGTGTAGGTCTGCGGCACCAGCTTCTCGAAGGAGTAGGCCCCGCTGGCGTCGGTGCGGGTCGCCTTGACCTGCCCGCCGCCCAAGATCGTGACCGAAGCACCCGCCACCGGCTGCCCGCCTTCGGTCAGGCGGCCGCTGAGATCGGCGTCGGCCAGACCAGGGCCGATCTCGAGGACCTTGTCCTCGCCCGCGAGCAGGCGGAAGTAAGTCAGGCCCAGCGAGAACTCGCCCGAGGCGAAGTCCTGCGGCGAGTTGCCGCCGGCGATCGACTGCAGGTTGTAATCGCCCGCCGCCAGCCGCTCGAAGCGGGCCTCGCCGTTCTCATCGGTGGTGGTTTGCGAAGGGCGAAGCAGGCCGAGATGCGTGGTGATGACGATCTGCCCGGCTTCCGGCTGCCCGTCCTCGCCGATGTAGCGCACCAGCAGACTGCCGGCGGCCTGGAGCTGGACCTGGACTTCGGCCTGCGGCAGCTCGGTCAGGTCGATGGCCTCCGACTTGCCGGGGGCGTGGGTCTCGTCCTGGGCGTAGGCGACGTAGTTGCCGGCCGGCAAGTGCTCGACGCGGAAGCGCCCCCCCGAATCCGTCCGGGTACTGTCGAAGCCGCCGCCGCCCAGCCCAAACAGCAGCGCTGCGTTGAAGGGCTCGTCGGCGTCGGTGACCCGCACCTGGGCATCCGCGACGGGAAGCCCGCTGGGGTCGACGACCTGGCCGGTGAGCACGCGGCCGGTTTCGAGTCGGAACTCGATCTCGGGCAGCTCTTCCGGCGCCGACCAGTTGGCCTCCGGCACGAGGTACTCCTGGCGACTGACGGCATAGCCCTCAGCGCGCGCCTCGATGACGATTGGCTGGAAGGGCAGGTTGCGCAGCACGTGGCGGCCGGCGCCGTCGCGCTCTTCGGTGCCGGTCCAGGTTGCGTTCAGCTCGAAGATCGACTCGCTGTTGAGGCGCCACAGGACCGTGGCCTCGGTCAGGACTTCGCCGGTTTCGTCGTCGCGAACGAGCGCCGCCAGCGCGTGACCGGCGCGCAGCTTCAAGGTGGGGGCCTGGCTCTCAAGGCCGGCGCGGATCTCGACCTCGCCGGCGCGCGCGGGCAGCATGCCCTCGGCCGTTCCCATCACCAGAACGCGGCCGGGCGCGAGCGGACCCAGGCGATAACGCCCCGCGTCGTCGGGAGCGGCAAGCTGACGCCCATCGACCGTGCTCCATTCCAGTCGCTGCAGCAGCTGACGCTCGCCGACGAGCTCGGCGAAAGCCTCGTTGAGCGCCACCGAGCCGACCCGGGGCTGAACCAGCGCGGTATCCGGCGGACCTTCCACCTGACCGACCACAAAACCACCCTCGATCAGTTCGATGCGGTGCTGCAGGGTCTGGCCAGGCTCCAGGGTGACGAACTCGGTCTGCTCGACGCCGGTCGGGCTGAAGCAGCGCAGCGCGTAGTGACTCGGCGGCAGATCGCGCAGCACCAGGACGCCGGCCTGGGCGTGCGAGCGCGCGTCCTTCGGGTCGCTGACGCGGAAGGCATCCATGAACAGGCCGCCATCCATACCCAGGCCGCTCTCGTCCACCCAAGCTTCGATCTCCTCGACCTCTTCCGCACCCAGGAAGACGTCCTCGAAGGTCTGGCTGGGGCGCTCGTTGCGATAGGAGTACAGGCAGCGCGCGTCCGCGGCCGGCCCGCGCCCCTTAAGATCAATCGCCAGCTCGAGCCGCGCGGCAGCCTGGTCCACGCGCAGCTCCACGCGATCCAGCTTGCTGCTGCCGGCATCGAAGTCGATCGCGACCGGGCTGGACCAGTGGCCCTGTGCAAACGCGGCCGCCGCGCGGACGCCGCTGAGATCGGCGAAGCGCAGCTCGCCGGAGGGCGCTTCGATCCACTCAATCCTGTGGTCGCGGTTGCGCAGCAGAAAGAGCGCGGGCGCGACCGGCTCGCCGGCGGGGTCGACCGCGCGCAGGGAAGCGGCCCCGGTCGCCACCATCTCGGCGCGCAGCGCGCCGCTCTGCAGATCGCCGCCCAGGCTGGCGGCAAACTCGCGCAGCTGTTCGGTCTGCGCCTCGATCTCGGCGAGCGAGCGGGGTGGCTCGTCGACGCGTTCGACCGGGGGCTCGGTCAGCGGCTCAAGCGGCGCCCCCTCCTCGTTGGGGAACAGGAAGATCACGGCGACGATCAACGCCGCCAAGGCGAGCAGGAGGAGGAGAGGGCGCTTCATGAATGGGGTGCGCGAGCCCGGTGTGGTCCGGACTACTTCATCGTGGCAGCGATCCGCATGCGCTCGCCATCGCGGACGATGACCAGCTCAATCTCGCTGCCCTTGAACTTGGCAGCCAGCGCTCGGCGCAGGCTGTTGCGATCCACGGTACGGATGCCGTCGATCGAGATCAGGACATCGCCACCCTGCAGGCCGGACTCGGCCGCCGCGCTGCCCTCGGTCACGGAGTCGATCGTGATGCCGTTGTTGGTGGGGTCGCCGGGGCGGATGCCCAGTCGCCCGCGCTTCTGGCTGCGCTCGGCGATGTTGCGCATGTGGTTCATCATGCGCTCATTGAAGTCGCCGGGCATTCCGGCGGCTTCTTCGCGGGTCTGCTGCACGAAGCTCAGCGCATCCAGCGTGTCGATCTTGGCGAGCACGCGGGTGGCCAGCTGCAGGATGCGCACCTGGCCGGCGAAATTGATCTTCTCCACATCGTCCTCGGGCAGGTGATAGTCGAGGTGGATGTGGGTGAAGAAGAACATCGCGGGAACCCCGGCCCGATAGAAGTTGGTGTTGTCGCTGGGGGCTTCGCCGCCGGGATGGAACTCGAAATCGAAGCCTTCGGTGGCGTCGAAGATCGGCTTGAGCAGGCCATCGAGCTCTTCGGCGGTGCCCAGGCCTCCGACGAACAGGTAGTCGTCCGTGAGGCGGCCGATCATGTCGAGGTTGAGCATGAACAGCATCTGCTCCGGGTCGATGACCTTGTCGCGCACCAGCGCGGCCGAGCCGAGCAGCCCCCGTTCCTCGGCGTCGAAGGTGTAGAACAGGATCGGGTGGCGCAGCGGGTTGCTGGCAAAGTACTCGGCCAGCTCGAGCGCGCCGCTGGTGCCCGAAGCGTTGTCATCGGCGCCGTTGTGCACCTCGCCGGGGAAGCCCATGGCGCCGCGAATCGGATCGCCCAGGCCGGCGTGGTCGTGGTGGGCGCCGATCACGATGTACTGATCGGCGACGCTCGGGTCGGTGCCCGGCAGGATGGCGCAGGTGTTGCGGCCGACCTCGGGTTCGCCGTCGGAGCCGCGCAGCTCGAAGTGGTGGAAGTAGCTGCCCTCGTTGGCCGGCTTCAGGCCCAGGCGCTGCCAGTGCTGCGCCACGTACTGCGAGGCGATCATCGAACCGCGTGTGCCCGAACCGCGCCCTTCGAGGAGGTCGCTGGCGAGGAAGGAGATGTGAGCCTGGAGATCCTGGGCGCGAATGGCCGAGGCATCTTGCGCCTGGGCGGGGGAAGCCGGCGCGAGCAGTAGAAGGAGGGACAGCATGCCGCGCCTACGCGCGGCCTGAGGGTGCGTTGGCGCGCTTCTCGGCGCGGAGCCGAGCGCGCGCCCGGCGCGGGATCATTCCTTGGGCGGAACGATCAGATCGACCTGACGATTCTCGGCCTCACGCTGGATCAGGACGTCCTGCGTGCTTCCGGGCGACGAGCCGGGGAAGAAGAAGGCGTTGGAATCCTCGCGGACTGCGGACACCTCGTAGGTACCCGGTTGCAGGCCATCGAAACGGTAGCGGCCGCGCGCGTCGGCGATGATCTTCTTGTTGAAGAAGCCGGCGTTCTCGTCTTTCAGGGTGAGGTAAACCGACGCGCCGGCCGCCGCGCCGCCGCCGCGCACCGTGACGACCCCCTCAATCGAGGAGCCCGGGCGCATGACGATCTCACCGATCTGGGTCACGCGGTCGGTCTGCACATAGGCGCCGACGTACAGCGTGAGGTAGTTGGCGTGCTTGACCTCGAGCTGGTGATCGCCCGGGAAGGCATCGCGCAGCTCAAAGCGACCCTTGGAATCGGTGCGCGCTTCGACGGCCGGCACGTTGTTCGGGTCGCCGACGGCTCCGCCGAACAGCGAGTGCTGGTGCCAGACGTTGTAGTCACGGCCGCGCAGGGTCACCAGAGCGCCCGGCAGCGGCTTGTCGTTCGGGTCGAGCACGACCCCGCGCAGCACACCGCCGGCATCCACCTGCACGTTGACGTCGCGCACCAGATCGCGCTCCACGTAGAAGCCAGGCGAGTAGGTGGGGGCGTAGCCATCGGCGCGCACCAGGACCACGTAGCTGCCGCGATCGAGATCCGGGAACAGGTAGACCCCATCGGGGTTCTGGACCTGCACCGTGCGGTTGGTCATGCCGTACTGCGCGGTGCCCTGATTGACCCGGAACAGCTCCAGCGAGTACTGCGTGATCGGGGTGCCATCCGGGCGCGTCACGCGGCCGGTGACGCCTGCCTTCCGACGCATCACAAACTCGAGGTCGGTGCGGTTGCTCTGGACGTGGCTCATCCGCGCCGAGGCGTAACCTTCGGCGATCACCGAGATGCCATAGCCGCCGGCCGGCAGGCCGCGCAGCTCGAAGGCGCCGTTCTCGTCGGTGGTGCCTTCTTCCTGGTAGATCGGACGCGGGCGGGTGCGCGCCGCCGCGACGGTGGCGTTCGGTACCGGCAGCCCCTCTTCGTCGCGGACGATGCCAGCCAGCCGATGCTCGGTACCCAGCACCAGCTCGCGGACCTGGATCTTGTCCTCGCCCATGCAGGTGATCGCGTTCTCGACGCCGGTGCCGAAGTCCTCGAGGCTGGCCTCGAGCTGGTAGATGCCCTCGGCGAGGTAGTTGAAGGCGAACGCGCCGTTGGCGTCGGCCTCGACTTCGCGCAGACGGCCCAGGTCATATTCCTCGGCGATCTGATCTTCGGTCTCCATCAGATTCAGAACCTGGGCGAGGCGCACCGTCACCAGCGCGCCCTGCAGCGGGTTGCCCGCCTCGTCCCGGACGAAGCCCTCGATCCGATAGCCCTCGTCGAGCACGATCGGCTGCAGCTCCTGCTCTTCGCCGGCCAGCGAACGCACCGGGAAGCCCTCCCGCGGGGCGTGCTGCTCGTGCATGACCCACATCGCAAACTCGACCCCGACCGGCAGGCGCAGGAAGCGGTAGACGCCCTCGGCGTCGGTGGTGGCGCTGAAGCGCGCGCCCTGGCGGGCCGCCGGGCCACCGAAGGGGTTCTGATCGAACAGGTTCTCGGTCAGGACGATGCGCGCGTCCGCCACCGGCTTGCCCGCATAGTCGACCACTGAGCCGCGGATCGCGGCGCCGATCGGGCGGCCGTCGCCGGAGGTGTCGGTCAGGACGCGGTCCGGATCGGGGGTGCGCGCCTCGGTGCGCTGTTCGGTGCCGGCGACCTCGATCACCTCGCGCGGGTTGTCCTCTTCCTCGACCTGGGGAGTCGGGTCGGGTTGAGGGCCCGGCGCGGGCTGGGCGCCCGGGTCGGCGAGGAAGACAGCCGCGACGGCTGCCAGGACCAGCAAGCCGAGGAGCAGGAACGGCAGCGGGATCTGGCCTTTTTGCTTTTTGTGCATCTGGAGGTTCGCGGTGGGGAGCCCTCTAGGATACCCCTGTTCGGGGCGGCTCAGCGCTTGAGACGGGTTTCAGAGCCGCCCAAAGTGTCAAACCTCCGTCAAAAGATGCTTCCTGCTCTCGTCGCCGTCCTCGTGCTGGGCTCCCTGGCCCTCGCTGCCTACGCGCAGCGGACGGTGAAGGGTGCCGTGCAGCGCTATCGCGAGGTGCCGGCCCGGGCCGGCCTCAGCGGCCGCGAGGTGGCGGAGTACCTGCTGCGGGCGGCGCAGATCGATGAGGTGCGGGTCGAGCGGGCGGCCGGCGGCGACCTGAGCGACCATTACGATCCACGAGAGCGGGTCCTGCGGCTGTCACAGCCGGTGCACGACGGCCGGGACCTGACCGCGGTCGGGGTGGCGGCTCACGAGGCCGGGCACGCGCTGCAGCACGCGGCCGGCTACTGGCCGCTCGGCCTGCGCAGCCTCAGCGTGCCGCTGGCCCGGGCTGGGGGCATGATCGGCCTGCCGGTGGCGATCGCCGGGGTGGGCATGCGCTCGCTGCCGCTAACCGGCCTCGGGCTGGGCCTGTTCGCGATGGTCGTGGTCTTTCAGCTGGTCACCCTGCCGGTCGAGCTGGATGCCTCACGCCGCGCGGTGCAGTCGCTGAAGCGCGGCGGCCTGCTCGAGACCCCCGAGGAGGAAATCGGGGTGCGCTCGGTCCTATCATCAGCGGCGCTGACCTACCTGGCCGCCGCGGTGACGAGCATCGTCGGACTCGCCCAGCTTCTGCTGCGGCTGTTCGGCCGCCGCCTCTAGGCCGGGGCAGCATGCGACCATGGCACTCCATCTCGACCTGACCGGTTTGTTTGGCGACGGCAGCGACGGCCGTCTGACCCGCGACGAATTTGATGCGGCTCTGCCGCGCGCGATCGCGGCCCGCGAAGCGCACCTCGCCGCCAAGCCCGAATGGCGCGGCCTCGGCGGCCGCAGCGACTTCCTCGACGAGTGTCAGGCGCGCGCGAAGGAGGTGCTGGAGGAGCAGGCCCCGGAGGCGCTGGTGGTGCTGGGGATCGGCGGCTCGGCGCTGGGTGCGCAGGCGCTGCTCTCGGCGCTGGCCCCGCTCTACCAGGAATCGCAGCCGGCCGCGGGGCGCCCGCGCGTGTTCGTGCCGGACAGCGTCGACCCGGATTGGCTGGGCGCGCTGCTTGAGCATCTGCCGCTCGAGCGGACCCACGTCAACGTCATCTCGAAGTCGGGCGGGACGATCGAGACCTCGGCCGAGTTCCTGGTCTTCTACGACGCGATCCGTCAGGCGGTGGGCTCGGACGAAGAGGCCCGCAAGCGCTTCACGATCACCACCGATCCGGCCAGCGGTCACTTCCGCAAGATTGCCGATGAGCTGGGCTTCACCACCCTCACGGTGCCGCCCGGAGTGGGGGGGCGCTTCTCGGTGCTGACCTCGGTGGGGCTGTTCCCGGCCGAACTCGCCGGCATGGACACGCAGTCGCTGCTCGAAGGCGCCGCGCGCGTCGATCAGAAGCTCGATGCCGCCGAGCCGACGGCCGATGCGGCGCTGGCCTACGCGCTGGCACACGTGCTCTACATGGAGCGCGGCAAGCCGATCCACGTGCACTTCCCGTACAGCCAGCGCGCGCGGCTGCTGGCCGACTGGTACGCCCAGCTCTGGGCCGAGTCGCTCGGCAAGCGGGTCGACCTATCCGGCGCCGAGGTGCACGTCGGCCCCACGCCCGTGCGCGCGGTCGGCCCGACCGACCAGCACTCGCAATGCCAGCTCTACGTCGAGGGCCCAGACGACAAGGTCTACACCCTGCTCAAGCTCGGCAAGTTCGGCCGCGAACTGACGGTGCCCGAGCCCTTCGTGGAATCGCCCGCGTTCTCGCACTTGGCGGGCCGTCGGCTGGACGAGCTGATGGAAGCCGAGCGGCAGGGCACGGAAGTGGCGCTGCTGGAAGCCGGGCGCCCGGTCTGCACGATCGAGCTGTGCAAGCTCGACGCCTTCCACGTCGGCCAGTACTTCCTGTTCCTCGAGGCCGCGACGGCCTACGCCGGCGGCCTACTCGGGATTGATCCCTTCGATCAGCCCGGCGTCGAGGCGGGCAAGGTCGCGGCGCTCGCGCTGATGGGCGCGCCCGGATACGAAGAGCGCGCGCAGCAGATTCGGGCGAATCAGGCGGCGCGCACTCTCTTCACGCTCACGTGTTAGGAGTCTGACCCCCTTGAGTGGGCTCATGGCTGCATCATCCGCAGCGGCCAGCGCCACCTCAGGACCGCTTTCAGCTGCCACCGCTGATCACAGACCCCTGCCGATTGGGCAGGGGTCGTTCTCGTTTTGACGGTCACGCCGCGGACGTAG
>PAHY01000038.1 GCA_002705055.1 Planctomycetota bacterium
AAAGGCCTCCACATCGCTCTCGTAGGCCCGCCTGGTGTTCGGATTGTCGATGTTGGCGAGCCAGACGAAGACGGCCGGCACATCGGCAAGCCTTTGAAACTGCTCCCGCGAGAGCAATCGCGTATCACCTTTCTGGACAACAAGATCGCGCGGCTGGTCTTCGGTCATGGAACTCCCCTATCGGCCATTGTACTATTGATAATATATTTTCTCACGAATAGTTTGGTGGCTGGGTGAGTGGGACTGGTCAATGAGAAACCGGGACCAGATCGCTCTGGCCCCGGTTTGGAGTGTGGCGCGAGGATGTCGCGCCTGGCTTGTGATCGGGCTTAGAAACCGCCCATGCCACCCATGCCACCCATGCCACCCATCGGGTCGCCGCCGCCCGGAGGCATGGCGGGAGCCGGCTCGGGCACTTCCGAGACCACGGCCTCGGTGGTGAGCAGCAGGGTCGAGACCGAAGCGGCGTTCTGCAGCGCGGTGCGCACGACCTTGGTCGGGTCGATGATGCCGGCCGCGATCAGGTCGACGATCTCGTTGGTGGCAGCGTTGTAGCCCTTGGCGAAGCCGCGCTCGGCGCGGACCTTCTCGACCACGACCGCACCGTCAAAGCCACCGTTGGCGGCCAGCTGACGCAGCGGCGCTTCCAGAGCGCGGCGCACGATCTGTGCACCGAACTTGGCGTCGCCTTCGAGGTCGAGCTTGTCGATCACGGCCTGGGCGCGGATCAGCGAGGTGCCACCGCCGGGCAGGATGCCCTCTTCGGAAGCAGCGCGCACTGCGGCCAGCGCGTCGTCGACGCGGTCCTTCTTCTCCTTCATCTCGGCTTCGGTCGCAGCGCCCACGTTGAGCACCGCCACGCCGCCGGCCAGCTTGGCCAGACGCTCGAGCAGCTTCTCCTTGTCGTAGTCCGAGGAGGTGCGCTCGACCTCGGCGCGAATCTGGTCCATCCGAGCCTGGATGTCCTTCTTCTTGCCGCCGCCTTCGATGATGGTGGTGTCGTCCTTGGTGATGATGACCCGCTTGGCGGTGCCGAGCACTTCCTGCGAAGCGTTCTCGAGCTTGTGGCCCAGGTCTTCCATCATCGCGGTGCCTCCGGTGAGGATCGCGATGTCTTCCATCATCGCCTTGCGACGATCACCGAAGCCCGGCGCCTTGACGGCGGCGCACTTGAAGATGCCGCGCAGGCGGTTGACCACCAGGGTGGCCAGCGCTTCGCCTTCGACATCCTCGGCGATGATCAGCAGCGGCTTGCCGCTCTGCGCCACCTGCTCGAGGAGCGGGAGCATGTCGCGGATGCTGGAGATCTTCTTCTCGAAGATCAGGATGAAGGGGTTCTCGAGTTCGCACTCGAGAGTCTCCGGGTTGGTGGCGAAGTGCGGCGACAGGTAGCCCTTGTCGAACTGCATGCCCTCGACCCAGTCGATCTCGGTGTCGAGCGAGCGACCCTCTTCGACGGTGATGACGCCATCCTTGCCGACCTTCTCGAAGGCCTCGGCGAGCTTCTTGCCGATCTCGGCGTCGTTGTTGGCGGCGACGGTGCCGACCTGCTCGATCTCAGTCGCGCCCTTGACGGTCTTCGACTGCTTCTTGAGGTACTCGACGACCGCGTCGACCGCGGCTTCGACGCCGCGCTTCAGCTCGACCGGGTTGGCGCCGGCCGTGACGTTGCGCAGGCCTTCCTCAAAGATCGACTCGGCGAGCACGGTGGCGGTGGTGGTGCCATCGCCGGCGACGTCGGCGGTCTTCGAGCTGACCTGGCGGACCAGCTGCGCGCCGATGTTCTCGTACTTGTTTTCGAGCTCGATCTCGCGAGCCACCGAGACGCCGTCCTTGGTCACGGTCGGGGTGCCGAAGGACTTCTCGATGATGACGTTGCGGCCGCGCGGGCCGAGGGTGACCTTGACGGCAGCGGCGAGCTTCTTGACACCCTGACGGATGTGCTCGCGAGCCTCTTGGTCGAAGGCAATCTTCTTAACAGCCATGATTCTGTGCTGGGTTGTGAGGCTCGGGGTTTAACCGATGACGCCGAGGATGTCGTCCTCGGACATGATGAGGTACTCCTGGCCGTCCCACTCGACGTCGGTGCCGGCGTAGGAGGTGAACAGGACGTGGTCGCCCTTCTTGACGGTGAACTCGGTGCGCTTGCCGTCGGCGAGGAGGCGGCCTTCACCGAGGGCGACGATGGTGCCTTCGGCCGGCTTTTCCTTGGCGGAATCCGGCAGCACGATGCCGCCGGCGGAGACGTCGGCAGCTTGCACGCGCTGAACGAGGACTTTGTCCCCGAGAGGTTGAATGGCGACTTTCTTGGCGGTCTTGGCCATGGGTTTGCTTCGATCTGGGATCAGGGTTGAACTTCGCGAATGATCTTTTCGACCATGATCCGGAGGACCTCGGTCGGGACGGGTTTGCGCAGGATGGTCGAGGCGCCGAGCTCGAGGGCTGCGGTCTCGATGGCCGTGCTGGGATGGCCCGTCATCAGGATGGAGGGAACGCGATGGCCTGCCTGCTGGAGCGCCGCCAGGACCTGGATCCCCGTGAGCGTCGGCATGTGGACGTCGAGCACGGTGAGGTCGAAGCGTTTGGCGAGCAGGAGGCGCAGCGCCTCAGAGCCGTCGGCGGCCGTGCGCACTTCGAGGCCGGGCAGATGCAGGCATCGCACGACGGCCTGGCGGCAGTCGTCCTGATCGTCGGCAACGAGGATGCGGAAGGCCATGACGGAATTCCCGCTTCCTAGAGGCAAAGTCCGTGCCAAGTCGGATCCGGCTAGAAACAAGCTCTGAGCATCGTAATCACCGAGTTCGGCAGCCGCTCTGCCGAATTGGCAATCAGATCACCGGGTCTTCTTCGTCTTCGCCCTCGTCGCCGAAGTCCGGGCTGCCCTCGAGCAGCTCCTCCTCCTCGTCCAGATAGGCCCCCTCGGTCTCGGCCCGCTGTTCGCCCTCGTCGAGGATCGCGCCGTCCTTCCAGCCATCGACGGCCGCGCGGAGCTGCTCCTCGTCGAGCTTGCCGCCGCACAGCAGGCAGAGGGCGCCGGCCTCGAGGGCTTCCAGAGCTTCGGCGTAAGCGCCGATCTCGTAGCCGCAGTGCGGACAGACGGGGGGACGAATGCTCATTCCTGGGTGGCGAGGGCCAGCACGGCCTGCAGGGCGCCGCTCGACTGCAGAGCGTACAGCGCCGAGGCCAGGTAGTTCGCGGCCGTCGAGTCGGGGTTTTCCTCTTCGAAGAAGCGGGTGCAGGAGGCGCTCGCGCCGAACAGCAGCCAGCTCTTCGGGTCGTCTTCGTGCCAGAAGCGGTCCCAGTCCGAGAAGCGCGTCTCGGCGCGCTTGGCCGCGATGCGATGGAAGCCGCCGGCTCGGATCCGCTCGGCGTCGAGCGAGGGCAGCGCCTCGACCCGTACTTCCCAGATCGGGTCATGCCCTTCGGCGCCCCAGCTCATGCCCGCAAACACGCGCAGGGTGCGCGCTTCGTCGGCCCAGGACAGGCCGTACTCGCGCACGCCGTCGCCGGGGCGGTGGCCAAGCAGCTGGAAGGGATAGCCCTCGGGCGGCTGGTACTGCCGCTGGACTTCGAGCAGCACGCGGTCCAGCTTCTCGAACAGCATCGGCAGCCGAATCAGCGCAGCCAGATCCTCGAGCACGACGGGCTCGGTGCGCGGCGCGGACTTGTCCTCGGCGGGGGGCTCCGAGGGCTGCGGGACGGGTTCGATCACGAGGATCGATCCTAGCGTCGCGTCGGAAGACCTCGCCTAGGCGGCGGCGCGCAGGTGCACGGCGAGCTCTTCGCTGCGCAGGCCACGTTCGAGGCTGCGCACCAGGACCCGGCTGGCGGCGTCATGCTGATCGGCGGCGTGGTAGCTGAGCACCAGCTCGGCCACCGTGCGTGCGTCCGTCGGCTCGGCGTTGTGGGCGCGCTGCAGGTAGTCGATCGCGCTCTCCAGATCGCCGGATGCGCGCATCGTCACTCCCAGCTCACGCAGGATCTCGGAGTCTTCGGGCTGCACGCGGAAGGCATCCAGCAGCACACTGGCGGCCGCGTGGAAGCGGCCTTCGGCGCACAGGCGCCGGGCGTCAGCCAGAGTCGCGGAGGAAGAGGCCATGGGGGTCCATCGGCCGGCTCCGCTGCGGCTCTTGAGGCGAGCCCAAACAAGAACGCGGGAACCGACCGAAGTCGATTCCCGCGTTGCAGTTGCGTCGAGTCCTAGTTGACCACCAGGGTAATCATGTTGGAGTCTTCGAAGGCGCCGCCACCGAGGATGGTGACTGCTTCGATGTACGCAGTGACGCCCGAGGCGCCCGCCGGCAGGAAGGCCGAAGCCGAGCCAGAACCGCCCGCACCGGTGTTGCCCGCAGCGAACTCAGTCGCCGGGCTGCCGATGTCAAACTCGTGACCGTTCACGGTCGTGCCCGCATTCGAGAAGCTGTAGAACACCTTGTAAGGCACGTTGTTGGTCGCGTTGGTGAAGCTGTAGTTCACGGTCGTGCCGGCGTTGGCCGAGGTCGGACCGGTGAGGTTGAGCTTGTTCCACGGGCTGGAGCCCAGTTCGAAGGGGTGACCTTCCGAAAGCGACTCACCGCCACCATCCAGCTTGACGTGGATGCCGCCGGTTTCGATGCCGCTCGTAGGAACGGTGAAGGAGATCTGCGTACCACCGTTGGTCGAAGTGAGGCTGCCGAGCTTGTACGGCTCGCCACCCGACTGCTGGTTGTTCAGGACGTCCGAGTTGAACCAGATGCGGCAACGGTCGGCGGTGTAGTTGCCACCGATGACGATCGCGGTACCACCTGCGGCGGTCGAACCCTGGATGTCATCGATGTACGGCATGTTGGCATCCATGACGCCGTAGATCGCCTGCACGCCGGCCTGGTCATCGCTGTTGATCGAGCGCGGGCCGGTCGAGCCGTAGCTCGCCGAGGGCCACATGGTGGCGCCACGCACGTTCGAGTGGTCGAGGCCAAGGGCGTGACCGTACTCGTGAGTGTTGATGGCCTGGATGCACATCTGCGAGCCGCCGATCGAGCCGGGGCCGTCCGAGAAGGTGAAGTCATCATCCAGGAACTCGATGGTCCAGCCGCTGGAGCCGCCGTACATCCAGGCGATCGCGCCGCCACCACTGCCGTTGATGGCAGAGATGATATTGCGGCCGGTTCCATGGCCTTGCGCGTTGCCGTTCCAGACCGGGTTGAAGTTGGCTCCACCGTTACCGATCTTATTCTGCGTCGGGTCGCCGGAGCCGTCGCCGAAGGCGTCGGAGCCCCATTCTGCGGCCGACTTCCAGATCGCGAGCTCGGCGCCGTCGTAGCCGGGCCAGTTCGGGTCTGCGGTGGTGTTGTTGTTGGCCGCGCCGTCCGCGAAGTTGTTATTCAGACGGAAGTCACGCTGGCCGGTGCCGAGCGAGAAGCCGAGGGTCGCGTAGGAATCGGCCTCGTCGGTGATCATCAGGCTGGACGCGCCGAACAGCGCGAGCGCACCGATGCTGAGCTGGGAGAACTTTTTCATCGCTTGGCCTCCTGCTTGGCTTCGACGGCCTGGGCGATGCCGGCCTTCAGTTCGGCGATGGTCATGTTGCGCTCGATGGCGAAGTCTTCGCCACGGCCCAGCACGACGGCACCCTTGCGCGAGTCGACTTCACGGTAGATCCCGCCGTAGCCGGCCCAGAGCACGCGCTCGACCTTGCCCCAGCCTTCGACCTTGCCCGAGAAAGCGACGACCTTGTTGCCGATGCGGTAATCCGCGGCGGCCGGCATGGTCGAGCACACCTCGGTCACGCCTTCGTGCGTGCCGCCCATGAACGCCATCTCGACGCTGGTGGGCTTGCCGGTGTAGAGATCCTCACCCTCGATGGTGAGATAGGTGAAGATGCGCGGCCAATCGCTGTTGTCCATAAAGGAGCGTTCGGTCCGCACTTCGGTGATCGTGCCACGCACGGCCATGTCTGTCTTGGACACCATCTTGTTCAGATCCATCGCCTCAATGCAGGCGAGGGTGGTGCCGACCAGAGCAATGGTCGCGCAGGCCGCGGTGAGCAGGCGTGCGAGTTTCATCTTTCGAGTCAGGAGAATGCTGGGGAATGCCCGCCGCGCGGCCCGGGGGCCGGCGGGGGTGGTCTGAGGGGAGGACGCGGGCCCTCCGGCACAGGTTCCGGCCTTTGTCGGGCATCCAGGGGGCAGGATTCCGGTTCCTGTCCCTTTGGTATACCGCCAGAAATCGGCCTCAGACGGCCTGTTTTGAGCCTTTTCCGGGCCTTTTGAGGCTCGAATCTGTCGCGAAATTGGCGGAAAGTGGGTTGGAGGGGCACTTCCTGGGGGATAATCCTCGGGAGCCATGAAAAGCATCTTCCTTTCCCTCATTGCCTCCCTGGGTGCGTTGACCCCGCTTGCGTCGGCGCAGAACTGTGACAAGTTCGAGACCGATCTGATCGCTGGGCAGCACATCGCCGCGGGCGAAGTGAACGTCACCAACTCGGGTTCTCACCTGCGGATTGGCATTCGGCCCGAGCATGGTTGGCTGCTGGAGGAGGTGCACATTTATGCCGGACTCGACCCGGTGCCTCTGAACGGAGGCGGCCGCCCGTCGCCCGGGCAGTTCCCCTACAAGACCGACTACGACCCGCCGGCAGGCCGGCACGTAGAGATGATCCCGCTCGCCGACTTGGGAACTCAGTGCGGCGATCACCTCTACCTTGCGGTCCACTGCGCGGTGGTCAAGCTGGATCGACACGGCAACGTGATCGCTTCCGAGACCGCCTGGGCATTCGGTACGCCCTTCAACAAAGGTTGGGGATGGTTCTTTGAGTACGACCTTTGCTGCTGCAACGGGCAGCCGCCGATCGATCTTTCGGTGGGGCCGCTGCAGATCGGACGGCCAGCGGACTTCCTGGTGACCGGGGCTCAAGCGGGAGATCAGGTCTACTTCTTCGTCAATCGTGGCCTGATCCAGTGCGATGCCGGCCCGGTATTGCGCCCCTTCGGTGGCCTGAAGCTCGACCTCATCGCGCCGGTGTATCGAATGGGCATCGTGGACGCGAACCGGCTGGGCGAGGCTGCTCTCCAGGTGCGCGTGCCCAACCGTCCCGAGCTTGTGGGGAGCTACCTCGGATTCCAGGCGGCCGTCGCTGCCGGCGGATCGTCGGTGAAATCGGAGGCGCTGCACGCGATCGTGCAGTAGGCGCACCCGCAGCCAGGCTTAGGAGGCGGTCCCGTCCGGGGCCGCCTCGACTTCTTTCAGGCGGTAGCCGACGCCGCGCATGGTCATCAGATAGACCGGCTCGGCGGGGTCCGGTTCGAAGCGCTTGCGCAGCCGGACCACGAAGTTGTCGACGGTGCGAGGAGTGGGGTCGGCCTCGTCGCCCCAGACCTCGGCGAGGATGTCCGTGCGGCTCACGACGCCGCCATGGGCCTCAACCAGGAGCCGGAGAATCCCCAGCTCTTTGCGATTGAGCGGCTCGACGCTGCCATCCACGCAGGTGGCCTCGGCGCGCTCGAAGTCGACCCAGCCACCGCCGATGCGGACCTTGCTGGCCTGGGCGCGGCCGCTCCAGGCGCGTCGACGCAGGATGGCATGGACGCGCGCCAGCAGCTCGTCGAGCTGGAAGGGCTTCACCAGGTAGTCGTCGCCGCCGACCATCAGGCCGCGGACGCGATCCGGAGGCAGGTCGCGCGCGGTCAGGAACAGGATCGGGGTGTGATCGCCCTCCGCGCGCAGGCGCCGGCAGACCTCAAAGCCATCGAGCTGCGGCAGCATCACATCCAGCAGGATCAGCTCAATGCCGCCGGCGTGCGCCGCTCGCAGCGCCGCCTCGCCGTCGCTGGCAAGCGCGACGCGGTAGCCCTCGTCCTCGAGGTTGTCGCAGACGAGATGGGCGATCCGCGCCTCGTCTTCGACGACCAGAATCCGCGCTCCTGTCATGACCGCATCATAGGCTCGGGTCAGCTCATGCCCCAGCGAACCTCAAAGCGCGCGCCGTGCCCGCGCCCGGGGCTGGAGACGCGGGTGCGGGCACCCTGGGCACGGGCCAGTTCCTGGACCAGGAAGAGGCCCAGACCGGTGCCCGGCGCCGTCCGCACCTGTTCGTCGCCGGCGCGCCAGAAGCGCTCGAAGACGTGGGGGATCTCGCTGGCTTCCAGCCCGCGACCCTGGTCCTCGACGGCCAGCACGGCCTCGCTGCCATCCTGCTCGAGCTGCACGCGGATCGGTGCATCGCCGCCGTACTTCAGCGCGTTCTCGACCAGGTTGCGGACGATCGGCTCGAGCGTCGAGGGGTCGAAGCGAGCCGTCAACGTGTTCGGGAACTCGCGCTGGACCCGACCCGCCTGCAGCTGATGGGCGCGTTCGATCCGGTCCAGCTCCGCGTGCAGCGCGGTGACGAGGTCGCCGAGTTCGATCTTGGCTCGAAAGGCCTCCGCCTCCAGCCGGCCGGTGGTCAGCAGATTGTCGACCAGCGCGCCCAGCCGATCGAGATCGGCGAGCATGTGTTCGGAGTAGCGCTCCAGGCGCTCCGGCCTGCGGCGCATCGTCTCGACCGCGAGCCGCAACGACTGCAGCGGCGAACGCAGCTCGTGGGTGACAGCATGCAGGAAGTTCGACTGCTGCAGCAGCAGGTAGCGCTCGCGTTTCCAGGTGCGGATCAGCAGGCCGAAGCCAAGCAGGGCGAGCACCGCGAACAGGCTCGACTCGGACAGCACCATCACCCGCGTGCCGGCGCGGCGGCTCTCGATCGCGCGCAGGGCGTCGGCGCTGATCTGCAGGCCGGCTTCGCGATTGAAGGCGAGCTGCGGATACTCGGCGGCGAGCCGCTGCCAGGCGGCTTCGCGGCTGTCGAGGCTGCCGCCTTCAGGCAGACGCGACTCGGCTGCCAGCAGCGTGTTCTGCAGCTCGGCGTACTGCGCATCACGCAGTTCATCGGCTGCGCGCCAGATCACGAAACCCCACCAGCCGAGCTGGGCCAGGAATAGGGCGGCGAACAAGCCCGTCCAGAGAGGCAGGCGACTGCGCATTTTCCTGTGGCAGAATAGGAGAGTCATGCGCCTTCCTCCCCTGATTTTGTTGGCCGGCACTGCCATCTTTGCCGGCTGGGCCTGGTCGCCGGCCGATGCCGGATCGGCAGACCGCACCCTGGGTGAGGGCCCGGTGCACCTGCTGCCCTTCGGGCTGATGCACCACATCCGCGAGCGTGAGCATCGCGTGCCGATGCAGGTGCAGGTCTATCACGCCGGCGCAGGCTCGATTCACCTCCAGGAAGTCATCGTGCGCGGCGTGGACGGACGCGAACTCGACCGCGTGAGCTTGTACGGCGAACGCCTGGTGGGGGATGGCGGGGCGCTTTTCGACGTTCACCGCCTGCTCGAGCAGCTGCCGCTGGACATCAGCCACCGCCGCGGTGATCGCATGTTCCTGGAAGTCGACGAGATCCCGGAGCTGGATGGCGGGCAGATCGCCGAGCTGGCGCACGACATCGAGGGGCGGATTCACGAGATGCGCGATGCCGGCATGGCGCAGGCGCGCAACCTGACTTTCCACATCGACCTGGCGGAGCTCTTCCCGGCTTCGGCGCAGCCGGGCGACGAGGCCATCTTCGACATCGAACTGCTGTACAGCGAAGCGGGCAATCGGCTGCAGAGCGTGCAGCACAGCCACACCGTGCAGCTGCTGCCCACGCACCTGGGGCCGCCCGCGGTCTGGCAGCAGCGCTATTCCACCAGCCTGCCCGGCGGCTTCGTCGCCGGCGACCTGCACGTGCACAACTGCCGGGACCAGGCCACGCTCGGCTGCCCCAACTGCGCGGCCGAGAGCTTCAACGTGACCGGCGCCTTCACCAATCAGCAGCTGCGCGATCAGTTCCGCGCGCTGGGCTACGACTGGTTCAGCACGACCACGCACAGCTACTGCATTCAGGGCTCGGCCGAGTTCGCCAACATCGCCAGCGAAGCGGCCAGCCTCGACCTGCCGGACTTCGTGGTGCTGCTCGGTGCCGAGATGACCAACAAGGAAGACGGCCCGCAGCAAGGCTCGGACATCTTCGACGCGACCTGCGCCTTGGGCGGGCAGCTGTTCCGCGGAATCGCACACATGGGCGGCCACGGCATCACTTCGGACAAGCCCGGCGGACAGGATTACTTCCTGGGCGCCTGCGATGGCCCGATCCGCAACCAGGATGTCAACGTCAGCGAGACCAACGCCGAGGGTGGCTTTGCGATCGCCAATCACCCGGGCGGGGACACGATCTCGTTCAACTCGGTCGCGCGCTTCAAGGGCATGGAAGCCAACCAGACCCGCGGCGTCGAGATCTGGAACTACGACGTCTCGACCGGCGCCGCTTCGGTGGTGCACAAGAACTGGTGGATCAGCCGGCTGCTGGAAGGAAAGATCACTTACCCCTACTCCGGCTCGGATACGCACGACGAAGCGGTCGAGTTCGGCGCCACGATCACTTACATCCAGGGCGCGCTGAACGACGCCAACGTGCTGGGCGGGCTGAAGGCCGGGCGCAGCTACATCTCGAACGGCCCCTTCCTTTACAACAACCTCTCGGATAGCTCGGGCCGCGAGCTGCTGATGGGCGACATCTTCGTGGTCGCCGGCTCGCAGGTGCCGCCCAACTACGGGGTCACGGTCGATTCCTACTACAACCTGGGCACGGATGTCGCCACGGTGCGGGTCTACCGCGGCGCCGTCGGCGCTTCCGATGAAGAGCTGCTCGCAACCTATTCCAACGTGACCGGCCAGGGGCTGCTGCAGACGCCGACGACTATCCCTAAGAGTGGCCCTTCCTGGTATCGCACCGAACTCGAGGTCAACGGTGCACCGCGCGCGGCCTACGCCACGCCCTGCTACATCTACCTGCGCTAGCCGCGCCGCTATCCTGTTCGCCTGCCTGGGTCTGTCCCCCGGGCAGGCCTTGCCATTTCCACCCTGCCCCGCGTGACTGCACCTCACTCCGACCCCAATTCCTGGCCCCCGGTCCATTTCGTGGATTCACCCGGGGCGCTGCAGGACGCCATCGACGCTTGGCGTCAGGCGGATCTGATCGGCATCGACTGCGAGAGCAACTCCTTCTTTGCCTATCGCGAGCGACTCTGCCTGCTTCAGGTGACCGTGGGCGAAACCGATTGGGTCGTCGACCCGATCGCGCTGGGAGATGAGCTGAAGGCGATCAACCCGCTGCTGGAAGACCCCGAGCTCATCACCGTGCTGCACTCGGCCGAGTACGACCTGATGCTGCTCAAGCAGGATCTAGGCGCCGAGCTGCGCGGGCTGTTCGATACGCAGGTGGCGATGACCCTGCTGCAGTACGAGCGCACCGGGCTGGCCCACCTCCTGTCCGAGAGCTACGGCCTGGAGGTCTCCAAGAAGGAGCAGCGTTCGGACTGGGGTAAGCGGCCGCTCACCGAGTCGCAGATTGCTTACGCCCGCACCGACACCCACTATCTGCCGGATCTCTACCGCCGACTCCACGCCGAGCTGCTGGAGCAGAACATGATGGCTGCGGCCGAAGGCGAGTTCCGCCGACTCGAGGCCGAGATCCTGCCCCCACGCGAGCCCAACTACGAAGGCTGGCGCAAGATGAAGCAGGCGCGCAAGATGAACGGCGAGGAGCTGGCCCGGCTGAAGGAGCTCTTCGTCTGGCGCGAGAAGACGGCGCAGAAGATCGACAAGCCGGTCTTCCGGGTCATGGCCAACGAGACTCTGGCCGAGCTGGCTCAGCGGCCGCCGCGCGATATGCGGGATCTGGCCGGGCGCAAGGGGGTGGGCTGGCCCAAGGCCAAGCGCAACGGCGACGCCATCCTCGACGCCCTCGGCAAGGCCAAAGGGGTCGAGGTCGAGATCCCGGTCAAGCGGGTCGATCCGGCCGAGCGCCGCCGCCGCAAGGTCCGGCGCGAAAACTACGAGGCCCTGCGCGGCTGGCGCAAGTCGATGGCTGACGAGCTGAATCTGCCCTCAGAGCGGCTCATGCATCGCCGTCATCTGGAAGAAATTGCCAAGCGTTTGCCGCGCACGCGCGAAAGCCTCTTGCAAGCCGCGCCGCTGAACGATTGGCAGCGCGAGCACCTCGAAGAATCCCTGCTCGCGCTTTTGGCCGAGCTCCCCGACCCCGACCAGAAGCCATGAAGAAGAAGCTGATCCCCGCTGTCCTGTTCCTGCTGTTCACGCCGAGCTGCATTTTTGTCGTGAGCGAGCGCGATGAGTGCGAGCATTGCCACGACCGCTACGAGGCCGAGCACGACCACGATCACGAGGACCAGGGCGAGTAGTCCGAGCCTCTGGATCTAGACGTCGGCCGCGCAGGCCTGCATGCCGCGCTCCAGCAGGTCGACATCCAGATCCCTGCCAATGAAGACGAGCTCCGTGACCCGGGGCTCGTCTTCTTGCCATTCCTCGCCGTAGCTCACGGTGTAGAGCTCGTAGACGCCCTGCAGGATGCCGCGGCGCGTCTCGCCGGCGAGGTCGAGGAAGCCCTTGTAGCGAATCAGTCGGCCCTCCAGCATCTTGGCGCAGGCGTCGAGCCAGAGCTGGACCTTCATCGCGTCGAGCGGGCGCTCGCTGCGCAGGCTGATCGCCTCGATGCCCAGCCGCTGGGTATGGCTGCTCTCCGCGCCGGCAGCTTCTCTGTGCTGCAGATCATCCAGCCCGCGCGGCGTGCGCGCCCGCAGGATCTCCTCGATCGGGGCGTCGGCGTTCTGGCAGCGCAGGATCGGTGCGGCGGGATTGAGTTCCTGTAACCGCTGGGCGACCTGATCCGTCTGCTGAGGGGAGCAGAGGTCGGTCTTGTTCAGCAGCAGCAGGTCCGCCAGCGCCAGCTGTTCCACCGCGCTGGGCTCATCCAGGACGCGCTCCAGGCTCAACGCGTCGGCCAGGCCCACCACGGCCTCGACTCGATAACACACCGCGATGTCCGCCTCGACCAGGAAGGTCCGCAAGAGCGGCGCCGGCTCGGCGATGCCGGTGGTCTCGATCAGCACATGGTCAAACTCGCGCCGACGAAAGAAGGGCGGTCGGCGGCGGCGCAGCCGGGTCAGGGTGCGCACCAGGTCGCCGCGCACCGTGCAGCAGACGCAACCGTTATTGAGCTCGACCAGGTCCTCGTCGGCGCGCACCACCAGGCGGTCATCGACACCAATCTCGCCAAACTCATTGACGAGCACCGCAAAACGGCGGCCGCCGGGCTCGGCCAGGACCCGGTTGAGGAGCGTGGTCTTGCCCGCGCCCAACCAGCCGGTCAGCAGGGTGACGGGGGTGCGCGGGTCGTCGGCTGGGCCGGACATCGGCAACGAGTATCGCCTCGCCTGGGTCGCCCTACAATGCGCCGCATGAGCAGCGCGCCGGCGCAGCAGAGCCTGTTTGGGCTCCCCGAAGGCAAGTACGTGCGGGTCGCGCTCGACACGCCGGTGCGGCGCGAATTCAGCTACTGGGCGCCGCCCGACCTGTCCGTCGAACCGGGGGCGCGCGTGCGCGTGCCGTTCGGATCTCGCCAGCGCGTGGGCGTGGCGGTCGGCATCGATCCGCATCCGCCGGTGGGGGTGGACCCGGCGCGGGTCCGACCGATCACGGCGCTGCTCGACGAGTCGCCGCTGCTCACGCCGGCGCTGCTGCGCCTGGGCCGGACGATCGCCGACGAGAACTTCTGCTCGTGGGGCAACGCGCTGGCGGCCATGCTGCCGGCCACCCTGCGCCGGGGCCGCGCGCGGCGCACCGTGACCCGAGTCGAACTGATCGGGGCGAAGCTGCCTTCGGCCGAGGCGCTCGACGAGCTGGCGCAGCGCTTCCCCAAGCAGGAGAAAGCCATCGCCTATCTTCAGAAGGCCGGCGGGCCGGTCGAGCTGCGCGAGTTCCTGAACCGCACCGGGCTGTCGCGATCACCGCTCGACAGCTTGCAGAAACGCGGTTGGGTGCGCTTCAGCAAGGTCGAAGAGAGCAGCCTGCCCTTTCTCCAGGAGACTCTGCGCGATCAGCCCCCGCAGCTCACCGAGCAGCAGCGGGTCTGCGTCGATGCGCTGTGCGAGGCGCTCGATCGGCGGGCGGCGGAGCACTTCCTGCTGTTTGGCGTCACCGGCTCGGGCAAGACCGAGGTTTACCTGCACGCGCTCGAGCGCTGTCTGGAGCAGGGGCGCGGCGGCATCGTGCTGGTTCCCGAGATCGCGCTCACGCCGCAGACGGTGGCCCGCTTTCGCGCCCGTTGCGGCGAGGTCGCGGTGCTTCACTCGGGCCTGACCGACGCCGAGCGGCACGACCAATGGAAGGCGATTCGTTCGGGGCGCGTCCGCGTGGTGGTGGGGGCGCGCTCGGCGCTGTTTGCCCCGATGCCGGAGCTGGGGCTGATCATCGTCGACGAAGAGCACGAGAGCTCCTTCAAGCAGGAGTCCGTGCCGCGCTACCACGCGCGCGACGTGGCCCTGGAGCGTGCCCGCCTCGAGGGCGCCGTCGCGGTCCTGGGAAGTGCCACGCCCTCGCTCGAGCTGTGGCATGCCGCGCGCGAGCAGCGTTCCATCCGCCTGCTCGAACTCCCCGAGCGCGTCGCGGGCGGCCGTCTGCCCAAGGTCCAGGTCGTCGATCTGCGCAGCGAGAGTCCGGAGAAGGGGCATTGGCTGGTGCTTTCCGCGCCCTTGCGTACCGCGCTGGAACAGGCCTTCGCGCGCGAAGAGAAGGCAATTCTGTTCCTGAATCGCCGCGGCTACGCGCCGGCGTGGCACTGCCGCGACTGCGGCACCGTCGTGCATTGCCCCAGCTGCGATGTGCCGATCACCTACCACAAGTGGCGCAAGCGGGCGCTCTGCCATCTCTGCCTGCGCGAACAGGAGCAGCCCCAGCGCTGCCAGGCCTGCTCCTCGACGAAGGTGCAGCTGGTGGGCGTCGGGACCGAGCGCGCCGAAGAGGCCGTGGTGCGCCAGCTCCCCGAGGCGCGGATCGCGCGCATGGATCGCGACACCATGCTGCGGCGCGAGTCCTATGAGGAGGTGCTCAACGCCTTTGCTGCCGGCGAGTACAACGTGCTGCTCGGTACGCAGATGGTGGCAAAGGGGCTCGACTTCCCGGATGTCACGGTCGTCGGGGTGCTCAACGCCGACACGGCGCTGCACCAGCCGGATTTCCGTGCCGCCGAGCGTTGCTTCAACCTGGTCTCCCAGGTGGCAGGGCGCGCCGGGCGCAGTGATCGAGGCGGCAAAGTGGTCGTGCAGACTTTTCTGCCCGATCACCCGGCCATTCGTCACGCGGCCCAGCACGATTTCGTGCGCTTCGCTGCCGGCGAGCTCGCCGAGCGGCGCGAGTTCGGCTATCCGCCCTTTGCCGCGGCTGTCCGTGTTCTCTGCGAAGCCGACGAGGTCCGCGCGGTCGATCGGCTTGCGCAACAGGCTGCCGAAGCGCTGCGCGAGGTGGCTGCGCCGCAGTGCGGGGTCTTGGGGCCGGCCGCGCCGCCGGTCGAACGGGTCCGCGGTCGCGTGCGCCGTCAGCTGCTGATCAAGGCGATGCCCCCGGAAGCGCTGGCGCCGCTGCGGCCCGTGCTGCAGGAACTCTGCCAGAAGCAGGGCATCGTGGTCGACCACTGGTAGGCGCGCGGCCTACTCTTCCGCCTCTTCGTCTTCGACTTCCTGGAAGCTGGGGCGCAGATCCACGCTGCTGCCGCCATTCAGCTGGGCGAGTTCGCCCAGGAAGCTGCCGTCGACGTCGCCGGCGACGATGGTGTGGAAGCGAATACGCCGGGTGCGATTCTGCTCCACGACCCAGTCCACGATTGCGCTCTTCGAGGTCATGCCCACGGTCGGGTCGCCGTCGGTCATCAGGTAGACCTGCTGCACGCCGTCCAGCGAGAACGCCTGCTGAATCGAAGCGGCGAGGTTGGTGCCGCCCCAGGGGCGCAGCGCCTTCAGGAACTTGATGGCCTGCTCCTTGTTGGCGTCATCGGCCATGACGAGTTCCTTCTTCCACGGCTGCGCGCTGGACGAAAACACCACGATGTTGAACTCGTGATCCCCGGTGAGACGCTCGATCGTCGCGCAGAGTTCATTGACGAAGAAGCTGTGGAAGAGCTGGGCGTCGGGCGTGTAGTTGAAGCCCATCGAGCCGCTGACGTCGAGAATGAACAGCGTGCCGCCAGGGCGCACGGCGAGGCCGTGGTAATCGGCCGTGCCATAACCCTGATCATTCTGCGCCTTGCGGGCCGCGAGCTCGGCCAGCATCTGACGCGCCTCGACCTCGGTCGGCAGCTCGAAGTCGGCGGGGCGGTCGCGCATCCAGGCCTCCCAGGCGCCCTTGGAAGGGCCGAAGTCCTGCCCGGTCAGCAGCTTCAGCCGCTCGTAGGTTTCGATGCGCACCAGGCCGCTCGCGCGCTGCATATGCTCGGCCAGCAGCAGCACGGCCGGGAGCGAGCGCATCTCATCCAGGATCTCGACGGCGACATCCTGGATCGCCCAGTTCTCATCCTGCAGCGCCGCGTCCAGAGCCGGCAGCGCGTGCTCGGGAGCCAGCGCACGCAGCGCCATCGTGGCGTTGAAGCGCAGCGCTTCATCCGGTGCGCTTGCCAGCGCGACGATGGTCGCCGCGTGCTCTTCCGGGAGGCTCGGGAAGCTGCCGAGCGCGCGGACGGCATCGGCGCGCACCAGGCTGTCCTCGTGCTCGAGCAGCAGAATGAGCGCGCCAAGCGCGGGCTCGTAGGCCGTGGTCTCGATGCCGCGGATCGCCAGCTGGCGCAGGCCCGCGTTCTCCTCCTCCAGCAGCTCGACGAAGGCGGGGCCGGCCAGCGCCGGCTGGCGGGCGCCGCAGGTGACCAGCGCCTGGGCGACCAGGCCTTTGCCCTCGGTGCGGCGAATCTTGCCCATCGCCTCCACCAGCACGCCGACTTCCTCGGCGGTCGAAGCCATCTTCAGAGCGCGCAACAGACCGGAGCGGAGCTCGGGCACCTTGGCATCCTCGGCTTCCTTGACCAGCTCCTCGAAGACGTCCTGGCCGCCGTAACTCGCCGCAGCCACCGCCGCCGCGCGCTTGACCGCGTTGTTGGCATCGCTCAAGCCCTTGAGCGCGGCCTTGCGGCCGGGGGTGTAGTCGAGCTCGGCGGCCTTCTGCAGCGCCCGCCCACGCACCATCGGGTTCTTCGACTTCAGCGCGGTGGCCAGGAGCTTCTCATCGTCCTTGCCGCCGGTCAGCGAGCTGACTAGCAGGGCCTGGACCGGCGCATCCTTCAGCTTCTTGAAGCGCTTGATCAGCCAGGCGCGTCCTTCCTCCGACTTGATCAGCGTGCGCGCGGCCGCGAGGCGGTCCGGCTGCTGGCGGCTCTTCTCGACGATCCGGCCGAGCAGGCTGATCTTGTTGTCATGCAGGCAGTTGCCGAGCGCGATGATGGCGGCTTCGCGCAGCTGGCCGTTGAACTCCTCGACGAGCTCGGCGATGGCCTCGGCCGCCTCCGGGTCGTCCATCCGCGCCATCGCCATGAGCGCCTGGCCGATCTCATAGTCCTCGGCCTGTTCCTCAATCATCAGCTCGAGGGCTTCGACACCGGCTTCGACCGAATCGGGCGTGGGCTCCTGAGCGAGGAGCAGTGGGGCGAGGAGAAGCAGTGCGAGGCCCATGACGAGTCGGGACAGGATATCCAGCTTCCTGAGTGCGGTTGCGCCCACCGGGCGAGGCGGATGGGGGTGTCGCGGCTGCCGAGATTTTTCTCGGAAAAGCGCGGGGGGAGGGCCGGCCTCGGCCATTGGCAAGGTGACTAGGTTGGGTAAACCTTGGCTCCGCTTTCGGTTCTGTGGACAGGACAGACCGGGAATCCGTCGGAACAAGGGATATTCCTGGCGGGGCGAGGGGAGATTATCCCCCTCGTCCCGCCGGTTTTTTTGCGGTGGCGCAGGGCTCGGCAGGAACTCGGAAAACGAGGATTCCCGCTCATCCCGGGGTGAATCGGCTCCGATGAGGGCGCGTCGGACTCCTCCCATGCGTCTTTCCCGCCTCGCCATTCTTCTGATTCTGCCCTCCTTAACAGCCCTAGGGTCTTGTGGAGGGGGCGGTGGATCCTCTCCGGCCTCCGGCAACGGTGGCCAGGGCGCCGGCTCTCCTCCCGGTTCTGAAGAGAACGGGGGCGGAAGCGGCGGTGAATCCGGCGGCGGTGAGGAATCCGGCGGCGGATCCGGCGGATCTGGGGGAGAAGAAGGAGGCGGCACGGGCGGCTCCGGAGAAGGCGGAGGCTCGGGCGAGGGCTCCGGCGGGGAAGGCGGCGGCTCCGGAGAAGGAAGCGGCGGCAGCGGCGGCGGTTCTGGCGAGGGCGGCGGCGAAGGCTCCGGTGGCGAGGGCGGCGGCTCGGGTGAAGGCGGCGGCTCTGGCGAAGGCGAGGGCGGCGGTGAAGGTGAAGGCGGCGGCGAGGGCGGTGGCAGCGCCACGGCCAGCGTCTCGTCCTGGGAACAGGACGGCGGGCGCCTCAACCTGACGGTCGAGACCGCCGGCGGCGCGGTCACGCTGGTGGCCAGTGAAGGCGACCAGAGCGACTCCGTTCTGCTCGACACCGAGGGCACCTCCGATCTGCACTTCCGCATTCCGCGGCGCGGCGCGCCGCTGACCGAGCGCACGATGACGGTCGAGGCCTTCGACGGCGAAGGCGCGCTGCTGGCGATGCAGACGATCGATGTCATCGAACCGCTCGACCTGCCGGCCGGCAACTCGATGCTCGCGCTTACCCAGACCGACATCAGCTCGCTGCAGACGCGGATGGCGACGCCCGGTCGCGCGCGCGCGGTCCTGGGCACCCTGCAGACCGAGATGGACCAGGCGCTGCTCGAGACTCTGCATGTGCCGACCACCAAGGGACTGGACGGCAACGGCTATCGCTGCCCGGATCACGGTGACGCGCTCGACACGATCGACGCCGATCACCATCAGTGCCCGGTGGACAGTCATATCTACGGTCCGAGCAACACCGACCCGGATCAGTACGCCGCGATTCTGGGCGCGTACAACAGCATCGCGCACCGCGACCTCTCGATCGAAGCCTTTGAGATGGGCGTCGCCTACGCGTTGACCGGCGACACGGCCTATGCGCAGCGGACAGCTGACATCCTGACGGCATACGCCGATCTCTATCTCACCTATCCGCTGAACGACAAGAAGGGACGCACCGATTCGCGTCAGACCTCGCGCGTCCTCAGTCAGTCCCTGGATGAAGCCCGGTGGCTGATCCACTTGGCGCGCGGCATGGACCTGATCCGCGGCGCCGGCGTGCTCGACGCGGCGGAGGAGGAGGCGGTCAAGGAGCAGCTGCTGCGCCCTTCGGCGGAGCTGCTGCGCGGCAAGCGCGTGGACTACGGCTACCACAACATCCAATGCTGGCTGAACTCTGCGGTCTTCCTGGCGGCCCTGCAGGTCGACGACTTCGAAGCGGCGCACGAAGCGCTGTACGCGCAGTACGGTCAGCTGGATCAGCTCGACAAGGCGGAGAGCACCGACTACGTGTGGTTCGAAGGCTCCTTCGGCTACCATTTCTTCGCCGTGCGCGGCATGCTGCCGACCATGCTGGCCATGCGTCGCGCCGGCATCACTGCCGACAGCACCGATCTGCGTGAGATGATGCTGGCGCCGCTGGATGTGATCCAGCCCGACGGCTCCTTCCCGATGCTGAACGACACGGCTTACAAGTCGCTGGCGACCAACGTGAAGGACCTCTACGAGATGGTGGTCGCGGTCTTTAACAACGACCAGGCTGTCGCCGCGCCGCTGATCAACTACGGTCGGGGCAACACGGTCGAGGGCATCATCTATGGCCTGAAGGACGTGCAGCAGGGCGGCTGGAACGAGCCGGGCTCGACCAACCTGGAGGTCCCGGGCGTGGCAGCTCTGCGCAGCGGTGCCCTGGCGACGCAGACCATGGCGATGGTCGACTACGGTCCGCACGGCGGAGACCACGGGCACTACGACAAGCTGGGTCTGTCGCTGTGGGTGGGCGGTGCTCCGGTGATCCGCGAGGCGGGTCACAACGGCTACACCGATCCCTGGTATCGCGGCTGGTACCAGCGCACCCTGGCTCACTCGACGGTGGTGCGTGACGGCCTCGACCAGAGCGTGCTCGACAGCTCGGCCGACCTGCTGCGCTTCCATCGCTCCTTCGGCTCGACGCTGCTCGAAGTTCGCACCGATCAGGCCTACCCCGGCACGACCATGCAGCGCTTGGTTCTGACGACGGCGAACCAGCGCATGGTGGACCTGTACGAGGTCACGGGTGCCGCGGAGCACACCTACGACTACGTGCTGCACCTGGAAGGGGCGATCACGACCAGCCTGAGCCTGACGCCGACGGCCAACGACCTGGGCTATGGCGGCGCGTACAGCTTCCTGTCGAACATGCACCAAGCGGTGACCGACCAGGACTTCGAGGTGACGGTGCAGACCGACGCCGGCCCGACCACGGTGCGGGTGCTCGGCGCTCCGGGCACGACGGTCTACCTGGGCGAGGCGATCGGCTTCCCGTCCAACCGCAAGCACGCGATCCTGGTGGTGCGGCGGACGACGGATGCGACGGTCTTCGCGACCGTCGTCACCGAGGGCGAGGGGCTTCCACAAGGAATGAGCATTGCGCACGTGCCGAATTCCCGGGAGATCACCATCGAAGAGCCCGAGTCCGGGACGCCGACCACGATCACGCTGCAGTAGCGCGATAAGCCTCGACCCTGCAAAGGATTACGACCGCGGCCCCGATTCTGGGCCGCGGTCGATTGCGTCTGTCAGCAATCCGAACTCCTTTTGGAAAAGGAAGTTGCAAATGCTTTCAGGGGTCCAATCGGGCATCCGAAGAGTGATGGAGCGGCTTCTTGGAGCCGCCCTTTTGCGCATGAAACTTTCACTCCTGACACCTGCTTTCCTGAGCCTCGCCGCGAGCCCCACATTTGCGGCGCAGAGCGGCAGCGAGATCCACGTGCTTGGACAAGACGGCACAGCCCTGGTGGTGCTGGTTGACAACAACCAAAAGGCGGAGGCGACGCTGCGGATCAAGGACGGCCCCGACACGCGTGAGATCCGCGTGGCCGGTGGCCGC